>NZ_JACBYP010000063.1 GCF_018982965.1 Streptomyces mayonensis | reverse complement strand
GCGGGGGGCCCGGGGGGGCGGGGGGGGGGGGGGGGGGGGGGGGCCCTTGGGGACTGCGGAGGACTGCGGGGCCGCCGGCAGCCACTGGGGCAGGGTGTCCGTCGTGGCCCAGGTGCCGACCGGGCCGACGCCCGCGGTGACGGTGACCTGTGCGTCCTAGCCGTCTCAGCCGTCTCAGCCTTCCCGGCTGTCCCAGCCGTCGCTCAGGTCCGCGGCCCCCGGGTACGCGACCGCACGGCTCGCACCGGCCGGCCGGCGCAGCGCCGGAGGTTCCGCCGGCCGTCGGGCGGGACCGCGGAGGCGCTGTCGCAGCGGACCGGAGGCCGACGCAGTCGTCGGGCAGGAGGTCACGGACTCCCCGTCCGCCGGGCGGCGGAGCACGCTCTCACCCGTGCGGGCCGACCGCGTGCGCATATCTGGGCAAAATGGAGCATTCTTGCTGTGTCGCATGCGTGGCGGCGCACGGACGAGGTGGAGCCGATGAGTGCAGGCGCCGAGGACGGAGGCCGGACGCCGGAACGGCTGACGGCCCTGCTGCTCGACGCCTGTGCCCGGTCCATCGGCGCGGCGGACGGCCGGGTGGGCGGCGTCTACCTGCGGTCCCGCGCTCCGGGTCTGCTGCGGCTGGCCGTCCTCGCCGGGCTGCCCGGACCGCTGTTCCGGCCCTGGTGGCGCCTGCACTCCGACAGCCCGTTCCCGGTCGCCGACGCCTTCCGGCGCGGGGTGCGCGTGCTGCTGCCGGACGCCGCCGAGACCATGCGCCGCTACCCGCAGTTCGCGGCGGGACTTCCCTTCCCGTTCGGGTCCCTGTTCGTGCCCGTCGCCGGCGCGGAACGCACCCACGGGGTGCTGACCGTGCTGCGCCCCGCCGTCGCGGACGCGGCCGAACTGCTGGAGGGTGCCGACCGGATGGCGCGGATCTCGCAGGAGCTCGGCGCCGCCCTGGACCGGCTGGACGCCGGCCGCGAGGAGCCGGCGGTCGCCTGGGAGGGCGAGCCCCTGAGCGTCCCGCCGCCCGCCTCGGGCCGCCGCCGGCAGCGCGCCGGGAGCTTCGCGTGGGACCCGGACACGGATTCCGTCACCCTCGACGAACCGCTGCGCACCCTGCTCGGACCGGCGGCGGCGCCCACGGTGGCGCTCGGAGCGCTCACCGCCGTCATGGCCCCGGGCGACGGCCACCGGCTGTCGGCGGCGCTGCGCGAGACGGCCGCGGGCCGGCCGCCCCACCTGCCGCTCTACGTCCGGACGGCGGACGGGTCGCTGCGTCTGGTGGAGCTGTGGCGACCGCAGGGCGCGCCGCCGGTGGGCGGCCCGGTACGCGGCAGCGTGCGCGATCCGTTCGCCGCCGCCGTGGCCGACGCGGCGGCCGACCTGCTGCCGGAGGGGATCTTCTGCCTGGACCGGATGGGCACGCTTGTGTACGTCAATCCGCGCGCCGCCGAACTCCTGGGCCGGTCCCGGGCGGAGCTGCTCGGCCGCCCCCTGTGGGAGGCCGTGCCCTGGCTCGACCAGCCTGCCTACGGGGACCACCTGCGCGGCGCCCTGCTCTCCCCCGAGCCGGTCCGCTTCCATGTCCGGCGCCCGCCCGGCACCGGCCGACGCACGGCCCCACGGCCCTTCGAGGGCGACTGGCTGGTCACCTCGCTGTACGCGGGCCCGGACTTCCTGACCGGCACGCTCCGCCCGGCCAACCGGGGGGCCGACGTCTCCGCCGGACGCGGCGCCGAGCGGGCGACGCCGGAGGGGGAGACGGAGCCGGAGCCCGACGATCCAGGGCCGCCGATCGCGTCGACCTCGCCGAGGTACCGGCCCATCGTCCTGGCGGTGGCCCTGACCGAGGCGGTCACCGCGCACCAGGTGTCGGCCGTGGTCTTCCGGGAACTGCAGTCGGCGTTCGGCGGCCGCCGGCTCGCCCTCTACGTGCTCCAGGACCGGCGCATGCACCTGGCGTGGGAGACGGGCTTCCCGCCCGGGTTCCTCGCCGCTCTGCAGGACGTACCGCTCGACGCCCGCCTGCCCGGCGTCGAGGCCCTGACCGGCGGCCGGCCGCTCTTCTTCGACTCGATGCACGACCTGGCCGCCGCCTACCCGGAGATGCCGCTCGACGCCACGGTGGGCGCCCGCGCCTACCTGCCGCTGATCGCCTCCGGGCGCCCGGTCGGCTCCTGCATCCTCGGCTTCGACCGCGCCCGCGGCTTCAGTGCCGAGGAGCGCTCGGTGCTGACCGCACTCGCCGGTCTGATCGCGCACGCCATGGAGAAGGCCCGCCGCTACGAGTCCGAGACGGCGCTCGCCCGGGGACTGCAGGGGGTGCTGCTGCCCCGGCGGCTGCCCGAGCATCCCCTGCTGGAGACGGCGGGACGGTATCTGCCGGGCACCCAGGGCATGGAGGTGGGCGGCGACTGGTACGACGTGGTCGCCTCCGGGGACGGGATGGCCCTGGTCATCGGGGACGTCCAGGGGCACGGTGTGCAGGCTGCGGCGACGATGGGCCAACTGCGCAGCGCCGTGCGCGCCTTCGCCCTGGGCGACCGATCGCCCGACGAGGTCATGAACGGCGTCAACCACCTGCTGACCGATCTCGACCCGGGCCTGTTCGCGAGCTGCTGCTACATCCGGCTCGACCCGGCCACCGGACGGGCCCGCGCGGCCCGTGCGGGCCATCCGCCGCCGCTCCTGCGCCACCCGGACGGACGGACCGGGACACTCGACCTGCCCGGCGGCGTGGTACTCGGCGTGGATCCCCACGCGTCCTATCCGCTGACCGAGTTCCGGATCCAGCCCGGTGCCGTCCTCGCCCTGTACACGGACGGGCTGGTGGAGCGGCCCGGCACCGACATCGACGAGGGCATCACCGCGCTCCGGCTGGCGCTGGGCGCGGCCGGCGCACCCGCCCCGCGCCCCGGGAGCCCCGCGCTGGCGGAGGTCGCGGACCGCCTCATCGTGAGCGCCCGGCACACCGCGGACCGGCGGGACGACATCGCCCTCCTGCTCGCCGCGCGCCGCCCGGGACCCGGAGGCCCGCGGTGAGAGGGCCGTCCGGCCGGACTCCGGCGTACCGCCACGTCGCAGGGGGCGCCCCTCGCCTCCCGTGCCCCGGCAGTGTAGACATGGGCTCATGGTGCGACTGATGGGTCGATCCGGAGAGCGGTCACCCCGTCGTCCCAGCGGCTCGCACGCCCGGCAGCGCGGGAACGCGGACCGGCCGCGACGGGGGACGGGCGCCGGGCGGTATGCCTCGGCCCTGCGCTGGGCGCTGTCCGGCCGCAGTGTGGCCGGACAGGTCTTCGTCATGAACGTGGTCATCGTGCTGCTGCTGGTGGTGGCCGCGGCGGTCGCGCTGGTGCTCCAGGTACGGCACGACAGCACGGTGGAGGCCCGCAACAGGTCCGTCGCCGTGGCGTCGACGTTCGCCGTCTCCCCCGGCCTCCAGGAGGCACTGCGCGGCCCCGACCCCTCTGCGGTGCTCCAGCCGCGGGCGGAGGCGGCGCGCAAGGCCACCGGCGTGGACTTCGTGGTCGTCACCGACACCGACGGCATCCGCTACACCCATCCCAAGTCCGACCGCATCGGCAAGACGTTCGTCGGCGACATCGGCCCGGCACTGGCCGGGAAGACGGTGACCGAGGAGATCGACGGCACGATCGGTCCGCTGGTCCAGGCGATCGTGCCGGTGAAGGCGTCCGACGGCACCGTCGTGGGCCTGGTCTCGGCCGGCATCACCACCGAGAACGTGGGCGGCGCCGCCGAGCGGCAGCTGCCGCTCGTACTCGTCGTCGCGGGTGGCGGGCTGGCACTGGCGACGGCGACGGCGGGCACGGCGCTCGTCGCCCGGCGGCTGCTGCGGCAGACGCACGGCCTGGGCCCGCACGAGATGACCCAGATGTACGAACACCACGACGCGGTTCTGCACAGCGTCCGCGAGGGCGTCCTCATCACCGGCCCGGACGGCCGCCTGCTCCTGGCCAACGACGAGGCGCAGCGCCTGCTCGAACTGCCCGCCGACGCCGAGGGCCGGCACGTCTCCGGTCTCGGGCTGCCGGACGACGCGGCCGAGCTGCTGGCCTCGGGACGGGTGGCGACCGACGAGGTCCACCTGGTCAAGGACCGGCTGCTGGCCGTGAACCAGCGGCCCACGGACGTACGGGGCGGCCCGGCGGGCAGCGTGGCCACGCTGCGCGACTCCACGGAGCTGAGGGCCCTGTCCGGGCGGGCCGAGACCGCCCGGGAACGGCTGGACATGCTCTACTCCGCCGGTGTGCGCATCGGCACCAGCCTGGACGTGACCCGCACCGCCGAGGAGCTGACGGAGCTGGCCGTGCCGCGCTTCGCGGACTACGTCAGCGTCGACCTCTTCGACGCCGTGCTGGCGGGCGGCCAGCCGGAGGGCGCGACGCCGCTGCGCCGCTGCGCGCTCGGCGGCATCACCGGGGACGTACCGCTCTACCCGATCGGCCGGCAGATCCGCTTCGTGGCGTCCTCGCCGCAGAGCAGGGCCCTGGAGACCGCGCGGCCCCAGCTGGAGCCGCGCCTCGTCGACGCGCCCGGCTGGCAGGCGCAGGACCTCGAGCGCTCCACCCAGGTGATGGAGTACGGCGTCCACTCGCTCATCGCCCTGCCGCTGCGCGCCGGCACCCTGGTGCTCGGGGTGGTCTGCTTCTGGCGTTCCCGGCAGCCGGAGGCGTTCGACGAGGACGAACTGGCGCTCGCCGAGGAGCTGGTCGCGCGGGCCGCGGTCTCCATCGACAACGCGCGCCGCTACACCCGCGAGCACAGCATGGCGGTCACCCTCCAGCGCAGTCTGCTGCCCCGACGGATGCCCGACCAGACCGCCCTGGACGTCGCCTACCGGTATCTGCCCGCGCAGGCCGGGGTCGGCGGTGACTGGTTCGACGTGCTGCCGCTGTCCGGGGCCCGGGTCGCGCTCGTGGTCGGCGACGTCGTCGGGCACGGGCTGCACGCCGCAGCCACCATGGGGCGGCTGCGGACGGCGGTGCACAACTTCACCGCCCTGGACCTGCCGCCCGACGAACTGCTCGGTCTGCTGGACGAGCTGGTCGGCCGCATCGACCAGGACGAGCCGACCGACGAGGGCACCGCCCCGGTCACCGGCGCGACGTGTCTGTACGCGATCTACGACCCGGTGTCCGGCACCTGTACCGTCGCCCGAGCGGGTCATCCGCCGCCGGCGCTGGTCCGGCCCGACGGTGTGGTGGAGTTCCCCGAGGTGCCCGCCGGTCCCCCGCTGGGGCTGGGCGGCCTCCCCTTCGAGACCACCGAGCTGCGGCTGGCGGAGGGCAGCCGGCTGGTGCTCTACACCGACGGCCTCGTCGAGGACCGGCGGCACGACATCGACGTCGGTCTCGATCAGCTGCGCCGGGCGCTGGAGACGGCCGGCGAGACGCCCGAGGAGACCTGCCGCACCGTCCTGGACGCCAGGCTCCCGGACCGGCCGGGCGACGACATCGCGCTCCTCGTCGCCCGTACCCGCACGCTCGGTTCCGACCGGGTCGCCGAGTGGGAGGTGCCGAACGATCCTGCGGCGGTCGGCGAGGTGCGCTCCCAGGTCACCGGACGGCTGGCCGAGTGGGGCCTGGACGAGCTGGCGTTCACCACGGAGCTGGTCCTGAGCGAGCTGGTCACCAACGCGATCCGGTACGGCGGTGAGACGGTGCACGTCCGGGTGGTGCGCGACCGCAGCCTGATCTGCGAGGTGTTCGACAGCAGCAGCACCTCGCCGCACCTGCGCTACGCGGCCATGACCGACGAGGGCGGGCGCGGGCTGTTCCTCGTCGCGCAGCTCGCCGAGCGCTGGGGCACCCGCTACACGCCGGGCGGCAAGGTCATCTGGGCCGAGCAGCCGATGCCCTGACGGACGCGGGCGGCGGCCCGGTTCCGTACCGAATCCGGTCCCGACGGGTGCCCAGCACGCTCTTTTTCTGGTAGGAAACTTTCCTATCAGTGCCCGGCACTCCCAACCCCCCACACTCGTCTGGAGATTCCGTGAGGCACCCCCACAGCGACCCGGCGCGCCCCGAAGGCACCTCGCGCCGTACCGTGCTCGCCATGGCGTGCGCGTCCCTGGCGGCAGTTCCCCTGTTCACCCCCTCGCGGGCCGCGGCGGCGCCCGCGCGCGCGGCGGGGCTCGACGACCCGGCGAAGAAGGAGATCGCCATGCAACTGGTGTCGAGCGCGGAGAACTCCTCGCTCGACTGGAAGGCGCAGTACGGCTACATCGAGGACATCGGCGACGGCCGCGGCTACACCGCGGGCATCATCGGCTTCTGCTCCGGCACCGGCGACATGCTCGATCTGGTGCAGCTGTACGCCGACCGCAGTCCCGGCAACGTCCTCGCGGGCTATCTGCCGGCGCTGCGCGCGGTCGACGGCACCGACTCGCACGAGGGCCTCGACCCCGGTTTCCCGGACGACTGGCGGCGGGCCGCCGACGACCCGGAGTTCCAACGCGCGCAGGACGACGAGCGCGACCGCGTCTACTTCGACCCGGCCGTGGCGCAGGGCACGGCCGACGGGCTGCGGACGCTGGGGCAGTTCGTGTACTACGACGCGATCGTCATGCACGGCAACGGCGGCGACGACCTGAGCTTCGGCAGCATCCGCCGGCGCGCACTGGGCCGGGCCCTGCCGCCGGCCCAGGGCGGTGACGAGGTCGCCTACCTCGACGCCTTCCTCGACGAGCGGGTGTGGGCGATGCAGCAGGAGGAGGCGCACAGCGACACCAGCCGGGTGGACACGGCCCAGCGCGTCTTCCTGCGGGAGGGCAACCTCGACCTCGAACCGCCGCTGGACTGGCAGGTCTACGGGGACAGTTACCACATCGGCTGAGCCGTTCCCCGAACCCCGCCACCGCCCCCTCGCAGGGGCCCGCCGGGCACGACGCGGGCCGCGGAACCGGCCGTGTGCCGGATTCCGCGGCCCGTTGCGGTGCCGGGTGCGCGCCGCCTTCAGTGCCTTCGGTGCCTTCGGGAGCTCCGGTGGCTTCAGTGGCGGAACGCGTCCTTGCCCTTCTCCTTGGCCTGCCGGGCGTCGCCCTTGGACTGCTCCGCACGGCCCTCGGCCGTCATCCGCTCGTTGCCGAGGGCCCGTCCGAGCGCTTCCTTGGCCTTGCCCTTGGCCTGCTCGGCCCTGGCCCTGGACTTCTGGTTGCCGGCCACAGTGTTCACCTCTCGGCGTTGGCTTGCGGTGTACTGCCCCCGCGGGTCGCCGTTCACCGCGACCTCAAACCCGCGGACCGCGCCGGGGGTGGCCGCGGGAGCGCGGGGTAGGAGGACGGCGAAGCAGGTGTGCCGTCGACTCGGTAGGAGCATTCATGGCCTCGGTACTGGACCGGATCAAGCAGTTCGCGCGGAGCCCGCAGGGACGACGGGCGGCCGAGCAGGCGCGCCGGGTGGCCTCGGACCCGCGCCGCCGCGCGCAGGCGCAGCAGATGCTGCGGAAGTTCGGCAAACGCCGCTGAGCGGGTCCGGTCTGGCGGCAGGTCAGGTCTGGGGGGCCGGTCCGGGACGGTCCGGAACCGGCGGCAGGAGTCCGGAGCCGGCGGCAGGTCAGATCCGGACTGTCCGGTCTGGGGCAGGTCCGGGCCGGGGCGGGTCCAGGTCGGGGTAGATCGCCGGAGTAGATCCAGGTCCAGTCCGGGAGTGCGGTCCGGGACGGGTCAGGTCTGCTCGGCGTGGGTGTGGCTGTGGCACTTCTCCGGCGGACAGCCCCCGCCCTCCTCCCGCTCCCCGCCCCCCTCGTTCCCGTTCCCGGGCCGGTCCCGGCGCCAGTCGCGGACCGCGACGGCCAGCGCGCAGAGCATCGCGGCGACACCGGACCCCACCGACAGGGCCACGGCCTCCTGGTAGTCCTCGTGGGTCGCGTTCAGGGTGAGGTAGAAGAGGCCCGGCAGCGCAGCGGTGCCCACTGCCCCGCCCAGGCGCTGCCCCGTCTGCAGGGCGCCACCGGCCGCGCCGGCCATCCGCACCGGGACGTCGCGCAGTGTCATGGTGATGTTCGGGGAGATCACGCAGCCGCTGCCGAGCCCGCCGAGCAGCAGGGCCGGGACGGCGAGCCAGGCGGCACGGTCGGCGGGCGCGAGCCAGAGCAGCAGGGCGGTCGTGCCGAGGCCCGCCATGACGGCGACCAGCCCGCAGACCGTGAGCAGTCGGCCCAGCCGTTCGACCAGGCGGCCCGCCACGGCCGCCGCGACGGCCGCCCCGACGGCGAACGGGGTCACCGCCAGGCCGGACATCAGCGGCGAGTAGCCCAGCCCGTTCTGGAAGAAGAGCGCGAACACCAGCCACACCCCGCTGAACCCGACGAAGTAGAGGGCGGCGAGGCCCGCGCCGGTGGCGTAACCGCGGGTCTCGGTGAGCAGCCGGGGGTCGAGGAGCGGCTCGCCGCCCCGGCGGACGACCCGGCGCTCCCAGCCCGCGAAGGCGGCGAGGACGGCGAGTCCCACCGGGAACAGCCACCACACCTCGGTCAGCCCGCCGCCCTCGGCGAGCACCAGCGGCAGCATCAGGGCGAGGATCCCGCAGCCGAGGAGCACCACCCCCACCGGGTCGAGACGCCCCCGGCCGCCGGGCTCCACCCGGGGCAGCAGCCGGAGGCCGAGCAGCAGCGCGACCGCGCCGACCGGTACGTTCACATAGAAGATCCACCGCCAGCCCTCGGGCCCGGCCAGCGCGAGGATCAGCCCGCCGACGACCGGGCCCACGGCGCTGGAGACGCCCACGGTGGCCCCGAAGAGCCCGAAGGCGCGCCCGCGTTCGGCGCCGCGGAACAGCTGCTGGATCAGTGCCGAGTTCTGCGGGGCCAGGCAGCCCGCGGCCACTCCCTGGGCGAGCCGGGCGAGGATCAGCAGCCCGATGCCCGGTGCGGCGCCCGCCGCGGCGCTGAAGAGCACGAAGGCGGCCAGGGCGGCCAGGAAGACCCGGCGCCTGCCGAACGCGTCGCCGATCCGGCCGGCGGTCACCAGGCTCAGGGCGAAGGCGAGCGCGTATCCGGAGACGACCCACTGCACGGCCGCCGCCGAGGCGTGCATCCCCTGTTGCATGGACGGCAGCGCGACGGCGACGATCGTCACGTCCAGCAGGGTCATGAAACCGGCGACCAGGGTGACCCAGAGGGCCCGCCACCGGTTCGGGTCCGTGCCGTCGTCCGGACGCTGCACGTGCTCTCCCCTCGCCAGGACGGCACGAACGGTCGCCGCGCCTCACGCCTGCGTCACCCGGGACCCGGGCTTCAAACCCGGCCGGCCCCGACCGACCGGCACGGAGAGGCCCCTCGGCCGACGCCCGTGGCGCCCGTGGCACCCTTGGCGGCAGGAAGGCGCCCATAAGTCCGAGGCATGACATCCCATAAGCCGCCCTTATGGCGTCATAGACCGGACCCGCGTACCGACTTAGGCTTGCCTTAGCTTAGGCTGCTCCGGAGTCGATCTGTTACCGCTCGAAGGGAATCCACCATGCCCCGCCCTCTGCGGGTGGCCATCGTCGGATCCGGCCCCGCCGGGATCTACGCCGCCGACGCCCTGCTGAAGTCCGACGCGGCCGCCGAACCCGGTGTGGCCATCGACATCTTCGAGCGCATGCCCGCCCCGTTCGGACTCATCCGTTACGGCGTCGCGCCCGACCACCCGCGCATCAAGGGCATCATCACGGCCCTGCACCAGGTGCTCGACAAGCCGCAGATCCGCCTCTTCGGCAACGTGAACTACCCGACCGACATCAGCCTGGACGACCTCCGCGCCTTCTACGACGGTGTGATCTTCGCCACGGGAGCGACCGCGGACCGCGACCTGTCGGTCCCCGGAATCGAGCTGGACGGCTCCTACGGCGCGGCCGACTTCGTCGCCTGGTACGACGGCCACCCCGACTTCCCGCGCACCTGGCCCCTGGAGGCGGAGAAGGTCGCCGTCCTCGGTGTCGGCAACGTCGCCCTGGACATCGCGCGCGTCCTCGCCAAGACCGCGGACGAGCTGCTGCCGACCGAGATCCCGCCGAACGTCTACGAGGGGCTGAAGGCCAACAAGGCGCTGGAGGTCCACGTCTTCGGCCGCCGCGGGCCGGCCCAGGCGAAGTTCAGCCCGATGGAGCTGCGGGAGCTGGACCACTCCCCCAACATCGAGGTGATCGTCGACCCTGAGGACATCGACTACGACGACGGCTCGATCGCGGTGCGGCGCGGCAACAAGCAGGCCGACATGGTCGCCAAGACCCTGGAGAACTGGGCGATCCGCGACGTCGGCGACCGCCCGCACAAGCTGTTCCTGCACTTCTTCGAGTCCCCCGCCGAGATCCTCGGCGAGGACGGCAGGGTCGTCGGGCTGCGCACCGAGCGCACCGCGCTGGACGGCACCGGCAACGTCAAGGGCACCGGCGAGTTCAAGGACTGGGACGTCCAGGCCGTCTACCGTGCCGTCGGGTACCTGTCGGACCAGCTGCCCAAGCTGCCCTGGGACATCGACTCGGGCACCGTGCCGGACGTGGGCGGCCGGGTCGTCCAGGAGTCCGGGGAGCACCTGGACTCGACGTACGTCACCGGCTGGATCCGGCGCGGCCCGGTCGGCCTGATCGGCCACACCAAGGGCGACGCCAACGAGACGGTGTCCAACCTGCTGGACGACTTCGCGAACGGGCGTCTTCAGACGCCGGCCTCGCCCGACCCGGAGGCCGTGGACACTTTCCTCGCCGAGCGCAACGTCCGTTACACCACGTGGGACGGGTGGTACCGCCTCGACGCCGCGGAGCGGGCGCAGGGCGAGCCGCACGGGCGCGAGCGGGTGAAGTACGTGGAGCGCGAGGACATGCTCCGGGAGAGCGGCGCCTGAGTCGTACGGCGGTGGGGCCCGGCAGTGACCGACCGGCCGCCACCGATCGCCGCGGCCCTTGAGCAGACGGATCATGTGGTACTGGCTGCTCAGGGTGATGAGGATGTCCTCGATCTCCTCCTTCAGACCGAGGTGCTCCATCGTGCGCAGCTTGGCCCGCACGACGTCGGTGTTGCCCGCGGCGGCGACCTCCAGGTTGAACTCCTTGGTCCCGCCCAGCGTGCCGAGGGCCATACCGCTGGTGTAGTCGACCAGCGCGGCGGCGGTCGCCCCGTCGATGGCGCTGAGGCATTCCTTGAGCGAGGTCTCCAGGTTGGCCATGATGGGTTCCTTTTCCTTCCGGATGTGTTCAGTGCGTACGCGATCGGTCGGGCGGTCGGTCAGGTGGGGCGGCGATGGCCGCCGGGCCGTGGGGCCGGCTGGTGGGCGGGCCGCTGCGGGGCGCGCACCGGCAGGGTGCCGATGGGCCGGGCCGGGTCCGCGGCGGCCTCCGTGTCGCGCTCGGCGGCCGCGGAGGCGACGCGGTCGGGGCCGGTGCGCGTGGCGACGAGGTCGCCGATCCGGGCGCCGCTGCGCCGGCCCTCCAGGTGCAGCCGGCCCACGTTGACCCGGCCGTCGGCGAGGAGGGTGAGCACGGCGGAGCCGCCGGCGGCGTACGTGGCGACGTAGCCGTCAGCGCCGCGCAGCAGCAGTTCCCGGAAGCCGCCGCGTGCGGTTGCGTCGGCCGTGCGGTGGGCGACGCCGAGGGCGGCGGCGGTCAGCGCGGCGAGGCCCTCGGGTTCGGTGCCCGGCGCGTCGTGGGCGAGGACCAGCCCGTCCACGGTGGCGGCCAGCGACCCGGTCAGCTGGGGCACACGGTTGCGCAGTCGGTGCAGTTCCTCCAGGACGTCGCTCTCGACGGCCATGAGCAGTCTCCTTTCGTCACGCCTGCGGCGCGCGCGGATCACAGGGCCTCCAGGGCGTCACGGAGCCTGCGGAGCAGGGCGGTGTCCGGGTCGTCCCACACGGTGCCGACCGGATCCGGGACGCCGGCCGGGGGCGGGGCGGCGCTCGGGGGCGGCGCGGCGCTCGGGGCCGCGGTTGCAGCGGCGGTGACGAGACCGGCGGCGGCCAGGCGGCGCAGCTCGACGAGGGTGTGGTACGTCCGGCAGGCGAGCGCCGACGCGATCTGCGCGGCGGTGCGGACGCCGTCGACCTGTGTCAGGGTGCGGACGCGCCGCGCCGGCAGGTCCGTGGTGCCCGCGCCCGGCACCCGGCTCAGCGGGACGGTGTCGATCGCGGAGTCCGGCCAGATGCGGTCGAGGAGGGAGCGCCGGCGCCCGGATTCACGGACGACGGTGTCCACCGGCACGGACCGCACCGCCCCCAGCCAGTGCGCCGCGCCGGGGCGGAAGCGGCGTGCGCGCGTGTCGTGGGCGAGCACGAAGTAGGCGGCGTCGAACAACGCGCCCAGGTGGCAGACTTCCAGCGCGCCGGCCGCGAGCCGCCCGCTGTCGACGAGCCGGCGTCCGACCCGGTGCTGGGCCCCGCCCCGGTCGACCGCGTCCCACCAGCCGTCAGCGGGGACGGCTCCGCTGCGGGTGAGCAGTGCCCCGAGGTCGGGGGTGAACGCCGACTCGACGTGGACGACACGTCCGGCCGAGAGGTAGACGATGCCGCGCTCGCCCGACAGGGCACCGGTCGCGCCCTGGGCCGCGAGAGTGCCGAGAGCGGCAGACATCGTCTCGTGCGCCCTCCAGGTGGTCGTCGCCCCGGTCGCCGCCCCGGTCATCCGAGCACCAGTCGCTCTGCCATCTCGGCCAGCCGGATGCGGGCCAGGGCGAGGTTTCCGTCGTGGCGGGCGAGCCACAGGTGCAGGAAGACGGTGCTGTCGAAGGGCGTGCTGACGAACCTCAGCAGGTGGTAGGCGTCGGCGGTGGTGGCGATCAGGTCCTCGACCTCGGGCGCCTTGCCGGGCCCGGGGGCCGCTTCCGGATCGCCTGCGGAGCCGCCCGCCGACAGGGAGCCGCTCTCCGCGACGTGCCGTGCCAGTTCGGCCGTCTCCGCCGCTGTCGCCTCCCAGTCGCCGCCCGGCGCCTCGCCGACGGCGCCCAGGGCGAGTCCGCTGATCCAGTCGACCAGTGACGCGCCGCGCGCACCGGGCAGTCGCATGGCCTCCAGCAGACTCTCGTCGATTCCGGGCACGCCGGATCCCCTCCCCCTGCACGGCTGTACCGCGAACGTGACGCTGAGACTACGGAAAGTGCACGCATCTGGTGAGCGCTTTGGCATTTTCCAGAGGAACGTGCGCGCGCTGCGGCATACTGCGGCATTCGGGCCGTGCCGGGAGTATCCCGGGAGTGCGTACGCCGGGACGGGCAACCCGCAGGCCATGGCCCGACTGCACCTTCCCGGTCGCGGGAAGCCCACGAAGGACGAACCGGCGCACGCCCCGGCCGACCGGCCCTCGCGTGACATGAGCGACACACGCGGCGTTCACGACGGACACGACAGAACGGCCGCGACGACGGACCGGACCGCGGACGGGACCTACGGACCCGGCGCCGTCGCCGAGTACGCCGCGCCCGACTCCCCCGCCGAGTTGCCGAAGCGCTCGTGGTCGGCGCTGCTGCGACGGGTGGTCGCCGAGTTCAAGGACGACGAGCTCACCGACCGCGCCGCCGCCCTGACCTACTACGGGATCCTGTCGCTGTTCCCGGCCCTGCTGGTGCTGGTGTCACTCCTCGGGATCGCCGGGGAGTCCGCCACCCGGGAGGTCCTGGACAACGTGCAGAGGCTCGCGCCCGGCTCCGCCCGGGACGTGATCACCGACGCGGTCGAGCAGCTGCAGGCCAGGGCGGGGCTCGGCTCCGCCCTGGCGGTCGTCGGTCTGGTGGGCGCCGTCTGGTCGGCGTCCGGCTACGTGGCCGCGTTCATCCGCGCCGCCAACGCCGTCTACGACGTGCCCGAGGGCCGTCCGGTGTGGAAGGTGCTGCCGCTGCGCGTGGCCCTGACGGTGGTGCTGCTGGTGCTCGCCGTGGTCAGTGCGCTCATCGTCGTCTTCACCGGCGCTCTGGCCCGGCAGGCCGGAACCGCGCTCGGCGTCGGCGACACCGCGCTCACGGTCTGGTCGATCGCCAAGTGGCCGGTGCTGGTGCTGCTGGTCGTCTGCATGATCGCGATCCTGTACTGGGCCACGCCGAACGCCCGCGTCAAGGGCTTCAAGTGGGTCTCGCCGGGCAGCGTGGCCGCGCTGCTGATCTGGCTGGCGGCCTCCGCCGGGTTCGCGGTCTACGTGGCCAACTTCGGCTCGTACAACAAGACGTACGGGACGCTGGCGGGCGTCATCGTCTTCCTGGTCTGGCTGTGGGTGACGAACCTGGCGATCCTGCTCGGCCTGGAGTTCGATGCCGAACTGGCCCGGCAGCGGGTCGTCGACGCCGGTCACCCGCCCGGCGACGAACCGTACGTGGAGCCGCGCGACACCCGCGCCTGGACCGAGGCGGACCGGAGGCGCGCGGCCGAGGACGGGTGAACCCCGCGGGCCGGGACGGCGGTGAGCCGGAAAGCCGGAGGGAAGCCTGGAAGGCCGCGGGCCCTGCTGAACCGGCGGGGTCGCCGGCCCCGCCCGGAGATTGGGGGAGGCTCGGGGACTACGGAAGGATCGAGTCGACGTACCCGCCGTCCACGCGGACGGCCGCGCCGGTGGTGGCGGACGCCAGGGGCGAGCTGAGGTACACCACGAGGTTGGCGATCTCCTCCGGCTCGATCAGCCGCTGGATGAGGGACTGCGGGCGGTGCTCGCGCATGAAGACCCGCTGGGCCTCGTCCCAGGGCAGGTCGCGGTCGACCAGCTGGTACACGAATTCCTCGACGCCCTCCGTGTGGGTGGGTCCGGCGATGACGCAGTTCACCGTCACCCCGCTGCCCGCCGCCTCCTTGGCGAAGCCGCGGCCGACGCCGAGCAGGGCCGTCTTGGAAACCCCGTAGTGGATCATCTCGGCGGGGATCACGACCGCCGAGTCGCTGGCGATGTACAGCACCCGGCCCCAGCCGCGGTCCCTCATCCGGGGGAGATGTGCGCGGGTCAGCCTGACGCCCGCGAGGACGTTGATCTCGAAGTAGCGGCGCCACTCGTCGTCGCTGATCTCCAGCGCGGGAGCGGCACCGAACACCCCGAGGTTGTTCACCAGGATGTCGACGTCGGGCAGCGCCGCCACGGCGGCTTCGGCGCCCTCCTCGGTGCCGAGGTCGGCCGCCACCGGCACGAACGCGCCGTCCGGCACCTCGGCCCGCAGCTTCGCGACGCTCTGCTCCAGACGGCCGGCGTGGCGCCCGTTGACGCCGACGGTGGCCCCGGCGCGGGCCAGTCCGGCGGCGACGGCCGCGCCGATGCCCTGCGAGGAGCCCGTCACCAGCGCGGTGCGCCCACCGAGGTCGAGGTTCATCAGATCACTCCTTGTCGTGCCGTACGGTCGGTCGGACAACTTCTGCCCACCCTCGCCCACGACGCACCCGCGTCCCCGCCGACCGCACCGTGCACCGGGCCCCGGCCCGCCCGGTCGGCGGACCCCGGGTGCTCTCGGCTGACCTGCGGCGACGATACTTGCCTACGTCCGTGCCCCTGCTGCCCGATGGACCCATGCCGACCTCTTCCACCGCCCGCCCCACGACTCCGCCCACTCTGTGGGCCGCTCGCGGCCGCCACGTCGGCTCCGCGGCCGAGGACACCGTCCGCCAGACGCTGCAGCGGCTCAAGGACGACCGGGTTCTCGACGACTTCCTGGAACCGCCCGACGAGCCGGCGGCCGACGCGACCGCCGCGGCCCCCCGGATCTTCGAGGCACGCTGGAAGGCGCCGGAGGCCGTGACCGTGCGGGCCAGACTGATCCTGGAACCCGCCTCGGCGGGCGGGCAGGACTGGACACTGCTCGCCGAGGCCGAGGAGGCCTGGGACCTCTCCTGGCCCTCCCCCGCCACCATGTTCTGGCCCGACGACCCGGACGTCACCTGGGACCGGGACGCCGCGACGGGGCTGCGGCTGCGCGGCCTCAACACCCTGCCGGACGACGACAAGGCCGTGCGCCGGCTGCTCAAGGAGGCCGGGCGCAGCCCGTGGAACATCCACGTCGTCGTGCACGAGGCCATGACACCCGACCATCGCGGCCGGGTGCCGCTGGCCCGGCGGCTGCCGCCCGGCCTGCGGCACCGGGTGGTCGAACACCGCGCCGCGCCGCAGCAGCTGCGGGTGGTGAACTGGGCGCTCGAGGACTTCGGCGTGCAGGTGCCGCGGGGCGGTGCGACGGTACTGCCGGGCACCCCGGCCCCGGCCGACCACGACCCGGCGGAGTACTCGGTCCGCACCGTGTACCTGGACGGTTCCGAGCCCACCGCGCTGATCGCCGCGGTGACGTCCTTCGCCGCGCTGCCCAGGCCGTTGCCGGACGACACGGTGGCGGCCCTCACCTCCCTGCGCGAGGACTGGCGGCTGCTGACGCTCCAGGAGGAGCTGGAGCGCGAGCGCCGGCTGGTGGCGATGTACGCCGAGGCCCTGGAGGCCATGACGCAGTCCCGCGACCTGTACCGGGAGGCCGCCGAACGCGCGGCGGAGGCCCTGGCCGTCCTCCGGGAGTCGTCCGGGGCGGCCCCGGACGCGGGCACCCCGCCCGCGGAGACTCCGTCGCCGTCCCCGCTGCGGGGGCTGACCCGCACGCTGGAACGGTTCAGAGGAGCAGGCCGCACACCGCGCCCCCAGCAGGAGACCGGCCCGGACACCGGGCGCCCGAACGAGCCCGACGACTGACGGCCCGCCGCCGGCGGCCGGAGCGGGGTGCGCCTCGGCCGGCCCCCGAACCCCGGAGCCCGCTGCCGGCGGGGGAACGCCGCAGCCACGGCCGCCGTCGTCGAGCTGCCCACGGTCGGTACGTCCCTTCCGGCCTCAATCGTCGGCCCACGGACCTCCCGCGTCACCGGGGCCTCGTGGCGGCCACGGGCACACGGGCCCGTGGCCCACTCGCCGCCGAGGACCGGGCAGCCCGAACGGCAGGCGTCGGGGCGTGCGCACGCTTCGGCGGCAAACGTCGGGGCGCCCGCCGGCCGCCCGCACCTCCCGCACCTCCCGCACCTCCCGCACCTCCCGCACCTCCCGCAGCAGCGTGACACCGGGTGCCGCCGGGGCGGGAGCAGGGGCGGGAGCAACCGAACCGGTGGAGGCCGGGGGCGTAGGGGGGGGCGGGTGAGGGTGCCCTCACGTGTCATCCGGCGGCAGGTGGATACGCGGAACGGCACAGCAGCACGGCCCGTCCCGGAAGGTCATCGACGCCATGGACAGCCAGCACGAGGGCGCCGCGCCCGCATCACCGCCCGAGTCGTCCCACTCGCAGACCACGCTCCGTGTCAACGGCAAACCCCACACCCTCACCGTCGACCACCGACGCGTGCTGCTGGACCTCCTGCGGGAGGATCTGGGGCTCGCGGGTGCCAAGAAGGGCTGCGACCACGGCCAGTGCGGTGCCTGCACGGTGCTGGTGGACGGGCGGCGGGTGAACAGCTGCCTGCTGTTCGCCGTCTCCCTGGACGGCTGCGAGATCACCACCGTCGAGGGGCTGGCCGGTGACGGCGAGGAGCTCCACCCGGTGCAGCGGGCCTTCCTGGACCGCGACGCCTTCCAGTGCGGGTACTGCACCCCGGGCCAGATCTGCTCGGCCGTCGGCGCGCTCGCCGAGGCCGCGGCCGGGCACCCGTCCCACGTCACCGACCCGGCGACGCCCTCCGGTGAGCCCGTCGCACTGGACCGGGAGGAGATCCGGGAGCGGCTGAGCGGCAACCTGTGCCGGTGCGGGGCGTACATGCGCATCGCCGACGCGGTCGAGGACGTGATCCCGTGAAATCCTTCGCCTACGTACGCGCCGCCAGCGTCGAGGAGGCCACCGACGCCTTCGCGGCCCACCCCGGTGCCCGCTACCTGGGCGGCGGCACCAATCTCGTCGACCTGATGAAGCTCGGGGTGGAGACCCCGGCGGCCCTCGTCGACGTGACCCGGCTCCCGCTGGACGGGGTGGAGGAGCTGCCCGACGGCGGCCTGCGGGCCGGCGCGACGGTCCGCAACAGCGACCTCGCCGCCCACCCGGTCGTCCGCGACCGCTACCCCGCGCTGTCCCAGGCGCTGCTGGCTGGTGCCTCGGGGCAGCTGCGCAACGCCGCCACCACCGGCGGCAATCTGCTCCAGCGCACCCGCTGCCCGTACTTCCAGGACCTGTCCAAGCCGTGCAACAAGCGGGAGCCGGGCACCGGTTGCGGCGCGCTGGAGGGTGTGCACCGGGACCACGCGGTGCTCGGTCACTCCGACCAGTGCATCGCCACCCACCCCTCGGACATGGCGGTGGCGCTGGCCGCCCTCGACGCGCGCGTGGAACTGCGGGGCCCCGAGGGCACCCGGAACGTGCCCGCCGCCGACTTCCACCGGCTGCCGGGCACGCACCCGGAGCGGGACACGGAGATCCGCCCCGGCGAGCTGATCACCGCCGTGATCCTGCCGGGCGCCACCGCCGGGCTCCCCTCGGCGTACCGCAAGGCGCGCGACCGGGCGTCGTACGCCTTCGCGCTGGCCTCCGTCGCGGTCGTGCTGCACCTGGCGGACGGGGTGGTGGAGCGGGTCGGCATCGCCTTCGGCGCGCTGGCGCACCGGCCCTGGCGGGCGCGGCGGGCCGAGGACGCGCTGCTGGGCGCGGCGCCCACGACGGCGGCGTTCGAGCACGCCCTCGACCTGGAGCTGGCCGCCGCCGAACCGCTGCGGGACAACGCCTACAAGGTGCCGCTGGCCCGCCGGCTCGCCCTGGACGTACTGGGCCGGCTCGCCCCGCCGGCCACGATCTGAAACCCGGCGTCCACGAGGAGGACTCCATGACCGCCAGCGATGCCGTCCTGGGCGCTCCCGTCGAGCGCCGGGAGGGGCGGGAGAAGGTCACCGGCGCCGCCCGGTACGCCGCCGAGTTCGACGCGCCGGGCCGCGCCCAGGCCTGGCCGGTGCCGGCGGCGGTCGCCCGCGGCCGGGTCACCGGCGTCGACGCCGCGGGGGCGCTGGCGCTGCCGGGCGTGCTCACGGTGCTCACGCACGAGAACGCGCCCCGCCTGGGCGATCCCGACGACCCCACCCTGTCCGTGCTGCAGGGCCCGCACGTCCCGCACCGGGGCTGGTTCGTGGGCCTCGTGGTGGCCGAGACGCTGGAGGCGGCCCGCGCGGGCGCCGCCGCCGTCCGGGTGGCCTACGAGACCGAGGCCCACGACGTGACGCTCACCGCCTCGCACTCCGGGGCGTACGTCCCCGAGTCGGCCAACGGGGGCTTCCCCGCCGCCACCGAACACGGGGACGCCGACGGTGCCTTCGCCTCCTCGCCGACCCGGCTGGACGTCGAGTACCGGGTGCCGCCCCTGCACAACCACCCCATGGAGCCGCACACCAGCACGGCGCACTGGGACGGGTACCGGCTGACCGTGCACTCCTCCAGCCAGGGCACCACGGCGGTGCAGAAGGAGCTGGCGCGCCTGTTCGCCCTGCCGGAGGACCGGATCACGGTGCGGGCGGAGCACGTGGGCGGCGGGTTCGGCTCGAAGGGGACGCCGCGCCCCGAGGTGGTGCTTGCCGCGATGGCGGCGCGGGAGACCGGCCGCCGGGTGACCGTCGCGCTGCCGCGCCGCTACCTGCCCGCCGTCGTCGGGCACCGCGCGCCGACCCTGCACCGGCTGCGGCTCGGTGCCGACGCGGACGGCCGCCTCACCGCTCTGGTGCACGAGGTGACGACGCACACCTCGCGGGTGAAGGAGTTCGTGGAGCAGGCGGCGGTCCCCGCACGGGTCATGTACGCCGCTCCCGCCCTGCGTACGGTCCACCGCGTGGCCGCGCTGGACGTGCCGACACCCTCGTGGATGCGCGCCCCTGGCGAGTGCCCCGGCATGTACGCCCTGGAGTCCGCCGTGGACGAACTGGCCGCGGAACTCGGCGTCGACCCGGTGGAACTGAGGATCCGCAACGAACCGGAGACCGAGCCCGACAGCGGGAAGCCCTTCAGCAGCCGTCATCTGGTGGAGTGTCTGCGCGAGGGCGCCCGCCGCT
The DNA here is from genome assembly GCF_018982965.1 of Streptomyces mayonensis. Classification (GTDB taxonomy): domain Bacteria; phylum Actinomycetota; class Actinomycetes; order Streptomycetales; family Streptomycetaceae; genus Streptomyces; species Streptomyces mayonensis. The sequence continues at coordinate 26,357 of NZ_JACBYP010000063.1, read as the reverse complement.
TCGGATGGGAGGGGCGCGACCCGCGGCCCCGCTCCCGGGCGGCCGGTCCCCTGCTGATCGGCACGGGGGTGGCCGCGGCCACCTACCCGGTGCTGGTGTCGCCGTGCGTGGCGTCGGCGCGGGCCCTGCCCGACGGCGGTTTCCTGGTACGGGTCAACGGCACCGACATCGGCACGGGCGCCCGGACGGTGCTCGCGCAGATCGCGGCCGACGCCCTCGGCGCCCCGCTGGAGCGGGTACGGATCGAGGTCGCCGACAGCGGTATCGGCTTCGCCCCGATGGCGGGCGGCTCCTCGGGCACGGCGTCCTGGGGCTCGGCCCTGCACGAGGCGTGCATCCGGCTGTCCGGACGACTGGCCGAGCACTCGGGGCCGCTGCCCGAGGAGGGGCTGGTGGTCGAGGCCGACACCTTCGGGGTCGCGGACGCCGAAAGTCCCTACGCCCGGCATGCGTTCGGCGCCCACTTCGCCGAGGTGGGCGTGGACACCGTATCCGGCGAGGTACGGGTGACACGGCTCCTCGGTGTGTTCGCCGCGGGGCGCATCCTCAACGCCCGGACGGCGCGCTCCCAGTTCATCGGGGGCATGACCATGGGCCTCGGCATGGCGCTCACCGAGGACAGCACGATGGACCCGGAGTTCGGCGACTTCGTCCAACGCGACCTGGCCGCCTACCACATGCCCGCGCACGCCGACGTCTCGGCCGTGGAGGCGCACTGGGTCGAGGAGGCGGACGACCACCTCAACCCGATGGGCAGCAAGGGGATCGGCGAGATCGGGATCGTGGGCTCGGCGGCGGCGGTCGGCAACGCCGTCCACCACGCGACCGGCATCCGGTTCCGTGAACTGCCGCTCACACCCGACCGGGTGCTCACGGCCCTGCTGGAGCACGAGCATCCCGCGGGCATGCTGGGGGTGTGAGCACGGCACGACGTGGTCCGCGCCGGGTGGTGTCCCTCCTTCCCGGCGCGGACCACGTCGTGCTCCGCGGGTCCGGCCGCGGCTACTCCGCCGCGGCCACCGGGCGGGCCGGCCGGCGCCGTACGGCATCCTGCGAGGCCACCCGCATGCACAGGGCGGTCAGTGCGACGAGCGCGGTGACCACGGCCACGGCGACCGCGACCCAGGCGGGAGCCAGGGTGAGGTCGGTGACCGGGGAGACGCGGGCCGCCGGGGTCGCACTGCCGTAGAGCTTGGCCGCCGCCAGCGCCGCGGGTCCCACGACAGCCGCGGCCAGCAGCGGAACAGCGGGGCGCACCGTCAGCAGCAGCGCCAGCACCAGGCAGAGCGCCGACAGAGCGAGGGCGATCCCGTAGGCGCGGGCGGAGGCGTCGGCACGGTGCAGCGGGAAGAAGGCGATGCCGCATCCGGCGAGCACGGCGACGGTGAGCCAGGCGGGCCAGGCCGGTCCTCGGGCGGACCGTCGTACCGTCGTTTTCCTGCCACCGTCACGTGCCCCGCGCCTCATGCCACCGTCACGCTCCGTAGCTTTCGGGTCCCGGTCGCGCGCCGTGGAATCCTCGTCGGCCGCGCGCCTGCTGCCGCGCTCGCGGCCCGGGTTCCGGCGGCCCGTGCGCCGGAATCCGCGGCCCTCACGGCCGCGACGGGCCGCGGCGGCGAACACGCCCGTGCGCGGGCCCGACGGATCGTCGGAGTCACCGGCGCCGTCCGGGCCGGTGGCCTCGGCCGCCTCCCGGGCCGCCCTCAACTGCCGGGCGTCGGGGTGCTCCTGGGGCACGTGGCCGTCCTGGGTGAGTCGGCCGATCAGTTGGACGAGTTCGTCGACGGGGCGCCCGGTGGCCGCGGCCTTCACGGCCGCGTGCCCGCAGTGCGGTTCCAGTGACGTGCGGTGCAGCAGGGCCATCAGCCGGGTCACGTCCTCCACGGAGCGGCTCTCCGCCGCGGCCCGGATCGCCTCGTCCGCACTGTCCGGGTGGCGCGGCGGCCTGGTCAGCAGGCCGACCAGCCGGGTCACGTCCTCCACGGACCGGTTGACCCCGACGGCACGGAGGGCGTCGACGGTGGCCTGCGCGTACTGCGGTGACTGCTCCAGCGTCGTGATGAGGTCGACGACCTCCTCCAGCGGCCGGTCGGCGACGGCGGCGCGCACCAGGTCACCGACGGGGTCGCCGTACGCCTGGTCCGCCGGGTCGTCGGCGAGGTGTCCGTGGCGGTCCGCACCACGGAGGCCTTCCGCACCACGAGGGCCTTCCGCACCACGGGGGCCCCGGGCACCACGAGGGCCCGTACCACGAGGGCCTTCCGCACCACGAGACCGGTCCGCTCCACGCGGTCGGTCCGTGCCACGGACATCGCCCGCCGGACGGGAGCCGGGGCGGTCGGCGCCGGCCTTGGTGTCGGTGTCGGTGTCGGTGTCGGGGAACGCGTGACCGGTGAAGCCGGGAGCGCCGAAGTCGGGTTCACGGAGGTCGGGGTCGGGGTCGGGCTCGAGGTCGAGGAGGTCGTCGTCGTCCAGGTCGGTCTCCCAGACGTCGGCGTCCTGCCCGTCCGGCTGCGGGGTCTTCCCCGGCCGCGTGCCGGGCGGCCGGGCCGTGCCGGTCGTCGTGCTCGTCTCCCCTGTGGGCAGGTCGAGCGCGGATATGGCGTACTCGGGCGAACGGGGTGATGAAGAGCCGGTGGTCATGATCTCTCCGTGTGTTGGGGGTGCGGCCGCCCTGCGTCCCCGACGTGCGACACGCGCTGTGTGCTGCCCATTACTAGGCACGTCCACGGCCCTGTGCCACTCCGGGTGGGCCACAGGGATGAGAGACCCCGGCCGCCGGTCTTGCCGCCGCCCCGAACGGGCATCCGCACCAGGAGGCGCGCGCCGCGCCTCGACGAGGAGGGTTCCGGTGGACACGACCGCGGTGGTGGTCCTGGCGGCGGTACTGCTCGCGGCGTTCGCCCTGGCGGCGGCCGTCGCGCTCCTGGTGCGGCTGGTCCGCACCCGACGGCACCTCAGGCGGGCCGGACTCCCCACGGGGCCGCGCTGGGTCTTCTGGGGAGCCGTCCTCTACCTGGTGCTTCCGGCGGATCTGTTGCCGGATCCGGTCTACCTGGACGACGTCGGTGTGTTGTTCGTCGCACTGCGGTCCATGCGCGGCCCGTTGGGCGGGCGGAACGGCGGCGTCGACCTGCGCCAGGGACGATCATGCCCCTCCGGTGGTTACAGAAAGTAAGGAAACCAACCACCCGTTCGAATCGTATAAGTCCTTGGGAGCCGACGAAAACCGGCGGCCCGGGAGGCGGCGCCAAGCGGCCGTCCTCCGCCTCGGGGAGCACCGACCAGGGAGAGACGATGCAACCGTTCGCGCTGAACTACGCACGGCCGGCCGTGGAGTTGGAAGCAACCACTCCGTACGTCTATGACTCCGGGCTGCAGTTGAACGTGTTGTTGGACGGGCGGGTGGCCGCCTGCGACCACGCCCTGCTGAGAGAGCTGGGCACGACGACCTCCACCGCGGGGTCCAAAACCCACTTCGACGACTGAACACGGGCCGCGCAGAATGACCGTACTGATCCTGACCAATGACGAGGACGTCACCGCCGACATGGTGGTGGTGCACCTGAACACGTCGGGGGTGCCGGTGGTCCGGCTGGACCCGGCGGACCTGACCTACTCGGTGGCGCTCTCGGGCGAGTTCGTGCACGGCTCCTTCCGGGGCCATCTGTCCTCGGGTGGCCGCCTGGTGAGCATCGGGGGGCTGCGGTCCGTCTGGCTGCGGCGGCCGGGAGGCCCGGCCACGCGCGCGGCCGAGCCGTCGGCTTGGCTGACCGAGGAGTCGGGCCAGGCGCTCTACGGCTTGCTCCGCGGCAGCGGGGCACGCTGGATGAACCAGCCCGATGCCGCGCACCGGGCCCGCTACAAGCCCTGGCAGCTGCGGGTCGCCCAGCGGTGCGGACTGCCCGTGCCGGCCACGCTGATCACGACCTTCCCGCGGGCCGCACGGGAGTTCGCCGAACGCTATCCGGACCTGGTGGTCAAACCCGTCTCGGGCGTGCATCCGCAGGACCCGCCCCTGGCGGTGCCGACCAGCCGGGTTCCCCCCGAGGCCGACTTCTCCTCCGTCGCGCACGGCCCTACGCTGCTGCAGCGCCGGATCGCCAAGCGTGCCGACATCCGGCTGACGGCCGTCGGCGACGAACTGCTGGCCGCCCGCAAGGCGACTTCGGCGGAAGTGGACCCCGACGATGTGGACGTGCGCTTCGCGGAGTCGGCCGAGCCGTGGCGGCCCACCGAGGTGCCGCCGCGGGTCGCGGAGTCGGTCCGCTCCTATCTGACGGCCGCGGGACTGGCGTACGGCGCCCTCGACTTCGCCGAGGACGGCGACGGCATCTGGTGGTTCCTGGAGTGCAACCAGTCGGGGCAGTTCGGCTTCGTGGAGGTGGACACGGGCCTTCCGATCGCCCGCACCATCGCCGAGTGGCTGGCCCGGCCGCGTTCCGAGGACCCCGTGGGGTCCGGCCGCCCCGACACGACGGCCGTCAGCTGAAGGGCCCCGTGCGGTCCGGCCGTCCCGACACGACGGCCGTGGGACGAGCGGACGGGCGGGACGCGGGCGGCCCGTCAGCGCGGGCGAGGGCCGGGCAGCAGGGCCGTGCGCTGCCAGCCGGCGCCCGGCGACGGCCGGCGTTCGGATCCGGGCAGCTGCCCGGGAGCGTGCAACGGACGCATGGCCACCTCCAGTTCCCTGCTCACACGCTCGGCGTCCCGCCGCACCTGCTCGGGGACGTCACCGCGTTCGGCGACGAGTCGGTCGTAGATGGGGGAATCCTGGTACACCCGTCAACGTGCCTTTCGTGTCGTCCGCCCCCGCTCGGAGGCGCGACTGAGCAGTCTAGGCGTCCATTCACCCCGCGGTGCGCATTCCGTCAGGATGTGAACGGCGGCCGGGAGACGACCGGCTCAGGCTCCCGTCGTGGAGCCGGGCCGGACGATCATGAGGACCGTCACCGTGGCCCACAGCAGGTTGAACAGGCCGGTGAACATGGCCAGCCGGGCCGTCGCGGCGCGCTCGACGGGCCGCCCTCCGGCGAGCTGTTCCAGGAGTTCCTCCTGACGCGGCAGGACGAAGGCGGCGAGGAGTCCGGCGGCGAAGGCGGTCAGGGTGATGGACGCCACGAGCCAGGTGTCCTGCAGCACGCCCATCGCCACCGCCGTGGCGAAGCCGAGGACCGGCACCGCGATGCCGAGACCCGAGTACACCCGGCAGATGCGGTGCAGCAGCCGAACCGTGCCCGTGTCCCCCCGTCCGTCCGCCGCCGCCACGCCGACGGACCCGGACTCCCGCGGTGCGCCGACGGGCAGGGCCGCCGCTGCCTTCCGCGCGGCCGCCGGGAACATGCTGGCGGCCACGGTGACGGGTCCGACGGCGACGATGGCGGCGAGGACGTGGAGGGACAGCAGGATCTTGGTCATCGTTCGGGGCTCCGGGAGGCTGGAGGGGGGCGACGTGCGGTGCTCGGGAGCAACGCTAGGAACCCGGCGAGTGACCGCCCAGGGGCGGAAACGACAGCTTCCAACGGGTTCTCGCCAGCACTCGGCCGGGCGCCCTGCACGGCCTCCACCAGCGCACTCAGCAGGCATGTCCGGCGCACGGAGGAACGCGACGGGCCCGCGGCAGGGACCCGCGCGCCCCTTCGCGCGCCGGTCCCTGCCGCGGGCCCGGGCAAGGCTGGGTCAGACAGCCAGCGACAGGCCGCTGTCGGCCTCGGGCTCCGCCCCCGGGGTGGTCCGCCCCTTGGCGAGCAGCAGGGCGTCCGCCTTCCGGACGGCGTCGTGCACGCTGGTCGTCGCCATCATCACGCACAGCGTGTAGCTGGCGTCCGCCAGTTCCCGCGCCGTCGCGGGCGTTTCCCTCTCCGCCTGAGCGATCCGCAGCGACGCGTACCGCGTCAGCAACTCCCTGACGACCTTCGGGTCCGGTTCGAGCACAAGCGCCCCTCTCTCGATTTTCGCTGCGTATGCCCGAACCCGCTCGGAACAATCTCACCGCGCACGCGCCGGCGCACGATTGACCGGATGCTGTCGCTTCGTGGCCGGTGCTCCGTGGCAGGTGCTTCGCGGCCGGTGCTTGGTGACCGCCGGTGATACGTGGCCGGTGGGAGGACTCGCGCCTCGGAAGGGACCCGCGCCTTCTCCCCCGTGGAGGGCGCGGGTCCCGGTCTCCGAGCCGCGGTCCGGTTTCGGGGGCGGTCAGTCGCCGAGGGTGCGGGCGAGTTCGGTGGTGGCCCGCGCGACCTCGCTGTCGTCCTCGGCCAGCAGCCGGTCCAGCTCGCCGCGCCGGGCGCGGACGGCCTGCCGGGCCGCGCGCTCCCACGCCACCGGGTTCTCCCGGTGGTTGAGCAGCTTGGGGTAGGCGGTGGCGGTGGTCTCCCACTGACGCGCGTCGGCGATGTTCTTGAGCAGCTGGATGATCTGCGCCCGGCAGCTCACCTGGGGTCGCTGCGCCAGTTCCCAGAGGAAGGGGACGGTGGCGGCGGTCGCCTGTTCGACGACGAACCCGTACTGGCAGATGCGCCTGCGCAGGTCGCCGAGGGCGGCACGGGCGGTCTCGGCGTCCCCGCGGGCGACCTTGCGCAGCAGCCGTGGGATGGCCGCCGCCGAACCGCTGGAGTCCTGGATCTCGCTCCAGGGCACACTGTCCAGCCCCGCGAGGAGGGCGGCCGCGCGGGGCGCGCCGGACGGCTGCGTGTGACGGTCGGTGCGCTGGATGCTCGGCTCGGGTGTCGGAGCGCTGCGCATGGTGTGGGGCCCTTCCGCGGCAGTCGGGTCAGATGAGGGGACGGGTCGACAGCTTGGCCCGGACCGTCTTGCTCGCCGGGAACCTCGGAACCCGGCGCCATTCCTCGGCGAGAGCGACGTACCGGGCGGACGACCGGAGCGTTGGATGCGCAGGTGACGACACAGGTTCTCCCTGATGCGGCCTCAAGACAGGACGTCGACCGAGGGGTTGACGCCACGGCTATTATCCACGCAGAGAGCGCTCGCGTGCAATTGCACGAGAAATTGCGCGAAAAAAATCGGATGGGAGCGCACGAGGACCGAAGGAACTCGGTCCGCTCCCCCGAACGGCAAGGAGACCGCGGTGCCATCAGTGCGCAACGGAGTGCAGGCCAGTTCGCTGGAAGCCTGCTGGACGAAGAGTCGGCACAGCAACGCCGAGGGCAACTGCATAGAGGTCGCCCTCGTGGACGGAGGCATCGCGATGCGCAACTCCCGTGATCCGGACGGCCCCGCGCTCGTCTACACCCCGGCCGAGGTGGCCGCGTTCGTGGCCGGCGCCAAGGAGGGCGAGTTCGACCACCTGCTGTGAGATGCCACGGGGTGGACCGAAGGACGGGGCGGGGCGGTTGTGGCGGCAGGACGCCTCCGCGCACCGGAGGGGAGTCCTCCGGCGACGGAAAGCGGAGCCCAACTACCCGATTTCCATGGGCGGATGCGGCGGGCACCGGTGGGATGCGATAGTCTTTTCCTCAAGTCTGCCGGTCTGCTGGGAGTCAGGATGTCCGCCGCGTCGCCCCGCATCTCCCACCTCGAACCCTATCTGGACCGGACCGAGCCTGCTCCGACTCTGCTGAAGATGCTCGTCGGCGTTCAGCTGGCGGGTTTCCGCGAGGACGCCGGCCTCTCCCAGGACCAGGCGGCCCGCGACGTCGGGTTCAGCGCGGCGAAACTGTCGCGCATCGAGTCGGGCAAGGGCCGCAGGCCTCCGACGGAGACCGACGTCCGCGCACTCCTGGAGCGGTACGGCACCGATCCGTACGAGGCCTCCGTGCTGCTCAAGCTGCTGCAGCGCGCGGGCGAGCCGGGCTGGTGGCAGCGGTACGACAAGCGCCTGATGCCGGAGTGGTTCGAACGCCTGGTCGGCCTCCAGGAGGCCGCCTCCACCATCCGCACCTTCGAGATCCAGTACGTCCCGGGGCTGCTGCAGACGGAGGCGTACACCGGGGCCGTGGTCGAGCGCGGCCTGCCGAACGCACCGGCCGGCGAGATCCGTCGACGCGTGGAACTGCGCAAGCGCCGCGCGGAACTGCTGCACCGCAAGGACGCACCGCAGCTGTGGGCGATCATCGACGAGTCGGTGCTGCTGCGCGTTCTGGGCAGCCGTGAGGTGATGCGCGAGCAGCTGGCACACCTCGTCGCCATGGCCGAACGGCCCCATGTGACGCTGCAGATAGTGCCGCTGGACGTGACGAACGCGTCGGCGCCCGCGATTCCCGTCACCTACCTGCGCTTCGGCGGGGTCGACCTGCCCGACGTGGTCTACCTGGAGCACATCAGGAGCGCCAACTTCCTGGAGGACCGGGACGAGACCGAGGAGTACCGGGTCGCCCTCGACCGGCTGGCCGACGAGGCGCTGACCCCGCGCGCGTCGCTGGAGCGGCTGCGCGAGACGATGGCGACGCGCTATCCGGAGAAGTAGCCGCACCACCTGAGGTGGACGCGGCATGGAACGTGCGCGGCAAAGAACATGAAGGACATGCACGAAGGACATGAAGGACATGTCTGAGGGGACCGCGCAGGCCGCGCGCGGTCCCCTCAGACGTGGTACGGGCGGACGCCCGGTCGGCGCACGGACCGGCGCCGGTCGGTCAGCGCAGGCGGCCCAGACCGCCGAACTCGATCCATTCCTCGGTGAGCTGACGGGGCGCCACCTCGGTGTCCGGACGCCAGGTGGAGACCTCCACGAGGCCGGGCTCCAGGATGTCCATGCCCTCGAAGAGGTCCTCGACGTCCTTCGGCTCACGGACCCGGCCCCAGTGTCCCTGCGTCGCCTGGTTCATGAAGTCCGTGACGAACTTCCGTACTTCGGCGTCCTCGCTGACCAGCTGGCACATCACGGCGAAGCTGCCGGGTGCGAGCCGCTCGACCACCCGGCGGACGACCGCCTTCGGGCCGTCGGTGTCGCTGTCCGGGATGCAGTGGAAGACCGAGTTGAACAGCACGGCGACCGGCTGCGAGAAGTCGATCAGACGCCGGGTGTCGGGGTGGGAGAAGATCTCCTCCGTCGCGCGCATGTCGGCGTGGATGACGGCCGTCTGGTCGTTCTGGTCGAGCAGCGCCCGGCCGTGGACCAGGACCATGGGGTCGTTGTCGACATAGACGACGCGCGAGTCGGGTGCGACGCGCTGGGCGATCTGGTGCACGTTGTCCTGGGTGGGCAGGCCGGATCCGTGGTCGAGAAACTGGCGGATGCCGTATTCCTGGGCCAGCGTACGGACGACCCGCTGGAGGAAGCGCCGGTTGTTCAGCGCGAGACGACGCGTACTGGGCACGACCTTGTCGAGTTCACCGACGGCGTCCCGGTCGGCCGCGTAGTTGTCCTTGCCGCCGAGGTAGAAGTCGTACATACGCGCGGCGGTGGGCACGTTGGCGTCGATCTCCGTGGACAGCTGCTTGTCGGCTTGCATCGTTCCCCCAGCTCCGTAACGGCGCCAACTGCACTGGCATGACAGACAGTACATCCTAAGGACCCACTGGTCAGCAGAACCAGGGGGGGTGGATCAAGTGACCGTCAAACCGGTTGCCGGACAGTGGAGTTGACGGCCAGTCGATCATCCGGTCAGCCGCGGGCGGCCAGATAGGCGTCCACCCCCGGCGCCTTGTGGGCGTCCTCCACGCCGACCAGGCCGCCGACCGCCTCGGCGTCGGGTTTCAGCACGTAGGTGGACCGGCTGGCCGGCGCGGTCACGAGGGTGAAGTCCTGCGGGGTGCCGAGACCCGTGTCGGCGTTCTTCTGCGAGCGGTGCGCCTCGACCACGTCGGCGCGGGCGAGACTGCCGTCCTCGCAGGCCTTCTTCAGGTCGGCTCCCATCAACCGGGCGGCGTTGTAGCCGGAGAGCACTCCGGAGTCGACGGGTTCTCCGGGGTACTTCTCGTTGTAGTCGGCGACCATCTTCTTGACGCCCGGCAGGTCGGAACTGACCGCGGGCGCGGCACTGACCACGTGGACCATGGCGATCAACGCGGCTGCCGCGGGTGTCTTCAGCAGCTGCGGTGCGTAGCCGGGGGCGCTGGTGACGATCGGCGCCTTCAGGCCGCGGGCGGCGGCCACGCCGGCGAGCGACGCGGTCTGGGCGGGGCCCGCGCTGATCAGAACGGCCTTCGCTCCGGCCTTGCTCAGCGCGGAGACCTGCGCGGTCAGGTCGGTGTCGGTGGCCTTGATCTTCTGCCCCAGCACCTTGGCCCCGGCCTGCTCGGCGGCCCACTCCGAGCCCTCCAGCGCGTTGGCGCCGTAGTCCCCCTCGAAGTACACGTGACCGATCGTGTCGCCCTCGGCGATCTTCCCAGTGCGGGTCAGGAAGTCCACGGCGGCGATCATGTCGAGGTCGTAGGTGGTGCCAAGGACCTGTACCGGGTCCATGCCGAGCAGGGAGGCGGCCCAGGCCTGCGGGAAGGTCAGCATGTGGTCCCGCTCGATGTCGTCGAGCAGGGCGGCGACCACCGGCGACCCGATGACCTGGGGCAGCGCGACGACGTCCGGGGCGATGTCGGCGTACGCGGTGACCGCCTTCTGTACGTCGTAGCCGTGGTCCTTGACGACGATCTCGACGTCGCGCCCGCAGACGCCGCCCGCGGCGTTGGTCTCGTCCGCCCACATCTGCTGGGCCTGCACGATGCTCTTGCCGAGGGTGGCATAGGGCCCGGTGAGGTCGGTCAGGGCGCCCAGTCTGACGGTCCCGTCGCTGACTCCGGGACCGGACTTGACGCCGTCGGCGGCGTCGTCGGTGCTCCCGCCGTCCGCCTTGGAGCTGCAGGCGGCGCCCGCGAGCAGCACGGCGGCCAGCGCCGCGGCCAGCGCGGCGGTCCGGACGGAACGGGCGGACCGGGCGGAAGGGGTGGAACGCCGGGTGGTGCGGGGACTTGGGTGCGTGACGTTCACGGGGTGTGCTCCTTGGCTCGTGCGGAGGGATCGGAGTCGTCGGAGTCGTCGGAGGCGCCGGAAGCGCCGGAAGCGCCGGACTCTTCGGAACTTTCGGAATCGGACGCGGCGCCGGGCGGGCCCGTGACGGGCGGTCTGCGGCGCAGGCGGGCCCGGGCCCGGCCGGCCAGTCCGCTCAGTCCGTCGGGGGCGCGGAGCAGGATCACCACGATCGCGGCGCCGTAGAGGTAGCGGGATGCCTCGGTCGGGCCGATGGCGCCGTCACCCGAACCCGGCGTCGCCACCAGGGGCAACTGGTCGGCGTAGCGCGTCATCAGCAGCGGCAGCGCGGTGACGAAGACGGCGCCGGCACTGGCGCCGGCCACCGATCCGAGGCCGCCGATGACGATCATGGCGAGGTAGTCGACGGAGAGGGCGAGGGAGAAGTAGTCGGGCACGACGCGGCGGAAGGAGAGCGCGAGCAGCACACCGGCGAGGCCCGCGTACATCGAGGAGACGACGAACGCCGCCGAGCGGTACCGGGCGACGTGCACGCCCATCACGGAGGCCGCGGTCTCGCTGTCGCGCAGCGCCGCCAGGGCCCGCCCGGGGCGTCCGCGCAGCAGACCCCGCGCGGTGAAACAGGTGAGCGCGAACAGCGCCAGGCCCAGGTACCAGAGCCGTTCCTCGGCGCCGAACGGCACGCCCAGGACGGTCAGTCGGGGGCCGGAGTCGGCGAAGGCGAAACCGCCCGCCTCCAGCGGCGGCACCGAGCGTCCGTTGAAGCCTCCGGTGACGGAGTCCGCGGTGAGCAGCACGTGGTGGCCGAGGAAGACGAGGGCGAGGGTCGCCACGCCGAGGTAGATGCCCTTCACGCGTCCGGCGACGGGACTGAAGAGACCGCCCGCGGCCCCGGCGAGCAGGACCGCGAGGACCGCTGCGACGGCGGGCGGCAGGCCGGGGCCGGGTTCGCCGGCCAGCCACACGTAGCCGTAGGCGCCGGTGGCGAGGAAGAAGGCGTGCCCGAGGGAGAGTTGTCCCGCGGTGCCGCTGAGCAGGCCGAGGCCGACGGCGCCGATGGCCGCGGCCATGGAGAACAGGCCGATGCGCAGCCAGAATGCGTCCAGGTAGAAGGGCAGGGCGCACAGCAGGAGGGCGGACAGCAGGAGGCTGCCGCGGCGGCGGACGAGGGACCTGAGGTCAGACACGGGCCGCTCCCCTCGCCGCGAAGAGCCCGGCGGGGCGCACCAGGAGGACCAGCACCATCACGGCGTACGGCGCGACGTCGCCGAAGCCCTCGCCGAGGACGTGCAGGTCGGACTGGTACCCGGCGACGAAGGCCTCGGTGAGGCCGATGAGCAGACTGCCCACCAGGGCGCCGACGGGGGACGCCATGCCGCCGAGGATGGCGGCCGGGAAGGCCTTGAGGGCGATCTGGCCGGTGGTGCGCTCCAGTCCCGGCGCCGGGAACGCGACCAGGAAGACCGCGGCGAGCGCGGCGAGGCCGCCTGCCAGGCACCAGGCGGCGGTGCGTACCCGGGTCAGCCGTACGCCCATCAGGGCGGCGGCCTCGGCGTCCTCGGCGGCCGCCCGCAGCGACAGGCCCCAGGCGGTGAACCGGAACAGCGCGAAGGCGCCGCCGATGGCCGCGGCGGAGACCAGGATCGCGGCGAGCCGGCTGTCGGCGACGGTCACGGGGCCCAGGTCCGACACGGCGTCGCCCCACGGGTCGCCGAGTGGCAGCAGGTCGCCGCCGACACGGCGGGCGAGGTCGGTGACCAGGACGATGTCGATGCCGATGGTGACGATGGTCTGCACATGGGCGGCGTGCGGGTCGTGGCCCCCGACCCGCTGCAGCACCAGCCGGTCGAGGAGCCCGGCGACGGCGCCCGTCGCGAGGACCGCGAGGGCCAGCGCTCCGGCGAAGCCGAGGTCGTCGTGGAGGACGGCGACGAGGTAGCCGCCGAGCAGCAGCAGGGAGCCGTGGGCGAAGTTCAGTACGCCCGACGCCTTGAAGATGGTGACGAAGCCGAGGGCGATCAGCGCGTAGACCGCGCCGAGGGCGAGACCGTTCAGAAGGTTGTCGAGGAAGCCGCTCACGTCGCGTCCTCCTTCGTCACGGCGGTGGTGGCGGTGGCGGTTCCCGTACCGGTGCCGAGGTAGGCGCGCAGCACCTCGGGGTCGCGCCGGACCTCGTCGGGGGTGCCGTGGGCGACGACGCGGCCGAAGTCGAGGACGGTGACCTCGTCGGCGAGGCGCATGACCAGGCCCATGTCGTGCTCGACCAGCACGACGGACAGGCCGAGTCGGGCGCGGACGTCCCGGACGACCTCGGCCGTGCGGGCTCGTTCGGCGGCGTTCATGCCGGCCACGGGTTCGTCGAGCAGCAGGACACGGGGCTCCAGACAGAGGGCGCGGGCGAGTTCGACGCGTTTGCGGTCGCCGTAGGGCAGCAGGGTTACGGGCGTGTCGAAGTGGTTGCCCAGTCCCGTGAGTTCGGCGATCTCGCGGGCCCTGGCGAGGTGTGCGCGCTGTTCCCGTACGGCACTCGGCAGGCGCAGGGCGGTGGCGGTGAACCCGGCCCGGGACAGGGCGTGCCGGCCGAGCATGAGGTTGTCGGCGACGGTGCCACCGGTGGTGACGATGTTCTGGAAGGTGCGGGCCACGCCGAGCGTGGCGATCCGGTGCGGGGCGAGCCGGGTCAGCCGGGCGGCACCGAGCCGCACGGTGCCGGCGGTGGGCCGGTACAGGCCCGACAGGACGTTGAAACAGGTGGACTTGCCGGCGCCGTTGGGGCCGATGACGGCGTGCACGGTGCCGGGGGCGACGGTGAAGGAGACGTCGTCGAGGGCGAGGAGTCCGGCGAAGCGCACACTCACGCCCCGGACTTCGAGCGCGGGCGGCGCGGCGGCGGGGGCGGGGGCGGGGGCGCTCACGCGGCACCCCTCGCGTCGGCGTCGTCGGCGGTCTCCCCCAGGTAGAGGCGCCGTACGGCGTCCGTCCGCGCCAGTTCGGCGGCGTCGCCGGAGAGGCGGAGCTCACCGACCTCGAGGACGTGGGCGTGTTCGGCGAGGGAGAGCGCCATGCCGGCGTTCTGTTCGACGAGCAGTACGGCGGTGCCCTGGGCGTTGATCTCGCGGACGACCCCGGCGATGCGGTCCACCATCATCGGGGCGAGGCCGAGGGAGGGTTCGTCCAGCAGGAGCAGGCGGGGCGCGGCCATCAGGGCGCGGCCGATGGCCAGCATCTGCTGCTCGCCGCCGGACAGCAGGCCGGCCGGCTGGCGGGTGCGCTCGGCCAGCCTCGGGAAGAGGGTGAGGACCCGCTCCCGGGCCTCGTGCGCCCGGTCCGGGGTCCGGCGGTGCGGGCCGAGCGCGCCGGCCCGCAGGTTCTCGTCGACGGTGAGACCGGCGAACACCCGCCTGCCTTCGGGTACCTGGACGACTCCGGCGCGTACAGCGGCGACCGGGTCCCGGCCGTCGAGGACCGTGTCGCCGTAGCGGACGCTGCCGGCCGTGATCGCTCCCCGGTGCAGGCGCAGGGTGCCCGAGACGGCTCGCAGCAGGGTCGTCTTGCCGGCGCCGTTGGCACCGAGCAGTGCGACGACGGCGCCGGACGGGACGCTCAGGGACACGGAGCGGAGGGCGGACAGCGCACGCCCGTACGTCACGTCGAGGCTCTCGACGTGCAGTGCGGGCGCGCCGTCCGGTGGCACTGCGGGCATCGCGGCTCCTTGGGACCGGCCGGAAGGGCACGGTGACGGGTGAGGGGGAGCTCACGACAGCACGGGCGGGAGCGGCCGTACAGGGCGTCGGGGCCGGGTCGCTGCGGCGTCCCAGTCCGGGGGCGACGAGTCTGTGCGGATGCCCAGCGGTGGACGGTCCGAGGGGCTGGGGCTTCGGTGGTTCGGGCGGAGCGGGGACCCGGCGTGGTGTGGGGAACCGGCGTGGTGTGGGGAACCGGGAGGAGGTCAGTCGCGCAGGACGCGGCGGGTGGTCAAGGAGAGGCTGATCTCGACGACGTCGGCCGGGCGGGACAGGGAACGGCCGGTGAGCTGCTCGCAGCGGCGGAGGCGGTTGAGGACGGTGTTGCGGTGGCAGTAGAGGCGTTCACCCGCCCGCTGGGCGGATCCGTCGCAGTCGAGCCACGTCGTCAGGGTGTCCAGCAGGACCTCGCGGTCGGCGGGCTCCAGGCGGAGCAGCGGGCCGAGGACGCGGTCCGCGAGGGCCCGGCCGAGCCCCGGGCTGGAGACGACCAGGGCGGCGGGGAGCTGGTCGGCCAGCCGCACCGTGCCGCCGGCCTCGGGGCAGATCTCCAGGGCGGTGTCCGCGAGCCTGCGCGCGTCGCCGACGGCGGCCAGCCCGTCGACCGGGCTGCCGACGCCGATCCGGAGGCCGGGGAGGGAGGCGCGCGGTTCGGACACCGGATCGTTCGGGTCCGGCAGGCCGCCGTCGGCGGTGACGAGGACGATGCCGTAGTCGACGTCGGGACCGGCGTGCCAGTGGACGCGGCTGCCGGAGGGCACCGCGGCGGCGCGGCCTGCGGCGGGCCGGCCGACGGCAGGGCGACCCGCGTCGGGACGCCCCGCGGAAGGGCGGCCCTCTGCGGGGTGGCCGGGAGGCCCTCCGGCGACGGCGACCACCATGTACCGGCCCTGCTCCGGCAGGTCCAGCGCCCGGGCGGCCTCGGGCAGGTCGGCGATGCGGCCGGTGCCGTCGAGCAGGCCCGCCGCCAGTACCCGGGCCCGGTTCTCCCGGCGGCGTCCGATCCGCCACTCGGTCTGGCGGTAGGCGTCCGCGACGAGCGTGCAGTGCTCGTCGACGAAGTTCCACACGTCGGCCGCCACGTGCACGAGCAGGCGTACGTCCTCGGGGGCGGCCCTGGCGGTCTCCTCGACCAGCCGCTGCCACACCAGGGAACCGCCGAGACGGAAGGCGTGCAGCAGCGCGTCCAGCGGGAGGCCCTGCTCGGCGCGGACGGCACCGATCCGCCACGAACAGCGCAGGGCGGCTTCCCGCGCACCACGCGGGTCCAGCAGCGAGGTCACGCTGTGCCGCAGCGAGCGGTGGGCCTCCTGCCAGGTCGCGGAGGGGTCCTTCGTGAGGGCCTGGCGGTACGCCGGTTCCTGCTCGTCCAACAGGGCGACCAGCCGGTCGGTGAGGTCGGGCAGGTCGTCGAGCAGGCAGCGGGCCGCCCGGTGGAGTACGCGCAGGGCGTCCGCGTCGATCAACGACGTGACGCCGGGTGTCCGCGGCCGCGGCACGGGCGTCAGCCCGGTGCGGATCGCTGCTCGTGACCGTACGGCGTGCTGCATCGCGGTCCTCCCCGGGGCAGGGCTTGCGGAGGCGCCCCGCGGCGGACCGTCCCGCCCGCGCCGGGCCTGCCCCCTGACTCGTCCTGCCCCGAAGGATGGCATACCGTCCGGTCGGTCCCCAGGGTCGTGCACCGGTCTTTTCGACACCCCGCCGGGCCGGTTTCGCCGCGCCGGCATGCAGAAGGGTACGGGCGCAGAGACGGAGACCGGCACGACGGAGAGCCGCGGGCACGAGGGAGGGCGCCGGCACCGCGCCGTCCGGCGTCGCGGTCTTGCCGTGCCACCCCCTCGGTGTGGCACGCTCGGCGTCGCCCCGCCGGCATCTCGCCGCCGGGGCGGGGACGTCGGCCGGTCCCGCCGGGTCCGGCACCGTGGAGAGGCGGCGGCATGCGTATCGGACTGCTCGGCACCGGCCCCTGGGCGGACATGGCACACGCCCCGGCCCTGGCCGGTCACGACGGGCTGGACTTCGTCGGGGTGTGGGGTCGCCGCCCCGAGGCCGCGAAGGCACTGGCGGAGCGGCACGGCACACGCGCCTACGACGACGCCGACGCCCTGCTCGCCGACGTGGAGGCCGTCGCCGTCGCGCTGCCGCCCGGCGTACAGGCGGAGTGGGCGGTGCGGGCCGCGCGGGCCGGCTGCCACCTGCTGCTCGACAAACCGCTGGCGACGACCGTGGCGCAGGGGCGTGCGGTCCTCGAGGCGACGCGGGCGGCGGGCGTGGCCTCCGTGGTCTTCTTCACCGCACGCTTCCAGCCGGAGACCGAGGCGTGGATCGCCGAACAGGCCGCGGGGGACGGCTGGTTCACCGCTCGGGCACAGTGGCTCGGGTCCGTGTTCGGCGGCGACGGCAGCCCGTTCGCCGACTCACCGTGGCGGCGCGAGAAGGGCGCCCTGTGGGACGTGGGGCCGCACGCCCTGTCCGTCCTCCTGCCCGTCCTGGGCGACGCCCTGCGGGTGACGGCGGCTGCCCCGGGCCCCGGGGACACCGTCCACCTGGCACTCGACCACGCCGGCGGAGCGTCCAGCACGCTCACGCTCAGCCTCACGGCACCGCCCGCCGCGGCGGGTACGGCGGTGGAACTGCGGGGCCGGTCGGGGGTAACGCTCCTCCCGGACGCGGCACAGGGCGCGGTGCCCGCGCTGCAACGGGCCGCGGACGCACTGCTGGCCGCAGCGGGCGGCGGGCGTCCGCACCCGTGCGACGCCGCGTTCGGCCTGCGCATCACCGAGATCCTCGCCGAGGCCGAGCACATCCTGCCGGAGCGCCCCTGAGCGCGACGGTCGAGCGCGAACGACGGCAGTAACAAGGAGACCGGCTTCCGGAGTTCACCAGGAACAAGGCGCATCGACAGATCAGCGCTCACGGCCGCCGGCACCATTCCGCTCGGACATCCAGCCACGTGGAACAGCCTTCTGTGCCCTGACTGATGCGGCCGATCTGGCGGCCTGCTCGATCTTCGCGCAGTAGGCGGTGCGGGCGTCCTCGTCGATCCGCATTTCGTGTTCGGGGCGCATCCCGGTTCGGCCGTCGACGCCTTCGCGCAGGATGTCGGCGTGCCCGGCATGCCGGTTGGTCTCGCCGAGGACGTGGACCAGGATGGCGAACAGGTTCGTGTCGGCATACGGCTCCGGCCACCAGGGCACGCGGCCGGGCGCATCGAGGGCAAGCTCGTCGATCGTCGCGTCCGAGTGTTCCCACGTGCGCCGGTAGAACTCGATGATCTGATCGCGTGTTTCGTCCGCAGCCGCCCACAGATCGCTGCCGTCGTGGTCCTGCCACCGGGGCAGCGGTTGCGGGGACGGCCGGTCGAAGACCTCGCCGAAGTACCTGGCCTCGACGCCGGCCACGTGCTTGACCAGGCCGAGGAGGTTGGTCCCGGTCACTGTCAAAGGCCGGCGGGCGTCGTACTCGGACAGGCCGTCGAGTTTCCACAGCAGCGCCATGCGGTCCCGCCGCAGTCTTCCGTGCAGGCTGTCCTTCGCGAATTCATCGATCATGCGGCATGAGCGTGCCACGGGCTGCTCGTGGCCTCAAGATCCCGCACATGGACCACAACGACCGGCAGAACCGAAGCGCGGAAGCCGTCCGCGCCGCAGGTGTCCGCTCTGGCACAGGCGCCACCAGGCAACCGCCCGACGCAGCCACTGCAAACGGCGGTCCGCCGACGAACGTGCCGGGCAAACCAGGAAACCGCAGTGAAGCACTACTAGCCGGGCCCCTTTATGGGCGGAGTAGGTGCGTAGCGCGTCCCAGGTCTTGGGTCCGACGATGCCGTCGACGCCTCCGGCCACGCCGAAGTCGTCCTGGAACTGCTCGACGGCCCTTTCGGTGTAGTGGCCGAAGTCGCCATCGACCCCGGTCGGGCCGAGGTAGTAGTCCCAGTCCGTCAGCAGGCACTGGGCCTCGCGCACGGTGTCGCCCTTGGAACCGCGGGCGATGGTGGGCGGGGTCCTGCGGTCGTCGTATCCGCAGTAGTGGACGGCCTCGGCCGACGACGGGGAGCTCACCGCCTTCTCGGCTGCCGACGCCGCTCCCGTTCCTGCCGCGGCCGCACCTCCCAGCAGGGCCGAGACGAGCGCGGTGGCCACGACGAGATGACAAGTCCCCGAACTCGTCCTGACTGTGCGTGACACGTGTTTCCCCCTTATGGAGTCATGGATGAAGCCGCCAGTCGACCAAGGTGCCGGCATGGAGGTCTGCCGTAAGCCTTCGCCGTAGACCCGCGTCATGGTCGGCCCGCACTCCTTGCCGTGCGCGGGCCGGACCCACGCACGGCAAGGCAAGGCCACCACTTCGGCGGGGTTCTCAACCGTTCCAGGCGATTCCGCGAATATCGCGAGGCGTAGCCAGACGTGAGTTGAGAGAAGTGCAGTAGGCGTACGAAGTGGTGCCGGAAGCCGCGAGCGCGCCTTGGGCAGTGCGTCCGTTCGCGCACTTCGCCGCAGCCACGAAGGCTCCGCCCGTACAACTGACGCCCGCTGTGTTCCCGTCGTCGAACACCACGCGGCACGACAGCGCGGTCGCATCCTGGGGAGCCGCCGACACGCTCGACGCGGAGGTCGCCAGGCCGGCCCCTGCCAGGGCCACGGTGGCGAACGCACTGGCCAGTACTCGTTTCATTGGAGCGCCTTTCGATGCATGGTTGCTGGACTTGTAGTGAGCACGGCCTGGTGTCGGAAGTCGCGCGGGTCCCGCGTCGTCTTCCGTGGAGCTCAGCGACACGTACTCAGGGCGATCGCAAGCCGTGCTCACCAGGTCTCGCGACGTTCTTCGTCCAGGCTGCCCGTCGTACTGGCTGCTGTCGTGAGCGGTCCGTGCACTGTTGTTGGCGCATTGTGCACTCCCGCGACGGACGGCGCGCGAGAGACGCTTAGCCCCGATGGGGACTCTCCTGGAAGACGTGTTCGACAGTGCTCAGTTGCCCGTCGGCGACCGGGCTGAGGCTTGGGCGGAACTCACGGCCCGCGCGCTGATCACCACGAGGATCAAGTTCCTGAACCCCGCCGAGTGCCGGGCGGGGCTGCAGGCCATGCCTCTGGGGGCCCCGCACATGTCCGTGATGTCATACACCCCGCTGTTCTCACAGCGGACACCGAAATTGATCCGGCAGTCGGACCCCGAGCACTACCAGATGGCCTTGATCCGCCGCGGCCACCAAGGCATCGAACAGAACCGCACCCGCACGCTCCTCGGCCCCGGGCAACTGGTCTTCTACGACAGCTCACGCCCCTTCGATGCCGTGACATACACCGATCAGGCCGACCCCGAGGCGATCGTCCTGCAGTTCCCGAAGTGGATGCTGCCCCTGCCGGAGCAGAAGGTCACGCGCCTCCTGGCGGAGCCGTTGTCGGGTACACAGGGCGTCGGACGTCTCTACGCGCAGTTCCTGAACTCCCTGATCGAGGAACATCTCCAATGCACTCCGCGTGATGCCGCACGACTGGGGCACACCGCGGTCGATCTGGCGACCGCCGTGCTGGGACACCACCTCGACGACGAGATGACTCTGCCGGTCCAGTCGCCGCAGCGCGTGCTGTTCCTGCGCATCACCGCGTTCATCAACCAGCATCTGCCCGCCCCCGAACTTCGGCCCGCCACCATCGCCGCAGCCCACCAGATCTCCCTGCGCTATCTGCACCGGATCTTCCAGCTCCACGGCACCTCGGTGAATGCCTACATCAAACGCCAGCGCCTGGACCGATGCCGACGCGACCTGGCCGACCCAGAGCTGCATCACCTGACCATCGAGGCCATCGCCGCCCGATGGGGCTTCCCCCGCCTCACCGACTTCAGCCGCGCCTTCCGCGCAGCGGTGGGAGTGCCGCCCAGCCAGTACCGCACCACCATCCTGTCGGCCCACACCCCGCTTCGGGAGCCGTGACGTAAACAGGACCGACGCCCACTTCAGCGAGTTCCGACCACGCCCGACGGCGCATGCCTAGCAGTACGTCGAGCAGGACGGTGTTGAAGACACCGAGTGCTGCGACAACATCCGGGAGCGGCGCCGCGCCTGGACATGCTCAAGTCGACCAGCATGACGCCGCGTCAAGTCGTGGTGACGACCGTGTCATCCGTCGTGGCTCTCGCTTCGGCGAGTACCTCCGCCAAACCGTCCCCGCCCTCATGCTGCTGATCGGGGCGTACGGTCCGGTGCCGGCTGTCCGGCCGACGCACCTGGCACGGTGTGCGGGCCGGTCAGCGTGGCCGTTGAGGTGAGACCGCGCGGCTCGGATTAAGCACGCCTTAAACACCGGTTAAGCGTGCCCCGGCCAGTGCCCGTGACCCCAAGTCCCAGCTGGTACAACGGGTTTGGCGGTGGTTGGTGGCGGTTGGCCGGGGCACCCCCGCTGCGTACGATCGCCGCACGG
This sequence comes from Streptomyces mayonensis, assembly GCF_018982965.1. Lineage (GTDB taxonomy): Bacteria > Actinomycetota > Actinomycetes > Streptomycetales > Streptomycetaceae > Streptomyces > Streptomyces mayonensis. The sequence goes on along the minus strand of NZ_JACBYP010000063.1, from coordinate 5,307 downwards.
CGTGAGAGCGCTCTCAGGGTCCCCTCCCGAGTTCTGCTCTGCCCTGTCATGCCCCGATCATTTGGAGACTCCCCACATGACCCCTCGTCACCAGCGCCCGCTCGGCCGCCGCAAGCTGCTCGTCGCCCTCGGCGGCATGGTGGTGGCCGCTCCGGTCGCCGCCGTCGTCGCCCCGCACGCGCTCGCGGGCGTCGGTTCGGACGACTCCGGCTCCGGGACCAAGGCTGCCGGTGCCTTGCCGCTGACGATCGTCAACAACACCGGTTCCTTCGGCAACGCGGACGTCCACGTCTACATCGTGGGCAACCAGGACGGCACACAGGTGCGGGTCACCCCCGACGGCACCGTCGCCCCGGTGGCCCTCTCCGACAACGGAGCCGACGGTTTCACCGACTACGCCATCAGCCTCGCGGGCAGCGGCGACACCAAGCTGAACCTGCCGTACCTCTCCGGCCGGATCTACGTGTCCCTCGGCGAGAAGCTGAAGTTCAAGGTCGTCGCGGACGGCGCGGGCAACGCGGCGCTGCAGTACCCGGCGGGCTGGGTCGAGTCGGACCCCAACTACGGGGTGCTGCACGACTGCGCGGAGTTCACGTACAACTCCTCCGGCATGTTCTGCAACACCACCATGGTCGACATGTTCAGCGTGCCGCTGGGCATCCGCCTGACCGGCTCCGAGGACCAGACGACCGGCACCATCCGTGCGGGCGGCCGGGCCGCCGTCTTCGACGCGCTGCGCAAGGTCGAGGAGTTCGCCCCGCTGGTCGTGGACGACACCCGGGTGATCGCGCCCGGGCACGGCCTGGACGCGGGGCTGTTCCCCAAGGACTACCTGGCGCCGTACATCGACGAGGTGTGGAGCACCTACACCGGCAAGGATCTCAGGATCACCACCAACGCCGGCACCTTCACCGGCCGGGTGCGCGGCGACCGGCTGACCTTCGACGGGCCCGCCCAGGTCTCCTTCGCCAAGCCGTCCACCCGGGACGTGCTGTTCTGCGACGGCAACCTCGCCGCGCCCAACGACGGCACGACCGGCCCCGTCGCCGCGGTCCTCGGCGCGGGCTTCAACCGCTCCACGCTGGTCTCCAGCGCCGAGCAGCCCACGACCGACCCGGCGTCCTTCTATGGGACCGACCTGACCAACCACTACGCGAAGGCCGTGCACGCGGCCACCGAGGACGGCAGGGCGTACGGCTTCGCCTTCGACGACGTGGCCGACTTCGCGTCCTACATCCAGGACACGGCGCCCACCGGGTTCCGGCTGACGCTCGGCGCGTTCTAGATCGCGTGTGCGTGTTCCGCCCCGCGCGACCGGTTCGGCGTGCGGGGCGCGGGGCGGCGTAGGAGCGTGGACGTGTGCGCAAGGTGTCCGGCTCGCTGCTGCATCTGGGCGAGGACCGGCGGAGCTGGCTGACGGGGGCTCCGCCGCCCCGCTGGGTACGGGTGCTGCCTGTGGCGCTCACCGCGGCGATCCTCGTGGCCACGCTCGTCAGCGACGACCGGCTCGACATCGGCTTCCTGCTGGGCGCCATCCCGCCACTGGCCGTCCTGTCCTACGGCCCCCTGGCCACGGCCGTGCTGTGCGGTGCCGTGGTCGCGCTGCTGACCGTCCCGGTCTTCGGGCTGGACCGGCCGGGCGACGCCGACCTGCTGACGCTGATCTTCGTCGCCGTGCTCAGCGTCTTCGTGTCCTTCGTGCGCAGCCGTCGCGACGCCCAGCTCGGGCTGGAGCGGACGGTCGCCGAGGCGGCGCAGCGGGCGGTCGTGCCCCCGCTGCCCGAGCGGGTCGGGGCGGTGCGCTGCGCCGGGCTGTACCGGGCGGCACAGCGCGGGACCCTGGTCGGCGGCGACTTCTTCGACGTGCGGGACGGTCCCTACGGCGTACGGGTCGTCATGGGGGACGTGCAGGGGCACGGTCTGTCGGCGGTGTCGACGGTGGCCTCGCTGCTGGGGGCGTTCCGGGAGGCGGTCCTCGACCTGCCGGACCTCGCGTCGGTGGCGGGGCGGCTGGACCGCAGGCTCCTGGTGGACTCGGCCGACGCCCGGCATGCCGAGCTGTTCGCGACAGCGGCGCTGCTGGAGTTCTCCGCAGGCGCCCGTGAGGTACGTGTAGTCGTCTGCGGCAACCCGCCGCCCCTGCTGCTGCGGGCGGGCAGGGCGGCCGAGGTGGAGGTCGCGCCGTGGACGCCGCTGGGCCTCGGGCTGGCGGACACCGGTGCGATCGAGGCGTGCACGGTGGAGCTGCGCCCCGGCAACCGGCTCTTCCTGGCGTCCGACGGGGTGGTCGAGGCCAGGGACGCCGACGGCGCGTTCTATCCGCTGGCGGAGCGGCTGGCCGCCTTCGCGCAGGAGGAGACCGGCGGGCTCCCGGCACGGGTCTGGGCGGATCTCGTACGGTTCTGCCCGGACGTGCAGGACGACGTCACGATGCTCGTCCTGCGTCCCGTGCCCCCGGCGGGGCGTTGACGTTCCTGCGCACGTGCCGTCCGGGAGTCCACCCGTTCACCCCCAGCGGTCAGGGCAGCAATTTGTCCAGGGCCGCGGGGCCGTCCTCGGCCAGTCTGCGCCTGGCCCATGCGAGGTTGTCGGGGGTGACGTCCCGGCCGGCCGCCAGGACCAGGTCCTCGGGGGACACGTCCGTGCCGGTACGGGCATGGAGCAGGTCGTCCGGGGTGGCGCGGTCGTCCCCCGCGCGGGCGTCGGACGACCCGTCGGACGGGAGGGGGGCGTCGGGCTGTGACGTCGACATGATCAGTGCTCCTCGGATCCGGTTCGCTGCCTCGGTGCCGTGTGCCGTGCTGCCGTGCTGCGGGGTGCCGACCGCCGGTCCTCGGCCGCCGGTCGTCCCGGTGTCACCCGTTCCGGGGGTCCGGCAGTTCCGTCTCGTCCTCCACGACGTGCACGGCGGCCTCCTCGGCACCGGCGGCTCCGCCGTCGATGCCGACGTCCTCCGCGACGGTCTCCTTGGTCGTGTCGGTGTGCGCTCCCTCGTCGGGGGCGACCAGCCGGCCGGCGCGGTCGGTGCCCGCCTCCGGGTCGACGGGTTCGCCCTCGCCGTCGGGCTCGTCGCCGACACCGTCGCCGTCGGGTGCCGTGACGTCGGGGTTCTCCTCGGCGAGGCGTTCGTCCAGGGTCTCGCCCTCGTGCTGCTCGGCGGCCGTGGTGCCGTGCTTGTCCACGCCGAGGGGCTTCTCCGGCGGGGAGTAGCCCTCGTCGAGGGTGTCGTCGTAGGTCCGCTCGTCGACGGCGTCCTGGAGGTCGAGGGGCGCGGCGTCCTCCTGCTCCTCGTTGGTACCGGTGGGCTGGTAGGCGTCGTCGGCCATCGGGTCCGTGCCCATCGCTGCCTCCCTCTCGCGCTCGCGTCGGCTCTCTCGTCCCCCTGTCCGGTTCGCGTTTCCAGATACGTGATCTCTAACCCGCGGGTGCGGCATCTCTATCCCGCGGGTGCGACGCGGATCTCCAGGTCGGTGATGCGGTACGGCCGCCAGTCGCGGGCGAAGCCCGGCGGGGTGCCGTCCGGCCCGGTGATGTCGGCGACCGGGACGCGGCGGGCGGTGGACACGATCTGGGCAGCGGTGGTGTTCGCGTTGTTGCCGCCCGTCGCCCCGGAGGAGCAGCCGGCGTAGTAGCCGATCGGGATGGACTCGTGCCCGGTGACCAGGCAGGGCGGGCGGACGCCGAGCCGGTGCAGTTCGGTGGCGACGCGGGTCCAGTCCCGGCGGTCGTCGACGGTGCGGCCGGCGGTGGCCGCCAGGACGGTGAACTGGACCGCCAGGTGCCCGGCCAGCACGAGCGCGATCAGCGTCGCGACGGCCGGTCGCCGGCGGCCGCGTACCGCCCCGACCAGGCGGAAGAGGTGACACAGGGCGACGGCGACCGGGACGGCGAGCAGGGCGTAGACGGGCTGCAGGAAGCGGGGCGCGGCATAGCCGATCATGAAGAGGTAGGGCACCGCGGCCGTCACGGCGCACGCGAAGGGGACCGCCGCACAGGCGGCCCGCCGGGCCCGGACCGCGACGACCACTCCGAGGCTCGCGGCGACGGGCAGGACGAGCCACCAGAGAGTGACCACCGGGTGCGGCATCGCCCCGGTGCACGGGCGGCACAGCCCCCGTCCGCCCAGGCTGCGCATCTGGTCGTCGACGGCGAGGTTCCAGCCGAGGCCGCCCTGGATCTCGGAGGCGCGGGCAAGGCGCTCGCCGAGGCCGCCGTACCAGGCGTGGGCCTCGATCACCCACTCGGCTCCCCCGGCCGCCAGCCCTCCCGCGAGGGCGACCAGCAGCGGCCAGTGGCGGCGTACGGGGGCGAGGACGAGCAGGGGCAGGGCCACCCAGACCGCGTCGGTGGGCCGCATCAGCGCCATCAGCGCGGCCCCCGCCGCCACGCCCCACAGCGCCCGCCGGCCGGGGCGCGTCCGCAGGGCGCGCAGGAAGCAGCCCACGCAGATCAGGGCGCCGATCGCGACCCAGTAGTTGGGCATGGCCTGCGGACCGTAGAAGAGGGTCACCCACAGGGTGGCGAAGAAGCCTCCGGCGGTGGCCAGGACCCGGACGGGCAGCAGGCCCTGCCAGGCGCGCAGCGCGAGATACAGGCCGAGTCCCGACAGTACGGCGAGGTAGAGGCGCAGCAGTTCGGTGGAGGCCGACCAGGAGGCGACGGGCGCCACCAGCAGGGAGACGCCGCGGGCGCGCGGTGCGCTGAAGAAGGCGGCGGGGTGGTGGGTGGTGACCTGGCTGACGTACACCGTCTCGTCCCAGCCGAGGCCCATCGAGAGTGGTACGAGGAGGAGTTGGGCGAGGACGAAGGCGGCGGCCACCGCCGCGAGCGGACCGGTGGCGCGCAGGCGGCCCGTGCTGCCGGACGTCGCCGTCGGTTCGTTCCGCCGGCCGCCGACGAGCAGGGCGTCCGCGCCGTCGGCCATCGTGCAACCCCTCACCCCGCTCCGCGCGGGCCGCTCGGTCCTCGGCTCCTGCCGCCCGTGGCCGGAGCCCGGGATCCGGGTTCCGAGGCCCGGGCCAGGCGCGGGAGCCGGAGGGCCGGGGAGGCGGCGGGCCGGAGAGGTCGGCAAGTCGGAGAGCCGGAGAGTCAAGAGTCGGAAACAAGGTCACGTTAACCCGCGCCCCACCGGCGCGCGCTCGGGAAGGCGCCGGCCGGGCGGATGTGCACCGCCCGGCCGGATCAGTGGGCGTTGGGGCGGCGGTGCGGGGGCTGTTCGGGGGTCGGCCGGGGCAGGGGCGCGGGGGCGGCGAGGGTGGCCCGGCCGGCCCCGGTGATGTGCACCTCGCTCCCGGGGTGGCGGGTGGG
>NZ_JACBYP010000062.1 GCF_018982965.1 Streptomyces mayonensis | reverse complement strand
GCCGACGCCCCCGCGGAACACCGGCGCCCCGCCCACCACGCCGCCGGCCCACGCCACCGCACCGAGGCCCACACCGGCGGCGAAGGCGGCCCCGGACGGCCACCGCAACGCCGGCCGGAACCCGGCGGCGGACTGCTCATGGGCAGGCCCTTCGGCGTACCCGTCTACGTCGCCCCCAGCTGGTTCCTGGTCGCCGCCCTCATCACCTGGGTCTTCGGCGGCCAGCTCGACCGCGTACTGCCCGAACTGGGCGCCGCCCGCTACCTGGTCTCCCTCTTCTTCGCCGTCGCCTTCTACGCCTCCGTCCTCGTCCACGAACTCGCCCACACCGTCGCCGCCCTCCGCTTCAAACTCCCCGTCCGCCGCATCCAGCTCCAGTTCTTCGGCGGCGTCTCCGAGATCGAGAAGGAGGCCGAGACCCCCGGCCGCGAATTCGTCCTCGCCTTCGTCGGCCCCCTGCTCTCCCTCGTCCTCGCCGGCGTCTTCTACGCCGCCCTGCTCCCCGTCGAACCCGACAGCGTCCCCGGCGTGCTCCTGGCCGGCCTGATGGTCTCCAACCTCATCGTGGCCGTCTTCAACCTGCTCCCCGGCCTCCCCCTCGACGGCGGCCGCATGCTCCGCGCCGTCGTCTGGAAGATCACCGGCAGACCCATGAGCGGAACCGTCGCCGCCGCCTGGGTCGGCCGCGCCCTCGCCATCGCCGTACTGATCGGCCTGCCGCTGCTCACCCAGTCACTCGGGTCCGACGCCGCGGACGACGTCGGCATGGACACCGTCATGGACGCCCTGCTCGCCGCCATCCTCGCCGCCATCATCTGGACCGGCGCCGGAAACAGCCTCCGCATGGCCCGCCTGCGCGAACACCTCCCCGAACTCCGCGCCCGCGCCCTCACCCGACGCGCCGTACCCGTCCCCGCCGACACCCCCCTCTCCGAGGCATTGCGCCGCGCCAACGCCTCCGGCGCCCGCGCCCTCGTCGTCGTCGACACCGAGGGCAGGCCCGTCTCCCTGGTCCGCGAGGCCGCCATCGTCGGCGTACCCGAACACCGCCGCCCGTGGGTCCCCGTCAGCACCCTCGCCCAGGACCTCACCGACGGCATGCGCGTCTCCGCCGAACTCACCGGCGAGGAACTCCTCGACGCCCTGCGCGCCAACCCCGCCACCGAATACCTCGTCGTCGAGGAGACCGGCGAGATCTACGGCGTCCTGTCCGCCGCCGACGTCGAGCGCGCCTTCGTGAAGGCCATGGCCCGCCCCTCCTGAGCACCCCAGCGGCCACCTGCGTGGTCGGCGGCCCCGCCCGGGACCGGTAGGCTGGTCACATGTCCGAACCGACCGGTGCCGCCCGCAGGCGCGGGCCCTTCAAGGTCGGGGACCAGGTTCAGCTGACCGACCCCAAGGGCCGCCACTACACGTTCACACTCGAGGCCGGGAAGAACTTCCACACCCACAAGGGTTCCTTCCCCCACGACGAACTGATCGGCGCTCCCGAGGGCAGCGTTGTCCGCACCACCGGGAACGTCGCCTACCTCGCGCTGCGCCCCCTGCTCCCCGACTACGTCCTGTCCATGCCCCGCGGGGCAGCCGTCGTCTACCCGAAGGACGCGGGACAGATCCTCGCCTTCGCCGACATCTTCCCCGGCGCCCGCGTGGTCGAGGCCGGCGTCGGCTCCGGCTCCCTCAGCAGCTTCCTGCTGCGCGCCATCGGCGACCAGGGCATGCTCCACTCCTACGAGCGCCGCGCGGACTTCGCCGACATCGCCCGGCAGAACGTGGAACGCTACTTCGGCGCCCCCCACCCCGCCTGGCAGCTCACCGTCGGCGACCTCCAGGACAACCTGTCCGACACCGAGGTCGACCGCGTCATCCTCGACATGCTCGCCCCCTGGGAGTGCCTGGACGCCGTCTCCAAGGCCCTCGTCCCCGGCGGCATCCTCTGCTGTTACGTGGCCACCACCACCCAGCTCGCCCGGACCGTCGAGTCCATCCGCGAGATCGGCTGCTTCAACGAGCCGACCTCCTGGGAGACCATGATCCGCAACTGGCACGTCGAGGGCCTCGCCGTACGCCCGGACCACCGGATGATCGGCCACACCGGCTTCCTCCTCACCGCCCGCCGCCTCGCCGACGGCGTCGAGCCGCCCATGCGCCGCCGCCGCCCCGCCAAGGGCGCCTACGGCGAGGACTACGACGGCCCCAACGCCGGAGCAGGCGCCGGCCGCTGACACCACCCCCGCCCGCGGCCAACGCACAGACGCCGTGTTGCCGCCACCCACCGTCAGTACCCCGACGTCGAATCCCACCGTCGGACCCCCACCGTCCGCCGCCCGCCGACGACGGACCGGGGAGACGGACCGGGGAGACGGACCGGGCAGACGGACGAACATCGGGACGACCGGCCCGGCAATCCGCCGAGTACCGACCCCGCCGTTCCCCCGCACTGTGACGTGTGGCACCATGCTGGGCACCCCCTGCCACCACCCCCACCGGCACAGCCCTCACAGGAGACACTCCTCGTGCAGCACACCGCCGTTCCGGACCTGTCCCACACCCACACCCGCCCGATCCACTGGGTCGCCACCGCCACGGCCGTCGCCGGAGTCGTCGCCCTGACCTCCGTACTGCAGCCCGACGCCGCGACCGCCGCACAGCCCGCCACCGGCGGATCGAAGAACGCGCCCGCCCACAGCGCCCCGCCCGACCCGTCGGCCGCCGCCTACCCCCTGGAATGCGGCCCGGTCGACGCACTCGTACAGAAGAAGGCCTCCGGCGACCTCGACGGCGACGGCCGCCCAGAAACCGTGGCCGCCGTACGCTGCGACGCGGGCATGGGAACACCGCCCACCGGCGTGTACGTCCTCACCCGCGACACCGACAGCGGCGAACCCCGCGTCGTCGCCACCCTCGTCGACCCCAAGGACCGCCACTCGGTCACCGGGCTCACCGTCCGCGACGGCGCCGTCCGCGCCACCCTCCTCGGCTACTCGTCGGCGGACGTGCCCAACTGCTGCCCCGACGTCACCGAGCATGCGAAGTGGCAGTGGAAGGACGGCACGTTCATCAAGGACACACCCTCACAGGCGCGGACCGTCTGACCGCCGCCACCCCCGACCAACGGGTGTGACACACCAGACACCAGTCACACAACGTACACGTCACGTTGCAATTTGGTCACTCTGCGTCCGGGCCGTACACCTCTGCCCTGTCCGAAACACGACGCACATGAATGCACTCGCCCGGACACTCCCTGGCCGAGTCCACCACATCCGTGAGAAGCGGCAACGGCACCGGCGCCGTCGCCCCCGCCGCCTGCAACAACTCGTCGTCCGCGCCCTTGACGTACGCCAGACCGTCGATGTCCAGCTCGAACACCTCCGGCGCGTACTGCGCACAGATGCCGTCACCCGTACACAGGTCCTGGTCGATCCAGACCTCCAGAGCCTCACCGCCGACTCCGGCCTCCTGCTGCACGCTCATCTCTCCTACCGTCTCCGGCGCCGAGCCGCCCGGGAATCCGGCCAGCTCCGACGGGTGTTGAACACTTCGACCCTACCCCCGCCGGGGTTTCCCTCCCGTCCGATGGGTATTCCCCTGGCGTGAGGGAGAGCGCAAGGGTGAAGATCGGACACACCCCGACCGTCTTTGTGATCTAGGGGTTTCAATCGACACCCACCCAGGTAGGGTCTGGAAGCGTCCAGCTCCCCTTGGAGGAGGTGAGGACCGTGGCAGCCCACGACGACGACATGAACCGCGGCATCCGCCCGGGACGCGGGTCCGAGGACCCGGCCGGGCAGGTGGCCTACCTTGAGCAGGAGATCGCCGTCCTGCGGCGCAAGCTCGCCGAATCTCCGCGACACACGAGAATTCTCGAAGAGCGGATCGTCGAACTGCAGACCAACCTGGCCGGCGTCTCCGCCCAGAACGAACGACTCGCCGGCACACTCCGCGAGGCCCGCGACCAGATCGTGGCCCTCAAGGAGGAAGTCGACCGGCTGGCCCAGCCGCCCGCCGGCTTCGGAGTCTTCCTGCAGGCCAACGACGACGGCACCGCCGACATCTTCACCGGCGGCCGCAAACTCAGGGTGAACGTCAGCCCCAGCGTCGAGCTCGACGAACTCCGACGCGGCCAGGAAGTGATGCTCAACGAAGCACTCAACGTGGTCGAGGCCATGGAGTACGAGAGCGTCGGCGACATCGTCACCCTCAAGGAAATCCTCGAGGACGGCGAGCGCGCCCTGGTACTCGGCCACACCGACGAGGAAAGGGTCGTACGGCTCGCCGAACCCCTGCGCGGACTCACCATCCGCCCCGGCGACGCCCTCCTGCTCGAACCCCGCTCCGGCTACGTCTACGAAGTCGTACCCAAGAGCGAGGTCGAAGAACTCGTCCTCGAAGAAGTCCCCGACATCGGCTACGAGCAGATCGGCGGCCTCGGCGGACAGATCGAAGCCATCCGCGACGCGGTCGAGCTCCCCTACCTCTACCCCGACCTCTTCCGGGAACACGAGCTCCGCCCGCCCAAGGGAGTCCTGCTCTACGGACCCCCCGGATGCGGCAAGACACTCATCGCCAAGGCCGTCGCCAACTCACTGGCCAAAAAGGTCGCCGAAGTGACCGGCCAGGCCGCAGGCAAGAGCTTCTTCCTCAACATCAAGGGCCCCGAACTCCTCAACAAATACGTCGGCGAAACCGAGCGGCAGATCCGCCTCGTCTTCCAGCGAGCCCGCGAAAAGGCCAGCGAGGGCACCCCCGTCATCGTCTTCTTCGACGAGATGGAATCCCTCTTCCGCACCCGCGGCTCCGGCGTCAGCTCGGACGTGGAAAACACCATCGTCCCCCAGCTGCTCGCCGAGATCGACGGCGTGGAAGGCCTGCAGAACGTGGTCGTCATCGGCGCCTCCAACCGCGAGGACATGATCGACCCCGCCATCCTGCGCCCCGGCCGCCTCGACGTGAAGATCAAGATCGAACGTCCGGACGCCGAAGCGGCCAAGGACATCTTCGGCAAATACCTCACCCAGCGCCTTCCGCTCCACGCCGACGACCTCGCCGAGCACGAGAAGGACAAGACCGCCACCGTCCAGAGCATGATCCAGACCGCGGTCGAACAGATGTATGCCGAATCCGAGGAAAACCGCTTCCTCGAGGTCACCTACGCCAACGGCGACAAGGAAGTCCTCTACTTCAAGGACTTCAACTCCGGCGCCATGATCGAGAACATCGTCGGCCGCGCCAAGAAAATGGCGATCAAGGACTACCTCGAGAAGGACCAGAAGGGCCTCCGCGTCTCCCACCTCCTCCAAGCCTGCGTGGACGAGTTCAAGGAGAACGAAGACCTCCCCAACACCACCAACCCCGACGACTGGGCCCGCATCTCCGGAAAGAAGGGCGAACGGATCGTCTACATCCGCACCCTCGTCACCGGAAAACAGGGCGCGGACACCGGACGCTCCATCGACACGGTGGCAAACACCGGTCAGTACCTGTAAAAGGCCGGGGCGGCTGCGGGTCCCCACAGTGGGTACCCGCAGCCGACTGCTTTCCGGAGCCCGACTGGAGCAAGGCAATGCCGCAAATGATCTCCCCACCAGCGCAAAGGCGTTCTAGGCTCTTCCCTACCGCCGGGTCACGCAGTGCGGGGACGGGCACCGCACACGCAACGCAGCGCCAGCGGTACTTGAGCAGCGCCCACCACGGGCACTGCCGGGCAAGGAGGGCCGCATGACCGTACGGCGAGTAATGGGCATCGAGACGGAGTACGGCATCTCCGTCCCCGGCCACCCCAACGCCAATGCCATGCTCACCTCGTCCCAGATCGTCAACGCCTACGCCGCGGCGATGCACCGGGCCCGACGCGCCCGCTGGGACTTCGAAGAGGAGAACCCCCTCCGCGACGCGCGAGGCTTCGACCTCGCCCGCGAGGCCGCCGACTCCAGCCAGCTCACCGACGAGGACATCGGCCTCGCCAACGTCATCCTCACCAACGGAGCACGCCTCTACGTCGACCACGCACACCCCGAATACAGCGCCCCCGAAGTCACCAACCCCCGCGACGCCGTCCTCTGGGACAAAGCCGGCGAACGCATCATGGCCGAAGCCGCCGAACGAGCCGCCCAGCTCCCCGGCGCCCAGCCCATCCACCTCTACAAGAACAACACCGACAACAAGGGCGCCTCCTACGGCACGCACGAGAACTACCTGATGAAGCGCGAAACCGCCTTCTCCGACATCGTGCGCCACCTCACCCCCTTCTTCGTCTCCCGCCAGGTCTTCACCGGCGCAGGCCGCGTCGGCATCGGCCAGGACGGCCACGAACACGGCTTCCAGCTCAGCCAGCGCGCCGACTACTTCGAAGTCGAGGTCGGCCTCGAGACGACACTCAAACGGCCCATCATCAACACCCGCGACGAACCCCACGCCGACGCGGAAAAATGGCGCCGCCTCCACGTCATCATCGGCGACGCCAACCTCTCGGAGATCTCCACCTACCTCAAACTGGGCACCACGGCCCTGGTCCTCTCCATGATCGAAGACGGCTTCATCGCCGTCGACCTCGCCGTCGACCAGCCCGTACGCACCCTCCACCAGGTCTCCCACGACCCGAGCCTCAAGCAACTCGTCACCCTCCGCAGCGGCCGCACACTCACCGCCGTACAACTCCAGATGGAGTACTACGAGCTGGCCCGCAAATACGTCGAGGAACGCTACGGAGCCGACGCCGACGACCAGACCAAGGACGTCCTCGGCCGCTGGGAGGACACCCTCAACCGGCTCGAGAACGACCCCATGAGCCTCGCCGGCGAACTCGACTGGGTCGCCAAACGCGAACTCATGGAGGGCTACCGCCGCCGCGACAACGTCGACTGGGACGCCGCCCGGCTCCATCTCGTCGACCTCCAGTACGCCGACGTACGCCCCACCAAGGGCCTCTACAACCGCCTGGTGGACCGCGGCCGCATCAAGCGGCTCCTCGACGAGAACGAGGTCGAGAGGGCCCGCACCAAGCCGCCCGAGGACACCCGCGCCTACTTCCGGGGGCGCTGCCTGGAGCAGTACGCCGACGACGTCGCCGCGGCCTCCTGGGACTCGGTGATCTTCGACCTGCCGGGCCGGGACTCGCTCCAGCGCGTCCCAACCCTGGAACCGCTTCGCGGAACGCGTAATCACGTCAAGGAACTCCTGGACCGCTGCCGCACCGCCGACGACCTGGTCAAGGTGCTGTCCGGCGGGTGAGCGGGCCGAGCGGGAACAGGGCGGAAAACCGCCGGACAGGGTGGAAAATCCCGGGTCCGGGAATCATGGAGATGGTCCCCGTACGTTGAGGAGAGTGCGGGGCCGATGTCGGACCCGCCTTGTAGGGTCTGATCTTGACCGAGCAACTGTGTCGGGCGAACCGAGCGGGGTGAGGGTTATGGCGACCAAGGACACCGGTGGCGGACAGCAGAAGGCCACACGTTCCACCGAGGAGGTCGAGGAGCAGGCGCAGGACGCGCAGACCTCGGAAGACCTCAAGGAACGCCAGGAAAAACTGAACGACGACGTGGACTCCGTATTGGACGAGATCGACGACGTACTCGAGGAAAACGCAGAGGATTTCGTGCGTAGCTTCGTGCAAAAAGGCGGGGAATAAAGGCGCTTTGGCCTTTTCTCCTTCGAAGTGAAGTCAGGGGGGTGTGATGGCGGGACAGCCGGGCGATAAGCGGTGCACGGGCTGCAAGCGAGCTTTGTCCGTGGCTGAGTTCGCCCGGGACAAGAACCGTCGTGACGGCCTTCAAGTGCGGTGTCGGGAGTGCGTGGCAGAGTACAGCGCCGCCCACTACCGGCGCCGCCGGGAGGCCATGGGGCGGACTGTCCGGGAGACAGTTGACGTCCCCGTGGGCCACAAGCTCTGCCGGAGCTGCGGCGAAGTCAAGCCTCACAGCGAGTGGCATCGCAACGCGACCGCCTCCGACGGCCTGTCGACCCGTTGCAAGGCTTGCCGAGCTATTGAGGGGCGTGCAGGCCACCTGAAGCGTCAGTACGGCATCACCGAGACGGAGCGTGATGCCCTGATCGCAAGTCAGGGCGGTGTCTGCTGCATCTGTCTTGCGGCTCCTGCCGCACATGTGGATCACTGTCATGAGACGGGTAGGGTCCGTGGCGTACTGTGCTTCAGCTGCAACGCTGCGCTGGGGCAGTTGAAGGATCGGCCCGATGCCATAAGGCGGGCTGCCGCTTACCTGGAAGGAAACGCGTGGAAGCCAACACTCGTAGCACCGGGCGTCTACCGGCTGCCTTCCTGACGCCCGGGTCGTCTTCGTTCATGGACTTCCTCGGTGAGCACCAGCCGGAGATCCTGCCGGGCAACCGGCAGCTGCCTCCGGTGCAGGGTGCCGTCGAGGCGCCGCACGGCACCACGATCGTGGCGGTCACGTTCCCCGGTGGTGTCGTCCTCGCGGGTGACCGGCGGGCGACGATGGGGAACATGATCGCGCAGCGGGACGTCGAGAAGGTCTTCCCGGCCGACGAGTACTCGGCGGTGGGTATCGCCGGTACGGCGGGTCTGGCCGTGGAGATGGTGAAGCTGTTCCAGCTGGAGCTGGAGCACTTCGAGAAGGTCGAGGGTGCGCAGCTGTCCCTGGAGGGCAAGGCGAACCGGTTGTCGACGATGATCCGGTCGAACCTGGGCATGGCGATGCAGGGGTTGGCCGTGGTGCCGTTGTTCGCGGGTTATGACGTGGACCGGGGCAGGGGTCGGATCTTCTCGTACGACGTGACGGGTGGTCGGTCGGAGGAGTTGAACTTCGCGACGACGGGGTCGGGGTCGATCTTCGCGCGGGGTGCGATGAAGAAGCTCTTCCACGACGAGCTGACCGAGGAGCAGGCGACGACGCTGGTGGTGCAGGCGTTGTACGACGCGGCTGACGACGACTCGGCGACGGGTGGTCCGGATGTCGCGCGCCGGATCTATCCGATCATCACTGTGATCACTGAGGACGGTTTCCGCCGGCTGGGTGAGGACGAGTGCTCGGCGCTGGCGCGTTCGGTGCTGGAGCGGCGGCTGGAGCAGCCGGACGGTCCTCGGGCCGCGCTGCTGTAGGCGGGTGCGGTCTTCGTGTTGTCAGGTGGTCCAGTGACTTCGACAGAAAGGGACGGGTAACCGGTGTCGACGCCGTTCTATGTTTCTCCTCAGCAGGCGATGGCCGACCGGGCGGAGTACGCCCGGAAGGGTATCGCGCGTGGTCGCAGCCTGGTGGTGCTGCAGTTCGCCGACGGCATCGTGTTCGTCGGTGAGAATCCGTCCCGTGCGCTGCACAAGTTCAGTGAGATCTATGACCGGATCGGTTTTGCGGCCGCCGGTAAGTACAACGAGTACGAGAATCTGCGGATCGGTGGTGTGCGGTATGCCGATCTGCGGGGTTACACCTATGACCGTGATGATGTGACGGCTCGTGGTCTGGCGAACGTGTATGCGCAGACGTTGGGCACGATTTTCTCGAGTCAGGCCGAGAAGCCGTACGAGGTGGAGTTGGTCGTCGCGGAGGTCGGTGAGAGTTCGGAGCAGGATCAGATCTACCGATTGCCGCATGACGGGTCGATCGTGGACGAGCACGGCTCGGTTGCGGTCGGGGGCAACGCGGAGCAGATCAGCGGGTATCTGGATCAGCGGCATCGTGACGACATGACGTTGGCGGAGGCGCTGCGGCTGGCGGTGCAGGCGTTGTCGCGGGACACGAATGGTGGGGAGCGGGAGATTCCGGCGGAGCGGCTGGAGGTCGCGGTGCTGGACCGGACGCGTCCGCAGCAGCGGAAGTTCAAGCGGATCGTGGGCGGTCAGTTGTCGCGGTTGCTGGAGGCGGGTGCGAGCGCGGGTGAGTCGTCGGCGGCAGAGGCCGAGGCGGGGGAGTCCGAGACGGACGAGGAGTAGGGCGGCCGGGGGCTTTGGTGCCGTTCATCGTGGCGGTGCTGTCGATCCTCGTACGATCAGGTTGACGGGCAGGTCTCCTTCTTCGGGGGCCTGCCCTTCCAGTACGGCGAGCAGTGCGCGCATGCCGCGTTCGCCGAAGGCTTCGGCGTCGAGGCGGACGGTGGTGAGTTCGGGGTCGATGGCGGTGGCGAGGCCGAGGTCGTCGAGGCCGGTGACGGAGAGGTCGTCGGGGATGCGCAGGCCTGCGCGGCGGGCGGCTTTGTAGGCGCCGGCGGCGAGTTTGTCGTCGTCGCAGACGAGTGCGGTGGGTTTGGGGCCGGGGGCGGTGAGGGCGGCTTCTGTGGCGGTGCGGGCGGCGTCGATGGAGATGGGGGCGCTGATGGTGCGGAGGTCGGTGCCGGGGGTGGCGGTCAGTCGTGTCGCCAGTTCGCGGGCGCGTACGGCGAAGGTCCAGGAGGGGACGTCGGCTGCGAGGTGGAGGAAGCGGCGGTGGCCGAGGGAGAGGAGGTGGTCGGTGATCTGGTGGATGCCGTCGGCGATGTCGAGGTTGACGGTGGTGGCGCTGTGGCTGCCGTCGGGGTCGCTGTCGAGCATGACGAGGGGGAGTTGGTCGCCGCGGAGGGCGGTGAGGGCGTCGGCGGCCATGGAGGAGGCGATGATGCCGTCGAGTGCGGTTTGTGCGGAGGCGAAGGGGTCGCGGGCGGGTCCGATGCCTTCGGGGGAGGGGTAGAGGACGACGCCGAAGCCGTGTTGGGCGGCGACGCGGGCGGCTCCGGTGTAGACCTCGGCGAAGAATTCGGTGGTGAGGGCGGGGACGACGAGGAGGACGGTGCGGGTGTGGCCGAGGCGGAGGTTGCGGGCGGCGAGGTTGGGGCGGTAGCCGAGTTGGTCGGCGGCGTCGCGGACGCGTTGGGCGGTGGGTTCGGAGACGCGGCCTCGCCATTTGTCACCGAGTACGAGGGAGACGGCGGCCTGGGAGACGCCGGCTGCCTGGGCGACGTCCCTGCTGGTGGGGCGTGTGCTGCCTCGTGCCACCGTTCGCCTGCGCTTTCGTCTGGACTCGTGGACTTGCGACATGGTACGTATGACCGAGGTAGTTATACGTAACACTTGATGACTCCTGTTGGAGTGAGGACGAGGGGGCGCCGCGTGGTTTCCGGGTATCTGGACATCCTCCGGGCGAGGCATGCCGTGCGGTTGCTGGCGGGCACGCTCGTGGGGCGGTTGCCCAACGCGACGGCGCCGATCGCGATCGTGCTGTTCGTGCGGGCGGAGGGTGGTTCGTACAGTCTCGCGGGTGCGCTGGCGGCGGTGTACGGGGTGGCGAACGCGGTGGGGCAGCCGGTGCTGGGGCGGCTCGTGGACCTGTTCGGGCAGCCGCGGGTGCAGTTGCCGGCGGCGGTGGTGTCGGCGCTGGCGATGGCCGCTTTCGCGTTCGCGGGTACGGGTTCGGTCGTGTTCGCGTACGTGGCGGTGGGGGTGGCCGGGTTGTTCACGCCGCCGTTGGAGGGCGGGCTGCGGGCGCTGTGGCCGAGTGTGCTGCGCAAGGAGGACCAGGTGCACACGGCGTACGCGATGGACGCCGTGGCGCAGGAGGTGATGTTCACGGTCGGGCCGCTGCTGGTGACGGTGTGCGTGTCGCTGTGGTCGCCGCAGGCGGCGCTGCTGGTGCTGAACGGTCTGGGGGTGCTGGGTGCGCTGTCGGTGGTCGTGTCGCCGCCGTCGCGTGCGTGGCGGTCGGCGCCGCGTGAGGCGCACTGGCTGGGTGCGTTGCGTTCGGGCGGGCTGCTGGTGCTGCTGGGGGCGTTCCTGTTCGTGGGGATGGCGCTGGGGTCGATCACGGTGGCGTCGGTGCCGTACGCGGACGAGCACGGTGGTGATGCGGTGTACGGGTGGCTGATGGCGGCTCTGGGGCTGGGTGCGCTGGTCGGGGGTGTGGGGTACGGGGCGCGGCGGTGGGCGGGTGAGCCGGCGCGGCGGCTGCGGGTGCTGGTGGCGGCGTTGGCGGTGTGTTATCTGCCGTTGATGCTGATGCCGGGTGCGGTGGCGATGGTGTTGCTGGCGGTGCTCGCGGGGGTGTTCCTGGCGCCGTGCATCGCGTGTGCGTTCGTTCTGGTGGATGTGCATGCGCCGCGGGGGACGGTGACGGAGGCGTTCTCGTGGCTGGTGACGACGTTCACGGTGGGTGCGTCGGTGGGTACGGGTCTTGCGGGGCCCGTGGTGGAGCGTGGTGGGGCCTTGTGGGGCTTCGCGGTGCCGGGGGCGGCGGGTTGTGTGTCGTTGCTCGTGCTGGCGTGTACGGGGCGGGTCCTGGCAGCTCCTGCGGGGGGTGCGGTGGTTGCGGCTTCATCGGAAAATGATCCAAACCGTGCCGTCGAACCCCGTTTCAGTTCGGGTCATCAGGCGTAATGTTCAGTCATGGACCGCCGCATTTTCGGGCTGGAGAACGAGTACGGCGTCACGTGCACGTTCAGGGGACAGCGCCGCCTGTCGCCTGACGAGGTGGCGCGGTACCTCTTCCGCCGTGTCGTGTCATGGGGCCGCAGCAGCAATGTCTTTCTGCGCAACGGTGCCCGCCTCTATCTCGACGTGGGTTCGCATCCGGAGTACGCGACACCTGAATGTGACAATGTGACTGAGCTCGTCACCCACGACAAGGCGGGCGAGCGCATTCTCGAGGGACTCCTGGTGGACGCCGAACGACGCCTGCACGAGGAGGGAATCGCGGGCGACGTCTACCTCTTCAAGAACAACACCGACTCCGCGGGCAACTCGTACGGCTGCCACGAGAATTATCTGGTGGCGCGGCACGGGGAGTTCTCGCGGCTGGCGGACATCCTGATCCCGTTCCTGGTGACGAGGCAGCTGCTCTGCGGTGCGGGCAAGGTGCTGCAGACGCCGCGTGGTGCGGTGTACTGCGTGAGTCAGCGGGCCGAGCACATCTGGGAGGGTGTCTCCTCGGCGACGACGCGTTCCCGGCCGATCATCAACACGCGGGACGAGCCGCACGCGGACGCCGAGCGCTACCGGCGGCTGCATGTGATCGTGGGCGACTCGAACATGTCGGAGACGACGATGCTGCTGAAGGTCGGTGCGACCGACCTGGTGCTGCGCATGATCGAGGCGGGCACGGTGATGCGGGATCTCACCCTGGAGAACCCGATCCGGGCGATCCGTGAGGTCAGTCACGACATCACGGGCCGGCGCAAGGTGCGGCTGGCCAGTGGCCGGGAGGCGTCCGCGCTGGAGGTGCAGCGGGAGTACTACGAGAAGGCGGTGGACTTCGTGGACCGCCGCGGCATCCGCACCGGGACGGTGGAGCGGGTGCTGGAGCTGTGGGGCCGCACGCTGGAGGCGATCGAGGAGGAGGACCTCGACCGGATCGACACCGAGATCGACTGGGTCATGAAGTACAAGCTGCTCGAGCGGTACCGGGCCAAGCACAACATGACGATGTCGCATCCGCGGGTCGCGCAGATAGACCTCGCCTACCACGACATCCACCGTCGTCGTGGGCTGTACTACCTGCTGGAGAAGAAGGGCCAGGCGGCGCGGGTCGCCAACGACTTGAAGATCTTCGAGGGCAAGTCGGTGCCGCCGCAGACGACTCGGGCCCGGTTGCGGGGTGACTTCATCCGGCGGGCGCAGGAGCAGCGGCGGGACTTCACCGTCGACTGGGTGCACCTCAAGCTGAACGACCAGGCGCAGCGCACCGTGTTGTGCAAGGACCCGTTCCGTTCGGTGGACGACCGGGTGGAGAAGCTGATCGCCGGGATGTGATCCGGCGGGCGGTTGAGGCAGCGGGTTGAGACAGGCGTTCGCGCGCGGAAGGGCGGAACGCCACACGGGCACCGTACGTTAGCCGTGCGGTGCCCTTCTCACGCCGTAGAGTTGCGCGCACGCCAGCCATCAGGACCGACCCGACACCGATACGAGGCCCCCACCGTGCGCCGTCGCTCACTCCTCATCGCCGTCCCCACCGGACTGGTCACGCTCGCCGCCTGCGGTGACGGTGACGATTCCGGGTCGAGCAGTGGGGGAGAGAGCGCGTCGCCGCAGGCGTCGGCCTCGTCGTCGGCTGCTCCGCCGCCGAAGATCGTGGACGGTCCGCTGCCGGCGATCACGGCGGGGACGAAGTTCGACGAGAAGCCGACGGTGGCGAAGGGCAGCGGCGATCCGTCGAAGGATCTCGCGGTGAAGACGGTCATCGCCGGTGGTGGCCGGGCCGTCGCGGAGAACGACTTCCTGATGGCGAACTATCTCGGTCAGGTGTGGCAGAGCGCGAAGGTCTTCGACAACTCCTACGACCGCAAGACGCCCATCATCATCCAGCTCGCCCAGGGCAGCATCATCGACGGCTGGCGGTACGCCCTCGCGGGCAGGAAGACCGGCAGCCGCGTCCAGTTCTCGGTGCCGCCGGCCTACGGGTACGGGGAGCAGGGCAACCCGCAGGGGGGGATCAAGGGCGACGACACGCTGGTGTTCGTGGTGGACGTGCAGGAGACGTTCAACGCGCAGAGCAGCGCCAAGGGCAAGAAGGTCCCGCAGGACGACGCCGCGCTGCCGAAGGTGGGCACGAACACGGACGGCAAGGCGCCCTCCATCGAGGTGCCGGAGGCCGACGCGCCGAAGAAGCTCGTGGCGGAGTACGTCCTGGAGGGCGACGGTGCCGAGGTGGGCGCGCAGGACACGGTGCTGGTGCAGTACAAGGGCGTGGTGTGGGACGGCGGCAAGGAGTTCGACTCGACGTACGCCAGGAAGCAGCTGACGTCGTTCTCGCTGCAGCAGGTCGTCAAGGGGTGGGCGCAGGGGCTGACCGGGAAGAAGGTCGGCAGCCGGGTTCTCGTGGTGATCCCGCCGGACCTGGGGTACGGCGACAACCCGCCGGAGGGCAGCGGCATCGAGAAGGACTCGACGCTCGTGTTCTCCGTCGACATCCTGGGGAAGATGTGAGGCGTCGCGGGTGTAAGACTTGGACGTTGCCTTTCCGCAGAACAAGCAGGAGCTGAACACGTGAGCATCGACAAGCCCGAGGTTGACTTCCCGGGTGGCGAGCCGCCGGCGGACCTCGAGATCAAGGACATCTGGGAGGGTGACGGCCCGGTCGCCGAGGCCGGTCAGACCGTGACCGTGCACTACGTGGGCGTGGCGTTCAGCACGGGTGAGGAGTTCGACGCCAGCTGGAACCGCGGTGCGCCGTTCCGTTTCCCGCTGGGCGGCCGGCGGGTCATCGAGGGCTGGGACCGGGGTGTGCAGGGGATGAAGGTCGGCGGCCGCCGTCAGCTGACGATCCCGGCGCACCTGGCGTACGGCGACCAGAGCCCGACGCCGTTGATCCAGCCGGGCGAGACGCTGATCTTCGTGGTCGATCTGCTCGGAGTCTGAGCGTCGTCCGGACGGACGGCGGTCGGAGCCGGTCATCGGGGGTCCATGCCTGTCCGGGCATGGGCCCTCGGCTTTTGCCGCGCAACCGTTGGGCGGTACGGTCATCCGTCGTAAGCACCATAGGGAGAAGGGCGTCGATGGCCATTGCCAAGGCCGAGCGGCTGATGAACCTGGCGCTGTGTCTGCTCGGGACACGGCGGCCGCTGAGCAAGCGTGAGCTGCGGGAGTCGGTCGAGGCCTATCTCGAGGCGGGCTCCGACGACGCCTTCAACCGTATGTTCGAGCGGGACAAGGACGATCTGCGCGAGCTGGGGCTGGTCATCGAGACCGTGGAGAGCCTGGACGGGGAGATCGGCTATCTGGCGCGCCGGGACAGCAACCGGCTGCCGCCCATCACGCTGGACGCGGAGGAGGCCGCCGCGCTCGGGCTGGCCGCGAAGGTGTGGCAGCAGGCCAGGCTGGCCGGTGCCGCGAGCGGCGCGCTGCAGAAGCTGCGGGCGGCCGGGCTGCCCGAGGACGTGGACCCGTATGAGCCGCACAGTGCGCTGGAGCCGCGTATTCCGGTGCACGAGGCGGCGTTCGAGCCGCTGATGCTGGCCTGCCGCGACCGCCGTCCGGTGGTCTTCGACTACCGCAAGGCGAACGCCGCGCAGCCCGGGCCGCGGAACGTGGAGCCGTGGGCGCTGGAGTGCTGGCGCGGCCACTGGTACCTGGCCGGTTTCGACCGGGACCGGGGTGCCGAGCGGGTCTTCCGGCTGTCGCGGATCACGGGGAAGGTGCGTTCGCGCGGTGCGCGGTTCACGGCGCCGGTGCCCGACGTGGTCACCGTCCGGGAGACGGTCGCGAGCTGGGCGGGGGAGACCGCCGACCGGTCCGCGCTGATCCGGCTGCGGTCGGGCGCGGGGTATCCCCTTCGGGCGAAGGCCACGGGGGTGCGGGAACTCGGCGACGGCTGGGACGAGTTGGAGATTCCGTACGGGCACGGTCTGGACGCCTGGCTGGTGGAGTTCGGGCCGGACGTGGTGGTGCTGGAGCCCGCGGAGTTGCGTGCGGACGTGGTGGACCGGCTGCGTGCCGTCGCCAAGGGCTGAGGGGGAGCGGACTACACAGTGGCTGGCAAACCGGTCAGGGCAGTGAACGCCATCGACCAGACCCGGCGGATGCTGTCCCTGGTGACGTATCTGCGCGAGCGCCCCGGCGCCCGGGTCGAGGACGTCGCACGGGCCTTCGGCATCACCGAGGACGAGCTGGTCTCCGACCTCGACGTGCTGCCCATGTGCGGCACCAGTTTCCGCGGCGGCGACCTGCTCGACATCGACACCGACGGGGAGCGCATCTGGTGGCACAATCCGGCGGCCCTCGGCGCGGACGCCGCCGAGCCGCTGCGGCTGGCCGCCGACGAGGCGACGGCGCTGCTGGTGGCCGCGCGGGCCGTCGCGACCCTGCCGGGCCTGCGCGAGAGCGACCGGCAGGCGCTGCTGCGGGCCACCGCGAAGGTGGAGACCGCGGCCGGTGAGGCCGCCGGTGCCAGCTCGCGCCTGTCGGTGACCTTCGAGTCCGAGGGCGGTGTCTTCGCCGACGTCGACCGGGCCATCTCGGAGCGCCGCCGGCTGTGGATCCGCTACTACTCGCCGGCCCGGGACGAGCTGACGGAGCGGGAGATCGACCCGATCCGGCTGGTCAGCGTCGGGCACACGTATGTGGAGGCCTGGTGCCGCCGCTCCGAGGCGCGGCGTACCTTCCGGCTCGACCGGGTCGCGGAGATCCGCATCCTGGACGAGCCGTCGGCGCCGCCCGAGGTGGAGCTGCGGGACCTGTCGGAGGGGCTGGTGCAGCCGGCCGCCGAGGACCCGGAGGTCGTCGTGGAGGTGGGGCCGGGCGGGCGCTGGGTCGCCGAGTACTACCCGCACGACAGCGCCGATGAACTTCCCGACGGCGGGCTGCGTATCACCCTGCGCACCCCCGACCCGGCGTCCCTGCGGCGCCTCGCGCTGCGGCTGGGCCGCGACGGGCGGATCGTCTCCCCGCCCGCACTGGCCGACAGTGCCCGGCGGGCGGCCCGCGAGGCGCTGTCCGCGTACGACGGGGTGGACGCGGCCGGAGCGCACGGCCCGGCCGGGACGGATCCGGGGCGGCACGACAGGCAGGAGCGGACACGGTGAGCGACCCCCTGAAGGCGGGTGCGGCAGGCGGGGCGGGCGGGCCCGGCATGACGGCGGCGGCCGCGTTCGCCGGTATGCGGCGCGTGCCCCCGGTCGTGTTCAAGGCGGGCTGCCCCGACTGCCGCGCCAGCTTCGAGCTGGCCGCGAGCGCGCTGCGTCTGGCCATCGGCGCCACGAGCCGTACCACCTTCTACTCCTTCACCTGCCCCGAGTGCGGGTCGGCCGTGCGCAAGCCGGCCGGGGAGCGGGTCGTGGAGCTGCTCACCGGAGGCGGGGTCAGGACACTGCGGCTGCACTCGACCGTCTAGTCTCGATCCCATGTTCTGGCCGATGTTCGCCGTTGCCGTGGGTTTCCTGGGGCTTGCCGTCCTCGCGGTGTTCGCCGTGAAGGTGTTCGTGGAGGCTCAGCGCCTGGGCCGGCAGGTGAGCGACTCGGCCCGCCGGATCAGCCGTGCCGCCGACGACCTGGAACGTGCGACCGAGAGCGCGGCCCGCGCCGTGGACGCGCTGTGAAGGAACGGAGCACGCCGTGCCGCTTTCCGGGTGGCCCCCCGGATGCGCCCGGGGCGCGTTTTGCGCCGCTTCGCCCTGTCACCCCGCGGGCACCGGAAGGTACGCTGCTGGTCGCGGCCAGGAAAACGAGGCCCGGCCGCGGAGACGGGAGTACGCACGGGGATTGCCTCACGTTCACCCCTGAGCGTTACGATCGCTGCACAAGACGATCGATCGGACGCATGTCCGGCCGATCGGACAGCACCCCCACCCAGCCGCCTCGGTGAGAAGGTAAAGACTTATGTTCGGAAGGCTCGGAGCCCCCGAGATCATTCTCATCCTCGTCGTCATCATCCTGCTGTTCGGCGCGAAGAAGCTTCCGGACATGGCGCGGTCCCTCGGCAAGTCCGCCCGCATCCTCAAGAGCGAGGCCAAGGCCATGAAGGGCGAGAACAAGTCCGACGAGTCCGCTCCGGCCGACCCGCCGAACCCCGAGCAGTCCGCGGCGCAGCGCACCATCCAGGCTTCTCCCGGCGACGTGACCAGCTCCCGGCCGGTCGCCGAGCCGACGGACACGACCAAGCGCTGACGCAGGGCCGGTGACCTCCGGCCCGCCGCACGAGATGGGAACGTGGGTTGCTGAAGTCTGCCCGCAGCAAGGAGAAGGATCCCGAGGGACGGATGCCCCTCGCGGAGCACCTTCGTGAGCTCCGCAACCGGCTCGCGAAGGCGCTGCTCGCCATTGTCGTCGTGACCGTGGTCGCCGCGTTCTTCTACCGGGACATCATCAACTTCCTCACCGATCCGATCCTGGAGTCGGTCGGCTGTGAGAAGTCCTTCGAGGAGCTGGCCCGGTCGAAGGCCGGCTCCGAACCGTGCGCGCAGATCACCATCAACGGTCTGCTCGGCCCCTTCACCCTGGCGCTGAAGGTGTCCCTGACCGCCGGCATCGTGCTGGCCTCGCCGGTCTGGCTCTACCAGCTGTGGGCGTTCGTCGCCCCGGGACTGCACCGGAACGAGAAGAAGTACGCCTACGCGTTCGTCGCCAGCGGCGCCCCGCTGTTCCTCGTCGGCGCCTACTTCGCCTACGCGGTGCTGCCCACCTCCGCGAAGGTGCTGATCGACTTCACGCCGAGCGACGTCGACAACCTGCTGCCGCTGGACGAGCTCCTCGACCTCGTCACGCGCATGGTGGTCGTCTTCGGCCTCTCCTTCGAGCTGCCCCTGCTGCTGGTCATGCTCAACCTCACCGGAGTGCTGTCCGGCAAGCGGATGCTCGGCTGGTGGCGCGCCATGATCATGGGCATCACGCTGTTCGCGGCCATCGCCACGCCGAGCACCGACCCGCTGACCATGATGATGCTGGCCGGGCCGATCTGGGTCCTGTACTTCGCCGCGGTGAGCATCGCCCTGCTCAACGACCGCCGCAAGAGCCGCCGCGCGGCCCTGGAGCCCGACGACGACGAGGCGTCCGACCTGGACCTGACCCCCGAGGACATCGGCGAGGTCGAGCCCGTGACCACCGCCAGGGCCCTGCCCGAGCAGGCCACGAGGGACCGGGTCAACGGCTTCGACGACGTGACCTGAGGCCCGCCGGGGCGGTGACGGCCGGCGCCACCGCCCCCACGCAACCCCCACACGGCCGTTCGGATAATGATCGTCCTGTTGTCGGTGCGGCCCGGTACGCTCGAAAGCACGATGACAGAGGATCTCTCACCGGCCGAGCGGTACGCGGCAGCCCGCCGCCGCGCCGCCGAGCAGGCCACCGCGCTCGCCTCCTTCCGCGAGATGTACGACTTCGGCCTCGACCCCTTCCAGATCGAGGCCTGTCAGGCGCTCGAGGCGGGCAAGGGCGTGCTGGTGGCCGCGCCCACGGGCTCCGGCAAGACGATCGTCGGCGAGTTCGCCGTCCACCTCGCCCTCCAGCAGGGCAGGAAGTGCTTCTACACGACACCCATCAAGGCCCTGTCGAACCAGAAGTACGCCGACCTGTGCCGCCGCTACGGCACGGACCGGGTGGGCCTGCTCACCGGCGACAACAGCGTGAACCCGGACGCGCCGGTGGTCGTCATGACCACCGAGGTCCTGCGGAACATGCTGTACGCGGGCTCGCAGACCCTCCTCGGCCTCGGGTACGTGGTCATGGACGAGGTGCACTACCTCTCCGACCGCTTCCGCGGCGCCGTCTGGGAGGAGGTGATCATCCACCTCCCCGAGTCGGTGACACTGGTGTCCCTGTCGGCGACCGTGTCCAACGCGGAGGAGTTCGGCGACTGGCTCGACACCGTGCGCGGCGACACCCAGGTGATCGTCTCCGAGCACCGGCCCGTCCCGCTGTTCCAGCACGTACTGGCCGGACGCCGGATGTACGACCTGTTCGAGGAGGGCGACGGCCACAAGAAGGCCGTCAACCCGGACCTCACCCGCATGGCGCGCCTGGAGGCGAGCCGGCCGTCCTACCAGGACCGCAGACGCGGCCGGGCCATGAAGGAGGCCGACCGCGAGCGCGAGCGCCGGCAGCGCTCCCGGGTGTGGACGCCGAGCCGCCCCGAGGTCGTCGAGCGGCTGGACTCCGAGGGGCTGCTGCCCGCGATCACCTTCATCTTCAGCCGCGCCGCCTGCGAGGCCGCCGTCCAGCAGTGCCTGTACGCGGGCCTCAGGCTCAACGACGAGGACGCACGGGACCGGGTCAGGGCCCTGGTCGAGGAGCGCACCGCCTCCATCCCGACCGAGGACCTGCACGTCCTCGGCTACTACGAGTGGCTGGAGGGCCTGGAGCGGGGCATCGCCGCCCACCACGCGGGCATGCTGCCGACCTTCAAGGAGGTCGTCGAGGAGCTGTTCGTCCGCGGCCTGGTGAAGGCCGTCTTCGCGACCGAGACCCTGGCCCTGGGCATCAACATGCCCGCCCGCTCGGTCGTGCTGGAAAAACTCGTCAAGTGGAACGGCGAGCAGCACGCCGACATCACCGCCGGTGAGTTCACCCAGCTCACCGGCCGGGCCGGCCGCCGCGGCATCGACGTCGAGGGCCACGCCGTGGTGCTGTGGCAGCGCGGCATGAACCCCGAGCACCTCGCGGGGCTGGCGGGCACCCGCACCTATCCGCTGCGCTCCAGCTTCAGGCCGTCGTACAACATGGCGGTCAACCTGGTCGAGCAGTTCGGCCGGCACCGCTCGCGCGAGCTGCTAGAGACGTCGTTCGCGCAGTTCCAGGCCGACAAGTCCGTCGTCGGGATCTCGCGGCAGGTGCAGCGCAACGAGGAGGGCCTGGAGGGCTACAAGGCCTCCATGACCTGCCACCTCGGCGACTTCGACGAGTACGCCCGGCTGCGCCGCGAGCTGAAGGACCGGGAGAACGAGCTGGCCCGGCAGGGCGCCAGCCAGCGGCGCGCCGAGGCCGCCGTGGCGCTGGAGAAGCTGAAGCCGGGCGACGTGATCCACGTGCCGACGGGCAAGTACGCAGGCCTCGCCCTGGTCCTCGACCCGGGCCTGCCCGCCGGCCGTTCCAACGGCCACCGCGGCTTCGAGCACCACGACGGGCCCCGCCCGCTGGTGCTCACCGCCGAGCGGCAGGTCAAGCGGCTGGCCTCGATGGACTTCCCGGTGCCCGTCGAGGCGCTGGACCGGATGCGGATCCCGAAGTCCTTCAACCCGCGCTCGCCGCAGTCCCGCCGCGACCTCGCCTCCGCGCTGCGCACCAAGGCCGGGCACATCCCGCCTGAGCGCGCCCGCAAGAAGCGTTCCCAGGCGGCCGACGACCGGGAGATCGCCCGGCTGCGCAAGGCGATCCGCGCCCACCCCTGCCACGGCTGCGACGACCGCGAGGACCACGCCCGCTGGGCCGAGCGCCACCACCGGCTGATGCGCGACACCTCGCAGCTCGAGCGGCGGATCGAGGGCCGCACGAACACCATCGCGCGCACCTTCGACCGGATCGTCGCGCTGCTCACCGAGCTGGACTACCTGCGCGGCGACGAGGTCACCGAGCACGGCAAGCGCCTGGCCCGGCTCTACGGCGAGCTGGACCTGCTCGCCAGCGAGTGCCTGCGCGAGCGGGTCTGGGAGGGCCTGTCGCCGGCCGAGCTGGCCGCCTGCGTGTCGGCGCTGGTCTACGAGTCGAGGGTCGCCGACGACGCGACGGCGCCGAAGGTGCCCTCCGGCAAGACCAAGGCGGCGCTCGGCGAGACGGTCCGCATCTGGGGCCGGCTCGACGCCCTGGAGGAGGACTTCCGGATCAGCCAGACCGAGGGGGTCGGCCAGCGCGAGCCCGACCTCGGCTTCGCCTGGGCGGCGTACATGTGGGCGTCCGGCAAGGGCCTCGACGAGGTGCTGCGCGAGGCGGAGATGCCGGCCGGCGACTTCGTGCGCTGGTGCAAGCAGGTCATCGACGTCCTCGGCCAGATCGCGGCCGCCGCACCCGGCGAGGGCTCCACGGTCCCGAAGAACGCCCGCAGAGCCGTCGACGGCCTGCTGCGCGGAGTGGTCGCCTACTCGTCCGTGGGCTAGCCCCACCTGTTGAAGGCCCGGCGGAGTCCTCCGCCGGGCCTTCCCGCGTTCGAGGAGCGTTCGGGCCGTTCCGCCCCGTGGCGGTGCGTGGCTTTCGTGCGACCGTTTCCCATTACAGTGTGTGTTCGAGTCGTCGCGTGACGTGCAAATGTGACCGACCCTACTCCGGCAACCGTGCCCGATTCAGGTGCTTGCCGAATATGACACGACGTTGATCCCCTCGGGCTAAGCTCGCCCGCAGCGCACCGGGTTGAGGCGAAATCGCGCGCTTGTTCCCCATGCGTCGATGATCCGTACAACTCCCGACATACCCCGCTGCAAGCTTCCCCATCCCAGCCGATCCGTTGTCAGAAGGCCTACATGGTGAGTGTTGATTCCCCTCCGGGTCGCCGCGAACTTCCCTACGCGCGCGTGCTGTTGCTGCCGGCCATAGGGATGGCCGCGGCCACCGGGGCCGCCGTCGCCCTCGTGACGGAACCGGCCCGGCTCGCCGTCGGCCTGTGCGGTGCCGTCGCCACCCTGCTGGTGATCGTCTCGGCGGCCGAGGCGGTACGCCGCGGGCGCGTCCTGCGGGCGGTGCGGGCCGAACACGCCCGTCACAGCGCGTACCTGGAACACCGGGCCGCGAACCACCACGAGGAGATGGTCCGGCTCGGCGGCGAGGTCATCCCCAACGTGCTCCACGCCATGCGGACGGGCTCCACCCCGCACGAGGTGATGCGCCGCATCGCCGAGGTGAACCCCGCCTACGCCGAACTGGGCGAACCCCAGCGCCGGTTGATCCGCATGGTCTGCGACATCGTCGACCACGAGGACTCCATGCGGGAGTCCGCCGAGCGCTCCTTCGTCGACATCGCCCGCCGCGTCCAGGCGATCGTCCACCAGCAGAACAAGGAACTGCGCGAGATGGAGGAGGACCACGGCCGCAACCCCGAGGTCTTCGACGACCTCCTGCGCATCGACCACGGCACCTCGCTCATCGGCCGCCTCGCCGACTCCATCTCCGTGATCGGCGGCGGCCGGCCCGGACGCCAGTGGCCCGAACCGGTCGCCCTCTACAGCGTGCTGCGCGGCGCCATGTCCCGGATCCTGGAGTACCGCCGGATCAACCTGGCCTCCATCGCCAAGGTCAACATCAAGGGCACCGCGGTCGAACCGGTCATCCACGCCGCGGCCGAACTCCTCGACAACGCCACCCGCTACTCGCCGCCCGGCTCCAAGGTGCACGTCACCGCGACCGAGGTGCAGAGCGGGGTCTGCATCGAGATCGAGGACGCCGGCGTCAGCCTCAGCGAGGAGTCCCGCGCCCGCATCGAAGGCCTGCTGGAACACGCCAAGCGCGGCACCGACGTCCAGGACCTCGCCCAGCACCCGCGCCTGGGCCTGTCCGTCGTCGGCCGGCTCTGCACCCAGTTCGGCATGGACGTCTCGCTGCGCGCCTCCGCGTACGGCGGGGTGAGGGCCATCCTCATCGTGCCCGGCAAGATGATGACCACCGAGCCCGGTGTCGGCCTCGCCCACGGCATCGGCGCCACCTCGATCCCCACCCCGGGCCCGGACGCCCTGCCCGGACCGGAGCGCAAGCCCAAGAAGCGCCGCCCCACCAGCCCCCGCATCCCCGCCACGGTCTCCCTGGAGGACGACGTCCCCGAGGTGACCGAGTGGACGGCCGGCGGCCTGCCGCAGCGGCGCAGCCGGGTCAAGATGCCGCTCAGTCAGCGCCTGGCCGAACAGGCGGCCTGGGAACGCGAGGACGCCGAGCGCGAGGCCCGCCAGGCCGCCGAGCGCGCCCGCAACGGCATTCCCGCTCCCGCGGAGCCCGGGCCCGAACCGGAGAAGGACCAGGGCCTGCCGCCGGGGCACTTCGTCGGCGCCTTCTGGGAGGGCCTCAAACAGCACCCGGGCCACACCCGGGCCCACCAGCAGACCAGCAGCGACCAGCCGGCCCACGCCCCGGCAGACGACGAGGGGAACGTCAAGTGATCGAGCAGCAAGGCAAGTTCGACTGGATGCTCAGGGACCTCTACGACGGTGTCCCCGGCATCGAGATGATCGTGGTGCTCTCCGCCGACGGCCTGCGCATCGCCCGCTACTCCGGCGACCCCGACGCCGCCGACCGCGTCGCCGCGGCCTGCGCGGGCCTGCAGAGCCTGGCGAGCGCCGTCAGCCAGGAGATCCCCACCAGCGACGGCGACATGAAGATGGTGCTCATCGAGATGAACGGCGGCTACTTCTACCTGATGGCGGCCGGTCCCAACGCCTATCTCGCCGTCCTCTCCGACGTGCGCTGCGAACCCGGCAGGATGGGGCTGAGCATGGCCGACCTGGTGGCCCGCATCGGTCCCCACCTGACCAGCCCCGCACGGCGCAACGGGCAGACCGTATGACTCCTCCCAGGCGCCAGAGGCGATCTCCCGGACAGGACCGGCCCGCCGCCTTACCGCCGTCCGGCCGGCCCGGCGCGTCCGGCGCGTCCGGCAAAGAGGGCGAGACCCGCAACCCCGAGCGGCTCTTCGTCATCGGCGGCGAGGGCGGCGGCGAGCGCGCCGACATCGACCTGGTCACCCTGATCGTGGCCCGGGCCGACCCGCCGGTGTCCGCCACCCCCGAACAGGCCGCCCTGCTGCGGCTGTGCGCCGCGCCCCTGTCCGTGGCCGAACTGTCGGCCTACCTGAGCCTGCCGTTCAGCGTGGTGACCGTGCTGCTCACCGACCTGCTGGCGACGGAACTGGTGCACGCCCGCGCGCCGATCGTCCGCCAGAGGGTCGCCGACCGAAACCTCCTCGAAGCGGTGATGCATGGACTTCAAAAACTCTGACACGATCCCGGGCCCACGGACCGAGGACCAACTGCCCCACACCGCCGAAGCCGCCGTGAAGATCGTCATCGTCGGCGGGTTCGGTGTCGGCAAGACCACGATGGTCGGCTCGGTCAGCGAGATCAGACCGCTGACCACCGAGGAGACGATGACCCAGGCCGGCATCGGCGTCGACGACAACTTCGGCTCCGCCTCCAAGACGGCCACCACGGTCGCCATGGACTTCGGCCGCATCACCATCACCGACCAACTGGTGCTCTACCTCTTCGGCACGCCCGGCCAGGAGCGCTTCTGGTTCCTGTGGAACGGCCTGTTCGAGGGCGCCCTCGGCGCCGTCGTCCTCGTCGACACCCGCCGCCTGGAGGTCAGCTTCGACGTCATGGGCCGCCTGGAGGAGCGCGGCGTGCCCTTCGTGGTCGCCGTCAACTCCTTCCCCGACGCGCCCCGTTACCCCGTCGCGGAGCTGCGGACCGCCCTCGACCTGCCCGAGGAGATCCCCATCCTCGACTGCGACGTACGGCGCCGTGCCTCCAGCCGGGACGTCCTGATGACCCTGATGCGCTTCCTGCACGCCCTCGCCATGAAGGGCGCGCTGACCTGACCGCCGGGGCCGGCCGGCCCCCCCCCCCCCCCCCCCCCCCCCCCCCGGTGGGGGGGGGGGCGGGGGGGGGCCGGGCCCGCGGCCCCCCGCCGGGGCGGCGGCGCCCCCCGCCCCGCGCCCCCCCCCCCCCCGCCCCCCCCGGGGGGCCCGCCCCCCCGCCGGGGGCCGGCCCGCCCCCGGCCCCGCCCCCACCCACACCACTTGTTGCGGAGCGAGACTGTGACGCCTGAACGCCACTCCCCGACCGGAACGGGCGACCCCCTGCTCGAACCACCGCCCGGCTGCCCGGCCCACGGCCTCGGCCCGGGCGGGCTGCACCGGCTGCACGAGGCGGACGACCTCGAAGAACTCTACGAGAAGCTCCGCGAGCAGCACGGGCCGGTGGCGCCCGCCCTGCTCCACGACGACGTACCCATGTGGGTGGTCCTCGGCCACGCCGAGAACCTGCACATGGTGAGCACCCCCGCCCAGTTCTCCCGCGACAGCAGGATCTGGACCCCGCTCAACGAGGGCATGGTCAAACCCGACCACCCGCTGATGCCGCACATCGCCTGGCAGCCCATCTGCTCCCACGCCGAGGGCGATGAGCACAAGCGGCTGCGCGGCGCGGTCACCAGCGCCATGTCCGGGCTCGACTTCCGGGAACTGCGCCGCCACATCAAGCGGTACAGCCAGCGCATCGTCAACCGGTTCTGCGAGGAGGGCCGCGCCGATCTCGTCGGCCAGTTCGCCGAGCACCTGCCGATGGGCGTGATGTGCCACCTGCTCGGCATGCCGGACGACTACAGCGACCGGATGGTGGAGGCGGCCCGCGACACCCTCAAGGGCACCGACACGGCGATCGCCAGCCACGCGTACGTCATGGAGGCCCTGAGCCGGCTCGCCACCGCCCGCCGGGCCGACCCGCAGGACGACATCGCCGGCCGTCTCGTCACGCACCCCGCCGGACTCTCCGACGACGAGGTCCGCGAGCACCTTCGCGTGGTCCTCCTGGCCGCCTACGAGGCCACCGTCAACCTCATCGGCAACGTACTGCGGGTGGTGCTCACCGACCCCGGCTTCCGCGCCCAGCTCAGCGGCGGCCAGATGACCGTGCCCGAGGCGGTGGAGCAGTCCCTGTGGGACGAGCCGCCGTTCAGCACCGTCCTCGCCTACTTCGCCAAGCAGGAGACGGAGCTGGGCGGGCGGCGCATCCGCGCCGGCGACGGCCTGCTGCTCGGCATCGCACCGGGCAACGTGGACCCGCGCATCCGCCCGGACCTGGACGCCAGCATGATGGGCAACCGCGCCCACCTCGCCTTCGGCGGCGGCCCGCACGAGTGCCCCGGCCAGGACATCGGCCGCGCCATCGCCGACGCCGGCATCGACGCGCTGCTGATGCGGCTGCCCGACGTCCAGCTCGACTGCGACGAGGACGAGCTGCGGTGGCGGTCGTCGATCGCCTCCCGGCACCTGGTGGAACTGCCGGTGCGGTTCGAGCCGAGGGCCCAGCAGGACATCATGCAGCAGCCCAGCCACACCCCCGTACCGGCGCCGCGCGACGCCTGGCACGTCGGCCTCCCGAAACCCGAGCAGCACAGCGCCCCGCGGATGCCGTCGTACCCGCCCGGCCCGGATCCGGTACCGGTCACCGTGCCCGCGACGGCCGCCCCGGCCCCGTCGGCGCCGGGCACCGAACCGCCCCGCCCCCGCGGCGCCTGGCAGCGCTTCCTGCTCTGGTGGCGCGGCTACTGACCCGCGGCCCACTCCTCGTACGCCGACCACGCGCCGAGGGACCTCGTGCTGCGGAAGCGGTGCTCGCGTCCCGTGACCGGATCGGTGAACGCCAGTTCCCGCGCGAGCAGTTGCAGGGGGCGCCGGAAGTCGCCGGCCGGGACGGGGGCGGCCACCCCGGGGTAGAGGGGGTCGCCGAGGATCGCGATGCCGAGCGTGCTCATGTGGACGCGCAGCTGATGGGTCTGGCCGGTGCCGGGTACCAGCCGGTACCGGCCGAGGCCCCGTTCCGGCCGGTGCTCCAGCAGTTCCACCCGGCTCACCGCGTTGGGCTCGCCCCCGACCTCGCGGGCGGCCAGGATCCCGCGTTCCTTGACGATCCGGCTGCGCACGGTGCGGGGCAGGGCGAGCGCGGGGTCGTACGGGGCGACGGCCTCGTACTCCTTGTGCACCCGGCGGTCCCGGAACAGGGTCTGGTAGGCGCCGCGCTCCCCGGGGCGCACCGTGAACAGGACCAGCCCCGCGGTGAGCCGGTCCAGCCGGTGCGCGGCACCGAGCGAGGGGAGGTCCAGCTCCCGGCGGAGCCGGGCCAGCGCGGTCTCGGTGACGTGGCTGCCGCGCGGGGTGGTGGCCAGGAAGTGCGGTTTGTCGGCGACGACGACGTGCTCGTCGCGGTGGACGACCTCCAGCGGGAAGGGCACCGGCACCTCGGCGGGCGGCTCCCGGTGGAACCACACGTACATCCCCGGCTCGTACGGTGCGTCGTCCGGCACCGGCCGCCCGTCCGCGCCCACGAAGAGCCCGGCGGCGAACATGCCGTCGACCACGCCGGGGCCCGCGCCGGACAGCCGTTCCGCGAGGTGGTCGCGCACCGTGGACCACGCCCCGCCCGCGGGCAGCCGCACCCGCACCGCGTCGATGCCGGCGCGCTGCGGCAGGGGCGAGGGCGGGGGAGGGGTGCGGCGTCTCATCACCTGCCAGCGTACGGGCGCGGTGCGGTCCGAAGGCGGGGCGCCGTCGCCGGAAAAGCGCTGGGACGCGGTCCGGGGCGTTGGCAGGATGCAGTCCATGCCCTACCTGACTCGCCCGGTCCTCGCCGACGGCACCCTCTCCCGAACCCCGCAGCCCACCCTGTCCACCGGCGACGGACTGCTGCTGCGTCCGTGGCGCACCGACGACGCTCCCGCCGTCCACGCCGTCTTCCAGGATCCGCTGATGCACCAGTGGCACGCCCGTGCCGCCGACTCCGAGGAAGAGGTGCGCGGGTGGATCGCCGAGTGGCAGCGGGCGTGGGAGGGGGAGCGGAGCGTCCAGTGGGCGGTGGCCGACGCGTCGGACGACCGGCTGCTGGGCCGGGTCGGACTGCGGGAGGTGGTGCTCGGCGACGGGGTGGCCGAGGTCGCCTACTGGACGGCGCCGGCCGCACGCGGGCGGGGCGTCGCCGCCCGGGCCGCGCGGGCGCTCGCCCACTGGGCCCTGGACGAGATCGGCTTCCAGCGCCTGGAACTGCTGCACGCCGTCGCCAACGAGGCGTCGTGCCGGGTCGCGGGCAAGAGCGGCTTCGGCCTGGAGGGCACCAAGCGCCGTGCCGTCCTCCACCCAGACGGCTGGCACGACATGCACCTGCACGCCCGCGTGCGCGGCGCCTGACCCCGACGGTCCTTGCCCCGGCGCTCCCGCGGGGCGGGGCTGCGGGCGCGGTCCGCGCGACGACGCTCGCGCACCGGTGGACCGGAGCCGGACGGCCGGATGCGCGGGGGCCGTCGCGCCGGCGGGTTCCGGGTGTCCGGAGTCGGGGCCGGGCACGGGCGCTGTGCCCCGGTCCGGCGAGTGTGGTGTGCGGCTGGTGCCGGGCCCGGCGGTGAGCCGGGCAAGGCCGGGGCGCGGGCCGGCGCGGCGCGGGGTGCCGGTGGGGTGGTGGCGGTTCGTTCGGGGAGGGCGTGTGCGGGGCGCAGGGGGTGGCCCGCGGTGGTGCTTGGGTGCGCGTGCGCCCGGCACGCCGGCAGAGGTGGTCGCGCGGCGGTTGCTGCCGGGGGCATTCGTGCCGGGGTGCCGGGGTGCCGGGCTGCCGACTGGAAGGTGTGGCCCGCTGGAAGGTGCGGCCCGCCGGGTGCTCGGCGGGGCGGGGCGTTACGCGGCGGTGGCGCCCGGCTCCTGTTCGGCCTCGATGCGGGCGTTCCACTCGCGCTTCGAGGCCTGCCAGCCGTCCTCGTTGTGGCCGAGCCGCCAGTAGCCGGAGATGGACAGGTCCTCGCGGGGGATCTCGCGCTCCACCCGCAGGTACCGGCGCAGCTCCTTCACACAGGCCGCCTCGCCGTGGACGAAGGCGTGCAGGCGGCCTGCGGGGAACTCCAGCGCGCGCACCGCCTCGACCAGGGCCTGGCCGACCGGGCGGTCGCCGCGGTGCAGCCAGACGACCTCCACGTCGGAGTCGATCTTCTGCTCCTCGTGGGGCCCGTCGATCTCCACGAAGGCGAAGGCCCGGGCACCGTCGGGCAGCGCCTCCAGGGACCGGGCGATGGCGGGCAGCGCGCTCTCGTCACCGGCGAGCAGGTGCCAGTCGGCAGACGTGTCGGGCGCGTAGGCGCCGCCGGGCCCCATGAAGTGGACGGTCTCGCCCGGCCGGACCCGCTGGGCCCAGGGCCCGGCAAGCCCCTCGTCGCCGTGGATGACGAAGTCCAGCGTCATCTCACGGTGCTCGGGGTCCCAGTGGCGCACCGTGTAGGTGCGGGTCACCGGCCACTGCTCGCGCGGGAACTCCTCGCGGATCCGCTCCATGTCGAACGGCTCCGGGTAGGTGGCGCCCCCGGAGGGGAACAGCAGCTTCACGTAGTGGTCGGTGCAGGTGTCCGCGGAGAACGCGGCCAGACCCTCGCCGCCGAGCACCACACGCTGCATGTGCGGGGTCAGCCGCTCGGTGCGGACGACCTGTGCGGTGTGCGGCTTGCGCGGCTTGCGTACCGGACGGTCTGCCATCACGGCCTCCCTGCTCCCTGCGGTGCGGTGTCGATCTATAGCTTAGGTTTACCTAAGCTAGCATCCCCGGCCCGTATGTGGCTCCTGGAAGCCGTCGGCACGCCGACCGTTCAGGCGGTGAGGGTCGTCAGCAGGCGCTGCAGCGATCCGCCCAGGCCCCAGCGGGCGGCCAGCCCCTCCAGGGCCGCCGCGTCGCGCGGGGCGCGCGGCAGTGCGGTGCCGACGTCGGGCAGCGGCACGTCGTCGGCGACCCGGACGACCTTCGGGGCGACATCGAGGTACGGGGCGGCCCCGGTCAGCCGCTTGCGCTGCGAGGGCGTGAGCTTCGCGGCCGGGTCGCCGACGGCGGCCCGGATGCCGGCCAGGTCCCCGAACTCGGCGAGCAGCTTCGCCGCCGTCTTCTCGCCGATCCCGGGCACGCCGGGCAGGCCGTCGCTCGGGTCGCCGCGCAGCAGCGCCAGGTCGGCGTAGCCGCGGCCGTCCACCCCGTACTTCTCGCGCAGTGCCGCCTCGTCGGTGAGGCTGAGGGTGCCGACGCCCTTGACGGGGTAGAGCACGCGCACGCCGCGGGCGTCGTCGACGAGCTGGTAGAGGTCCCGGTCGCCGGTGACGATGTCGACGGGTCCCGCGGCCCGCGCGGTGTACGTGCCGATGACGTCGTCGGCCTCGTATCCGGCCACACCGACCCGGGCGATGCCGAGCGCGTCGAGGACGGCCTCGATGACCGGGACCTGCGGCGACAGCGTGTCGGGCACCTCCTCCTCGTCCGGCCCCGCCGGGTGTTCCTCGGCGACGCGGTGCGCCTTGTAGGAGGGGATCAGCTCGACCCGCCACTGCGGCCGCCAGTCGGCGTCCATACAGGCGACCAGGTGGTCGGGCCGGTGGTCCCGCACCAGGCGGTCGATGAAGTCGAGGAGCCCGCGCACCGCGTTCACCGGGGTGCCGTCGGGTGCCCTGACGGAGTCCGGTACGCCGAAGTAGGCGCGGAAGTAGAGGGAGGCGGTGTCGAGGAGCATCAGTCGTCCGGTCACGCCTCGATCATGCCGTAGGACGTGTGGACGGGCGATGGAGAACGTGTGAACTGGGTCACTCGTATGTTTGGCGCATAAGGAACGGGGCAGGCGCGCAGCCGGGCCGAAGCTGGTTGATGCATTCAACTGTTAGCGAGTCTTCGTAGCAGTGGGTTCATGCAGGACCGGCCTTCATGCCCGTGTCCCTGCCCCCGACTCAAGAGGTAAGCGTGTCAGCCAGACTAGAGGCCGAAAACCTGTACAAGGTCTTCGGCAGGAAACCGGCCCAGGCGGTCGACCGGCTGCGTCAGGGAGCCGACCGGGAGGAACTGCGCGCCGACGGGACCACGGCCGCCGTCATCGACGCGTCCTTCACCGTGGAGCCCGGCGAGATCTTCGTGGTCATGGGGCTGTCCGGGTCCGGCAAGTCCACGCTGCTGCGCATGCTCAACGGTCTGTCGGAGCCGACGGACGGGCATGTCCGCTTCGGCGGCGAGGATCTCACCGAGATCAGCGAGCGCCAGCTGCGCGACGTCCGCTCCCGGAAGATCAGCATGGTCTTCCAGCACTTCGCGCTCTTCCCGCACCGCAGCGTCCGTGACAACGCTGCCTACGGTCTCGAAGTGCAGGGCGTGCCCCGCGCCGAGCGCGAACGCCGCGCCGACGAGGCGCTCGCCCTGTGCGGCCTGGCCGGCTGGGAGAAGTCCTGGCCGGACGAGCTGTCCGGCGGTATGCAGCAGCGCGTCGGCCTGGCCCGCGCGCTCGCCACGGACGCCGAGCTGCTGCTGATGGACGAGTCCTTCAGTGCGCTCGACCCGCTGATCCGGCGCGACATGCAGGACCAGCTGATCGAACTGCAGAAGAAGCTGAAGAAGACCATCGTCTTCATCACCCACGACCTCAACGAGGCCATGCGCCTGGGCGACCGCATCGCCGTCATGCGGGACGGCCGGATCGTGCAGATAGGCACCGCGCAGGACATCCTCATACGTCCCGCCAACGACTACGTCGCCTCGTTCACCCAGGACGTCGACCGCTCCCGGGTCCTGACGGCGCGCGCCGTCATGGAGACCGAGGTGCGCGGCGACGAGGCCGACTGCGCGTGCGAGACCGCGAGGCCCGACACGCCGTTCACCGAGCTGTGCGCGATCAGCGCCCGCGTCCCGCACGCGGTCGCGGTCGTCGACGGCGACGACGACCGGCTCGTCGGTGTGGTCCCCTCCCGCCGTCTCGTGGGCTTCCTCGGCGACGAGACGGCCGAGCCCGGCACCTGCGACAGCCCGCGCGACAAGGGCGGGAAGGTGATGGCTCGTGCCTAGGATCCCGCTCGGCGACTGGGTCAACAGCACCGTCGACTGGCTGCTGGACCACGTCGCGTGGCTCTTCGACTTCCTGAAGACCGTCTTCACCGGCACCTACGACGGCATCAACGCCGTCCTCCAGGCGCCCGAACCGCTGCTCCTCGCCGGTATCTTCGCCGTCATCGCCTTCTGGCTGCGCGGCACGTTCGCCGGTGTCCTCACCTTCCTCGGATTCGCGTTCATCGTCTCCATGGAACTGTGGGAAAACGCGATGGTCACCCTCGCGCTGGTGCTCGTCGCCACGATCATCGCGCTGGTCGTCGCGGTACCCGTCGGCATCTGGGCGGCGCGCTCCGACCGGGTCAGCGGCATCGTCCGGCCCGTGCTGGACTTCATGCAGACGCTGCCCGCGATGATCTACCTCATCCCGGCGATCCTGTTCTTCGGGACCGGAGCCTCCGCGGGCATCGTCGCCACCCTGATCTTCGCGCTCGCCCCGGGCGTGCGCATGACCGAGCTGGGCATCCGGCAGGTCGACAAGGAACTGGTCGAGGCCGCCGAGGCCTTCGGCACCACGCCCCGCAACACCCTGCTGCGCGTGCAGCTCCCGCTGGCCCTGCCGACGGTGATGGCGGGCGTCAACCAGGTCATCATGCTCGGCCTGTCCATGGCCGCGATCGCCGGCATGGTCGGCACCGGCGGCCTCGGCGGCGACGTCAACGAGGCCATCGGCCAGCTGAACGTCGGCCTCGGCTCCGAGTCCGGTGTGGCCATCGTGATCCTCGCGATCTACCTGGACCGCATGACCAGCGCCCTGGGCACCCAGGTCTCGCCGCTCGGCCGCCGCGCCGCCGCCAAGGCCCGCAGCCTCGGCGGACTGAAGATCTGGTCCTACCGCCCCCGTCCGCAGGTCGCCGTGATCGGCGTCGTGATCCTCGGCCTGGTGGCCGGCGGCATGGGCGTCTTCGGCGGCTCGGACGACTCCGAGAGCGTCGCGAGCGGCAGCAAGGTCGGCGAGGGCAAGAAGGTCACCCTCGGCTACGTCCCGTGGGACGAGGGCGTCGCCTCCACGTTCCTGTGGAAGGAGATCCTCGAACAGCGCGGCTACGAGGTCGAGGCCAAGCAGTTCGACGCCGGGCCGCTCTACACCTCGCTGGCCCAGGGCGACATCGACATCGTCACCAACTCCTGGCTGCCGACCACCCACGAGCAGTACTGGAAGAAGTACGGCGACCGGCTGGACGACCTCGGCTCCTGGTACGACGAGACCTCGCTGGAGCTGACCGTCCCCGCCTACATGGAGGACATCAACTCGCTGGCGGACCTCAAGGGCAAGGCCGACCAGTTCGGCGGCAAGATCACCGGCATCGAGTCCAGCGCCGGTGAGATGGGCATGCTGAAGGACACGGTCGCCAAGGAGTACGGCCTCGACCAGGAGTACAAGGTCGTCGACAGCTCCACCCCGGCGATGCTGGCCGAGCTGAAGCGGGCCATCAGCAAGAAGGAACCGATCGTCGTCACGCTCTGGTCCCCGCACTGGGCGTACAACGACTACGACCTGAAGAAGCTGAAGGACCCCAAGGGCGCCTGGGGCCAGGGCGACGGCGTGCACCTGCTCTCCCGCAAGGGCTTCGCCGGTGACGACCCCACCGCCGCCCAGTGGATGAAGGACTTCAAGTTCAGCGAGAAGCAGCTGACCAGCCTCGAGGCCGAGATCAACAAGTCCGGCAAGGGCAAGCAGCAGGAGGCCGTCCGCACCTGGCTGAAGTCCAACCCGGGCGTCGTCGACAAGCTCGCCCCGGTCGAGGGCGGCAGCGGTGACACCCCCGCCGAGGCCAAGCGGCCCGTCGACGTGGCCTTCTTCCCCTGGGACGAGGACATCGCCGTCAGCTACCTGTGGAAGAACGTCCTGGAGCGGCGCGGCTACAAGCTGAACCTGAAGCAGATGGACGTCGGCCCGGCCTACACCGGTCTGGCCTCCGGCGACCTCGACGTCAACTTCGACGCCTGGCTGCCCTACGGCCAGAAGAACTACTGGGACAAACACAAGAACAACCTCACCGACCTGGGGACCTGGTACGAACGCACCTCCCTCGACATCGCCGTCCCGTCGTACGTGAAGGACGTCAAGTCCATCGCGGACCTCAAGGGCAAGGGCGACCTGTTCGACGGGAAGATCATCGGGATCGAACCCGGCACCGGTCAGATGCAGCTGCTGAAGAACCAGGTCGTGCCGGGCTACGGCCTCGAGGACGAGTACGAGGTCGTCGACGGCTCCTCGCCGGCGATGCTGGCCGAGCTCAAGCGCGCCCTCGCCAAGAAGGAGCCGGTCGCGGTCACCCTGTGGACGCCGCACTGGGCCTACAGCGAGTACGAGCTGACCAAGCTGAAGGACCCGAAGACGGCGTTCGGCGAGAGCAACACGATCCGCAACATCTCCAGCAAGCAGTTCCCCGAGCAGTACCCGCAGTTCACGAAGTGGCTCAAGAACTTCAAGATGAGCGAGGACGAGCTCGGCAGCCTGGAGGCCGAGATCAAGGACCGCGGTCAGGGCCACGAGGAGGAAGCCGTCGCGGCCTGGCTGGAGGAGCACCCGGACATGGTCGGCCGGATGACCCCCCAGTAGCGGAACCGGGCGGGTGACCGTCCGGCAACCGAGCAGCAACCCAGTAGTACGGCCGCCCGAGGGGTGGACCCGCCGTGAGGCCGGGTCCACCCCTCGGTCCGTGTGGAAGACGGACACGGTAAGGATTCGGCCAACCACGGAGAGCGAAGTGCGTGCCTGAGCCTCGCCCCGCCCGCCGCGGAAGGGCTGACGGGAACAGACGGGATCCCCGGGACCTTGTACGGGTGAGGCCGGTGGGCGGGGCCGCCGGGTGGCGGGAAACATGAGGTCCGGGCCACCGCACCGTTTACGCCGATGTGGCGGCCGCCTGAAACGGTTTGCCGAACATGCGTAGGGTGCAGAGAACTCATCAGGAGGACGGCGCCCCGAACGGGGTACGGCGACGGTACGACGACGAGCGAAGGAGGGAGCCGGAGCGATGGGCGACCACAAAGATCAGCACCTCCGGGTCGGCGCGGCCGTACGCCGACGGCGCCGGACCCTCGAACTCACCCTCGCCGTGGTCGCCGAGCGCAGCGGCCTGTCCGTGCCCTTCCTGAGCCAGATCGAGAACGACCGGGCCCGGCCCAGCCAGAGCTCCCTCGAGAAGGTGGCCGACGCCCTGCGCACCACCGCCGTGGAGCTGCTCGCCGCCGCGGACCCCGCGTGCAGTGTCGACGTGGTCCGTGCCGAGGAGCCCGACCCCGCGCTGGCGCCCCGGGTGCGTTCGCTGGTGCGCGGACACCACCAGATGCACGCCTCCGAGTTCACCGGCGACCACGACGCAGGCCGGGAACTGCAGTACCGCAACGACCAGTTGATGTTCGTCGCCGAGGGCGCCGTGGAGATCGAGGCCGAGGGCCGCGCCTACCGGCTGGGACGCGGTGACACGCTCTACCTCACCGGCGGCGTGCGGCACCGGTGGCGGGCCACGGTCCCCGACACCCGGCTGATCGTCGTCGCTGTCTCCGAGCACATCGAGGCCGTCCGGGAAGGACCCCGCCGGTGAGGAGCGCGCGCCGGTGAGAGTGGTCTCGCTGGTGCCGTCGCTGACCGAGGCGGTGGCTCGCACCGTCCCCGGCGCCCTGGCCGGCGCCACCGACTGGTGCAGCCGACCGGCCGGACTCGACGTCGTACGCGTCGGCGGCACCAAGAACCCGGAGACCGACCGGATCCTGTCCCTCGCCCCCGACCTCGTCGTCGCCAACGAGGAGGAGAACCGCGCCCCCGACCTGGACGCCCTGCGTACGGCGGGCGTCGAGGTGCTGGTGACGGAGGTCCGGACCGTGCCGCAGGCCTTCACCGAACTGGACCGGGTGCTGACCGCCTGCGGCGCTCCCTCCCGGCCGCGCTGGCTGGACGAGGCGGAGGCGGCCTGGGCGGGCCTGCCGGAGCCCCGGCCGCGCGTCACCGCCGTCGTACCGGTCTGGCGCAGGCCCTGGATGGTGCTCGGCCGCGACACCTTCGCGGGCGACGTCCTGTCCCGGCTCGGCGTGGAGAACCTCCACGCCCGCCACGCCGAGCGCTACCCGAGGATCCCGGTGGAGGACCTGCGGGCCGCCCGCCCGGACCTCGTGGTGCTGCCGGACGAGCCGTACCGCTTCACCGCCGACGACGGCCCGGAGGCCTTC
This sequence comes from Streptomyces mayonensis, assembly GCF_018982965.1. Classification (GTDB taxonomy): domain Bacteria; phylum Actinomycetota; class Actinomycetes; order Streptomycetales; family Streptomycetaceae; genus Streptomyces; species Streptomyces mayonensis. The sequence continues at coordinate 10,417 of NZ_JACBYP010000062.1, read as the reverse complement.
CCCGGCCTGCCCTGCGCCCTCGTCGACGGGCGGAGCCTCACGTGGTACGGACCGTCGCTGGCCGGGGCGCCCCGGGCGCTGGGCGCGGCCCTGCGAGCAGCGCGCCGCTGACCAGGCCGCGTGCGGTCTGCGTGGCGGCGACGGCCCAGGCCGCGACGAGTGCGCCGTACAGGGCGACGGTGAGCCCGTCGTACACCACGAGCCCCGTCTCGCGGGCCAGCGCCTCGGCGCCGGTGACACAGGTGCCGACCGGGAAGGTGAAGGACCACCACGTCATCGAGAAGCCCATGCCCGCGCGGCGGGCCCGTACCACGTGCGCGAGGGCGAGAGACAGCCACATCAGCGCGAAACCCATGACCGGCACCCCGTACAGCACGGCGAAGACCGAGAAGCCCTCGGCGTACGGCCCCGGAACGACACCCGGCGCCGCATCGGCGAACTTCCCCACGGCCGTCGTCGACTGCCCGAGCGGGCCGAGCACCAGGAACAGCGACGGGGTGAGCGCGAGCGGAAGCGGACCGCCCGTGAGCAGCCTGCCGAAGATCACCGGGAGCGTCACCAGGGTCGCGAGCAGGCTCACGCCGAACAGCGCCACGCAGGCCAGCAACAGCGTCTGCCGCGCCTGCCCCGGCGGCAGGTGCGGCACCAGCAGCGGCCCGACGGCCGCGGACACCATCGGCGCGACGAGCGGCAGCAGCCACACCGGGCTGGCCTCTCCGGGAGCCACCCGGTGCCGTACGGCCATCAGATACGGCACGGCCACGGCCGCCGCGAGCCCCACGGCCGTACCGGCGGTGAACAGCACGGCGTCCAGCGCGACGGCCGCCGGGGTGCCGATCCAGTCCCGGCCGACGGCCAGGGCCCCGCCGCCCACCGCCAGCAGGGCCATCGACAGGCAGCCGTAGAAAGGGGCCGCGGCCGGATCCAGCAGGTGCGCGCGGGCCTGGTCGCGGTGGTGGCGCCAGTGCAGGTACCGGGCCGCCAGCAGCACCGCGAGCAGGAGGAGGGACAGCGCCCACACCGCGGTGCAGGCCGTGCGGAGGCCTGGTACGCGCCAGGGCAGCGCGGCTCCCGCACTGCCGACGATCGCGGTGCCCATGACGCAGGCGTACCAGTTGGGTCCGAGGTGACGGACGGCCGGGACACGGCGGGCCGGGACGGTGGCGGGGGAGCGGGGACGGGCTGCGGTGACCATGGCTCCACGGTCGCTGCGGGCCGGGTGCCTGACCAGAGGTCATCTTCCTATGAGGACATAAGCTGGGGTTATGAGCAGGGGTACGAAGCGTGCGGGGAGCGCCGGGAGCGCCGGGAGCGCGGGAAGCGCGGACGGTGCTGAGGCTACGGGTGGCGTGGGCGGCGAGGGTGGCGGTGCAGGGGGCGGGCAGGCCGGAGCGGGACGGCACGTACCGGGTTCGCTGACGCACCGGGTGCCCGACCTCGGCGCGCTCGAGCTGCTGCTGGCCGTGGCGCGCCTGGGCAGTCTCGGCGGGGCGGCACGGGAGCTGGGCATCACCCAGCCCGCCGCCAGCAGCCGTGTCCGCTCCATGGAACGCCAGCTCGGCGTCGCCCTGGTGGACCGTTCGCCGCGCGGGTCCCGGCTCACCGACGCGGGCGCACTGGTCACCGACTGGGCGCGGCGGATCGTGGAGGCCGCCGAGGCCTTCGACGCGGGGGCCCAGGCACTGCGGGACCGGCGGGACTCACGGCTGCGGGTCGCGGCGAGCATGACGATCGCCGAGTACCTGCTGCCGGGCTGGCTGGTGGCGCTGCGCACCCAGCTGCCGGACACGGCGGTCTCCCTGCTCGCCGGCAACTCGACGGCGGTGGCGGAGCGCCTGCTGACCGACGAGGCCGACCTCGGCTTCGTGGAGGGGGTGAGTGTTCCCGCGGGCCTCGACTCCGTGGTCATCGGCCACGACCGGCTCGTCGTCGTGGCCGCGCCGGGCCACCCGTGGGCCCGCCGTCGCCGTCCGCTCGCGGCGGCCGAACTGGCCTCCACGCCGCTGATCCTGCGGGAGAAGGGCTCGGGCACGCGGCAGGTCCTGGACGCGGCCCTGGGCGGTCTGGCCCGGCCGCTGATCGAGCTGTCGTCGACGACGGCGGTGAAGGCGGCCGCGGTGGGCGGCGCCGGCCCCTCCGTCCTCAGCGAGCTGGCCGTCGGCGAGGAGCTGACGACCCGGCGCCTGGTGAGCGTCCCGGTCGCGGACGTCGCCCTCGCCCGCGACCTGCGCGCCGTCTGGCCCACCGGTCACCGCCCGACGGGCCCGGCCCGGCGCCTGCTGTCGCTGACCCAGGGGTAGGGGCGTGCGCCGCGGACACAGGGGTAGCGGCGTGCGACGCGGGCCGGTCGCTGCTGCGGGACGCACACCGAGGCCGGGCGGGCTTCTGGGGGGGGCGTACCGTGGGCCAGCCCGCTGCGGTGGGACGGGCCGCCCCGGGTCAGTCCGTGCGGTGGGGCGGGCACCCCGGGTCAGTCCGCCGCGGTGGGCGGGCACCCGGGTCAGTCCGCCGCGGTGGACGGGCACCCCGGGTCAGCTGTCTCCCGCTGCCTCCACCAGCGCCCGCATCACGCGCACGTCCTCGCCCATCTCCGGATGCCACTGCACCCCCAGGACCCAGCCGCCCTGCCCTGACGGCAGTTCCACGGCCTCCACGGTGCCGTCCGCCGCGTGTGCCGACGCGGTGAGACCCGTGCCGAGCCGGTCCACCGCCTGGTGGTGGTAGGTCGGTACGGACGTCTCCTCCGGGACGACACCGGCGTACAGCGTCCCGGGTACCGGTTTCACCGGGTGCCGGCCGATCACGCCCACCGCCTCGACGTGGCCCTCGACGTGCTGGACGAGCGTGCCGCCCAGGGCAACGTTGAGGAGCTGCATGCCCCGGCAGATGCCCAGCAGCGGGACGCGCGCGGCCAGGGCCGCCCCGACGAGCGCCAGTTCCCACGCGTCCCGGGCCGGGGCCGGCGGACCCGTGCGCGGGTCGGGATCGGCGCCGTAGCGGACCGGCTCCACGTCCGGGCCGCCCGCGATCACCAGCCCGTCCAGGCGGGCCACCGTCGCGGCGGCCCGCTCCGGCGCGTCCGGCGGGAGCATCACCGCCAGACCGCCCGCCCGCTGCACCAGCCGCGGGTACCCGGCCGGCAGCAGCGCCGCCTCCAGCTCCCACACGCCCCAGCGCGCCCCGGACTCCAGGTACGTACTGACGCCGATCAGCGGCCTGTCCGCCACCTTCCGAACCTCCTCGTCGCCCCGCAATGGGATGCCCTCATACCTTTGCCGCGCCGCCACTCCACGGCAACTCACGCACGTACCCTCAGGTCAGAAAGCCGCGCAGCAGCGCAGCCGTCCCCGCGCAGTGCTCCCTGCTGATCTCCCGCGCCCCGTCCGCGTCGCCGGCGAGGACGGCCGCCACCAGGGCGGCGTGCTGCCGCTGGGAGTGCTCCAGGTTGCGCACGAGCAGCGGGATGCAGTCCAGCAGGTCGTTCAGGGTCGCCCGGACCGCCGCGTACTGCGCCGCCAGCGACGGCGAACCGCACAGCTCCGCGAGGACGAGGTGCAGCCGCGTGTCCAGCCGCCGGTACTGCGCGAGGGGCGCGTCCCGTGTGGCGGCCAGCGCCTCGCGCAGCCGGGCCGCCCGCGCCGGCGCCAGTCCGTGCGCCGCGCACAGACCCGCCGCGCCCACCTCCAGCACCTCGCGGAAGCTCAGTACGTCCTCGATGTCGACCCCCGCCACCCGGCGCCGCAGCTCGTCCTCGCCGCCCGCGTCGGCCCGGGGCCGTACGAACGTCCCGCCGTACCTGCCCCGCCGGGCCTCCACGAGCCCCTGGTCCTGGAGCACCCGCAGCACCTCGCGCAGCGTCACCCGGCTGATGCCCAGCCGCTCCGCCAGCACCCGCTCGGCCGGCAGCCGCTCGCCGGCCGGGACCAGGCCCAGCCTGACCACCTGGAGGATCTGCTCCAGCGCCTCCTCGAAGCCGTTTCCCGCCCGCACCGGCCGCAGCACCGGCGCGAGCCGGTCCGCCACGCTCCCCCCGGTTTCCTCCGGCATGCGGCCGCGCCCCCTTCCCAAGCAAAGGTTCCCGGCAATACCTTATGGCTCCCGGCCAGAAGGAGGCTCTCCCCGTGGCAGACCGCACAGCCCCGCTCGGGGTCGAGGCACTGCACGCCCTCGTCGCCGCCGGTGACGTCGACACCGTCGTCCTGGCCTTCCCGGACATGCAGGGACGCCTCCAGGGCAAGCGGTTCGCCGCCCGCTTCTTCCTCGACGAGGTCCTGGCGCACGGCACGGAGGGCTGCAACTACCTCCTCGCCGTGGACGCCGACATGAACACCGTCGACGGCTACGCCATGTCCTCCTGGGACCGCGGCTACGGCGACTTCGCCCTCCACGCCGACCTGCACACCCTGCGCCGCCTCCCGTGGAACGAGGGCACCGCGCTGGCCGTCGCCGACCTCGCCTGGGACGACGGCACCCCGGTGTCCGCCGCGCCCCGCCAGATCCTGCGCCGCCAGCTGGAGCGCCTCGCCGGGCACGGGCACACCGCGCAGGTCGGCACGGAGCTGGAGTTCATCGTCTTCCGCGACACCTACGAACACGCCTGGGACGCGAACTACCGCGGCCTGACCCCCGCCAACCAGTACAACGTCGACTACTCCGTCCTCGGCACCGGCCGCGTCGAACCCCTGCTGCGCCGCATCCGCAACGAGATGGCCGGCGCCGGCCTCACCGTCGAGTCCGCCAAGGGCGAGTGCAACCCGGGCCAGCACGAGATCGCCTTCCGCTACGACGAGGCCCTGGTCACCTGCGACCAGCACGCGGTCTACAAGACCGGCGCCAAGGAGATCGCCGCCCAGGAGGGCATGTCCCTCACCTTCATGGCGAAGTACAACGAACGCGAGGGCAACTCCTGCCACATCCACCTCTCGCTCGCCGACCGGACCGGCACCAGCGTGATGGCCGGCGACGGCGAGGGCGGCATGTCCGGGGTCATGCGGCACTTCCTCGCCGGGCAACTCGTGGCGCTGCGGGAGTTCTCCCTGCTCTACGCCCCGCACATCAACTCCTACAAACGCTTCCAGCCCGGCTCCTTCGCCCCCACCGCCGTCGCCTGGGGCCGCGACAACCGCACCTGCGCGCTGCGCGTCGTCGGCCACGGCCGTTCCCTGCGCTTCGAGAACCGGCTGCCCGGCGGCGACGTCAACCCGTACCTCGCCGTCGCCGGCATGGTCGCCGCCGGACTGCACGGCGTCGAACAGCGGCTGGAACTGCCCGAACCGTGCGCCGGCAACGCCTACACCGGCGACTACGAGCACGTCCCGACCACCCTGCGCGAGGCCGCCGAGCTGTGGGAGAACAGCGCCCTCGCCAAGGCCGCCTTCGGCGACGAGGTCGTCGCCCACTACCGCAACATGGCGCGCGTCGAGCTGGACGCGTTCGACGCCGCCGTCACCGACTGGGAACTGCGCCGCTCCTTCGAACGCATGTGAGGCACCGGTTGTCCGAGCTGTCCGAGAAGCGCCCCGACGAGCTGCGGGTACTGAACCCCGCCACCGAAGAGGTCGTCGCCACCGTCCCCGCGGCCTCCGCGGCCGACGTGGACGCCGCGGTCGTACGGGCCGCCCGGGCCCAGACCGCCTGGGCCGCCCTCGCCCCCGGCGACCGCGCCCGGCTGCTGCGCCGGTTCGCCGCCGCCGTCGACGCGCACGTGGAGGAACTGGCCCGACTGGAGGTCCGGGAGGCCGGGCACCTCGTCGGCAACGCCCGCTGGGAGGCCGGCAACGTCCGCGACCTGCTCGACTACGCCGCCGGAGGAGTGGAGCGGCTCACCGGGCGCCAGATCCCGGTGGCCGGCGGCCTGGACGTCACGTTCCTGGAACCGCTCGGCGTGGTGGGCGTCATCGCTCCCTGGAACTTCCCGATGCCCATCGCCGCCTGGGGCACCGCACCGGCGCTCGCCGCGGGCAACGCCGTCCTCCTCAAGCCCGCCGAGACGACCCCGCTCACCGCACTGCGCCTGGCCGAACTGGCCCTGGCGGCCGGACTGCCCGAGGGCCTGTTCCAGGTGCTGCCCGGCCACGGACCCGTCACCGGCGACGCCCTCGTCGGGCACCCCGGCGTGGCGAAGATCGTCTTCACCGGTTCGGCGGCCGTGGGCCGACAGGTCGCCGCCAAGGGCGCGGCCCTCCTCAAGCCCGTCACCCTCGAACTCGGCGGCAAGAGCCCCAACATCGTCTTCGCCGACGCCGACCTCGAGGCCGCCGCGGCAGCCACGCCCATGTCCTTCCTCGACAACAGCGGCCAGGACTGCTGCGCCCGCACCCGCATCCTCGTCCAGCGCTCCGTGTACGACCGCTTCCTCGCCCTCCTCGCCCCCGCGATCGAGGCCGTACGCGTCGGCGACCCGGCGGACGAGAGCACCGAGATGGGCCCCCTGATCTCCCGGGCCCAGCTGGAACGGGTGCGCTCCTACGTCCCCGACGACGCCGCCGGTATCCGCGGCAGGGCGCCCGAGGGCGGGCCCGGCTTCTGGTTCCCGCCGACCGTCCTCACCGGCACCGACCCGCACGCGCCCGTCGCCGTCGAGGAGGTCTTCGGGCCCGTCGCCGTCGTCCTGCCCTTCGAGGACGAGGCCGACGCGGTCCGCCTGGCCGACGCCACCGACTACGGCCTGTCCGGCTCGCTGTGGACCCGGGACGTCGGCCGTGCCCTGCGTGTGTCCGCCGCGGTGCGCGCCGGGAACCTGTCCGTCAACTCCCATGCCAGTGTCCGGTACTGGACGCCGTTCGGCGGATTCAAGCAGTCCGGGCTCGGCCGCGAACTCGGCCCGGACGCGCTGGCCGCGTTCACCGAGACCAAGAACGTCTTCATCAGCAACATCTCGTCGAGCACGGGATCGCGCACGGAATCCAGCACGGAATCGAGCATGGAGGGCCCCGCACAGTGAGCGAAGACATCGTCTGCCGCAGGCTCGTCGGCCGCAGTGCCGTCGTCACCGGAGCGGGCAGCGGCATCGGCCTCGCCACCGCCCGCCGGCTCGCCGCCGAGGGCGCGCACGTCGTCTGCGGCGACGTGGACGAGACCCGGGGCCGGGCCGCGGCCGAGGAGACCGGCGGCACCTTCGTCAAGGTGGACGTCACCGACCCCGAGCAGGTCGAGGCGCTGTTCGCGGCGGCGTACGACACCTGCGGCAGTGTCGACGTCGCGTTCAACAACGCGGGCATCTCGCCGCCCGACGACGACTCCATCCTGGAGACCGGCCTGGAGGCGTGGAAGCGCGTCCAGGAGGTGAACCTCACCTCCGTCTACCTGTGCTGCAAGGCTGCCATCCCCTACATGCGGCGCCAGGGCAAGGGGTCCGTCATCAACACCGCGTCCTTCGTGGCCCGGATGGGCGCGGCCACCTCGCAGATCTCGTACACCGCGTCCAAGGGCGGCGTCCTCGCCATGTCCCGGGAACTGGGCGTGCAGTTCGCGCGGGAAGGTATCCGCGTCAACGCGCTGTGTCCCGGCCCGGTCAACACCCCGCTGCTCCAGGAACTGTTCGCCAAGGACCCGGAGCGGGCCGCGCGCCGCCTGGTGCACATCCCGCTCGGCCGCTTCGCCGAGGCCACGGAGATCGCCGCCGCCGTCGCCTTCCTCGCCAGCGACGACTCCTCCTTCGTCAACGCCACGGACTTCCTGGTGGACGGCGGGATCTCCGGGGCGTACGTCACACCGCTGTAGCTCGGCGGGCGCGGCGTCCTAAAGTGCCGGGATGAGCATGACGCCGCCGCCCGGCTGGTACCGCGACCCGTCGGCCCCGCACCAGGAGCGGTGGTGGGACGGCACGGCCTGGGCCGAGCACCGGCGGACGCCGGAACCCACCGGGTACGGCGCGGCCGCGGGCCCCGCCCCGGGGCAGACCCAGGAGCCCCACCACCAGACACACCAACACCAGTCGCACCACCACGTGCAGCCCGTCCAGCCGGTGACCGTGCCGCTGCGCACCGGCGGCGGGGCCGGGCGGGGCGGCGGCGGACGCGCCAAGGCCGTCGCCCTGACCGCCGCCGCGGCCGTCGTGGTCGCGGCGGTCGTCACCGGCGTCGTCCTCCTGGGCGAGGACGACGCCGGCAGCCCCGGCACCCAGGCCCCGCCCGCCACGGCCAGTGCCACCGACCCCGCACCCGTGAGCGACCCGCCGTCCCCCTCGCCCAGCACCTCCGGACCCTCCGCCGACGACCCGGCCGTGGTCGAGGACCAGCTCAACGGCGTCTCCTTCCCGCTGCCGGACGGCTGGGTCCGGCCCCAGAACGTCGCCGAGGACGACGTCATGATGACCACGGACGGCACCTACGACTGCCCCGCCGACGGCAGCGTGTGCCGGCACGGACGCGTCGTCTCCCGCACCGTCACCGCGAACGCCGAGTCCTCCCCGAAGGTCCTCGCCCAGGAGGACATCGAGGACGCCGCCGACGACGCCTACGACCGCGACCTGATCGGCAACAAGCCCTTCGGCGGCATCGAGTCCCACGAGGAGGTGGCGGCGGGGCCCGTCGCGGTCGCCGGACGCGCCGGCTACTACGTGCGCTGGCGGGTGAGGACCGCCCAGGGGCCCGGCGGCTACGTGCAGTCGATGGTGTTCCCCTCCACCGTCGGCACCGAGTCCCCGATCCTCGTCCGCTACGTCTTCGACGCCGGTGAGGACGGTCCGCCGCCGGCCGACATGGACACCATCACCAAGGGCATCCGGCCCGTCGGCGACGCCGACACCGGCGGCGGCGTGGGCAGCGGCATCGGACCGACGGACTGACCCGCACGCCTCAGACGCCCCACAGGCTCCACGGGCCCGAGAGGCCTCACAGGCTCCACACGCCCCACATGCCTCACAGGAAGGTGCGCCCCTCGCCCCGGTACGTCGGCACCGTCGCCGTCACCGCGTCCCCCTCCACCAGGTGCAGCGCGTCGAAGCGCTCGCACAGCTCCCCGGCCTTGGCGTGCCGGAACCACACCTTGTCGCCGACGAGCAGGTCGTCGGCGGGCGAGCCCAGCAGCGGCGTCTGCACCTCGCCGGCGCCCTCCTGGGGGTCGTAGCGCAGCCCCTCGGGCAGGTACGGCACCGGCAGCCGGTCGGCACCGGCCGCGCCGGACGCCGGGTAGCCCCCGCCGAGCACGGTCACGACCCCGACCCCGGGCCGCCGTACGACGGGCTGCGCGAACAGAGCCGAGGGACGTCCGGTGAACGACGTGTAGTGGTCGAACAGGCGCGGCACGTACAGCCCGGAACCGGCGGCGATCTCCGTCACCGCGTCCTCGGCGGCCGTGTGCTGCACGCTGCCCGTGCCGCCGCCGTTGACGAACTCCAGGCCGGGCACCACGGCCCGCACGGCCCGCACCGCGGCGGCCCGGCGCTCGGCGAGTTCGCGCCGGGCGGCGGCCTGCATCAGCCGCACGGCCCGCGACCGCAGCGGCCGCCCGGCCACCGCGTCCCCGACACCGGCGACATGGCCCTCGTACGCCATCACACCGACGACCTCGAACCCCGGCCGGCGGTCCACCGCCCGGGCCAGGTCGGCGAGTTCGGCGGGGGAGTGCAGCGGGGAACGACGCGCCCCGACCCGCACCCGCCCGCCGAGCAGCCGCAGCGAGGTGTCCAACTCCAGGCAGACCCGTACGACTTCACGGCCGCCGTCGCGCGCCGCGTCGACCAGGTCCAGCTGCGCCGGGTCGTCGATCATCACGGTCACGGCGGCGGCGAGCTTCGGGTCGGCGGTCAGTTCGGCGTACCCGGCGCGGTCCGCCGACGGGTAGGCGAGCAGCACGTCCTCGAAACCGGAGCGCGCCAGCCACAGGGACTCGGCCAGCGTGAACGACATCACGCCCGCGAAACCCTCCCGCTCCAGGACCCGTTCCAGCAGCGCACGGCAGCGTACGGACTTGCTGGCGACCCGGATCGGCTTGCCGCCCGCCCGGCGCAGCAGGTCGTCCGCGTTGGCGTCGAAGGCGTCCAGGTCGACGATCGCCACGGGGGCGTCCAGATGAGCGGTGGCCCGGTCGTACCGGGTCCGGTCGGAGGCGCGCGCAGTCATGGACGCAGCCTGCCAGACGGGATTACCGCAGGGTAGGGGACGATCCGGGCCAATGCCACGGGTGCGCCGGACTGGTTCCCCGCAGGGCGGGGTCACGCCGTAGAGTGACGCGCACGCACGGCGGCCCCGGCCCCGGCGCAGGGCGGGGAGCCCTGCCGGGATGGCGGGTGTCGCGTGCGGGTATGCGTGCCCGGGACGGGATCGGTCCGTGCCGGGCCGGGGCAGGATTCCATCACCGGCCCGTGCCGGAGGACGGCCCGGGCCCGAGGAAACGGGGGGTGCATGAGCACGGAAGCGCGCCGCGCCGGACGCCGGAGGGCCCGGCCGTCCCGGCTCCCCCACCGGAACCGGGG
>NZ_JACBYP010000061.1 GCF_018982965.1 Streptomyces mayonensis | reverse complement strand
CCGTACGGCCCTCCACCGTCCCCCACCCCGTGACCACACCGTCCGTGTACGGCCTCTTCGCCTCCAGACCGAACCCCATCGCCCGGTGCCGCCGCAACTGCTCCACCTCCCGGAACGAATCCGGGTCCAGCAGCAGCTCGATACGCTCACGAGCCGTCAGCTTCCCCTTGGCGTGCTGCGCCGCCGTCGCCTTCTCACTCGGTCCCGCCAGCGCCTGCGCACGGATCCCGTGCAGCTCGGAGACCTGGTTCCGGGTCACGTCCAACAGTCGCCTCTCGGCCGGGGAACGGCCGTGGCGGCGTCCGCCTCAATGGGTGGAGGTGACACCGTGACGACCGCCCGAAGTGTGCGGCACGCCCGCCCGACGGGTCCCGAGGGCGCGACGTGCCGCGTGGTGTGCTGTCCGAGGCTAGGAGGGCGCGCTCACACGGTGGTAACTCGCCCTCCCTGCTGCCCTGTTCAGTTGTCGCCGAACAGCGTCCGCACGAAGTACTGCGTGTCGAAGAACTCACGCATGGCCTTGATCCGCCCGTCCTGGAGGGTGAACACCGAGACGATGTTGGCCTCGTAGGGCCGGCCGGAGCGGGACGCGGCACGGGCCACGCAGTCGAGCACGACCGTGTCTCCCTCGGCCACGATCTGCGAGGTCTCGATGGTGTAGGGAACGTCCGTGGAGAACAGGTCCATCAGCGGCAGCATGAACTTGTTGAGGATCTCGTCGAGACCGACCCAGCTCCCGGCGAGCGCGTGCTCACCGGGGATGCGGAACTCGGCGTCCTCCCAGAGGGTCGCCCGAATGGCCTCCGCGTCCCTCTCGTCGATGGCCTTGAGGTAGGCGAGGACGACGCTCTTCGAGTCAGTGGACGTCATGACTGCTCCTGTTGTTGAGGGGGGTGACGACAGGGGACGAGCCCGGGCGGCACGCCGAGGCCTCGGCGCTCCGTACGCACCGGGACGGCCCCTGGATCGCCGCTGTTCGCCCGACTCCCCGTGCCCATGTGCACTCATGGGAGCCCCGGGGTGAACGCGGCCTGACTCCTCGGAGGCTACACCGGCCCGATCACTCGACATCGGGTCTGGACACCTCGAATGCCCCTTGTGGACACGGTAGTTGCCATGGAAAGGCTCGACGGAGAGGGAACAATGAGCGCGGCCGCCGGCAGTGACGCCGGGCGGCCTGAACGGCTGTTCGGGAAGGAGCCCCGAGCGGTGCCCGACAACGCCCGTCGGCATTGTCAGTAACACTTGTTTTAGGGCATCACGATGGTTAGGGTGACACTGCCAAGCCACCCGGACTGACCGCCGGAGGGCCGGCAACCGTCACACACGGGGTCCGCTCGCGCCTTCGACGTCGGCGGGTGACACACACGGGGAGACAACGCGTTGCACCAGGCCTGCACATCAGCCGTTCCAGCATCACCCGTCGGCGGTCTGCAGCCGCCCCTCCCGCCGCCGGCGCCGGGAGCGCCCGGGGAGCACCTGGCGGAATCCGCACTTCCGCCCATTGGCCCTCCACCGGCACCACCTGTCGCGAGTTCGGACACCTCCGACCCGGCATGACCCCTCGACCCGGACACCCCGGGCACGCTGGGCGCCCACATTCGGCCTGCACCCGCCGCGGCGTCCAGAAAATTGAATGCTCAACTGAGACACCAATCTGCTGACCCGGATTCAGTCAATTGAGGAGCAGTCATGTGGTTTCGAATACTCGGGCCATTGGAAGTCCTCGACGGCAGCCGACCCATCACACTGAGCGGCACCAAACAGCGTGCCACACTGGGGTATCTGCTCCTGAACGCCAACCGTGTGGTCCCGACCCGGGAACTCCTCGGCGCACTGTGGCCCGACGGCACACCGCCGACGACGGCCCGCAAGATCCTCCAGAACGCGGTATGGGGCCTCCGCGGATCCCTCGCGGCCGGCGGCACCGACCGCCACAGCGGTCTCCTCCTCACGAAGGCTCCCGGATACGTCATGCAGGTGGACCGCGACCAGGTCGACCTGCATCTCTTCCACCGCCGCATACAGGAGGGGCGGGCCGCCCTGGAGTCCGGCTCCCCCGCGCAGGCCGCGGTCGTACTGCGCGACGCCCTGTCGCTGTGGCACGGTCAGGCCCTGTCCGACCTGGTCGAGAGCGGGATCAACTGGCCGGAGCTGGACGCCGCGGAAAGCGCCCGGCTCGGCGCGATGGAGGACTACTTCGAGGCCGAACTGCGCTGCGGACGGCACCAGTCCGCGCTGGCGGCACTCGAGTCGATGGTCGAGGCACAGCCCCTGCGGGAGCGGCTGTGCGGACAGTTGATGCTGGCTCTGTACCGGTGCGGGCGGCAGGCCGACGCCCTGAACGTCTACACCCGGGTCCGCGCGTCCCTGATCGAGGATCTCGGCCTGGAGCCGCGACGCGAGTTGCAGTCCCTGCAGCAGGCGATACTGACCCAGGACGCCACGCTGTCACCGCCCGAGCCCCCGTCACCGGCGCCGGAACTCGTGCGGGCGAGCTCCGGACCGTCGGAGGAACACACGCCGACGCAGTCCGCGCAGCAGACCTGGCCGGCCGCCGCCCCGGAGCCTTCGAGGCCGCACGAGAACCCGGTGCACGAGCACCCGGAACACCACGGAGACCACCGCTCCCCCGACACGTCCGCCCCGGCCGCACACGTACGGGTGCCCACCCAGCGAACCGCCTCGGCGAGCACGCGCCGCCCGGTCAGCGTGCTGTTGGTCAAGACCGGGCTGAGGTCGTCCGCGGGCGACCGGACGAAGGGCACCGACGAACTGCACGACCGTCTGACCGACGGCATCCGGGACCTGGTGGGGGAACTGGGCGGATCGGTGATCAGCTCCATAGGGTCCACGCAACTCGCCGTCTTCGACTCCGGGCACGAGGGCGACGGCCACGCCGAGCGGGCCGTGCGGGCCGCCCTGGCCGTCCGGGACGAGTTCCACACCGCTCCCACGATCACCCCCCTCGACCGCTCCGCCCGGCGCGCCGGGGAGTCGACGGTGCACGCGGCGGTGTCCACGGGGGAAGCGCTGCTGCGCTACGAGAACGACGGTTCCGGCACGGTCCGATCGGCCGACGGAACACTGCTCGACGAGTGCCAGTCGCTGCTGTCCCAGGCTTCCGCGGGGGAGGTCTGGGTCTGCGGGAACACCCGGCAGCTGACCGCGTCGGAACATTCCTTCACCTCCGTCGGTGACTCACCACAGGCGTGGAAGGCGAACCGGCCGCCCGCACGCACCGTGCAGCCGGTGTCCGCGGCGGCCATGGTGGACAGGGAGATCGAACTCGACGTCCTGCGCGGCATGCTGGAGCGCGTCCGGCACCGCGAGACCCCCCACGTGGTCACGATCGTCGGGCAGCCCGGCATCGGAAAGAGCAGGCTCCTCAAGGAGTTCGAGCGGCGCTCCATGGGGCAGCCGACCGCCACGTGGTTCCTGGCGCCCTCCGGCCAGGACCGGGACTGGTGCCGGACGCGCGGAGCCCGCCCCTTCCAGCTGCGGAAGAGTCCGCTCTTCGACCCGTACGGGAACGAGACTCTGGAGCTGGACCTGACCCAGTCACTGAAGTCCGGCCGGAACCCGCTGGACGGCATCGCGCGGGAATGCCCTCTGATCATGTTCGTCGACGATCTGCACGAGGCGGACAACGCCCTCCTGGACTTCGTCGGCAGGATGAACAACGAGCTCACGCAGATACCGCTGTTCGTCGTGGCCACGGCACGCCCCCAGCTCTACGAGCGGCGCCCGGGCTGGGGCGGTGGGACGCCGCACTTCACGACCATCTCCATCGATCCGCCGGCCACGTCCCGCCGGGCGCCGAGGAACCTCCCGGTCATACCCGCGAACCGGCCGCTTCCCGGCCTGGCCGACTGCACTCCCTGATCCCCTCTGCCGCGCACGACCAGAAGGGCCGGGGGCCAGGCTGCCAGGGGGCCGGGGACCGTCGACGGGACCCGGCCCCCTGGCTCAGTGGTGCAGCCCCTTCTTCCCGGGCGTCCAGAACGGCTTGACCTTGATCTGCGTGCGGGGCCACTTGCGTACGTGGACGAGATGGTCCCGGACCGCCTGGCACGTACGCGCCTCGCCCGCGACGTAGGCCATGCCGGGCCCTTCCGGGAGGTCCAGGTCCGACACCGCGTCGACCAGCACCTTCGACGAGACGGGGGAAGCACCTTCGCGGTGGGTGCGGTGCAGGACGTGCGGCCCGGGCACGGGCACCTCGTCCTCGGGGGACTCGCTCTCCAGCACCCCGTACACCCGCGCCTCGGGGCCGAGGGCCCTGATCATGGGGCCGAACGCGGCGGACGCGGTCTCCTCGCCGACGAACACGTGGTACGGCGCGTCCGGCCTGAGGTCGAAGTCGCCCAGCGGCCCCCAGAACGAGACCTCCTGACCGATCTGCACATCACGGATCCAGCGCAGTCCGATACCCTCGCCGTCGTAGACATGCGCCCGGATCTCGACCTCTCGGCCGTCGTCCGACTGGTCCCAGACCGAGTAGGTGCGGAGGGTCTCCCCCGGGCGCAGGATTCCGTACAGCGACAAGGGGTCGTTGATCTGGATCCGCAGATGCCGGCCCGGCGGGACGGTCGTTCCGCCCAGGCCGTCGGCGGCGATCCTGATGCGCTTCATCGTCGGGGTCACCGAGCCCGTCTCCGTGACCACTCCCTCCAGTCGCTGCTTGGCGAAGATGTGTTCAAGGGGATTGAGTGACGGGCGCCGCGCGGGCTTCACCGTACCGTCCGACATGGGGGCTCCTCCCGGGCGCGGCGCTTCAGCCGCTCACACCTGCATCCGGCCTTTTCGCACCGCGACTGTGGACTATGCGTCACTTGCTCATTAATGTTTGACAGAGTGACTTAGATTACGACCACTAACAAACCATAGATCACCTACTATGTCAATGACTGGAAGCGAGGAGAGAAGATGCAGCAGCGGACGTCGAGCAGCCGCGTGCAGAAGCGCAGGCAAGCCACCCTGCTGGAGATCCGCAGTACGGCCCGCCGGCTCCTGCGCGAGCACGGGCCCACGGGCGTGACGGTCAACGCCGTGGCCCGCGAGATGGGCATGAGCGGGCCCGCCGTGTACCGCTACTACTCCAGCCACGACGCGCTGGTGGAAGCGGTGATCGCGGACTTCTACCAGGAGTTGACGACGGCCATGCAGGCAGCACGGGACGCCTGTCCGCCGGACCGGCTCGGGAGACGGCTGACCGCCACCTGTCGCGCGATGCGAAGCTGGACGGTCACCCACCCCTGCGAGTTCAGCTGGATGTTCGCCAGTCCGGTCGACGCGGAGAACCGCCCGAGCGCCGAGTCGCTGCGGATGCGCGCCGGGCAGCAGTTCGAGAAGGTCTTCCTCGACCAGTTCGTGGACATCTGGGAGAGGCACCCCGTCCCGGCCCGGCCGTTCGAGGACATGAGTCCGTCCTTGCAGAAGCAGGTCCTGGAGTACGCGGCCCGGACCGACAGTTCACTGCCGCCCGAGGCACTGCACCAGTTCCTGACGAGCTGGGTCAGGCTCTACGGGCTGCTGTGCATGGAAGTCCTCCGCCAACTGGACTTCGCCTACTCGGACCTGGAACCGGTTTTCGAGGAGTGCCTCAAGGACCTGTGCGACATGCACAACGTGGAGTACGAGGCACCGCAGGCGTCGTAGCGGCGGCCCGGCCGGACCCGCCCGGGCCGCCGCCGTGACTCAACGCTGCCCGGGCGCCGGGAAGTGGCCGGCACCGACGAAGAAGTCGACGTACTTCCGGAAGAGTTCCTCCGTGAACGGGGGGCACTCGACGCCGGTACCGACCAGGGCCGCCTCCGTGGAGGCGGTGTCGATGCCCGCCCCGGCGTCCTCGGCGGTCAGGGCGATCGCCTCGAAGGCCTCGAAGAGCGGCAGCATGGCGTTGTCCCGGTCCGCGTGCACGCGGCCGCGCCACACGTCGTGGGCCACCTCGTCGATCGCGTAACCGTACGCCCGCAGGTGCTCCACGCAGTCCCGGAAGGTCACCCCGCTCTGGTTGAAGAGGTGGAAGGTCTGTCCGACCGCCTCCTTCTTCCCGGACAGGGCCACGATCGCCGCGCTCACGTAGTCGACCGGCACGAAGTGGACGCTCCCGCCGAGCCCTTCGGGCGCGGCGCCGGCCTGCACCAGGCCCTTGAGGCTGAGCCACACGAAGTCACTGGTCTGGCAGGCGCCTCGGGCCCGGTCGCCCGAGATGACGTCCGCCCGGTGGACGGTGACCGGCAGCCCCCGCTCCGCGGCGAGGCCCACGATCCGCTCCGCCACCCACTTGCTCTGCACGTAGCCGGTGGGCTGCGACTCGACGGGCGCGGTCGGATCCTCCGGCCTGCGGGGCGCGCCGCCCGGCTCGCCGCCGGCGAAGACGCCCGTGGTCGACACATAGTGGACGGGCACCGAGCGGTGGCGTGCCGCCAGCCGCAGCACCTCGACGGTGCCGGACACGTTGGGCGCCTTCAACTCGACGTACGGGTAGAGCCAGTTGACGGTCGCACCGGCGTGGTAGACGGCGTCCACGCGCCTCGCCAGGGTGTCGAAGTCCTCCTCGTCGAGGCCCAGTCGCGGCGCGGCGAGATCACCGACGACCACCTGCAGGCGGTCGGGGTCGATCTCGTCCCACACCTGGTACCACTCGAGGCCCGCCCGCAGCCGCGCCCACGCCGCCTCCTCGTCGGCGCCGCGCACGAGGCAGTGCACCCTGCCGCGTCCCGCACGCATCAGGTCGCGGAGCAGGAAGGCGCCGAGGAAGCCGGTGGCGCCCGTGAGCAACACCTCGTCCGGCTCTGTGACCTCGTACGACACCTCCGGCGCGGGGACGATGTCGGCGGGCAGGTCGATCTCGGCCGCGAAGTCCACCGCGTCGCGGGAGTCGGAGACCTGCTCCCCGAGCCGCTCCAGCAGGGCGGTCCGCAGGAAGCCCGCGAGTTCGGTCGGTGTGGGCCGGTCGAAGACCACCGTGGCCGGGAGCCGGCAGCCGGTGGTGGCGATCAGCTGGTTGCGCAGCTCCACGGAGGTGAGGGAGTCGAAGCCCAGCTCCGTGAACCGCTGCGTCGGCCGGACGCCGTCGGTGCTCGTGTGACCGAGCACCGTGGCGGTCTCGGCCAGGACCAGGTCGAGCACCCGGCGCAGCTGTTCCTTCTCGTCGATTCCGGTCAGCCGCCCGAGCAGCGTGTCGAAGCCGTTGTCCACGTTCTGGGCCGTGCGGCGCACCGGTGTGCGCAGCAGTCCCCGCAGCACGGCCGGTACCTGCGAGGGCCGTTCGCGCAGGGTTGTCGCGTCGAGCGGCATGCCCACCAGGGCGGGCGTCCCCAGCCGCAGCGCGGTGTCGAGCATGGCCCGGCCCTGCTCCTGCCCGACGGGGCGGAAGCCGCCCCGGGCGATGCGGTTGAGGTCCGCCTCGTCCAGGTGGCCGGTCATGCCGCTGTCCTGGGTCCACACGCCCCAGGCCACGGACGTGGCGGCGAGTCCCGCGGCGGCGCGGTGCTCGGCCAGGGCGTCGAGGAACACGTTGGCGGCCGCGTAGTTGGCCTGTCCGGCGCCGCCGATCACGCCGGCGACGGAGGAGAAGAGGACGAACGCCGTCAGGCCGAGGTCGCGGGTCAGCTCGTGCAGGTGCCAGGCCGCGTCGACCTTGGGACGCATGACCTTGTCGAGCCGCTCGGGCGTCTGGTCCGGCAGCAGTCCGTCGTCCAGGACACCGGCCGTGTGCAGGACCCCGGTCAGCGGACGGTCGGCGGGCACACCGGCCAGCAGGTCCGCCAGGGCCTGGCGGTCGGCGATGTCGCACGCGGCGATCTCCACCTCGGCGCCGAGGGCGGTCAGTTCCCGCTGCAACTCCTGGGCCCCGGGGGCGTCGGGTCCGCGGCGGCTGACCAGCAGCAGCCGCGCCACCCCGTGCTCGACGACCAGCCGGCGGGCGAACAGGGCACCCAGGGACCCGGTACCACCGGTGATCAGGACCGTGCCGTCGGGCCGCCAGCGGTTGCGGTCGGGCCCCGTGTCCGTGGTGGCGGGCGGTGCGACGCGACGCAGCCCGGGAACGAGGACCACGCCCTCACGGACCGCCGTCTGGGGCTGCCGCGACGCCACGGCCCTCGGCAGTGCGGCCGCCGAACGGGGGTCGGCGTCGACGTCGACCAGCACGATCCGGTCGGGCGCCTCCGACTGTGCCGAGCGCAGCAGCCCCCACAGCGCGGCGGCCCCGGGATCCGCCGCGCCCTCTCCCCGGGGGCTCATCGCGCCCCGGGTCACCACGACGAGCCGTGCGTCGGCGAGCCGTTCCTCGGCCAGCCACTCCTGCAGGAGCGCCAGCATCCGGTGCGTCGCCGCGCGTACCGAGCCGGGGACGTCCGCTCCGGACGTGGGACGCCGGGATCCGGTGAGGTCGAGGAGTACGGCGTCCACCGGTCCGGCGGCACTCGCGGCCGCCCGTACGTCGTCGAAGCGCCGGGCGCCGGGCACGGTGAGGTCCGTGCCGTCACCGAGGACGTCCCAGCGCGGGGCGCTCGTGTCGTCCGGCGTGCCGGGCAGCGGGTTCCAGACCGTCTGGAACAGCGCGTCGTAGCCCTGCTTGAGCGCCGTGCCGAGCGTCCGCGCGGTCACCGCACGCGGCACGACCCGCTCCGCGCTGAGGACGGGACGCCCGGCGCGGTCCGCCACCAGCAGGGCGAAGCCGTCCGCGACCCGGTCGAGGCGCACGCGCAGGGCCGCGGCTCCGGTGGCGTGCAGGCGCACTCCCCGCCAGTCGGCGAGCGGTGCGGAGGCCCCGGTCGGCTCCCCGGCCGGCCCTCCGATCCCGGCGGCCATGTCCAGCAGCGCCGGGTGCAGTCCGAAGTAGGCGCAGGCGCCCTGCAGTTGCTCGGGCAGGCTCACCTCAGCGAACAGGCTGTCGCCCAGGCGCCAGAGCGGGGTGCGGTCCCCGGCCGCCGGGCCGTGCCCGGTGCCGGATCCGGCCGCGTCCGCGGTCCCGTCGCCCGGGGCGATCTCCTCGGCACCGGCCGGCGGCCATTCCGGGATGCCCGTCTCCTCGTCCGACGGGGCGGTGCCCAGGAGTCCCGACGCGTGCACCGTCCAGAGCGTGTCGACGGCGTCCGTGCGCGCCGACACCGTGACGGTGCGGCGGCCGGTGTCGTCGCGGGCGCCGACGCGGACCTGGACCTGGAGCCCGCCCGTCTCGGGCAGCACCAGCGGGGTGGTGAGGGTGAGCTCCTCCAGCAGCGTGCAGCCCGTCTCGTCGCCCGCACGGACGGCGAGTTCGACGAAGACCGAGGACGGTACGACGTCGGAACCGAGGACGGTGCGGCCGGCCAGCCAGGGGTGGGTGAGCCGGGACATCCGCCCGGTCAGCAGGACTTCGTCCCCGTCCGCGACCGGCACCGCCGCGCCCAGCAGCGCGTGCCCGGCGCCGGCGAGCCCGAGACTCGCCGCGTCCCCGGTCAGAGCCTGCTCGTCGAGCCAGTACCGCTTGCGCTGGAAGGCGTAGGTCGGCAGGTCCACCCGGCGGGCGCCCGTACCGGCGAGGGCGCCGGTCCAGTCGACGGCCACGCCCTGCACCCACACCTCGGCCAGCGAGGTCAGGAAACGGCCGAGCCCGCCCTCGTCCCGGCGCAGGGTCCCCGCCACCACCACCGGGACCTCGGGCCGGGTGACGTCCTCCAGCGTCTGCTGGACGCTCGTGGACAGCACCGGGTGGGCACTGACCTCGATGAACGTACCGAAGCCCTCGGCGGCCAGCGCCTCGACGGCGGGCTGGAAGCGCACCGTCCGGCGCAGGTTCCGGTACCAGTACCCGGCGTCCATCGTGGAGGTGTCCAGCCAGGTCCCGGTCGCCGTCGAGAAGAGCGGCACGTCGGACGTCCCGGGCCGCACGTCGGCGAGCGCCCGGGCCAGTTCGTCCTCGATGCGCTCCACGTGCCGGGTGTGCGAGGCGTAGTCGACCGCGATCCGCCGGGCCCGTACCTCCTCGGCCGCGCACTCCGCGAGGAGTTCGTCCAGTGCGTCCGGGTCGCCCGCCACCACGACGGACGTGGGGCCGTTCAGCGCGGCGACCTCCAGCCGGCCGGCGTACCGTGCCAGCCGGGTCTCGACGTCCGCCGGCGCCTGCGCCACCGACACCATCCCGCCCTGGCCGGCCAGGCCGTCCGCGATGGCCTGCGACCGCAGCGCCACGACGCGGGCGCCGTCCGCCAGGGAGAGCGCGCCGGCCACGCAGGCGGCCGCGATCTCGCCCTGCGAGTGGCCCACCACCGCCGCCGGTTCCACGCCGTAGGAGCGCCACAGCCGGGCCAGCGACACCATCACCGCCCAGGACACCGGCTGCACCACGTCGACGCGTTCCAGCGTCGGCGCGCCCGGCGTCCGGCGGAGCACGTCCGCCAGGTCCCAGTCCACGAACTCGGCGAGCGCACGGCCGCAGGCGTCCATCTGCTCGGCGAACACCGGTGCCGAGTCGAGCAGTTCCACCGCCATGCCCGCCCACTGGGTGCCCTGGCCCGGCAGGACGAAGACGGCACGGCCCGCGGCGGCGGACGCGGTGCCCTTCACGACGCCCGGCGCGGACTCGCCGCGGGCCAACGCGCCCAGGCCGTCGAGCAGTTCGTCGCGGGAGGCGCCGGTGACGACGGCGCGGTCCTCGAGGACCGCGCGGCTCGACACCAGCGACCAGGCGACGTCGCGCGGCTGCGGGCCCGCGTCGTCCGCCACGGCCGCCAGCAGCCGTGCCGCCTGGCCCCGCAGGCCTTCGGCCGAACGCCCCGAAAGGACCCACGGCACCACCGGGGAGCCGGCGGCGGCGGTCTGCGGCCCGGGGCCGGCAGCGGGCTCCTGGGTCTCCCGGGTCTCGCGCGCTCCCTCGGGTACTTCCTCCAGCACGACGTGTGCGTTCGTTCCGCTCACGCCGAACGAGGAGACGGCGGCCCGGCGCGGCGCCCCGGTCTCGGGCCAGGGCCTGGGCCCGGTGAGCAGTTCGACCGCCCCGGAGTCCCAGTCGACCTGCGGCGTCGGGGCGTCCACGTGCAGCGTCCGGGGCAGCACCCCGTGCCGCATCGCCTCGACCATCTTGATCACACCGCCCACTCCCGCGGCGGCGACGCTGTGCCCGATGTTCGACTTCAGCGAGCCCAGGTACAGCGGACGCCCCGCACGGCGCTGCTGCCCGTACGTCGCCAGCAGCGCCTGCGCCTCGATCGGGTCGCCCAGCCGGGTCCCCGTACCGTGCGCCTCCACCGCGTCCACGTCCGCGTACGACAGCCCCGCACTTCCCAGCGCCTCCCGGATCACCCGCTCCTGCGACGGACCGTTCGGCGCCGTCAGACCGTTCGACGCACCGTCCTGGTTCACCGCCGAACCCCGCACCACCGCCAGCACCCGGTGCCCCAGCCGCCGCGCGTCCGACAACCGCTCCAGCAGCACCAGACCCGCACCCTCGGACCAGGCGGTGCCGTCGGCCGCGGCCGCGAACGACTTGCACCGTCCGTCGGCGGCGAGACCGCGCTGCCGGGCGAAGTCGATCAGGCCGCTCGTGTCGCAGCTCACCGTCACGCCCCCGGCGACGGCCAGGGTGGATTCGCCCGCCCGCAGCGACCGGATCGCGGAGTGCATCGCGACGAGGGACGAGGAGCAGGCCGTGTCGAGCGAGACGGCGGGCCCTTCGAAGCCGTAGGTGTAGGAGATGCGGCCGGAGGCCACGCTGCTGAGCTTGCTGGTCATGAGGTAGCCCTCGAAGTCCTCGGGGGCGTTGAGCCCGAGGTAGCTCTCCTCGACGATGCCCACGAAGACACCGGTCCGGCTGCCCTTGAACGTGGTGACGTCCAGGCCCGCGTGCTCGAACAGCTCCCAGGAGACCTCCAGCAGCAGCCGCTGCTGCGGGTCCATCGCCACGGCCTCCCGCGGGGAGATGCCGAAGAACCCGGCGTCGAACAACGGGGCGTCGTGCACGAAGCCCGCCTCGACCGAGTAGCTCTTCTCCTTGATCCTCTCGATGTCCCAGCCGCGGTCCCGGGGGAGTTCGGTGACCGCGTCCCTTCCCTGGTCGACGAGGTCCCAGAGGTCGGCCGGCGAGGCGACACCGCCCGGGTAGCGGCAGGCCATGCCCACGATCGCGACGGGCTCCTCGTCGGCCGCCTCCCGCTCGGCCAGCCGCCTGCGGGCGTCCTGGAGGTCGGACGTGACCCGCTTCAGGTAGTCGACAAGCTTGTCTTCATGAGACTTGTCTTCAGGGGACTTGTTGTCTTTGGACATCGACTCGGTATCCCTTTCAGGAAGTCTGGTGGTCGGTCGGCGGGCCGGAGAGTTCCGTGTCGATGAGGGCGAACAGCTCGTCCACCGACGCGGACTCGATCCGGGCCGCCGGGGCCGGCTCGTCCTCGTGGGCGGTGCCCGCTGCCGGGGCGCCGAGCCTGGAGGCCATGCTCTGGAGGCGGCGCCGGACCATCTGCCGGTGCCGCTCGTCCTCGGCGACCGCCGCGAGCAGGGCGTCGACGCGGTCCAGCTCGGACAGGACCAGCGCGGACACGTCGGTCCCGGCCGGAGCCAGCCGTGCGAGCACGTGGCCGGCGACGTCGCGCGGGGTCGGGTGGTCGAAGATCAGGGTGGCCGGAAGGCCGAGTCCGGTCGCGGCCGTGAGACGGTTGCGCAGCTGCACGGCTGCCAGCGAGTCGAATCCCCTCTCCTGGAACGCCTGGTCCGCCTCGATCGCGTGGAGGTCCGGCCGGCCCGTCACCGCGGCTGCCTCCTCCCGCACCAGGTTCAGGACGAACGTCTCGCGTTCCTCCTCGTCCAGGCCCTCGATCCGGTCGGCGAGCGTGGCGGCGCCCGCTTCGGCCGCGCTGTGCGCGGTGCGCCGCGCCGGGCCCCCGACGAGGTCGCGCAGGGCGGGCGGCACGGCGTCGTGGGCGCGCAGTGCGGCCCGGTCCACGGTGCCCGCGATCACCGCTGCGGCGCCGGCGCCGTCCGCGGGGAGGGCGACCGCCCGGTCGAAGAGGGTGCGGCCCCGGTCCGCGGTGACCGGTCCGAGCAGGTCGAGACCGGGGCGCCGCGCCGCGCCGTCGAGTTCCCACGGTGCCCAGGCCACGGCGGTGGCGGGCAGCCCGAGCGCCCTGCGGTGGCGGGCCAGGCCTTCGACGTAGGCGTCGGCCGCCGCGGTGTTCGCCCGGCCGGGACCGCCGAAGGTGCCGGCCGGGGAGGAGCAGAGCACGAAGGCCGTGAGGTCGAGGTGCCGGGTGAGTTCGTGCAGATGGTGGGCCGCGACGGCCTTCGGCCGCAGGACGCGGTCGAGTTGTTGCGGTGTCATGGCGGTCAGCAGGCCGTCCTCCGTCACCCCGGCCGCGTGCACCACCGCCGTCAGCGGGCGGTCCTCGGGTATCGCGGTCAGCACCGCTGCCAGGTCCTCACGGTCCGCCGCGTCGCACGCGGCCAGCGTCACGTGGGCGCCGGATTCGCCCAGCTCGGTGACGAGTTCCCGGGCTCCCGGGGCCTCGGCTCCCCGGCGGCCGAGCAGCAGCAGGTTCCTGACCCCGTGCTCGGCGACCAGGTGGCGGGCCAGTACGGCGCCCAGGGTCCCCGTGCCGCCGGTCACGAGGACCGTGCCGTCCGCGGGCCACGGCTGCCGTGCGGGTGCGCCGGCCGGGGCCGGACGCAGCCGGGGAACGTGGATCCGGCTGTCGCGCACCGCCACTTCCGGCTCCCCCGCCGGCGCCGCGGACGCCAGCAGGCCGAGCGGCGGGGTGTCCGTGTCCGCGTCGGCCAGAACGATACGGCCCACGCCTTCGGCACCCGCCGTGCGCAGCAGCCCGCGGACGGCCGCCGCCTCCAGGTCCAGGCGCGTCGCGTCGTCGCGGCCCGTCACGACCGCGTCGCGGGAGAGCACCACGACCGGTGTGCCGCGCAGCGCGTCCTGCGCCGACAGTTCGCGCACGAAGGAGAGCGCCCGGCGTGTTCCCTCACGCAGGTCGCCCGCGGACGGCCACGGCACGAGGAGCAGTTGGAAGGCCTCCTCGTCCGACGCGGCGGCCCGCGCGGCCGCGCCGAGGTCGTCGAAGCGGGGGACGCCGGGCAGACCGGCCGCCTCGGCGCCGACCACCGCCCAGCGGGCCGTGGGGTCGGGGGCGGCGTAGAGGGGGACCCATTCGATCGCGGACAGTCCCCCGCCGGACGGCTCGGCGGCCGCGGCGAACTCCTCCTCGGGCACGACCCGGTAGGTGACCGACCCGACGCCGAGCACCGGCCGCCCCGCGGGGTCCAGGAGTTCCAGCTCGACGGTGTCGCCGTCGACGCGGACCGACCGTACCGCTACGGCGTCGGCGCCCACGGCGTGCAGCCGTATGTCGCGCCAGACGGCCGGCACCGCGATGCCTTGCGCACCGCCGGCCGCGGGGGCGGGGGACGCGGACAGCGCGGCCTCCAGCAGGGCGGGGTGCAGGTGGTAGCGGACGGCCTCGGTGAGCAGTTCCTCGGGCAGGCGCGCCTCGGCCTCCTGAGCCCCGCGGCCGTGCCGCCGGCCGGTCGGTTCTCCGGTCGGTTCTCCGGCCGGTTCTCCGGCCGGGGCGGGGGGCTGGGCGGGCCCGTCCACCGCGAGGACCCCCGTGGCACCGACGCTCCACGGACCGTCGGGGGTGTGCCCCTGGTCCTTCGTCTCGGGCCGGGCGTGGACGGTGAGGGTGCGGCGGCCCTCCGGGTCGGGTGCTCCGACCCGGACCTGGATCCGGAGCCCGCCCGTCTCCGGCAGCACCAGCGGGGCGGCCAGGGACAGTTCCTCCAGCACGGTGCAGCCGGTCTCGTCGGCCGCGCGGACGGCGAGTTCGACGTAGACCGAGGCCGGCAGCACGCCGGTGCCCGGCACGGTGTGGTCGGCGAGCCAGGGATGGGTGCGGCGGGAGACGCGTCCCGTGAGCAGCACCTCGTCCTGGCCGGCGACCGCCACCGAGGCGCCGAGCAGCGGGTGCCCGGCGCCGGTGAGGCCGAGGCCCGCCGCGTCGCCGCGCCCGGACGCGGCCTCCAGCCAGTACCGCTGCCGCCGGAAGGCGTACGTCGGCAGATCCACCCGCGCCGCGCCCGGCAGCACCCGTGGCCACTCGACGCGCCGTCCGCGGATGTGCAGCAGGCCCAGCAGCGCCGCCAGCGACTCCGCCTCCGGCCGGTCCGCCCGCAGCACCGGTGCCACCAGGCCGGGGTCCCGTCCGGCTCCGGCCGAGACCAGGGCGCTGAGCACCGCGTCCGGACCGAGCTCGACGAAGACGGCGGCGCCCTCCTGCTCCAGGGAACGCACCGCATCGAAGAACCGCACCGGTTCGCGCAGTTGCCGCACCCAGTAGCGCGGCGAGCACGCCTCCTGCTCGGTCAGTGCCTTCCCGGTCACCGTCGACACCAGCGCGATCCGCGGCGCCCGGAACGACAGTTCCCCGACGACCTGCTCGAACTCGTCCAGCACATCGTCCATGTGCGGCGAGTGGAAGGCGTGGCTGACCCGCAGCCGGCGGACCCGCCTGCCGTCCGCACGCCAGCGGGCCCCGAGGTTCTCCACTGCCTCGGCGTCGCCCGACACCACCACGTTGTCCGGGCCGTTGACCGCCGCGAGTGACACCCGGCTCTCCAGTCCGGCCAAGTCGCCGGCGACCGTCTCCGGGTCCGCCTGGACGGCGAGCATCGCGCCGCCGTCGCGCGCCGAGCCCATCAGCCGGCCGCGGGCGGCCACCAGCCGGGCCGCGTCCGCCAGGGACAGCACGCCCGCCGCATGGGCCGCCGCCACCTCGCCCACCGAGTGGCCGGCCACGAACTCAGGTACCGCACCGAACCGTTCGAGGAGCCGGAACAGCGCCACCTCCAGCGCGAACAACGCCGGCTGCGTGTACTCGGTGCGGTCGAGCAGCCCGGCCTGCTCCGAGCCCTCCTGCGCGAACACCACCTGCTTCAGGGGCTGTGCGAGATGCTCGTCCAGGGCGCCGCACACCTCGTCGAAAACCGTGGCGAACTCGGGCACCGACTCGTACAGTTCCCGGCCCATACCGAGCCGCTGCGCCCCCTGCCCCGTGAACACGAAGGCCAGGTCGGCCGTGCCGGGCGACCGCGGCGGCCGGGCCACCGCCGATCCGTCCGCGGACCCCGCGGCCAGGGCCCGCAGGCCGCGCGCCAGCTCCGCCCGGGTACCGCCGACCACGACCGCGGCCTCGTCCAGCACGGCCCGCTCCGACACGAGGGTCCAGGCGACGTCGCGCGGGTGCGGACCCTTGTCGTCCGCCACGGCAGCCAGCAGCCGTGCCGCCTGGCCCCGCAGGCCTTCGGCCGAACGGCCCGAGACCACCCACGGCACCACCGGCAGGCCGGCGGCGGCGAGCGGCTCCACCGGCTCGGCCGCCTCGCCGGGCCCGACCGGCTGCTCCCGCGGGGCCTCCTCGACGATCACGTGTGCGTTCGTGCCGCCGATACCGAAGGACGAGACACCCGCACAGCGCGGCCTGTCGTCGGGCTCCGGCCAGGGCGTGTTCCCGGTGAGCAGTTCGACCGCCCCGGAGTCCCAGTCGACCTGCGGCGTCGGCGTGTCCACGTGCAGCGTCCGGGGCAGCACCCCGTGCCGCATCGCCTCGACCATCTTGATCACACCGCCCACTCCCGCGGCGGCCTGGCTGTGCCCGATGTTGGACTTCAGCGAGCCCAGGTACAGCGGGCGCCCCGCGGGGCGCTGCTGCCCGTACGTCGCCAGCAGCGCCTGCGCCTCGATCGGGTCGCCCAGCCGGGTCCCCGTACCGTGCGCCTCCACCGCGTCCACGTCCGCGTACGACAGCCCGGCGCTTTCGAGGGCCTCGCGGATCACCCGCTCCTGCGACGGACCGTTCGGCGCGGTCAGACCGTTGGACGCACCGTCCTGGTTCACCGCCGAACCCCGTACCACCGCCAGCACCCGGTGCCCGAGCCGCCGCGCGTCCGACAACCGCTCCAGCAGCACCAGACCCGCACCCTCGCCCCACACGGTGCCGTCCGCGTCCGCCGAGAACGACTTGCACCGTCCGTCGGGCGACAGCGCCCGCTGCCGCGAGAACTCCACGAACGACGTCGGGGTGGCCATCACCGTCACGCCCCCGGCGAGCGCGAGGTCGCACTCGCCGCGCCGCAGCGCCGTCGCCGCCAGGTGGATCCCCACCAGGGAGGAGGAGCAGGCCGTGTCCACGGCCACCGCGGGTCCCTCGAACCCGAACGTGTAGGACACCCGGCCCACGGCGATGCTGCTGGACGTGCCCGAGGCGACGTAGCCCTGGACGTCGACGGGGACGTCGTCGAGGACGTTCGCGGCGAACCCCTGGTACATCAGCCCGGCGAAGACGCCGGTGCGGCTGCCGCGCAACGCGGCCGGCACGACACCAGCGTTCTCCATCGCCTCCCACGCCGTCTCGAGGAGCAGCCGCTGCTGCGGGTCCGCCGCCAGTGCCTCCCGCGGCGACATCCCGAAGAACTCCGGCTCGAATCCGGCGGCGTCCTCCAGGAACCCGCCCTCGCGCACATAGGACTTGCCCGCGCGGTCCGGGTCGGGGTCGTAGACGTCCTCGTCCCAGCCCCGGTCGGCCGGGAAGGGGGAGACCGCGTCCTGGCCGCGGTGCACCAGCTCCCACAGTTCCTGCGGGCTGCTCACTCCGCCCGGGAACCGGCACGCCATCCCGACGATCGCGATCGGCTCACTCGCCCGGTCCTCCACCTCGCGCAACCGCCGCCGGGCGTCCCGCGCGTCCGCGACCGCCCGCTTGAGGTACTCGCGCAGTTCCTTCTCGTCAGCCATCGGAATCCAACCGCCCATTTTGCCGCATCGCTTATATCCCTCACGAGGACGAACGCACCGAATTCAAGCGGAGCCCCATTCTTCACCGAGACCCTAAACGGGACTGAGTCATGAGCCGGTAACTACCGCCCCCGACGGACCGCAGAGCGGACCGTTACCGCTGGGTTCCGCTCCGACCCAAGGAATGTTTCCGCAGGTCACGAGCTGTAATTGCGAGGAAGCCCGGAGGGTGTTGACCGCCGGTTGACGGCAGATGTGCACACCCGATTAACCTTCGTTCCAATTCGGCGATTTCGCGCCGCACAACACAGGGGGTACTGACCACCCCGCCGAACGCGGGCGATACGAATCCTGTCACTATTCCGGAAGGTGTGCGAGACCGACGTGGAATTCTCCGTACTGGGACCCCTGCGCATGTACGAGGGCGGGAAGTCCTACACGCCGACAGCCCCGAAGCAGCGACAGCTGCTCACTCTGCTGCTCCTCAACGCGAACCAGGTCGTGTCCACCGACACGTGCATCGAAGAGCTGTGGGAGAACTCCCCTCCCAACAGCGCACTCTCCACTCTCCAGTCGTACATACTCCAGCTCAGGCGCAGTTTGCGGCGGGTGCCCCGGATCGGCAGCCTCCAGGCGGCCCGTCTCATCCTGGAAACCCGCGACGGCGGCTATCTGCTGGCCGTGCGCAGCGACGAACTCGACACCAACCGGTTCTGGTCCCTGGTGCGCGAAGGCCGTTCGGCGCTCCACCACGACGACGTGCGGGCCTCGGCCTGTCTCTCCGAAGCCCTGCGGCTGTGGCAGGGGTCCGCGCTCTCCGACGTACAGCGCGGTCCCGTCCTGCGGGCCCTGCTCGTCGGCCTGGAGGAGGAGCGCACGAGCGTGCAGGAGCAGCGCATCGCAGCGGACCTGCGGCTCGGCAGGCACCAGGAGCTGCTGGGGGAGCTGAGCCGGCTCACGGCCAAGTACCCCATGCACGAAGGCCTGCACGCCCAGTTCATGCTCGCGCTGCACCGCACCGGCCGCCGGACCCAGGCGCTCGAGGTGCTGCGGCGGCTGGGCACCGTGCTCCGCGACGAGCTGGGGCTCGACCCCTCACCGCGGGTGCGCCGGCTGCACCAGGCGATCCTGGCCGGCGACCCCGCCCTCGACGTCCCGGCGCGCACCGACTCCGTGCTGACCGCCGAACCCGGCGCGCCGATCGGGCGCCGGCTGCCCGCGGGCGGCGACCTGGTGGCCGTCGGAGCGGCCGCCGGGCGCCCGGAGCAGCTCGTGCGACGCTGAGCGAGTGCCACGCCGCGCCGGCGGGGGCGGAAGCGGCGCGTCCCTCGGCGGGGGCGGCGCCTCGGCCCTCGCCGTCCCCCACCGCGGCGCCCCGCCGCGGCGCCTCAGCGCTCGCCGTCCCCCACCGCGGCGCCCCGCCGCGGCGCCTCAGCGCTCGCCGTCCCCCACCGCGGCGCCCGGCCGGGACGACGCGTTGGCCGCGAGGAAGCCGTCGACGACGGTCCGCACGTACTCCGCGCCGAAGGTGCGCTCCGCGAGGAGCCGTCGGAACATCAGCGGGCCCGCGAGCTGGTCGATGGCCAGCTCGGTGTCCAGGCCGCCGGGGAGTTCGCCGCTCTCCTTCGCCCCTTCGATGATCGCGCGGAACCCTCCGGAGCCCGCCTGGTACAGCGCCTCCTTGAGCCCGGCGAAGGCCGGGTCGACACCGGCCCGCTCGACGACCACCCGCATCCCGCGCTCGCCCACCGGGTCGTGCAGCAGGGCCCGCAAACCGTTGAGCTGGCCGATCAGGTCGTCGCGGAGCACGCCGCTGCGCGTGGGGCGGGCGCTCGCGATGCGCTGGGCGATGGCCTCGTAGATGAGGGACGGGGAGTCCGGCCAGTGGCGGTACAGGGTGGTGCGGCCCACGCCGCTACGGGCGGCGACGGCGACGTGGGTGACCGCGGACCACCCCTGTTCCACGAGCAGTTCCTGGGCGGCCGCGAGGGCGGCGGCCCGGCTGCGGGCCGCCCGTGGGTCCATGCCGCGCTCCGGCGCCGGCGGGATGTGTCCTGTGGCGTCGGCAGGCGTGGACATGTCGGCTCCCCGTGGTTCGTTGATCTGCTGTCCGGTACAGAGTGTGCCAGTTCTCCCACCGGCCCGCCCGGGCGGGCCGGTCCCCCGGGCGGGGCACGAAGCCGTCAGGAGCGGTAGAGGTCCAGGTGGTCGCGGGCCCACTCGGCGAAGGAGCGCGGCTCCCGGCCCAGGACCCGGCGGACGTCGGGCGACAGCCGGCCGTGCAGTTCGCTGCCGTGCTCGATCGCCTCCTCCAGCGTCCTGATCACCCCGTTCACGGTCTCCTCGGAGAAGTGACGCAGCATCGTCTCGCGGTGCGCGGCGAGCGGAACGGTCTCGAAGCGCAGGTCCCTCCCGAGCAGCCCGGCGAGCACGGCGAGCTGCTCGCGGCCGGTCAGCGCCTGCGGGCCGGTCAGTTCGTGGATCCGGCCCTCGTGGCCGTCCTCGGTGAGCGCCCGCGCAGCCACCTCGGCGATGTCCCGCGGGTCGACGATCGCCTCCCAGACGTCCGCGAGCGGGCCGCGGGCGACTCCCTCGGCCTTGATCGAGGCGGCCCAGCCGAGGTTCATGCTCATGAAGCCGTTCGGCCGCAGAATCGTCCAGGGCAGCCCGGAGTCCCGCAGTGCCTCCTCGGCGATCCGGTGCCAGTGGCCGAGCGGGTTCGCCCGCGCGTCCTCGGCCACCTCCACCCCGAGGGTGGAGAGCTGCACGATGTGCTCGACTCCGGCCGCCCGCGCGGCGGCCACCATGTGCGCGTCGTGGGTCGCCTTGTTCGCGCCGAGCGACATCAGGAAGACCTTCTGTACGCCGTCCAGTGCGGGCGCCAGTGTCCCGGGGCGCCCCAGGTCGGCGGCGACCACCTCCAGGTCCGCCCCCTCGGGGAACGCCACCCGCTGCGGGTCGCGGGTGAGCGCCCGCACCTTGTGCCCGCCCGCACGCAGCAGCGACAGCACCTTTCCGCCCACGTTTCCCGTGGCTCCGGTCACCAGAATCATGTTCGTCTCCTTGTCCGTCCGTACATGTGCGGGATGGTTCGAGGGGCCGGTGCCTATGGGGCGTCGTGCGCCGGGAGGGGGCGGTCCAGGACGGTGCGCAGGGCGCTCTCCAGCGCCTGACGCGCGGCGTCGCCGTCCGCGGCCGGTCCGGTGGAGCGCCAGGCGACGAAGCGGTCGGGCCGCACCAGTACCGCTCCCGCCCCGCTCACGCCGTAGCTCTTCTCCCACTCGGTGCCGGCGAGCCGGTGCACCGGCAGGGTGATGCCGAGGCGTTCGGCCGCCGCGGCGGCCGCGGTCGTCCAGGCGTCCGGTGTGCCGTCCCCGGTGAGGAGGACGAAGGAGCGGCCGAACAGCGCGGTGGTGGACGCGGCGGGCGAGCCCGCGGGCAGTGCCACGTAGGGCGCCCGGGAACCGGGGCGGCCGGTCGGGGCGGCCGGGTCCTCCAGCAGCTCCCCCGCGTCGTCGGGCTCGCGGACGACCGCGCCGCCCGCGCACCGGTAGCCGAAGGCCTGGACGACGGGCGGGAGCGGCGCGGCGAGCGCTCCGTCGTCCAGGTAATCCGCCAGTCGTTCGACGGTGTTGCGCAGCTGCTGCTCCCCGATCATCTCCGAGACCGGACGGCGTTCGGCGTCGTGGCTGTCGAGCAGGCCGGGTCCGGCCTCGCCCTTGACGACCATCGCCAGCTTCCACGCCAGGTAGAAGCCGTCGGTGATCGCGGTGTTGCCGCCCAGGCCGCCGGGCGCCGGCACCAGCCTGGCCGCGTCGCCCACCAGGTGGACGCGGCCGCTGCTGAACCGGTCGGCGATCTCGCTGACGATGTCGGTGCGCCCCGTCTCCACGACCTTCAGCGGCAGGTCGGGCAGGCCCAGGCCGGTGCGGACCAGTTCGGCGCACCGCTCCTCGGTGAAGCCGGCGAAGTCGGGCGGGTCCTGGGACATGCCGAGCACGTAGCCGTAACGGCCGGGCACGTCCGTGGTGTAGAAGACGCCCGGTACGGGCTGCTGGAGCCACAGGAGCGTGAACTTGCGGCCTTCCGCGACCCCGGGCAGCTCACGCAGCTGTTCACTCAGGTCGGCGTCGAAGAAGACCCGGAAGATCTCGCCGAGGTTGCCGCGGCCGTGCATGCCGATGCCCAGTTCCCGTCGCACGTGGCTGTGGGCGCCGTCGGCGCCCACCACGTGGTCGGCGGTCACCGTCCGCTCGGTGCCGGTGCGCACGTCCCTCAGCACGGCGGTGGCCGCGTCCGCCGACTGGGTCAGCGACACCAGTTCGGTGTCGAAGCGGAGTTCGGCGCCGAGCTCCGCGGCCCGGTCGGCCAGGATCTCCTCGGTCCGCTCCTGGCCGGCCATCGCCCAGTCCTCGGGCGAGACATGGCGCATCGCCATCTCGCCCTCGGTCATGATCCGTTTGAGGACGGGTCCCGCCAGGCTGTCGGCCACCACCATGTAGAACTCGCCGGTGCCGCCGTCCGGCCCCGCGGCGGCGATGCGGTCGGCGATCCCGCCGATCCGCAGCGCCTCCATGGTGTGGGGGTACTGCCCGCGCGCCTTCATGACGACCGAGGTCCCAGGGTGCTTCTCCGCCACCAGCGGCCTGACGCCGTTCAGGCCCAGGAACAGCGCGGTGGTGAGGCCCGCAAGGCCGCCGCCCACGATGAGAACGGGTACGTGCTCGTCCGACACGGCCACTCCTTGGGTCGCTTGGGTCGTTTGGGCCGGCCCGACTCGGGCCGGCCGGGGCCGCCGCCGTCACGGGGCCGGCGGGCCGGGCGCCCAGTCTGCGAAGGGCTGTTGGAGCACCGATGGGGTTCCGGTGGGCGACTTGCTCCTCCAGCGCCTCCCCAACAGACCATCAGCGGGCGCCTCGAAGGTGGCAGGGGCGGTCCGCGCGAGCGCGCCGCCGTCACCCATCGAGACACAGGAGCCGTCGTGTTCGTCTTCGTCAACAAACTGACACTCACCGGAGCGGCCGAGGACCTGGAACGCGTCTACGCCCATGTCGCCGAGTTCATGCGCACCCGTCCGGGCCTCGTCCGCTACCAGCTCGTCCGCTCGCAGGGCGACCCGTCGGTGTACTTCAACGTCGCCGAGTGGACGGACCAGGCCTCGTTCGAACAGGCGCTGAAGGAACCGGAGTTCCGCAGCCGGCTCAAGGCTCTGGGCACCGTCGTCAAGGGCGAGCCGCACCTGTCCGACCTGGTCGAGTCCGGCGTCGGGGAGGCCTGATCCGGTGTCCGGACCCCTCAAGATCAGCAACCCGGTCGACGGTGAGACCTACTCCCGGATCACGCAGTTCTACGCCCATCAGATGCAGCTCCTCGACGAGCGGGCGGCCGAGGAATGGGCCGACGGCTTCACCGAGGACGGCGTCTTCGCGCAGAACGTGAAGCCGGAGCCCTGGACGGGCCGTGCCGTCATCGCCGAGCGGATGCGCGCCGGAATGGACCGGCTGGCCAAGAAGGACGTACAGCGGCGGCACTGGTTCGGCATGGTCGCCACCGAGCGGCAGGACGCGGAGACGGTCCTGACCCGCTACTACGCCATGGTCTTCGAGACCCCGCGGGGCGGCCGTGCCGCCACCTACCTCAGCACCACCGGCGAGGACGTCCTGGTCCTCCAGGACGGCCAGTGGCGGGTCAAGCACCGCCTCATCACCCACGACGGCACCTGAGCCGGCCGACGGCACAGCGAAGAAGAGAAGGTTGTGAGCATGAGCAAGCTGACACGCGAGCGTGTGGCCGCGGCGTACGCGTCACTGGTGACCGGGGACCGTGAGCAGATCCTCCAGTACTGGTCGCCGGACGTGCGCTTCCAGATGCCGGGCAACCACCAGTACTCCGGCTGGTTCGTCGGCCTGGACGACTACCTGGCGAAGATGGGCAAGCTGATGGCCGCCACCGGTGGCCGCATCTCGTCCGAGACGCTCGACGTCCTCATCGACGAGGAGGCCGGCGTGTCGATCGACGTGTACCGCCTCGACGGCTACCGCGAGCACGCCAAGGAGGACGCGACCTCCCCGTACGAGCGGCTGCAGGTCGAAGGTGTGCACATGCTGCGCTGGGAGGACGGCCGGATCGTCGAGGGCCGCAGCGCCCTGTTCGCCGACGGTGTCACCCAGGGAAATCTGTGGTGGTCACCGGTCGGCGCCGACGGCGAGCGCTACGAGTACTGATCCTTCGCGGGGCCGTCCGGGCGGGTGTGCCCGGCACGGCCTCGCGCATCCCAGTGAGGAAGTTGCAGCCATGACTCAGCCAGCACAGGGCCTGCTCCAGGACCGGGCCGTGGTGATCACCGGGGGCGGGACGGGAATCGGCCGGGCGGCCGCACACGCCTTCGCCGCCGAAGGCGCCCGCGTCCTGGTGGTCGGCCGCAGGGCCGGCGTGCTCGCCGAGACGGCCGGTGGCCACGAGGGCGTCCGGACGTTTCGCGCCGACCTGGCGGACCCGGGGGCGGCACGTGCCGTGGTGGAGGCGGCCGGGGACGCACTCGGCGGCATCGACGTCCTGGTCAACAACGCCGTCACGATGCGGTCCGCGCCCCTGGGACACATCGACCGGGACAACGCCCGTGACCAGGTGGCCACCAACCTGCTCGGGCCGCTGTTCCTCACCCAGGAGGCGCTGCCCGCGCTGGAGGCCGCGAAGGGGCTCGTCGTCAACGTCACCACGGCCGGCAACCAGCGCGGCTGGGCCGGGCATTCGGTCTACGGCGCGACCAAGGCGGGCCTCGACTTCCTCACCCGTACCTGGGCCCTCGAACTCGCCCCCAGGGGGATCAGGGTCGCGGGCATCGCCCCCGGTCCGATCGAGACGCCGATCGCGGAGCACGCCGGGCTCGACGCCGAGGGCATCGCGCGGCTGCGCGCACGGCAGCGCGACCGGGTGCCGCTCGGGCGCGTGGGCCGGCCGGAGGAGGTGGCCTGGTGGATGGTGGCCCTCGCCCGCCCCGAGGCGTCCTTCGCCACCGGTCTCGTCCTGCCCGTGGACGGCGGCGCGAGCGTCGTCTTCTGACCGCCCTCTCGACTGCCAGCACAAGGGAGCCAGCATGGAATTCGGCATCAACTTCTTTCCCACCGTGGGACCGGACGACAAGGACGCGGCGGACTACTTCGAGGACAGCCTGAACCTGGTCGTGCTCGCCGAGGAACTCGGGTTTGACCACGTCAAGACGGTGGAGCACTACTTCTTCAAGTACGGCGGCTACAGCCCGGACCCGGTCACGTTCCTCGCCGCCGCGGCGGCCCGCACCAGCCGCATCAAGCTGGTGACCGGTGCCGTCATTCCGGCGTTCACGCATCCGCTGAAGCTGGCCGGCAAGCTGGCCATGCTCGACAACATCTCCCGGGGCCGGCTCCAGGTCGGCTTCGGACGGGCCTTCCTGCCCGACGAGTTCGACGCCTTCGGCATCGACATGGACGAGAGCCGGGCACGCTTCGAGGAGGGCGTCAGGGCCTGCCGCAAGCTGTGGAGCGAGGAGGACGTCGTCTGGGACGGCGCCTTCCACTCCTTCGGCCCGGTCACCCTGCTGCCGCGGCCCCACCAGCGCCCGCATCCGCCGATCCTGGTGGCGACGGCGAAGACCGCGTCCTCGTGCGAGCAGGCCGGCCGGAACGGCCACGGCCTGATGATGGTCCCCTCGATCAACAAGCGCGAGACCGTGCAGGACATGCTCGCCCTCTACCGCAAGGCGTGGGCGGAGGCGGGCCATCCCGGACAGGGCGAGGTCCACATGAGCTACAACTGCTACCTCAGTGAGGACGCCGCCGAGGCCAGGGCCAAGGGCAAGGAGTACTCCCGGCGTTCCAACGAGGTCATGCGGGACGCGGTGGCCGCCTGGGGCGAGCGGCGCAGCGAGGTGTACGCCGGGTACGAGAAGGTCGTGGAGAACATCGCACGGGCGGACTTCGACCGGTCACTGGCCGACAACAAGGTGCTGGTCGGCACTCCCGAGGAGGTCACCGAACGGCTCCGGACGATCCGTGAGTGGTTCGGGGACATCTCCGTCAGCCTCCAGGTGATCTCCGGCAACCCCAGCCACGAGGAGTCCGCGCGCAGCATGCGGCTCTTCGCCGAACAGGTCGTCCCGCACTTCCGCACCGCTCCGGCCGCCGCCGGCTGACCGGACGCGGTCCGCGGGAACCGACGCGGGCGGCGCCTCCCACACCGGGAGGCGCCGCCCTCGTCGGCTGCCCGGGTCCGTGCCCGAGTCGTCAGCGGGGCCGGACGACGTCACGCACCAGCGTCGACGTCACACGCGCCGCCACGGCGGCCACGGTCAGCGCCGGCGGAACACCGGTGCCGGGCAGCAGCGAACCGTCCACCACGTAGAGGCCGCGGTAGCCGTCCACCCGGCCCGCGTCGTCGGTCACCGTGCCGAGCGGCACGCCGCCGACCACGTTGCCGCCGGTGGTGCCGATCCGGCTGAACGCCGTACGGCTGCCCGGGTTGGCCTCGTTCAGCCGGTCCAGGGTGTGGCCGATGGCCGACTGCGCGCGTTCCAGGGCCGGGTCGTCGGCAGGCCAGTGCAGGACGACGTCGTCCGTGGCCGGGTCGTGCCGGAAGGCGCCCAGCGCGGGTGCCGGCACGGCCCCGATGGTGGTGGTCCAGCCCTCCCCCTCCGGGGCCTGCGGCCAGGGGAAGTTGAGCAGCGACACCGGCCCGAGCGGGTTGTCCTCCCAGTCCCGCGCGAGGATCGCGGCGGGGCCGCCCTGCCGGGCGTTGTTCTCGTCCATGCCGGTACGGGCCGTGATCACCTCGCTGTTGCCGACGCGGGTGCCGAGCGCGGCGTGCAGGGCGGGCAGCGCGCCGCTCTCCCTGGCGCGCAGCAGCAGCCGGTTGGTGCCCAGGGTGCCGGCGGACAGCACCAGCCGCCCGGCGGTGATCCGGTGGCGGAGCAGCACCTCGCCCCGCTCGTCGATCGACTCGTAGTCGACGTGGTATCCGCTTCCGCCTTCGGCCGGGCGTACGGCGGTCACCACGCTGAGCGGCCGCACGTCGATGTGCCCCGACGCCTCGGCGCGGGCCAGCACCGTACGGTCGAGGCTGCGCTGGGCGCCGCTGTTGACGCCGAAGACGTTCAGCCCGTCGATCTGGGACCGCACCCGGGTGCCCGCCATCTCCTCGCGGACCACGTCCCAGTCCACGGCGAGGTCGACCTTGTCCCACGGGATCCCGGCCTTGTCGAGCTGGTCGGCGAACGAACGGGCCGACCGGTAGAACTCGGAGTGGTAGACGTCGTCCGGGATCGGTGCGCAGCCGATCAGTTCGCGTGCCTCGGGGTACCACCGCTCGTGCATCTCGCGGTGGTCCAGGACGTCGCCCAGGGTCCGCCGGAACAGCTCGGCCGGGGGCTCGCACATGGTGCCGTTGGTCGCCAGCGAGGCGCCGCCCACCCCCGTACCGGCGAGCACGTTCATGCCGCTGCCCTCGACGAACTCCAGGACGCCGGTGTGGACGTCGAGCTTCGCGTCGGTGAGGGGCGACGTCTCGCTGAGCCATGCGGCACGCCCGTCGGGCGCGGCCTGTGTCGCGAAGGTGTCGCCCGCGTCGTCGACGGGCCAGCGGCGCCCCCGTTCCAGCAGAACGGCGTCGACCCCCGCTTCCGCCAGCCTCAGGGCGGCGATCGATCCTCCATAGCCGCTGCCGACGATCACCACGTCGGCGCGGTGCTGCTGCCTCTCCACTGAGCGGCCTCCCTGCCTTCTCCGTCTGGCCTGTCCGAACTTCGTCCGGCCTGTCGAACACGGACCGCGCCGGGCCCGTCAACCCCAACGGCCGCCGGACGACGGTTGGTGACCGTGGTCCGGCGGCCGTGTGCGGTGGGCGCGCGCTGGGTCGAAGGGAACGGGTCGCGTTCCGTCCGCCGTGCTTCCCAGTGTGGAAACGGGGGCTGGGAGTCGGATGGGGGCCCGCTGGAGAGGCGCGGGGCGGCTCTCGCCCCGCCGAGACCGAGCCTCCAGGGCGCGGTGCGAGAGTGCGGCCGTCGCACCGTTCCCGTTCCGCCCCGAGGAGGCAGCCGTGCAACCGACCCCTTCGCCCCCGTCCCCGTCCCCGGCTCCCCGTGGAGTCGCCCTGCTGTTCCCCGGGCAGGGCGCCCAACAGCACCTGATGGCTGCGGGGTTGTACCACGCCCATCCGCCGTTCCGCCGCCTCGTGGACGAGGTGTTCGAGGTGTGGGGCGCGGAGGGCGCCGCGCTGCGCGCCGACTGGCTGTCCGGCTCCCCGGACGTGGACCTGGACGGGGTGCACCGGGCCCAGCCCCTGCTGTTCGCCGTCGACTGGGCGCTGGGCCGCCTGGTGCTCGACTGGGGGGTGCGCCCCGCGGCCCTGCTCGGTCACAGCGTCGGCGAGGTGGCGGCGGCGACCCTGGCCGGTGTCTTCACCCTGGAGGAGGCGGCCGGGCTGATGGCCGACCGGGTGGCGCACATCGCCTCCGCACCGGCCGGCGGCATGCTGGCCGTGCACGCGGCGGCCGACGACATGGCGCCCTACCTGCACTCCGACGTGGTCGTCGGCGCCGTCAACGCACCGCGCCAGGTGATCCTGGCCGGCTCCGAGGAGCCGCTCGCCGAGTCGGAGGCGCGGCTGCGCGCGGCGGGGTTCACCTGCCGCCGCACCCGTGCCCTGAGCCCGTTCCACAGTCCGGCCCTCGCCCCGGCCGCGCGGGCGGCGCTGCCCGCGCTGTCCCGGCTGCCGCTGCGGGCCCCGCGGCTGGCGCTGCACTCGGCGTACACGGGAGGACCGCTCTCCCCGGACGAGGCGCGGGACGCGCGGTTCTGGGCCGGGCAGCCGGCCGCCCCCGTGCTCTTCGGCCCCACGCTCGACGCGCTGCTGGGCACCGGCGAGCTGCTGCTCCTCGAGGCCGGGCCCGGGCAGGGGCTCACCGCCCTCGCCAAGCGGCATCCGGCGGTCGGCACCGGCCGCTCCACCGCCCGGGCGATGCTGCCGGCCCGCGCCCGGGGCGACGCGTCGGACCTGCGGACGCTGCGTACGGCGGTCGAGGCGCTGGCGGCGGAGGGGTGGCCGGTGCCCGACCGGCTGCCGGTTGCGGCACCGGCGAGCACGCCCTGAACGGGCCCAGCACGCAACCAGAGGTCCACCATCCCGCCACCAGGCAGGGCTGCGAGCGTGACAGGCCGGGGCCGGTCACCGGACCCCGCCGACTGTGAGTGAGGATGTCATGGAGCGTCGCATCGTCATTACGGGGATCGGTGCAGTGGCCCCCGGCAAGCCGGGCGCCAAGGAGTACTGGGAGCTGATCTCGAACGGCCGCACGGCCACGCGTACGATCTCTTCCTTCGATCCCGCGCCCTACCGGTCCCGGGTCGCCGCCGAATGCGACTTCGACCCCTTGGCCGCCGGCCTCGGCCGGCAGGAGGTCCGGCGCATGGACCGGGCCACCCAGTTCGCCGTCGCCGCCGCCCGCGAGGCCGTCGCCGACAGCGGGCTGGACCTGCCCGCGGACGACCCCGCCGCCGTCGGGGTGTCCCTCGGCAACGCCGTGGGCTGCACGACGAGCATGGAGGAGGAGTACACGGTCCTCAGCAACGAGGGATCCGACTGGCTGGTCGACCACCGCTACGCCGTGCCGCACCTCTACGACCACTTCGTACCGAGTTCCATCGCGGTGGAACTGGCGCGGCTGGTGGGGGCGCAGGGCCCCGTGGCGCTCGTCTCGGACGGCTGCACCTCGGGCCTCGACGCGATCGGCCACGCCACGGACCTGATCCGCGAGGGCAGTGCCGACGTCGTGATCAGCGGCGGCACCGACGCTCCGATCTCGCCGATCACCCTGGCCTGTTTCGACGCCATCAAGGCGACCACTCCCCGCAACGACGACCCGGAGCACGCCTCGCGCCCGTTCGACGCGACGCGCAACGGGCTCGTCCTGGGCGAAGGGGCCGCGGTGCTGGTGCTGGAGGAGCTGGAGCACGCCAGGCGGCGCGGGGCCCGGATCTACGCCGAGGTCGCGGGGGTCGGCACGCGCTGCAACGCCTACCACATGACCGGACTGCGGTCCGACGGGGCGGAGATGGCCGACGCCATCACGCACGCCCTCGCCGAGGCCCGCCTGGCGCCCGAGTCGATCGACTACGTCAACGCGCACGGGTCGAGCACCAAGCAGAACGACCGGCACGAGACCGCCGCCTTCAAGACCGCACTGGGGCGGCACGCCTACGACGTCCCGGTCAGCTCGGTGAAGTCGATGATCGGGCACTCGCTGGGCGCGATCGGCGCGCTGGAGCTGGTCGCCTGCGTGCTCGCCATGCGCGACGGGCTGGTCCCGCCGACGGCCAATCTCCACGAGCCCGACCCGGTCTGCGACCTGGACTACGTGCCGCTGCGGGCCAGGGAGGCAGAGGTCGACAACGTGCTGAGCGTCGGCAGCGGCTTCGGCGGCTTCCAGACGGCCATCGTCCTGGCCCGTCCCGAGCGGGCGGCGGCATGAGCGCCGGCGGCACGGTACAGGCGGTGGTCACCGGCGTCGGCGTGGCCGCGCCCAACGGGATGGGCACCGAGGCGTACTGGGCGGCGACGCTGGCCGGACGCAGCGGCATCGCCCCGACGACCCGCTACGACGCGAGCGGGTATCCGCTGCGGCTGGCCGGGGAGGTGCGGGACTTCGACCCCGGGGAGCACATCCCGAGCCGGCTCCTCCCGCAGACCGACCACGGCACCCGGCTCTCCCTGTACGCGGCCGACGAGGCGCTGCGCGACAGCGCGCTCGACCCCGGCCGGCTCGACCCGTACGGCATGGGGGTGGCCACGGCGTCGTCGATGGGCGGGTTCGAGTTCGGGCAGCGGGAGCTGCAGAACCTGTGGAGCAAGGGCGGGCGGTTCGTCAGCGCGTACCAGTCCTTCGCCTGGTTCTACGCCGTGAACACCGGCCAGGTCTCCATCCGGCACGGCCTGCGGGGCTCCAGCAGCACCGTGGTGACCGACGCGGCCGGCGGCCTCGACGCACTGGGCAACGCCCGGCGGCAGATCCGCAAGGGGACCACCGCGATGCTCGCCGGGAGCGTCGACGGTGCCCTGTGTCCGCTCGGCCTCGCCGGACAGCTCAGCTCCGGCGCCATGAGCACCGGCAGCCGTGCCGACCGCGCGTTCCTGCCCTTCGCCGACGGCGCCGGTGGCCAGGTGCCGGGCGAGGGAGGCGCGTTCCTGGTCCTGGAGGACGCGGTGAGCGCACGGCGGCGCGGCGCCCGCAGCTACGGCGAACTCGCGGGCTACGCGGCGACGTTCGACCCCGCCCCCGTCCCGTCGGACCAGGCCGGCGAGGGGCTGGTGCGGGCGATCCGGCGGGCTTTGCGGGACGCCGGTACGGCCCCCGAGGACGTGGACGTCGTGTTCGCGGACGCCGCCGGTGTGCCCGAGCTCGACCGGGCGGAGTCCCGTGCGCTCGGCGAGGTGTTCGGGCCGGGCGGTGTCCCGGTGACGGCGCCCAAGAGCATGACGGGCCGTCTCTTCGCGGGCGGGGCGTCACTGGACCTGGCGACCGCGCTGCTCGCCCTGCGGGACGGAGCGATTCCGCACACCGCGAACGTCTCGCGCCCCGGCCCCGGGCATCCGATCGACCTCGTCACCGGGGAGCCGCGCGAGGCGGACCTGCGCCGCGCACTGGTCGTGGCGCGCGGACGCGGCGGATTCAACGCCGCGGCCGTCGTCCGACGCGACACGTGAGGAAGGGCGGACCCTGCGGTCTCGCCCTTCCGCGGACACTTTCCCCTTTCCCTTTCCCTCCGTCCCCTTTCCCTCCGTCCCCTTTCCCTCCTTCCCCTTCCGCTTTCACTTCCGCTTCCGCTTCCGCTTCCGCTTCCGCTTCCGCTTCCACCAAGCCCACCTCACTCCGAAAGGACAACTCATGAGTGACGCCAACACGGCCGTGACCGAACTGAGCGTGGAGGACCTCACCAGCATCATGCGGTCGTCCGCGGGCGAGGACGAGTCGGTCGACCTCGACGGAGACATCCTCGACTCCGCCTTCACCGATCTCGGCTACGACTCCCTCGCACTGCTGGAGACCGTCGCCCGTATATCCCGGGACCACGGGGTCGAGCTGGGCGACGACGTCCTCGACGACGTCGAGACTCCGCGGGACCTCCTGGCGGTCGTCAACCGGGCCATCGCCGCGGCGTAGTTCCCGCGGCCCGGCACACGGCACACGACACCCCGCATCCGGCACCCGGCAGTCGCGGAGACTGCCGGGTGCTTCTCGTCAGCGGCCTGCGGCGGCCGTGCCGCCCTGCAGGGCGCCCGTCTCCTCCAGGACCCGCGCCAGCAGCCGCGTGGCGTTGCGGTGCAGCGGGAAGTCCGTGCCGGGCGGCATGATGCCGCTCTCCTCCAGCAGCCGGGTCACCCGCGCGGTGAGCAGGCAGAACCGGAACGCGGCGAAGACCTCGTAGTACTCCAGGTCCCGCACGGTGTGTCCGGTGAGCCGCTCGTAGTGGCGCACCGTCTCGGCGCGGTCGGGCAGCCCGGCGAGCCGGGCGGCGCCGATGCCCTCGCTCAGGTGCCGGTCCAGGTGCAGGAACCAGGCCAGGTCCGACTCGGGCCGTCCCAGTCCGGCCATCTCCCAGTCCAGTACGGCGGCCGGTGTCACCCCGTCGTAGACGATGTTGCCGAGCCGGGCGTCGCCCCACAGCAGGCGGGGCCGGCCGGATTCCGCGGGCCGGTGCGCGTGCAGCCAGGCCAGGGCCGCCGTGGCGGCCTCGTTGCCGTCGGCGCCGTAGAACGGCAGGAGTTCGGTGTACTCCGCGAGTTGCTGCGTGAGGTGACCGGTGCCGTACTGGGGCCGGTCGAGGAAGCCGAGGCCGAGCGCCACCGGGTCG
The DNA here is from genome assembly GCF_018982965.1 of Streptomyces mayonensis. Classification (GTDB taxonomy): domain Bacteria; phylum Actinomycetota; class Actinomycetes; order Streptomycetales; family Streptomycetaceae; genus Streptomyces; species Streptomyces mayonensis. The sequence continues at coordinate 15,560 of NZ_JACBYP010000061.1, read as the reverse complement.
AGCCGGTGGACCGCGGCCAGCATCTCCACGCCGCCGAGCCAGACGGCGCGACGGTCGTGCGGCGGCAGTTCGGCCAGCCAGCCCTCCCGGTGGTACGAGGGAAGGTCGGCGGGCACCTGTCCCTCGACCCGGCGCATCACCAGGAACGGCGCCCCGAGCACGGATGCTCCCGGCTCGTGCCCCAGCAGGGGGGCCACGGGGACGTCGGTGCCGTCGAGCGCCTCCAGCAGTCTCACCTGCTCTGTCCAGCGGTCGTCGGGGAGGACGCGGTGCCCGGTGGGGGCCACCCGCACCGCCAGGGGTTCCCGGCGGGTCGCCCCGTCCTCGGTCCACTCGGCGTCGCACAGCAGGATCTCTCCGGAGAATCCCGCGGCATCGGGCACCCCGACCGGACCGATCCTCACCTCGCCGGCCCCGGGCGTGCGGGCCTTGAACCACCCGGCCAACGCCAGGCGGGTCTCTTCGGAATCGCGCTGCACGGGTACGGGCACGGGCTTCCTCCTTCGCTACGGCAGGCTCCGCCCGGACCGCGGTGTCCGGCCGGTCCGGGCGGAGCCCGAGTCTCGCCGGAGCCCCTGGCCCCCGGGTCCAGGGCCGCTGGAGGCGTGCCCGGCAAGTCCCGCGGGCCGCGCGTCTCCAGCCGGGCTCCCTCGCCCCGCCATCTCGTCGAAGCAGCATCGAGTTCCCGGATTCCGCGGGCTCTTCTCGCCGACCGGAACACAGGAGGAACAATGCAGTTGCAGGGCAGGACCGCCGTGGTCACCGGCGGTACACGCGGCCTGGGCAGGGCCGTCGCGCAGGCGCTGGCCGACGCGGGTGCGGTCGTGGTCGCCGCGGCCAGGGACGTGCAGGACGCGCAGCCGGACCCGGTGGCCGGGGGCGGCCGGATCGTCCAGGTGAAGGCCGACGTCACGGTTCCCCAGTCGGTGGAGGACCTGATGCGTACGGCCCACGAGCGGTACGGCGGTCCGCACATCGTAGTCGCCAACGCCGGGGTGAGCAGGCCCGGTCCGGTGTCGGTGCTGTCCGGCGAGGACTGGGACACCGTGATCGGCACCAATCTGACGGGCGTCTTCCACACGGTCAGGGCGGCGGTGCCGTTCCTCCAGGAGGCCGGGCCGGGGCGGGTCATCACCGTGTCCTCGCTGCTCGGGCGGCGCGCCATGCCGGGCGCCGCCGCGTACTGCGCCTCCAAGGCGGCCGTCGAGCGGTTCACGGAGGTCTGTGCGCTGGAGCTGGCGCCCAAGGACATCACGGTGAACTGCCTGTCCCCCGGTTTCATCGAGGAGGGGCAGGGACGCGCGCTGATGGCCAACGAGGTCCTCTGGCCGCGGCTGCGCGACACACTGGCCGCGGGGCGGCCGGGGACGGGAGCCGAGGTGGCCCGGGCCGCAGTCTTCCTGGCCTCCGCGGAGAGCAGCTACGTCAACGGGGCGGTGCTGCCGGTCGACGGCGGCGTGCGCTGGTGAACGGCGCCTCGGGTTCCCGGTGTTCCCGTCTTCCCCGGCACCCCCTCTTCCCCCGGAATCCCATCGCGACGACAGCCACGGAGGCGACGACCAGGTGCGAGCACTCACCACTCCCGCGGACGGCGGCACCCGAGTACGGCCGGTAACGGTGCCCGAGCCCGAACCCCGGCCCGACCAGGCCGTGGTGGAGGTCAGGGCGGTCTCCGTGAACCGCGGCGACCTCTCCCTGCTCGGCATGCTGCCGCCGGGTTCACGGCTCGGTTTCGACGTGGCCGGCACGGTGGTCCGCGCGGCGGCCGACGGCAGCGGGCCGCCGTCCGGCACCCGGGTGGCCGGCGTCGCCGAACGGGACGGCTGGGGCGAGCGGGTCGCCCTGTCGGCCGCCCGGCTGGCCCCGCTTCCGGACGGCGTCGAGTGGACCGACGCCGCGGCCGTCCCCGTGGCCGGCCTCACCGCGCTGTACGCCCTGCGCAACGCCGGGTCGCTCCTGGGCCGCCGGGTTCTGGTCACGGGCGCCAGTGGCGGGGTCGGCCGGATCGCCGTCCAGCTCGCCCGGGCGTCCGGAGCGGAGGTGTCCGCCTGGGCCGGTTCGGCCGAGCGGCTGAAGGGCCTGGCGGAGCTGGGTGCCGCCGAGGCCGCCACCTATGAGGCGGGGCCCGGGGTGACGCAGCCGGTGCACGTCCTGGTGGACAGCGTCGGCGGCGAGGTGTTCCGCAGCGCGTACCAACTGGTCGGGCAGCGCGGCGTCGTGGTCTGCTACGGCAACACCACGCGCTCGGACCTCTCCCTGCCCTTCGACTGGGGCCATGCCCGCCCCGGTGTCCGGATCCGGTATCTCCACCTGTTCGACGAGATGCCGCGCAGGCCCGTCGGGGAGGATCTCGGGGTGCTGCTGCGGCTCGTCGCCGAGGGCGCCCTGGACCCGCAGGTCACGCTCGTCGGCGACTGGTCGGACCCGGATCCCGTGCTGCGCGGCGTCGGTGACCGACAGGTCAACGGCAAGGCTGTGCTGGTGTTCTGACGTCCTGATCGGTTTTGATGTTCTGAGCCGTCCCGGTGCCCCGGGCAGTTCCGATGTTCCGGGCGGTTCGGAGCCGTCGCGGTGTCCCGGGCGGTTCCGGTGATCCGGGAGTTCCCATGTTGCGGGCGGTCCGGAACAGGGGCCCCGCCGGGGCGGGGCGAGAAGGCGGACCGGTGCCGGACGCGGCGGGGGATGTCCACGTCCGGCACCGGAGTCTTACCGGGGTCCCGCCCTCAGGAGGCGGCGGCCCCGCCCTTCCAGGGCGAGTTGCGCTCGTACCTGGGCCGCCACACTCCCCGGTACACCAGGCGCAGCGGGGCCGGGACCCGGTCGAGCACGTTGCGTCGTTCGTCCTCCGGCACCCCGTCGAGCAGCCAGGGGAAGAACGTCGCCGCGCCCTTGATGCCGACCTGGGTGCGCTGCTCCGTCACGAAGGCGTCCCACTCGGCCGCCGACAGCTCGCTCTCCACCAGGGGCAGGGCCTGGGCCTCCTCGTGGTCGAGGTGGTCGAGCAGACAGGCGGCGACGTCCTCCATGAGGTCCGGAAGCGCCCGTTCACCGCCCTGCCGGCCGAGCGCCGCGTCGATCTTCTCCACGGCCGTGTCGAGCTGTGCGTGCTCGACCTCCATGGCCCGGAGCATCTCCAACGCCTCCTTCTGCCCGGCCAGTTTGGTGCGCAGCACGGGCCACAGGGAGTGGTCCTCGGCGAGGTGGTGGATCGTCAGGTAGGTCTTGAAACGCTGCCATCCCTGCCGGAAGGCCGCGAGGTCGTCGTGCTGCGCCTCCTCCAGCAGCCGCAGATCCCGCCGGAAGGCGTGGTGGATCGCGTACATCATCGTCAGGTCGACGGCTGGTGCGCTGCCGGTCTGCGCTCGGGCGTTCACTGCGGCCTCCTGCGGGTCGAGTGTCGGTACGGGGGTTCGGGCGAGGGCCGGACGAGGGTCCGGCGGGTCAGATCACGACCCCCATCTCGGCGTCCTCCGCGTCCTTGGAGGAGACCCGGAGCACCAGGACGGCGAGGACGAACGCGCCGAGCAGGACGAAGCCGGCCACCATGAACGCCGTGCCGTAGCCCTGCGCGAGCGAGTCGAACACCGCCTTGCGGACCTCCGGCGGCATGTTCGCCGCGTCGGCGGGTCCGTAGCCCTCGGCCGATTCGGCGGCGGCCGCTCCCATCAGCTCGGTGAGCCGGTCCTTGGTGGCGCTGATCGCGACCGTCCCGAGGGCCGCGAGGCCCAGTGCGGCACCGACCTGCTGACCGGCGTTGAGGAGGGCGGAGGAGACACCCGCCTGGGCCTTGCGCACCCCTGCCACCGCCGCGAGGGTGAGCGGCACGAAGCACAGGCCCACGCTGCATCCGGCGAGGCTCAGCGGGCCGAGCAGATCGCCGCTGTAGCTGCCGTTCTCGCTGAGCTGCGAGAACCAGAAGAAGGCGACGGCCGCCAGGAGGGTGCCGGCGCCGAGCAGGATCCGCGGGCCGACACGCCCGACCACCTGGCTGCTGATCGTCGCGAAGACCGCCGCTCCCACGGCGAACGGCAGGAAGGCGAAGCCGGTCTTGAGCGGGCTGAAGCCGAGCACGATCTGCATGAACAGGGTGAGGAAGTAGAAGAGGGCGATCATGCCGGCACCGAGCGCCAGCATGATCGCGTACGCACCGGACCGGTTGCGGTTGCGGAAGATGCTCGGCGGCATGAGCGGGGAGTCCGTGCGGAACTCGATGAAGAGGAAGACGGCGAGCAGCGCGGCGCCGACGGCGAGCGGCAGGACCGTGCCCGCACTGCCCCAGTCGTCGGTGGCCGCGTGGATCAGCCCGTACACCACGAGCGACATGCCGACGGTGGAGGTGACGGCGCCCGGCAGGTCGAGGCGCCGCCCCCCGGTGGTGACGCGCTCGGCGGGGAACGCCTTGACCGCGGCCAGCAGCAGCAGAACACCGATGGGAACGTTGACGAACAGCACCCAGCGCCAGCTCAGCGCGTCGGTGAAGACGCCGCCCAGCACGTTGCCGAGCGCGCCGCCCGCGCCGCCCATGGCCGCGTAGATGCCCATGGCCTTGTTGCGTTCGGCGCCCTCGGAGAACGTGCTGGCGATCAGCGCCAGAGCGGCGGGTGCGATCAGCGCACCGGCGACGCCCTGCACGGCCCGGGCGCCGATCAGCCAGCCCTGGTTGGTCGCGAGGCCGCCGAGCAGCGACGACACCGTCAGCAGTCCGATGCCGAAGAGGAGCGTGCGGCGCTGACCGTACATGTCCGCGATCCGCCCGCCGAGCAGCAGCAGTCCGCCGAAGGCGAGCGCGTAGGCGTTGACCACCCACTCCAGGTTGGTCGCGGAGAAGTCGAGAGCCGACTGGATGGACGGCAGCGCCACGTTGACGATCGACACGTCGAGCACGACCATCAGCTGGGCGACCGCGATGGCGGTCAGCGCCAGACCCTTGCGGGAGGGTGAGCCGGTCGCGGCGCCGGCCGGTGGGGAAGCGGACGGGGATGCGTGAGCCTGCCCCAGGGACTGTTCGGACACCAGGAATCTCCTGCCGAGGTGCGGTGGGAATGGGGGGGTGTATGGACAGCGACAGCTCGTCCTCTGGAAACGGAACAACTCGCCCCACAACTACGGAACAGTATGTCCCGCACTTCTCTCCGGTGCAAGCTGTTCCACACGGCGGGGACGACCGCTCCTGCGGGCCTCCTGTCCGCGGCCATCCGCCCACCTCCGGCCCTCCAGCGGAACGGCAGATCGTGAGGGGGCGCTCGCGCAACCGGACCCCGCCCGCCCCGGGAAGGAACGCCCGAATGACCCAGCCGTCGGCCACGCCCCGCACCGGCACCCCGCCCGCGCAGGACCCTCCCCGTCTGGAAGAGCTCGCACCGGGCGTCCACGCCTACGTCCAGCCGGACGGGGGCTGGTGCCTGAACAACGCCGGGGTGCTGATCGGAGACGGCGCGGTGGCCGTGGTGGACACCGCCGCCACCGAACGGCGGGCCCGCGCCCTGCGCGCGGCCGTCGCCTCCCGTACGCCGCTGGAGGTGGGCACGATCGTCACCACCCACCATCACGGGGACCACCACTTCGGCAACTCGGTGGTCGCCCCGCACGCCACCGTGGTGTCGCACGAGGTGACCCGGAACGAAATGGCCCGCCGCGGCCTCGCGATGCGGGAGGTCTGGCCGGACACGGACTGGGGCGACCTCCGCCTCGCGCTGCCCACCCTGACGTTCCGGGACCGCGCCACACTCCATGTCGGGGGCCTGACCGCCGAGTTGATCCACGTGGGCCCCGCACACACCACCAGTGACATCGTGGTCTGGCTCCCCGAACAGCGCGTCCTGTTCGCGGGTGACGTCCTGCTGCCCGGCTGCACGCCCTTCGTCCTCATGGGCTCCCTGAGCGGCACCCTGGAGGCCATCACGAGGCTGCGCGCCCTGGACCCGGCCGTCGTCGTGGGCGGACACGGGCCGGTCGCCGGCCCCGAGGTGCTCGACGACACCCGCGACTACCTGCTGTGGGTGCGCGACACCGCCCGGGCGGGCCTGGCCGCCGGGGCCTCACCGCTGCAGGCCGCGCGCGACGCCGGCCTCGGCCCGTACGCCGGACTCCGTGACTCCGAGCGCCTGGTGGCCAATCTGCACCGCGCCTACGTCGAGGAGTCGTCGCGGCCCCGGGACACCGAGATCCGGTCGGCCCCGGTCTTCGCGGAGATGGCGGAGTTCAACGGGGGCCGCCCCGTCGCCTGTCACGCCTGACCGTCGCCGCTGCCCGTCACGCCTGACCCGTCGCGCCCGTCACGCACACGTGGGCCATGTCCAAGTGCGCGGGCGCACGGGCGCGGGCGACGGCCCACGACGCACTGCATCCGCACCGGCCGGGCCCTGGGTACGGGCCCGGCCGGTGCGGATGCAGTGGTGCACAGGTGCCGATGCGCGGGTGCCGGCCCCGGCCGGGCCACCGGCCGGGTGTGTCCGGCGCCGCGGTCAGCGGGCGGGGCTCGGTTCGGTGAACTCCTTGGCGTGCCGCAGCGTCGCCAGACTGTTGGCACCCAGCGTCTCCCGTATGAAGGTGCGCGCGCCGGCCACGGTGGTGTCCGGGCCGAGCAGGGTGACCGAGGACGGGTTGATCACGACGGTGTGGCGCGCCACGGCCGTCGTGCCCCCGTCCGCCTCCTCCAGCAGCCACTCGCCGACGTGCGCGGTGAGCAGCGGCGGCACCCGCAGCTGCTTGTAGACGATCCTCGAGGACCCGAGGCTCACCCGTACCGACTCGGTGGTGTGCCGGGAGCCGTCCTTGGCCAGGGTGTCCATCTCGAGGACCTGGATGTCGTCCTCCGGCTCCGACAGCTTCACCCGGGCCACGTGCGGCAGCCGGTCCTGCCACTGCTCGCCGCGCCACAGGAACGCGTGCACGTCCGCAATCGGCGCCTCGATGCGCACCCGGTCCTCGAAGGTGCACAGCAACTCGCCCAGTTCACCGGCGGATTCGGCGGTGGCCTTCATCCGGCTCAGCTCGGCCTCGCTGTTGCGGTCCAGCGCCCGGTTGATCCACTCGACGTTCCCGGGGTCGTCGTCCTGCGCGGTGAAGTCGTGGAGGAGGACGACCTCGCAGCGGCCGTCGGACAGCGCGCGTATCTGCCACCGGCCGCCCATCGACGTCGCCGGAGCCGTGGTCCGTTCCTGCCGGAAGGCGACCGTGAGCGCCTCCGGGTCGAGCCACCGCCTCGACTGCCAGTGCTTCACTTCGTCGTTGGCCGTGGCCCAGATGCGCAGGGCCTCCTCGCCGTCGCCGAGCGGCGTCCGCTCGACGTGGACCGACGGGGGGAAGACCCGCGGCCAGTCGGCGGCGTCCGCGACGATGTCGTACACCGTGCGCGCCGGAGCGTCGACGGTGATCGTGTGCCGAGCGTGATGCGTCACTGCCATGGTGGGTCCGGCTCTCCTTCGGTAGGGCTGGGCGGGGTTGCGGCCGCCCGTACGCGCACGGGTCGTCCGCGGGCGCGTCAGTAGTTGCCGAGGCCGCCGCAGACGTTGATGGCCTGGGCGGTGACGGGGGCGGCGGCGGGACCGGCCAGGTAGGCGACCAGGGCGGCGACTTCCCCGGGGGCGGTGTAGCGGCCCAGCGGGATCTTGGCCTCGAACCGTTTGAGCACCTCTTCCTCGGCGACCTCCCAGTGGCCCGCGTACCCTTCGCGCACCCTCTTGGCCATGGGAGTCTCCACGTAGCCGGGGCAGACGGCGTTGACGGTGATCCCGGTCTTGGCCAGCTCCAGTCCGAGCGACTTGGTGAAGCCGACAACCGCGTGCTTTGAGGCGCTGTACGGCGCTCCGAGCATCACGCCCTGCTTGCCGCCCGTCGAGGCGATGTTGATGATCCGCCCGACGGACTTGGCTGCCATGCCGCCCGCGTTGAGCACTTCGCGGGTGACGCGGAAGACGCTGGTCAGGTTGGTCTCGACGACGTCGTTCCAGAGTTCGTCGGTGATCTGGGCGGTCACTCCGCCGCCGCTGCGGCCCGCGTTGTTGACCAGGATGTCGATGGGGCCGAAACGCTCGACGGCCGTCGCGACCGACCGGGCGACGTCGTCGCCGGACCGTACGTCGGCGGCGGTGCCGTCGACCGTGATGCCTGCCTCGGTCAGCTCCTTCACCGTCGCCGTGACGTCCTCGGCGTTGCGTGCGGTGATGAAGACCTTGATGCCGGCCCCGCCCAGGGTCTCGGCCACCGCACGGCCGATGCCCCGCGTGGCACCCGTGACGAAAGCGACCCGGGACTCCCCGCTCTGCGGCTCCGTCGTCATGACGTTTTCCTCCTGACCTGCTGACACTGGCTCTACCCGGCCGAGCCTGGCGGTCGCGCCTGGAGGATGACTGAAGACCCGGGAGTGGGGACGGCTCGCGGCTCGTCCGCCGCCGTTGCGGATCTGCCGCGCACCATGTGGCGGTGACCGGCTCTCCAGGGCCGGGTGCCAGGGTCTGCCGGAGGACGACTCGACCGGGAGGACACCATGGGCACGACTTCGCCCGCCCGCGACCACACCGACGCAGCGGTGCCCGTCAGTTCGGGGACGCTCCGCGGTGTGCTGCGCGAGGTTCCGACAGCCGTCACCGTGGTCACGGCGACAACAGAGGGCGGGCCGGCCGGGCTGACCGTGGGGTCGTTCGTGTCGGTGTCGCTGGATCCGCCGCTGATCGGCATCTTCGTCGACGAGAAGTCGTCGAGCTGGCCCGAGATGAGGCGTTCGGCCACCTTCACCGTCAACGTCCTCTCGGGCGACCAGCAGGAGCTGTGCGCCCGGTTCGCGAGCAGCGGCGGCGACAAGTTCGCGGGGCTGACGCCGGCGACGTCTCCGCTGGGCAATCCCCTGCTCCCCGGCGTCGCCGCGTGGCTCGACTGCCGGGTCGAGGAGATACGAAAGCTCGGCGACCACCACTTCGCCCTGGCGCGCGTGGCCGGTCTGGGACGGCCGGCCACGGCGGGCTCCACATCGATCGTCTTCCACCGCGGCGCCCTGCACGCGGTCCCGTGAGCTGCGCAGCGGCGTGCCCGCGCCGGCCGTCCGCCGCTGCTGCCACTGCTGCCACTGCTGCCACTGCTGCCACTGCTGCCACTGCTGCCACTGCCAGGCGTCGTACCGCCGGCGTCACCGCTGCCGGCGTCACCACCGAAACGGCTGCCCGCGCCGGCGGACCGGAGCGGGATCGCGTCCGGTCCGCCGGCGCGGGCGGCTTTCACTCCTGCGCCGGGCGGCCTTCGTGGTGCCGTCGGCGCGGTCTCAGCACACGCTTCGGCCGGAGGGCCGCCTCACCGGCCCACCCTCGTGGGCACCGGAGTCTGCGGGGGCTCGGGCAGGGCTTCCGCCTCGACGGGGGGCTGCGGCTCGGCGGACTTGCGGGGCATCAGTACGGCGACGACCAGGGCGCCCGCACCGAGGACGACCGCGCCGACCAGGCTCGTGTGGGACACCGCGTCGGAGAAGGCGGACCCGACCGCGTCGGCCATCCGGGCCGAGCCCCGCGCCACTTCCGCCGCCTGCTCCTTGAGCGCGGCGGCGTCCGCGGGGGACGCTGCCTGCGCCGCCTGTTCCGTCAGCTGACGTGCCCGCTCGTCGAAGGACTGGGCCACGGCGTTGCCGGCGCCGACCGAGTCCTTCGCGGCCTCCAGCGCCTGAGGCGGGACCCCGCCGCCCTTGGTCGCGTCGGTGAGGTTCGCCGCGTACGACGAGGCGAGCACCGAGCCGAGGACCGCGATGCCGAGCGATCCGCCGAGTTCGAGCGAGGTGTCGTTCACGGCGCCGCCGACGCCGAGCTCCGACTCGGGGAAGGCACCCATGATGGTGTCCGTGCACGGGGAGACGGCGAGGCCGAGGGAGACGCCGAGCAGGGCGAGCGGGGCGACGAAGTCCCCGTACGTGGAGCCCGCGTCGACGCCGATGAGCAGGGCCAGGGCCGTCGTACCGCCCACCATGCCCAGCGTCACCATGACGCGCGCGCCGAGGCGCGGGGTCAGCATGCCGGTCAGCGCGGCGCCCAGGAACACCCCGAACGCCAGCGGCAGCATGCGGATGCCGGTTTCCAGCGGGTCGTAGTCCAGGACGAACTGGAAGTGCTGAGTGAGGTAGTAGAAGACGCCGAACACGGCGAGGAAGAAGGCGGCGATGCCGAGGTTCGCGCCGGCGAAGCCGCGCTGGGCGAACTTCCGCACGTCGAGGATCGGACGCGGGTGGCGCAACTCCCACCAGACGAACAGGAGCAGGCCGATCCCGGCGATCGCCGCGGCGGTGAACGCCGACCGGCCCCAGCCGAAGTGGGGGCCGTCAATGATCATGTAGATGAGGGCGCCGGACCAGACCACGGAGAGCACGCCGCCGCCGTAGTCGATCCGGCCGCGGTCGCCGGCCTTGGACGGCGGCACCAGGACGTACGCCGCCAGGATCGCGACGGCGCACACCGGCACGTTGATCAGGAACGTGGACTCCCAGCCGTTGTCCTTGAGCAGCACACCGGCGATCAGCGGCCCGGCGGCGATGGAGAGGCCCGAGGTCGCCGCCCAGATGGTGATCGCCTTGGCCCGTTCCCTGCGCGGGAACATCGCCGCGAGCAGCGACAGCGTCGCGGGCATGATCATGGCGGCACCGAACCCCATGGCCGCGCGGACGGCGATGACCTGGACGGAGGTGTCCGCGAAGGCGCCGGCCACGCCGCCCGCCCCCATGATGAGCAGGCCGAGCACCAACGAGCCCCGCCGGCCGTACTTGTCGCCGATCGCGCCGAGCAGCAGCATCAGCGCGGCGTACGGGACGGTGTACGCGTCGATGACCCACTGCAGGTCGGAGCTGGACAGATCGAGGTCGCGGGTCATGGCCGGCGCCGCGACCGTCAGGGCGGTGTTCGCCATGACCGAGATGATCAGGCTCAGGCAGAGCACCATCAGCGCCCACCAGCGGCGGGAGTACGGCCGGCTCAACCGCTCGACCGGCTCGTTGACGATTAGCGGCATGGGTCCCCCTCGGTTCTCGGTTCGGCTCTGCGACCGCATGCCGGCAGCGCAGGGCAGCGCGACTGCAAGTTGCGCACACCTGTGAATGTAGCCGTACTTGCACACATCTGTAAAACTAGGCGCCATGCATCCACACGCGTCGAGCCTCAGAGCCGAAGCCAACCGCCGACACATCCTCGACGTCGCCCTCGTCGAGCTGCTCCGCAGCCCGGACGCGTCCATGAACCAGATCGCCCTCGCGGCGGGCCTGTCGCGGCGCACGGTGTACGGCCACTTCACCAGCCGCGACGCACTGGTAGCCGCGATCATCGGCGAGGCCATCGAGGCGGTGGAGCAGGCGCACGCCGCCGGCCGGGAAGGCGTGGCGGATCCGGCGGAGGCACTCGCCCGCTCGCTCCTCGCGGTCTGGAAGGTCGTCGACCGGTACCGCCTGCTGCTCTCCCTCGCCCAGCAGAGCCTCACGATGGAGGGGATCCGGGACCGCCTCGGCGCCGTCCACGGGGCCGGCACGCAGCTGATCCAACGCGCCCTGGAGGAGGGGTCGTTCTCCTCACCACTGCCGCCGGAGGGGCTGCGGTACGTCCTGGAGGGCGTGCTGTTCTCGATGATGGAGGCCACCAACAACGGCCAGGTGCGCGCCGAGGAGGCCGGTTACGCCGTCACGGTCACCCTCCTGTGCGCGGCGGGCATGCCGCACCCGCGCGCCGCCGAACTGGTGGCCAGGATCCTGGACGAGTGAGACCCCGTGCCGCGGGGTGCCGCGCGAGCTCCGCGGCACCCGTCACGGAAACCCTTCGGGAACTGCCCCTCGTACCGCGAAGGGGCAGGCCGTGCAGCGCACATCACGCTTCCACTGCCCGCTCACCGCGCGGTCTGCGGACGCCCTTTGCGGGTCGGGGACACCCCTAGGCTTGTCTCAGCCGCTCACCCAGGTTGCTCTGCCGTGCGAGTCGTCCACGCCGCAACTGAATCCGTACCGATCTCAGGAAGCGGGGAACCTCATGTGGTTTTCGTGCGCTCGGCCTACTCCCGATGCCACCGGGGACGGGCGCTGGACGTCTCGGGGCACGCCGGACGAGGAGCGACTCCGGCCCGCCCGGCTCCCGACGAGCAGCGCGTGGCCCCGGCTCCGGCCCCAGAAGGCATTGTGGAGGGAAGGCGACGCCTCGGCAACCGTGCGTCAGATCCTGCGGCACGCGGTCCCGGCGCAACGGCCGGGCCGCCGGCGGACCGACACACAGAAGCGCGCCGCCGCCCGGGGGAGGAACGGCTGCGCGCCGGCTCTTTCGGGGCCGCGGCGGGTCCGGGTCAGCGCTGCCGCGCCTCCTTCAGGACCTCCTGGCCCACCGCCTCACCGCCCACCGCGCTCTCCAGGACATCGAGCAGCCGGGCGATCTGCGCGTCCCGCGCGGAAAGCGCACGGGAAACGCCCCAGACGCCCCCCGCGACGAGCACGAGAGCCGCCGCCACGAACCGCCAGTCCTCGGACCTCTTCAGCATCGTCATCCCGCGTCTCGACTATGGACAGCACAAGTTCTACTCAGTAATATTCTAACCACTGACTTAACTTACGCTCTATAACAAATCATAGGCCAACTATCATGTCAATGGCTACGACTGCGAGGACGAAGCGATGGGCCAGCAAACGTCAAGTTCCTGGGTGAAACGGCGCCGGCAGGCCACACTTCTTGAGATTCGTACGACAGCACGCGGGCTGCTGCGCAAGCACGGCCCGACCGGAGTGACGATCAACGCCGTGGCCCGGGAGATGGGCATGAGCGGCCCCGCCGTGTACCGCTATTACGCCAGTCATGACGCCCTGGTCGAAGCGATCATCACGGACTTCTACCAGGAGCTGACCGCGACGATGCTGGCGGCGCGGGACACCTGTCCGCCCGACCGTCCGGGCCGGAGGCTGCTGTTGACGTGCCGGGCGATGCGCGCCTGGGCGCTCGACCACCCCAGCGAGTTCAGCTGGATGTTCGCCAGCCCCGTGATGTCGGCGGCAAAGCCGGACGAGGAGTCGCCGCGGCAGCAGGCGGGACAGCAGTTCGAGAGCGTCTTCCTCGACCAGCTGGTGGAGGTGTGGAAGCAGGCCCCCTACCCGGTGACGGCCTTCACCGACCTGGCACCGTCCATCCAGCGGCAGATGTCCGACTACTCGGCCCGCACGAACAGCACCCTCCCGCCGGAGGCCCTCCACCTGTTCCTGTCGAGCTGGATCAAGCTGTACGGCCTGCTGTGCATGGAGATACTCCGCCAGCTCGACTTCGCCTACAGCGATCTCGAGCCGGTGTTCGAGGAGAACTTGTACGAGCTGTGCTCCATGCACAACCTGGCCTACGAGCCCCCTGCCGAGTGACCCCCGGCACCCGGGAGGCGGCCCGCACCCCCCGGGCCGGCGCCGGGTCAGCCGGGAAGCAGTGACTCGCGCACCACTGCGGCGACCTGCCGGACCTGGTCCTGTAGATAGAAGTGGCCCCCCGGGAAGACGTGCACCTGGGTGGGGGCCGAGGTGACCTCCTGCCACCGTGCCGCCTCCTGCGGCGAGACGACGGGGTCCGTCTCTCCCGTCAGCACCGTGACCGGGCAGTCCAGCGAGGCACCGGGAGCCATACGGTACGCCGCCAGCGCCTGGTAGTCGGCCTGCACCACCGGCATGATCATCGAGAGCATCTCGGGGTCGTTCAGCACGTCTTCGCCGATGCCCCCCATCCGGTGCAGCTCGGTCAGCAGCTCGTCCCCGGTCACCAGATCGCCGGGGAGCGGTCCCGCCGGCGGAGTGGCACGGCCGGAGGCGAACAGCCGGGTCAGACCCTTCGACGCCTGTCCCCCGCGCAGCAACAGGCCCGTTTCGAAAGCCACCAGTGCGCCCATGCTGTGGCCGAGGAACGCACACGGGCGCCCGTCCGAGAGGAGCGCCTCCAGTTCCTCGCCGACGGCTGCCGCCATCCGGGGGATCTCATCGACCGGCTGCTCCCGGTGGCGGTCCTGGCGGCCCGGGTACTGCACTCCCAGCACCTCGATGTCCGGCGCCAGCGCCCGCGCGAGCCCCGTGAAGAAGGTGACGGCGCCGCCCGCGTGCGGAAAGCACACCAGCCGGACGTTGCCCGAGCCCGGCACTCCCATCCGGCGTATCCATCGGTCAGTGCCCATCGTTCGGTGTCCTCTTCCTGTTGTGGTGTTCCGTTGGTGGCGTTGCGTCCGTCCGCGCGGAGACCGCACGCAGTGGATGTACGGGGTGGGCGGCCGGCCCGTCCGGGTCGGCCGCCCACCCCGCCGGCGAACGGCTACTCGGCTCCGTCGATCAGTGCGAAGAGCTCCTCGTCACTGGCGGAGTCGAGGTCGTCGTTGGCGTCATGGCCCTCGTTCGGGCCGGCACCCGCCAGCTCCAGCAGCCGCTGCAGCTGTTCGGTGATGCTTCGCCGCAGCGCGTCGTCTCCCCCGGCGCTCCGGATGTACTCCTCCAGCTCCCCCAGTGCGGTGGGGAGGGTGTTGTTGGTTGTGGGGGTGTCCTGGTCGGCGAGTTGCCTGTCGAGGAAACCGGCCAGCGCACTGACCGAGGGATAGTCGAAGACCACCGTGTTCGCCAGCCGCAGCCCGCCCAACGCGTTCAACCGGTTCCGCAACTCCACCGCGTTCAGCGAATCGAAACCCATCTCCTGGAACGCCCGATCGGCCTCGACCTCCCGCGGATCGTCATGACCCAGAATCCCGGCCACCACACCCCGCACCAGATCCACCAGAACCCGCCCACGCTCCTCCACCGACAGACCCGACAACCGCACACCCAACGACTGACCCCCACCACCATCCCCACCCGACACCACACCCCGACGCCGCGACCCACCAGGCACCAGCCCCCGCAACATCACCGGCACCTCATCACCCCGCGCCCGCAACGCACCCCCGTCCACACCCGTCAACGCCACCACCGGCTCCCGCACACCCAACGCCGCATCAAACAGCCTCAACCCCTCCGACGACGACAACGCCCGCAACCCCAACCGCCCCAACCGCCGCAGATCCACCTCACCCAAATCCCCACTGATCCCACTCGACTCCTCCCACAAACCCCACACCATCGACACCCCCACCAAACCCTCAGCCCGACGCAACGACGCCAGACCATCCAAAAACGCATTCCCCGCCGCATAATTCGCCTGACCCGCCGTCCCCAGCAGACCCGCCAACGACGAATACAACACAAACGCCTTCAACCCACACCCACGCGTCAACTCATGCAGATTCCACGCACCATCCACCTTCGGCCGCAGCACCCGCTCCAACCGCTCCCCGTCCAACTGCGACAACACACCATCCTCAGCCACACCCGCCGTATGCACCACACCCACCAACGGCGCCTCCACCGGCACCCCCGCCAACACACCCTCCAACGCCCCACGATCCGCCACATCACACGCCCCGAACACCACCCGCGCACCCAACCCCTCCAAATCAGCACGCAACCCGGCAGCCCCCGACGGCCCCACCGCCCCGCCCGGGCCGACGAGTCCGGCCCCGACGGGCCCTTCCCCACCGCCACGGACGAGCGCCCCGTGATCGCGTTCTTCGACGCC
>NZ_JACBYP010000060.1 GCF_018982965.1 Streptomyces mayonensis | reverse complement strand
CTTAGTGTCGTGGGTTCGGAGATGTGTATAAGTGACTGGGCGTTGACGGCCGGGATGACCTTCGTGCCGTAGGTGTCGATCACGGCTTCCTGGGCGTCGTGCATGTCGTAGAGCGCGAACTGGTCGACGCCGAGGTCGCGCAGGGCGTTGAGTTTCTCGATGTGCCGGTCGGCGGGTCCGATCAGGCAGAAGCGGTCGACGATCTCGTCCGGCACGAACTGCGTGTCCGGGTTGCCGCTGCGTCCGTGGTGGGCGTAGTCGTAGCCCTGGCGGGCCTTGATGTAGTCGGTGAGTTCGCCGGGTACGGCGCCGGTGCGGGCGCCGTACTTGGCGACCAGGTCGGCCACGTGGTTGCCGACCATGCCGCCGAACCAGCGGCACTGCTCGCGGGCGTGGGCGAGGGCGGCGGGCGAGTCGTCGGCGGTGACGTAGGCGGGGGCGGCGACGCAGACCGTCACCTCGGACGGGTCGCGTCCGGCGGCCTCGGCCGCATCCCGGACGGCCTTGACCATGTACTCGGTCAGGTAGAGGTCGGCGAGCTGGAGGATGAAGCCGTCGGCCTCCTCGCCGGTCATCTTCAGGGCCCTCGGCCCGTACGCGGCCATCCACACGGGCACTTCGGCGCCGGGCCGGACCCAGGGGAACCTGACGGCGGTGCCGCCGCCGGGGTCGGCCTCCTCTCCCCTGCCCAGCGCGCGGATGACCTTCATGGCCTCGCTGATCCGGGCGAGCGTGTTGGGTTTGCGGCCGGCCACCCGCATCGCGGAGTCGCCGCGGCCGATTCCGCAGACGGTGCGGTTGCCGAACATGTCGTTGAGGGTGGCGAAGGTGGAGGCGGTCACCTCCCAGGTGCGGGTGCCCGGGTTGGTGACCATCGGGCCGATCTTCAGTGTGCGCGTGTTGGCCAGGACCTGGCTGTAGATGACGAACGGTTCCTGCCAGAGCACGGCGGAGTCGAAGGTCCAGCCGTGGCTGAAGCCGTTGTCCTCGGCGCGTTTCATCAGCTCCACGACGCGGGAGGCCGGCGGGTCGGTCTGCAGGACGAGTCCGAAGTCCATGGGCACCGCTCCTAGTTCAGGTACTGACAGGTGGCGCGCGGGGTGTAGACGCCGTGGCCCTTGCGCCCGGTGTACTCCCGCTGGGTGACGACCGGTTCGCCGCGCGAGAGCACGGTCTCCACCCGGCCGGTGATCCGCCTGCCCTCGTACGCGGAGTAGTCGACGTTCATGTGGTGGGTCTCGGCGGAGAGGACCTGCTCGGCGTGCGGGTCGTAGACGACGATGTCCGCGTCGGCGCCGGGCGCGATGGTGCCCTTCTTCGGGTAGAGGCCGAACATGCGGGCCGGGGTGGCGCAGGCGATCTCGATCCAGCGGCGGCGGCCGATGTGTCCCTCGACGACGGCCTGGTGGAGCAGGTCCATGCGGTTCTCGACGCCCGGCATGCCGTTGGGGATCTTGGAGAAGTCGCCGCGGCCCAGCTCCTTCTGGCCGGTGAAGCAGAACGGGCAGTGGTCGGTGGAGACCACCTGGAGGTCGTTGGTGCGCAGCCCCCGCCACAGGGCGGCCTGGTGCTCCCTGGGCCGCAGGGGCGTGCTGCACACGTACTTGGCGCCCTCGAAGCCGGGCTCGGCGAGGTTGTCGGTGGACAGGAAGAGGTACTGCGGGCAGGTCTCGCCGAAGACCGGGAGGCCCTCGTCGCGGGCGCGGGTCAGCTCGGCGACCGCCTCCGTCGCCGAGACGTGCACGACGTACAGCGGCGCGCCGGCGACCTGGGCGAGCCGGATGGCGCGGTGGGTGGCCTCGGCCTCCAGGAGGGCCTTGCGGACCTCGCCGTGGAAGCGGGGGTCGGTCTCGCCGCGGGCGAGGGCCTGTTCCACGAGGACGTCGATGGCGATGCCGTTCTCGGCGTGCATCATGACCAGTCCGCCGTTGTCGGCGGCGCGCTGCATGGCCCGCAGGATCTGGCCGTCGTCGGAGTAGAAGACGCCGGGGTACGCCATGAACTGCTTGAAGGAGGTCACGCCCTCCTCCACCAGCAGGTCCATCTCCTTGAGCGTCTCCTCGTGCACGTCGGAGACGATCATGTGGAAGGCGTAGTCGATCGCGCAGTTGCCCTCGGCCTTGGCGTGCCAGGCGTCCAGGCCCTCGCGCAGGGAGTGTCCGACGCTCTGGATGGCGAAGTCGACGACGGTGGTGGTGCCGCCCCAGGCGGCGGCCCGGGTGCCGGTCTCGAAGGTGTCGGCGGCGTAGGTGCCGCCGAACGGCATCTCCATGTGGGTGTGCCCGTCGACGCCGCCCGGGATCACGTACTTGCCGGTGGCGTCGATGACGCGCTCGGCGGTGAACGCCTCGGCGGCCGGGGTGCCGCTCGCGGCGAGCGCGGCGACGCGGCCGTCCTCGATGAGGACGTCGGCGTGGAGTTCGTCGGAGGCGGTGACGACGAGGCCGCCGCGGATGACGGTACGACTGCTCATGCTGCTGTTCCCTCCAGTCGGGTCCCGGCGGTTCAGGGCGCGGTCAGCGGGGAGTAGGCGCCGGGCGCGCGGTCGCGGTAGAACTGCCAGCGGTCGCGGACCTCGCGCAGTGTGGCCATGTCGAGGTCGCGGACGAGGAGTTCGCTCTCCTTGTCGCCGGCGACCTCGCCGACGAACTGCGCCTCGGGGTCGACGAAGTACGAGGTGCCGTAGAAGTCGTTGTCCCCGTACTCCTCGACGCCGACGCGGTTGATGGCGCCGACGAAGTACTCGTTGGCGACGGCGGCGGCCGGCTGTTCCAGCTGCCACAGGTAGCCGGAGAGGCCGCGCGAGGTGGCCGACGGGTTGAAGACGATCTCGGCGCCTTCGAGTCCCAGGGCCCGCCAGCCCTCGGGGAAGTGCCGGTCGTAGCAGATGTAGACACCGATCCTGCCGACGGCGGTGTCGAAGACCGGCCAGCCGCTGTTGCCGGGGCGGAAGTAGAACTTCTCCCAGAAGCCGCGCACCTGCGGGATGTGCGTCTTGCGGTACTTGCCGAGGTAGGAGCCGTCGGCGTCGATGACGGCGGCGGTGTTGTAGAGGACGCCGGGCTGCTCCTCCTCGTACATGGGGAGCACCAGGACGATGCCGTGCTCGCGGGCCAGGCGCTGGAAGCGCTCCACGATCGGGCCGTCGGGGACGCGTTCGGCGTAGGCGTAGAACTGGGGGTCCTGGACCTGGCAGAAGTACGGTCCGTAGAACAGCTCCTGGAAGCACATGACCTGTGCGCCCTGGGCGGCGGCGTCGCGCACCGCCTGCTCGTGGACCTGGATCATCGACTCCTTGTCGCCTGTCCAGGCGGTCTGGAAGAGCGCGGCACGGATCACTCGGCTCATCTTCGGCCTCCACTCGCTCGATCGGCTCGGTGTGGCACTCGGGGTACGGCGAGACTAGGGACGGCGGGTGGCCGGAATGAGTGGCACGGTGTCACGTCTGCGGGGGTCGGGCATTGCACGGTGTCACCCCCGCGGTGCGTCGTGCTGCGGTGCGTCGTGCTGCGCGTCGTGGGCGAGGAGCGCGATGTGGACGGAGGCGGCCTGCTCGAAGTCGTCGAGGTCGACGCCGAGCCGGTCCTGTATGGCCTCGATACGGCGGTAGAGGGCGGGCCGGGAGACGTGGTGGAGCTGGGCGGTGCGGGACTTGTTGCGTCCGGTGGCGAGGTAGGTGCGCAGTACGGGCAGCAGGTCCCGCTCGGGGCCGCGCAGCAGCCCGTCCAGTTCGCGTTCGGCGAAGGACTGCACGTGCGGGTCGTCGCGCAGCAGCCGTACCAGGCCGCGCAGGTGGACGTCGCGCAGACGCACGACGGGCGGCGGGTCGAGGGCGGTCGCGGAGTCGGCGACGGCGTCGGCGACCTGCTGAGCCTCGCGCAGTCCGGCGGGCACGTCCGACCAGTCGGCGCGGGCGTCGGCGGCCGCGACCACGGTGCGGTCCGCGTCGGGTTCCGACCGCAGCCGGTCGGCGAAGTGGGCGGTGAGGGACCGGGCGTTCTGGTCGGGCGCGAGGCTGAGCAGGACGGTGACCCGGTCGTCGGCGAGGCCGGCGGCGATCGCGGGCAGGCCCAGGAGGCGCAGCACCCGGGCAGGCCTGCCGGGGTCCGGTCCGCGCACGACCAGCGGCACGAAGACCCGGCGGTTGACCGGCAGTCCGGCGGCACGGGCCCGGGGCAGCAGCTGGCGGGCCGGTACCGCCCCGCTGACCAGGTCGGTGAGCAGGCCCCGCGCGGACTGCTCCTCCCAGGAGTCCCAGGCATCCCAGGTGCCCGGACCCCCGGCGCCCGCGGCGCCCGCGAGGACGGCGCCGTGGGTGCCGTCCCCGGCGAGCATCCGGTGCAGGACGAGGGCCTCGGCGGCGCGGTCGGCCAGCAGCCGCCCCGCGGCCCGGTCGCCCCGGTCGCCGCAGAGCACCAGCCGGCCCCAGCGCTCCCCGCGGCAGCTCAGCTCGGCGCGGATCCAGCCGTCGGCCGGCCCGGCACCGGTCTGACCGGCCTGGCGGGCGATGCGCTCCCAGTCCCGCAGCACGTCGTCGACCGCGGCCCGCTCGCCCGCCGTGGCGAGGACGCGGTGGGCGAGGTTGGTGACGACGACCGGGCAGCCCGCGTGCCGGGCCACCTCGTCGAGCAGGCGCTGCACCGGGGCCCCGGCGGTGATCAGGCCGGTCAGTTCGGTGCGTACGGCCTCGGAGAGGCTGACGGCGGCGAACTTGCGCCGCAGCAGCCGCGACTGCACCTCCTCGGTCAGCTCGGCGAAGGGGAAGGGACGGTGCAGGACGACCAGCGGCAGGCCGCAGCGCTCGGCCGCCCTGCGCATCACGTCGGGCGGGGCGGGGAAGGCCCGGCCGAGGCCGAGCACGACGGCCGAGGCCTCGGCGCGGTCCAGGGAGCGGATGTACTCGCTCTGCTTGTCCTCGTCCCCGGCGAGCAGCACGCCGGTGGTGAGCACCATCTCGCCGCCGCTGAGCATCACGCCGACGTCGGCGGCCTCGGCCACGTGCACCCAGCGCACGGGCCGGTCCAGCCGGTGGGCGCCGGCCACCACCTCGGGCTGCCCGGCCAGCACTCTGTCGAGGCCGAGCACCTGGCGGACCGACAGGGCGGGTTCCCAGGGCTGCTGGGCCGGGATGTGCGAGGTGGTGGTCATGGCGGCCGCCTCCTGGGGTCGGGCGTGTCGTGCGGACCGGGCCGGCTCGGAGGCGACGGTGCCTCCGTGCGCCCCACGCCCCGGCGGGACCCGGACGGCGCCCCGGGGCGGCGGCGGTCAGATGCTCCGCAGGGCGCGTTCGAGGATCGCGGCGCCCTCCTCGGCCTCCGCGACGGTGAGGGACAGGGGCGGGGCGACGCGCAGGACGCTGGTGTCGTGCCCGCCGCCCTTGCCGACGAGCAGTCCGCCCGCGCGGGCCTCCTCCAGGACCGCGGACGCGGCCTCGGGGGCGGCCTCGTCGGTGCCCGGCCGGGTC
This sequence comes from Streptomyces mayonensis, assembly GCF_018982965.1. Taxonomy (GTDB): domain Bacteria; phylum Actinomycetota; class Actinomycetes; order Streptomycetales; family Streptomycetaceae; genus Streptomyces; species Streptomyces mayonensis. The sequence goes on along the minus strand of NZ_JACBYP010000060.1, from coordinate 42,819 downwards.
AGCTCGATGCCGATCATCAGTCCGCGCCCGCGCACCTCCCGCACGTGCGGCACCTGGGCGGCGACGGCCCGCAGCCGTTCGGTGAGCAGCCCGCCGACGCGCCGGGCGTTGCCCTGGAGGTCGTGCTCCAGGAGGTACGCGAGGTTGGCGAGTGCGGCGGCCATGGTGACCTGGGTGCCGCCGAAGGTGGAGATGCTGTTGGCGTCGAGGCAGTTCATGATCTCGGCGCGGGCGACGACGCCGCCGACGGACATGCCGTTGCCGATGCCCTTGGCGAAGGTCACGATGTCGGGCGGGCCGCTGCGTCCGTGTGCCTGCCAGCCCCAGAAGTGCTCGCCGGTGCGGCCCCAGCCGGTCTGGACCTCGTCGGAGATCCAGAGGATGCCCCGTTCGTGCAGCACGTCGCGGAAGGCGGCGTAGAGGCCGTCGGGCGGGGAGGTGAAGCCGCCGACGCCCTGGACGGGCTCGGCGATCAGCGCGGCGGGGGCGCGGGTGTGGCCGAGGAGGTCGCGGAGGTCGTCGACGCAGGCGTCGATGAACTCCCGGTCGTCCAGGTGGGCGTAGGGGCCGCGGGTGCGCACGCCGCCGTGGACGTACAGCGTCTGCAGCGGGGAGAGCGACGTCGGGGACCAGCCGCGGTTGCCGGTGATGCCGACGGAGCCGAAGGAGCGGCCGTGGTAGCTGTTGCGCATGGCCAGGACGGTGTTGCTGCGCCGGTACGCCGTGGCGAGCAGCAGGGCGGTGTCGTTGGCCTCGGTGCCGGAGGTGGTGAAGAAGACGCGGGCGTCCGGGACGGCGGAGAGCCGTGCGACGCGTTCGGCGAGTTCGACCATGGGCCGGTTGAGGTAGAGGGTCGAGGAATGGATGATCCGTCCGGCCTGCTCGCTCACCGCCTTGGTCACCTCGGGCAGGGCGTGCGCGGTCATCGTGGTGAGGATGCCGCCGAAGAAGTCGAGGTACTTGTTGCCGGCGGCGTCCCACACGTGCCGGCCCTCGCCGTGCGTGATCTCCAGCGGGTCCTCGTAGTACAGGGCGAGCCAGTCGGGCAGGACGGCGCGGTGGCGGCCGAAGAGGTCGGGGGTCACGGCCGCACCAGCCCCTCGTAGGCGTCGGGGCGGCGGTCGCGGTAGAAGGCCCACTGCTGCCGGACCTCGTCGATGAGGTCGAAGTCCAGGTCGCGGACGACGAGTTCCTCCTTGGTGTCGCCGGCCGGTTCGCCGACGAACTGTCCGCGCGGGTCCACGAAGTACGACGTGCCGTAGAAGTCGTTGTCGCCGTACTCCTCCCGGCCGACCCGGTTGATGGCGGCGACGAAGTACTCGTTGGCGACGGCCGCGGCGGGCTGTTCGAGCTGCCACAGGTGGGCGGAGAGGCCGCGGTGGGTGGCGGAGGGGTTGTATACGAGCTGGGCGCCGCCGAGACCGAGCTGGCGCCAGCCCTCCGGGAAGTGCCGGTCGTAGCAGATGTAGACGCCGACCTTGCCGGCGGCGGTGTCGAAGACCGGCCAGCCGAGGTTGCCGGGCCGGAAGTAGTACTTCTCCCAGAAGCCCCTGACCTGCGGGATGTGGTGCTTGCGGTAGGTGCCGAGGACGGTGCCGTCGGCGTCGATCACGGCCGCGGTGTTGTAGTAGAAGCCGGACTGCTCGACCTCGAAGACGGGGGCGACGACCACCAGGCCGGTCTCGCGGGCGAGTGCGCGCATGCGGCCGACGGTGGGGCCGTCGGGCACGGGCTCGGCCCAGCGGTAGTGCGCGGGGTCCTGGACCTGGCAGAAGTAGGGGGCGTTGAAGACCTCCTGGAACCCGATGACCTGCGCGCCCCGCCGGGCGGCCTCGCGGGCGTGCTCCTCGTGCTTCGCCACCATGGACTCGGTGTCGCCGGTCCAGGTGGCCTGGACGAGAGCGGCACGTACGACGTTGGCCATGAGGTGCTCCTTCGACACGACGTCAGAGCCTCTACACCCGTAGAGCAGGCCGTAGCAGGCCGTAGAGGGACGAACGTAAGCCTGGCCGGACGGGCTTGCCAAGACCATCGCCGTCAAGCCGCGGTGTCGATCGTGTTTCGCACCCCTGTGGGTGAGCGCCCCTGTGGCTGGGCACCGCCGTGGGGGGGGAACGCTCCCGTGGGTGGGCACCGCCGGGTGGGGCGCCCCCGTGGGTGGGGCGCCGCCGCGGGTGGGCGCCGCCCGCCTCAGGCCATCACGGGCGCGCACCTGCCCACCAGGTCGTCCATGGACAGCCCCAGCGCGCCGGCCAGCGCGGCCACCGTGAAGAACGCCGGGGTGGGCGCCCGGCCGGTCTCGATCTTGCGCAGGGTCTCGGCGGAGACGCCGGCCACGGCGGCGACCTCCGTCATGCTCCGGTCGCCGCGGGCCGCGCGGAGCAGGCGCCCGAGCTGCTCGCCGCGCTCGCGCTCTTCGGGGGTCAGGGGTGTGCGCACCATGGCGTCATTCTAATACCGCACCCGCACACGGGACCCAATTCAAATACCGGTATAGTAATTGGCATGGTGGAACTGAAGACGGACACATCGATCGACTCCATGCACGCGGCCGGGCAGGTCGTCGCGCGCGCCCTGACCGCCGTACGGCAGGCCGCGGACGTGGGCGTGTCCCTGCTGGAGCTGGACGCGGTGGCGCACGGGGTGCTGCGGGAGGCGGGCGCGGGCTCGCCCTTCCTCGGGTACCGGCCCTCCTTCGCGCCGACGCCCTTCCCGGGCGTGATCTGCGCCTCGGTCAACGACGCGATCGTGCACGGCATCCCGGACGGCTACCGGCTGCGCGACGGGGACCTCCTCTCCGTCGACTGCGGCGCCCTGCTGGACGGCTGGGCCGGCGACTCGGCGCTCAGCTTCGTCGTGGGCACGCCCCGGCCGGCCGACGTGACGCTGATCGAGACCGCGGAGCGGGCCCTGGACGCGGGCATCGCGGCGGCCGTGGTCGGCAACCGCATCGGCGACATCGCGCACGCCGTCGGCACGGTGTGCCGGGCGGGCGGCTACGGGATCATGGAGGACTTCGGCGGCCACGGCATCGGCCGGCACATGCACGAGGACCCGGGCGTGCCCAACGAGGGCCGGCCGGGACGCGGGCTGCCGCTGCGCCACGGGATGGTCGTCGCCATCGAGCCCATGCTGATCGCGGGCGGCCGGGACGACTACCACGCGGCCGCGGACGGCTGGACCCTGCGCTCGAACGACGGCACCAGGGCGGCGCACGTGGAGCACACCGTGGCGATCACCAAGGACGGTCCGCGCGTCCTGACGTCGCGCGACGGCCTCTGAAACCGGCGGGACCCCCGCGCGAGGGGCCCCGGGCACCTCGGGCGGGAGGCACCGGGCACCCCGCGCAAAAGGCCCCGGGCACCCGGCGCGCGAGGCGCCCGGTCCTCCCCCGCCTCCCGGCATGCCCACCGGAACAGAACGTGTCATGTTGGGCATGAGCGCGCGCCGACCGGGTTACCCGGCCCCGGCACGCCGTCAGCGGAGCAGCGGAGGACTCAAGACGATGAGCAGCGGCTTCATGGGCCCCGAGGGCGACCCGTTCGCGGAATTCCTGGCACGCTTCTTCGGCGGGCCGAGGCCGAGGCAGATCGACATCGGCCGGCTGCTCAGCCAGCCCGCCCGGGAGCTGGTGCGCGGGGCCGCGCAGTACGCCGCCGAGCACGGCAGCCGGGACCTGGACACCGAGCACCTGCTGCGGGCCGCGCTGGCCGCGGAGCCGACCCGGGGTCTGCTCAGCAGGGCCGGGGCCGATCCCGACTCGCTGGCGTCGCAGATCGACGAGCGGACCGGCCCGGTGCAGCATCCGCCGGGCGAGGTCCCGCCGCCCACGTCGCTCTCGCTCACCCCGGCGGTCAAGCGGGCCCTGCTGGACGCGCACGAGCTGGCCCGCTCCACCGGCACCGGGTACATCGGCCCGGAGCATGTGCTGAGCGCGCTGGCCGCCAACCCGGACTCGGCCGCCGGGCACATCCTGAACGCCGCCCGGTTCGCTCCGTCGGCCCTGCCCACGGAGCCGCCGGACGCGGCGAAGGCCCGCCCCGAGGCCGCGGCGACGAACACGCCGACCCTGGACAAGTACGGCCGCGACCTCACCGGTCTGGCCCAGGAGGGCCGGATCGACCCGGTGATCGGGCGTGAGGAGGAGATCGAGCAGACCGTCGAGGTGCTCTCGCGCCGCGGCAAGAACAACCCGGTGCTGATCGGTGACGCGGGCGTCGGCAAGACCGCCGTGGTGGAGGGGCTGGCGCAGCGCATCACCGACGGCGACGTGCCGGACGTGCTGACCGGCCGCCGGGTGGTCGCGCTGGACCTGACCGGCGTGGTCGCGGGCACCCGCTACCGGGGCGACTTCGAGGAGCGGATGAACACCATCGTCGGCGAGATCCGCGCCCACTCCGACGAGCTGATCATCTTCATCGACGAGCTGCACACGGTCGTCGGCGCCGGGGGCGGCGGCGAGGGCGGGTCGATGGACGCCGGGAACATCCTCAAGCCGGCGCTGGCCCGCGGCGAGCTGCACGTCGTGGGCGCCACCACGCTGGAGGAGTACCGCAGGATCGAGAAGGACGCGGCCCTCGCCCGCCGCTTCCAGCCCATCCTGGTGCCCGAGCCGACCACGGCCGACGCCGTGGAGATCCTGCGCGGCCTGCGCGACCGCTACGAGGCCCACCACCAGGTCCGCTACACCGACGAGGCGCTGGTGGCGGCCGTCGAGATGTCCGACCGCTACCTCACCGACCGGCGGCTGCCCGACAAGGCGATCGACCTGATCGACCAGGCGGGCGCGCGCGTGCGGCTCCAGTCCCGTACCAAGGGCACGGACGTCCGCGCCCTGGAGCGCGAGGTCGACCAGCTGGTCCGGGACAAGGACCAGGCGGTCGCGGACGAGCAGTACGAGCGGGCGACGCAGCTGCGCGACCGGATCGCCGAGGTGAAGCAGCGGATCACCGAGGCCACCGGCGACGGCGAGGCCGACGAGGGGATGAAGCTCGTCGTCGGCACGGAGGCGATCGCCGAGGTGGTCTCCCGGCAGACCGGCATCCCCGTCAGCAGCCTCACCCAGGAGGAGAAGGAGCGCCTGCTGGGGCTGGAGTCCCACCTGCACGAGCGGGTGGTCGGCCAGGACGAGGCGGTACGGGTCGTCTCCGACGCCGTGCTGCGCTCGCGCGCCGGACTGTCCAGCGCCGACCGCCCCATCGGCAGCTTCCTCTTCCTCGGACCGACCGGCGTCGGCAAGACCGAACTGGCCCGCGCGCTGGCCGAGGCGCTGTTCGGCAGCGAGGACCGGATGGTCCGCCTCGACATGAGCGAGTACCAGGAGCGCCACACCGTCAGCCGCCTGGTGGGGGCCCCGCCCGGCTACGTCGGGCACGAGGAGGCCGGGCAGCTCACCGAGGTGGTGCGCCGCCACCCGTACTCGCTGCTGCTGCTCGACGAGGTGGAGAAGGCGCACCCGGACGTCTTCAACATCCTGCTCCAGGTCCTGGACGACGGCCGGCTGACCGACTCGCAGGGCCGGACGGTGGACTTCACCAACGCGGTCGTCGTGATGACCAGCAACCTGGGCTCCGACGCGATCACCCGGCGCGGTGCCGGCATCGGCTTCGGCTCGGGCGGCGCGGAGGCGGACGAGGAGGCCCGGCGGGAGCAGGTGCTGCGCCCGCTGCGCGAGCACTTCCGGCCCGAGTTCCTGAACCGCGTCGACGAGATCGTGGTCTTCCGGCAGCTCAGCGGCGAGCAGCTGCGGCAGATCACCAGCCTGCTCCTGGAGCAGACCCGCCGCATGGTGCAGGCGCAGGGCATCACCGTCGACTTCACGGACGCGGCCGTGGACTGGCTCGCCGAGCGCGGCTACCAGCCGGAGTACGGGGCGCGTCCGCTGCGCCGCACCATCCAGCGCGAGGTCGACAACGAGCTGTCCCGGCTCCTCCTCGACGGCCGGGTCGCGGAGGGCGGCCGGGTGACGGTCGACGTCGAGGACGGGCGCCTGGCGTTCCGTACGCCCGAGCAGCCCGCCCCCGAGCTGTGACTACCGCTGCCGCACCGGCCTGACGACCATCGCCGAGCCGCCGCCGCGCCGCTCCTTCTCGGCGGCGGCCAGCCACTTGCCGTCCGGCAGGCGCTGCACACCGGTCGCGGCGCCGATCTCGGGGTTCTCCTTGAAGGAGTGGCCGAGGGCCTCCAGCTCCGCCCGCAGTCCGCTGTCGTAGAGGCCCGGTTCGAGTTCGGTCTGGGCGGCGTTGCGCTGGCTGGCGCGGGGTGCGGCGATCGCGTCGACGAGCGGCAGCCCGCGGTCCACGAAGCCGGTGAGGGTCTGGAGCACGGTGGTGATGATGGTGGCGCCGCCGGGCGAGCCGAGAGCCACGACGGGCTTGTGGTGGCGGTCCAGGACGATCGTCGGTGCGATCGAGGAGCGCGGCCGCTTGCCGGGGCCCGGCAGGTTCGGGTCGTGCACCGCGGGGGCGGCCGGCGCGAAGGAGAAGTCCGTCAGCTCGTTGTTGAGCAGGAAGCCGCGGCCCGGCACGGTGATGCCGCTGCCGCCGGTCTGCTCGATCGTGAGGGTGTAGGCGACGACGTTGCCCCACTTGTCGGCGACGGTCAGGTGGGTGGTGTTCTCCCCCTCGTACGTCGTCGGGGCCGCCGTCCCACCGCCCGCGCAGGGGGCGGGGTGCCGCGGGTCGCCGGGCGCCAGGGGGCTGGTGAGCACGGCGTCGTCCTTGATCAGGCACGCGCGCGAGTCGGCGTACCGCTGCGACAGCAGTTCCCTTTCGGGTACGTCCTCGAAGGCGGGGTCGCCGACCCAGCGCCCGCGGTCCGCGAAGGCGATGCGGCTGGCCTCGATGTAGCGGTGCAGGTAGCCGGCCTTGTCCGCGGCGGAGAGGTCGGTGCGCTCCAGGATGTTCAGTGCCTCGCCGACGGTGGTGCCGCCGGAGGAGGAGGGTGCGATGGAGTAGACGTTCAGACCGCGGTACGACGTCTTCGTCGGCGCCTGGACCTTGGCCCGGTAGGCGGCGAGGTCCTTGGCGGTGAGGTCGCCGGGGCGGGCGTTCCAGCCGGAGCCGGGGTCGACGGGCGGCTCGTTGACCGTGTCGACGATGTCCTCGCCGAGTGCGCCGTGGTAGACCGCGCCGACGCCCTCGCGGCCGAGTTCCCGGTACGTGCGCGCCAGGTCCGGGTTCTTGAACGTGGAGCCGACGACGGGGAGTTCGCCGCCCGGCAGGAACAGCTCGGCGGTGTCCGGGAAGTAGCGGAACCGCTCCTCGTTGGCGGCGGTCTGGGAGCGGAAGGTGTCGTCGACGGTGAAGCCGTGCCGGGCGAGGCGCTCGGCGGGCGCCAGCACGGAGGAGAGCCCCCGGCTGCCCCACTTCTCGAGCGCGGTCTGCCAGGTGGCCGGGGTGCCCGGGGTGCCGACGGCGAGCCCGCTGCTGACGGCGTCGGCGAAGGCGAGGGGCTCGCCGTCCTCGGTGAACAGGTCCTCGCCGGCGGTGAGCGGCGCGGTCTCGCGGCCGTCGATCGTGCGCACGGTGCGCGATCGCGCGTCGTAGTACACGAAGTAGCCGCCGCCTCCGACTCCGGCGGAGTACGGCTCGGTGACGCCGAGCGCGGCTGCGGTGGCCACGGCGGCGTCGACGGCGTTGCCGCCCTTGCGGAGCACCTCGATGCCGGCGGCGGAGGCGTCCCGGTCGACGCTGGAGACGGCGCCGCCGTGGCCGACGGCGACGGGGGTCTTCGGCGCGACGGGCCCGCTCGGGTGGGTGGGCGGCGCGGCCGCTCCCACGGACACCACCACGGCGGCCGAGACCGCCAGGACCGTCAGATTCCGTGCGACAGGGCGACGCATCCGCACCTCCAGGGAATGCCGTTGGGCCGGCTCGGCCGTTGGGGCAGCTTAGTTGACCGTCATGCCCGCGTCAGGTGCGCGACACGGGGAGCCGGTGGGCCCGTCCGCGGCCGCCCGCGCTCCTCGCGCGGGAGCCCCGTCGAACACGGGTGCGCGCCTGCCCGCTAGCATGCGCGCCCATGACTGACGACGTACTCGAGATCGTCCTGGGTGTGGTCGCGGCGGGCATCAGCGCCACGCTGGGCTGGTTCGCCCGTACCTATCTGCTGAGGCGGAAACTCCGGCGCAAGCAGGCGTTCTTCGGGCTGCCGGACAGTTCCGAGTCGCTGCTCGTCGTCAACCGCGACCCCGCCGCCTCGGAACCGGCGGTCCACCGCTTCGACGTGTTCGCGCTCCTCGAACTGTCGGCGCTGGTCAAGAACTGCGGCGCGCACTTCCAGGTGGTCACCCAGGACATGGTCGGCCAGGGCTTCGGCGAGCGCACGGAGTTCTGCGTCGGGGGGCCCGCCTCCAACCGCCGCATGGCCGCCCACATGGCGGCGATGCTGCCCGGGGTGCGGGTGAACGTCGACCCGGAGCCCGGACCGGACCGCGGTGCCTTCCAGATAGGCAGCGAGCGCTACCGCCTCGACGCCGGGATCACGGAGTACGTCCTGCTGGCCCGTCTCACCGCCGGGGACCGGCCCGAGGCCCGCCCCGCGTTCCTCTTCTGCGGCCAGCGGGCGATCACCAACCAGGCGGCCACCCGCTACCTCGCCCGGCACCACGAGAAGCTGGCCCGCAAGCACGGCGGCAACTCCTTCGTGCTGCTCCTTAAGGTGGTCAACTCCCAGGCGTACGGCCCGGACGTCGTCGAACTCGTCGCGGACGTCACCCGCGCCGCCACCAGCCCCTTGCCGACCCCCACGCCGACGGCACCGCGCAACCACCGGGCGGCGTAGGACGGCGGTTCACAGGCCGAGGCCGAGGTCCTCGACGCGGACGGGCAGGCCGGTGCGCATCGACTCGTTGGCCGCGATGCCGACCGCCACGGCCCGCACCCCGTCCAGGTGGCCCGCGGGGCGGTGCAGCGGGTCGGGGCGCAGGCGCAGGTCGCGGCGGAAGACGTCCGCCAGGAGGACGGCGTCGCCGCCGCCGTGACCGCCGACGCCGTCGGGTACGGCCACTTCCTCGGCGCGGCCCCAGTGTTGCTGCACGACGAGGCGTTCTCCGACGGGGCGGACCGGATCGAGGTCGGGTCCGGCCGGGGAGGCGGAGGGGTCGAGGTCGATGGTGCCGTCGTCGCCGAGTTGCAGGTGTCCGCGTTCCACGACGCTGAGTTCGGCCCGGCCGAGGGTGCCGTTGACCGAGACGCGGTAGCCCTCCCACGGGCTGTGGGCGTTCAGTGAGTAGGTGAGGGTGGCGCCCCGCCGGTAGTCGACGAGGACGGCCATGTTGTCCTCGATGGTGATCCCGGGGGCGAACGGGTCCCGGTCGCGGAGGTACCCGTCGTGGTCCTCCGCGCGCAGGTAGAGCGCCTCCAGCCGTGGGTCGTCGCGCAGGTCGAGCGTGAACGGGTCGGCGGGCGCGCCGGTTCCGCGCTCCGGCCGGGGGCCCATCCCCCGGGCGGCCGCGTTGGCGTCGCCGTAGAAGCGCAGACCGCCGGAGGCGTGGACGCGGGCGGGGACGTCGTCGATCCACCAGTTGACGAGGTCGAAGTGGTGGCTGGCCTTGTGCACCAGCAGGCCGCCGGAGTTCGCCTTCTCGCGGTGCCAGCGGCGGAAGTAGTCGGCGCCGTGCATGGTGTCGAGGACCCACTCGAAGTGGACGCCGGTGACCCGGCCCACCCGTCCGTCGGCGACGACCTGCCGCAGCATCGCATTGCGCGGGGCGTAACGGTAGTTGAACGTCATGACGACGTCGCGGCCGGTGTCGGCGACGGCCCGGACGATGCGCCGGCACCCGGCGGCGTCGGTGGTCAGCGGCTTCTCCACGACGACGTCGGCACCGGCCCGCAGGCTCCGGTCGACCAGGTCCGCATGGGTGCGGTCGACGCTGGTGACGACGACCGTCTCCACGCGCTGTTCCGCGATCATGCGCTCCAGGGCGTCCGGTGCGTAGCGGGGCAGGCCCAGGGGCCGTCCCCGGCCGAGCGCGTGTCCGGCCTCGGCGTCGTGGTGGTCGATCCGTCCGGGGTTCGGGTCGAGCCAGGCGACGATCTCTCCGACGTCGGCGTGGTCGCCGGTCAGGCCCGCGACGTACAGCCCGGCGCGGTGGCCGGTTCCCGCGACGGCGTACCGGCGTTTCGGCCGGTCCGCGGCGGGCGGCGCGAAGTCGCCCGCGATGCCGGGGGCGGCGCCGGTCCGGGTGTGCGGCGGTGGCAGCGGGGCGGTCGGATTCTGGTCCACGGGGCTGTGCTGCTTCACGGATTCCTTGACGTTCGTCGAGGTCGAAGAGTCGAAGGCCGGCGCTGGAAAGCGCTTACCGCGCGGCAACATACGCGCCCCCGCCCTGTCTGTCGAGAAGGCCGGGGTGCTACCCCGGTGGCCACCGACCCCCTGCCGCCCCCGGCACCCGGACCGGCGCTCCACGACCCCCGACGGGCCCGGACCCGGCGTGCAGCTGACCTTCTCCTCGCCCGCGGACGCCCCGTCGTGGCGTCCGCCCTACCGCGCGAGCAGTGATCTCCGGCTGCACCCTGCGTGTCCCCCTGTGCGGTCGTGTGCGCCCTGGCGACTGCAAGGTACCCAGACGAAGGGGACGAATACTGACGACACGCATGATCCAGGCATTAGCCCTATTTAAGGCGCTTGTTGGGCCAAGGGTTCACGCTTCGGCAACTTCGCCGTACAGCTGCGAGAGTTCGGGGACGCCGCTCTCCGCCCACGCGTGCCCGCTCGCCACCACGTCGAACTCCCGGCCTGAGGCCAGCCGGACGACCGGCTGGCCGTCGGACCGGATGGCCCAGACAGCACCGGGCACGGTGCGCACGATCACCGTGCCGAGATAGAGACCCGCGTCGTTGCCCAGCCAGGACTGGATCTCCTCGTCGCTCCGCCAGCGCGGGAGCACCTGGTCGAGCTGCTCCAAGGAGTACGCCGAGTCGTCGAGCCGGACCCCCTCCCGCAGCGCCTGCGATCGCAGCAGATCGCATTCGGCGAGCAGGTCGCCGATGCCCTCGGCGTCGTGCACCCGGGGACCTTCGCGCCGCTTGCCCAGGAAGGGGAAGTTCATACCACCAGACTGTCATTCGTACCGCCGTGCGCACCACACGGCGCGCACGGCGGTGTGTCCTCACACGTCCAGGTCCACCACGACCGGCGCGTGGTCCGAGGCGCCCTTGCCCTTGCGCTCCTCGCGGTCGACGTAGGAGTCGGTGACCGCCTTGGCGAAGGGCTCGTTCCCGTACACCAGGTCGATGCGCATGCCCCGGTTCTTGGGGAAGCAGAGCTGGCGGTAGTCCCAGTACGTGAAGGGCTGGTCGTACTTCAGCGGGCGCGGGACCACGTCGGACAGGCCGGCGCCGCGCAGTGAGGCGAGGGCGGCGCGCTCGGCAGGGGTGACGTGGGTGGAGCCCTCGAAGGCGGCACGGTCGTAGACGTCGTCGTCCGTCGGTGCGACGTTGTAGTCGCCCATCACGGCGAACGGGCGGCTGCCGGCCGCGTCGCCCTCGACGGCCGCGCGCAGTGCCTCGAACCACTGGAGCTTGTAGGCGTAGTGCGCGTGCTCCACCTCGCGGCCGTTGGGCACGTACACCGACCAGACGCGGACCGGGCCGCAGGTGGCGGAGATCGCGCGGGGCTCCTGCACGCCGTCGTACCCCGGGTCGCCCGGCAGTCCCTTGACCACGTCCTCCAGACCGACGCGGGAGAGCACCGCCACTCCGTTCCACCGGCCGGTGGCGTGGACCGCCGACTCGTAGCCCGCCTCGCGCAGCGCGTCGAAGGGGAACTGCTCCTCGGCGACCTTGGCCTCCTGGAGGCAGAGCACGTCGGTGCCGCTGCCCTCCAGCCAGGCCAGGAGCCTCGGCAGGCGGGCGGTGATCGAGTTCACGTTCCAGGTCGCGATGCGCATGTTCCCCAACCTACCGGGCGGCACCGACAACGCGGTCCCGCCGTTGCCCGGCCCGGAACGCGACCGGACCCGCACGTCCGCGGGGCGTCACACCCGGGCGGAGTCCCCCGAGGCCAGCCGCAGGTGCTCGGCGCCGCCCAGCTCCCCGATCTGCCGGTCGTAGACCGGGCGGGCGAGGTCGGTGAGCAGCGCGTCGTGGATGTCGTAGGCACGCTGCGGGCCGACCTCACGGACGTAGTCGATGACCTCGGCGATCTTGTTCCAGGGGGCCATGACGGGGAGCATCAGCGTCTCCACCGGCCGGTCGGGGACGGTGAGGGCGTCGCCGGGGTGGAAGAGCCTGCCGCCCTCCACGAGGAAGCCGATGTTGGTGACGCGCGGGATGTCCGGGTGGATCACCGCGTGCAGTTCGCCGTGGACCTGTACGTCGAAGCCGGCCGCGGTGAAGGCGTCCCCGTGGCCGACGGTGTGCACGCGGCCGGGGAACGCCCCCGAGATCTTCTCCGCGACCGACTTCAGCGTCCAGATCCGCGCCGCCGGATTGTCCTCCATCGCGGCGCGCAGCCGCAGCTCGTCGAAGTGGTCGGGGTGCTCGTGGGTCACGAGGATCGCGTCCGCGCCGAGCGCGGCGTCCTCCTCGCTGAAACCGCCGGGGTCCAGGACGAGCGTCTGCCCGTCCTTCTCGAGGCGGACGCAGGAGTGCGACTTCTTGGTGAGCTTCATGCTCCCCATCTTGCCGCCGCGCCCGGATCCCGCACCGGCGGGGCGCTCGCCCGCGGTCCGCTCACTCCTGCGGTGTCGTCGCCTCGCGCACGACCTGCTGGGCCACCTTGAAGGCCCGGTTGGCGGCCGGTACGCCGCAGTAGACAGCGGCCTGCAGCAGCACTTCCTTGATCTCGCCGGGGGTGAGGCCGTTGCGCAGGGCGGCCCTGAGGTGGGGCGCGAGTTCGTCCAGGTGGCCGCCGGCGACGAGGGCGGTGAGGGTGACACAGCTGCGGGAGCGCCGGTCCAGGCCCGGCCGGTCCCAGACCTCGCCCCAGGCGTACCGGGTGAGCAGCTCCTGGAAGTCCTCCGAGAACGCGTCGGCCTGCGCGAGCGCCTGGTCGACGTGAGCGTCGCCGAGCACCTCGCGGCGCACCTTGAGCCCCGTGTCGTACGGGTCGGGCCGCCCCTGCGGCTGCTGGGGCACGGCGGCCGGCTCGATCTCGGCGATGGGCGCGGCCTGGGGAGGCGCGGCCAGGGCCGGCTGCGCGACGCCCGGCGCCCCGGCGGCGGGGGCGGAGGCGGGGGCCGGCGGTGCGGCGGGATGGGCGGCCGGTACGGGGATCTGGCCGGTGGCGTTGATGTCGTGCGGGGCCTGCCACGCGGTGGTGAAGTGCCGGACCAGCAGGTCGGTGACGGCCGCGGGCTGCTCGACGGGAACCAGGTGGGAGGCGCCGGGGACGACGGCGAGGCGGGCGTCGGGGATGCCGGCGACCAGGGTGCGGGCCTCGGCGGGGCCGGTGACCTGGTCGTCGGAGCCGACGAGGACCAGGGTGGGGACGCCGACCCGGCCGAGTTCGCCGCGCACGTCGAAGGCGGCCAGGGCCTCGCAGGCGGAGATGTAGCAGCCGGGGTCGGTGGTGCGCACCATCTGTACGGCCCACTCGGTGATCGCGGGCTGGGCGGCGGCGTACCCGCCGGTGAACCAGCGCTCCGGTGAGCTGCGCGCGATGGGGTCGAGCCCGTTGGTGCGGACGATCACGCCGCGCTGACGGAACTCGTCGGCCGTGCCGAAGCGGGGCGAGGCGGCGATGAGCGCGAGGGAGGCGAGGCGCTCGGGGTGCCGCAGCGCCAGCTCGATGCCGACGGCACCGCCGAACGCGCAGCCCGCGTAGCCGAAGCGCTGCACCCCGAGCCCGTCGAGGGTGGCGAGCAGGCGCTCGGTGAGTTCGGCGACGGAACCGGCCGGATGGGCCGGAGCGCCCCCGTGCCCCGGCAGGTCGAACCGGAAGATCCGCCACTGCTGCGACAGCTCGGGGACCTGCCGGTCCCACATGTGCCAGGTGGTGCCCAGTGAGGGACCGAGGATCAGGACTGGTAGGTGTTCCGGCCCGTCAAAGCGGTACTGCAGCGTCTCGGTCTTGCCTTCGGTCACGGGTTCACACCTTTGTCTGTCATGATCTGTCACACTCCCCCCGCGAGACCTCCACACGCCTCCGCCGCCGGAAGCAGGTCCGCCGCGTCCGGCTCCACGTACCGCTTCCTCGTCGTCTTCACGTTGGTGTCCGGCCCACCCGGCGAGCAGGTGATCCGGCACACCGTTGTCGGCGAGGTACGTGAGGCAAGACGCCCGAGCATCGTACAGACGGACCCTGCGAAGGCCGTTTCAGCCCGACGGCGGCGTCGGGCTGGTCACTGGCCGGCCTCCTTCGCGGCGTACACCATCCAGTGGCGCAGCACGTCCGGGATGTTGGTCGCACGTTCGGTCGCGACGGTGAAACCCTCGGCACCGAGCAGGCCGAGTACGGCGTCCAGGCGGCCGTCTAGGTCCTGCACCTCGATCACGCACTGTCGGATCCGTCGCCAGTCCGAGCCGTCGAGGCCTTCCAGGACTTCGAGTTCCGAGCCCTCCACATCGATCTTCAGCAGATCGATCGGCCCCTCGGGCGCCCAGTCGCGCAGGGCGTCGGACAACCGGAGCACCTCGGCCTCCACCTCGACGGCGCCCAGGATGCGGTCCACCGCTTCGGGGCCCAGTTGCTCCTGGACCAGCCTCTTGTTGAGTTGTTTCTCCTCGGGGTGGCGCGTGGAGTTACCGGGCAGCGCGGGGAAATAGGTGAACCGGACCTGTTCCTCGGGCAGTCCGCCGAGCGCCGCCCGCACCGGTTTCACGCCCTTCGCGCCGTACCTGCTCAGGTTTTCCCGCAATGCCTGGTAGATCTCGGGAATCGGTTCGAAGGCCAGGATCCGGGCATCCGGGCACTCACCCACGACGAACAGTGAGAACATGCCCACGTTCGCACCGACGTCCACGACCCGCGCGGAACCGGGAATGCGTATCCCGTGTTTGAGGTAGTCGCGCTCCACGAACACCTCGTTGTAGATGAAGTGGATCTCGGAAATGAGTGCGCCTTCCACCTGTGGCGCGAAGACGTGAAATCCTTCGGCAACCTGGACGGATCGAATTTCGGCCATGGACGCTCCCTGAGTCGTGGATCACCGCACCCGTTCCCCTACCCCGCTGTCACGCCCCGGAAGACCGTTGTGGGCATAGGTCGTCTCCACTACCGTCCACAGCATGAGTCACGTCGCCATGGTCAGTATCGCCCACCACGGTCATGTGAATCCGAGCCTGGGAATCGTCCGGGAGTTGGTCGCCCGCGGCCACCGGGTCAGTTATGCCATCCCCGACGAGGGCGACTTCGTCGAGCGGGTGCGCGCCACCGGGGCCGAGCCCCGGGTCTGGAGGTCCACACTGCCCGCCGCCGGGGACGACCAGAGCAGATGGGGCGAGACCCGGCTCGACGTCGCCGAGTTGTTCCTGCGGGACGCCGTCCAGGCGCTCCCGCAGTTGGCGGAGCTCTACCGGAACGACGTCCCGGACCTGGTGCTCAGCGACTTCTCCGGCTGGGCGGCCCAGGTGCTCGCGCACCGCTGGTCCGTGGGCTACGTGCAACTGTCCCCCCAGCTGGTGCCCTGGGAGGGCTACGAGGAGGAGGTCGGTGCGAAGCTGGCCCAGGAGCTGAAGTCCTGCGCTCGCGGCCGCGCCCATGACGCGCACTGGCGCTCCTGGCTCGGCGCCAACGGCCTGGCGGGAGTCGACCCGGACACCTTCATGAGCCGCCCGCCGCGCTCGCTCGTCCTGATCCACCCCGCCCTCCAGCCCCACGCCGACCGTGTGGACACCCGCCGTTACAGTTTCGTCGGCCCGTGCCAGGGCGAGCGGCCGGATCACGATGTCTGGACACGCCCTGCCGAAGCAGCGGGCAGGCGCGTCGCGTTGGTCTCGCTCGGCTCCAACTTCACGAAACAGCCCCGCTTCTACCGGACCTGCGCGGAGGCCTTCGGCACGCTGCCCGACTGGTATCTGCTGCTCCAGGTGGGCAGCCAGGTGTCGGTGGAGGAACTGGGCTCGCTGCCGGACAACGTCGAGGTCCGACCCTGGGTGCCCCAGCCGGGCGTCTTGCGGCAGGCCGACCTCTTCGTCACCCACGCCGGTGCCGGCGGCGCCCAGGAGGGCCTGGCCACCGGCACCCCGATGCTCTGCGTGCCCCAGGCCGGCGATCAGTTCGACAACGCCGCCATGCTGGTCCGGCTGGGTGTCGCCGAGCGCGTCGACTCCGCCGACGTCGCCGTCGAGGCGCTGCGTGCGGCCGTTCTGCGGCTCGCCGACGATCCGGCCGTCGCCGCGCGCTGCGCAGCGCAGCGGGAACTCGCACCGGGAGACGGCTCCCGGCGAGCGGCCGATCTGGTGGAGGCGGAGCTGCCCGGCTGATCATGGGCCGCGACCGCCGGGCCACCGGGAAACGGAAGTAATCCGGCGTCCTCCGCACACGAAACGGGTCCGCCGTACGACGTTTGGGGCGCGGTCCGCGAGCAGCCGCGCGGGGTGCCTTTTCGAAACGGGCCCGAAACGGACTCCGTCGTCCGGAGAAACGGGCACCGTGCCCCACCGAACCTCCGAACCACAGTCTTTTGGGTACGAGCAAAGCGTTGCTTGACCCGCGGACGCGGCCATTCCTAGGCTCGGATGCAATCACGCGAAGCGAATCGGGTGCCCCGCGTCCCGGCATTCGTCCTCGGTGACACCCCCACATCAGTGCAGAAAGAGGGTATCCGGTAGTGACCACCCGCCTTGCAGATACCCCGCACACCGACGTCCGGCTGCTGAACCGGTACGGCCGGTTCACCGGCGGATGACCGGGCCGAACGCGAGCACACGCGGCCGGTAGTTCCCCGGACCGCTGCTCTCCTTCTTCGCCTTCCCGACGGCGGACCGGGCCCGGCGCGCACCGATGCACTGGAAAGTTTCTTTTCAATTGTCCGGCTGCCCGCCGCTGCTCCGCGCTGTTTTCCGGCGTTTTCGCCACGCCGGTTTCATGCCTTCTTCCGACCGGCTGTTTTAGTTTCTCCGCAGTCGGCCTCCCCTTCCGAAGTACAGCGCGTCACTGCACCCGCCGACACCACGAAAGGTGTGTGCCATGTCCACCCCCACGACTGTCACGTGCGACACCTGCGGAACCTCACTGACCCGCTCCAAACAGTCCCGCACCTCGCAGCCCCGGGCCCGCTACTGCTCCAACGCCTGCCGGCAGCGCTCCTACCGGCTGCGGCACAGGTCCGGCGGTGTGGACGCCGGACTGGGCAGCGAGCTCCTGACCCAGCTGAGCAGCTTCGTCGGCCGGGCCGACGAACTGGTCGAGCTGACCCGGCTGTTGCACGAGGTGCGGCTGCTGACGCTCACCGGCCCCGCCGGCGTGGGCAAGTCCCGGCTGGCGCTGGAGGTGGCCGGGCAGGAGGCGCGCGGCCGCCGGAGCGAGGTGTCGGTGGTGAGGCTGGGCGCGGTCACCGGCGCCGAGGCCGTGCGCCGACGCGTTCTCGAGGCACTCGGCGACGAACCGGACGGCGGCACGGCGGCCTCGGCCCCGGACCGGCTGCTCGTCCTGGACGACTGCGACCACGTCCTGTACACGTGCGGGACGCTGCTGACCGAGCTGCTCCCCGGACGACCGCGGCTGAGCGTGCTCGCCACGAGCAGGGAACCGCTGTGTCTGCCGGGCGAGTCGGTGTTCTCCGTGACCGGTCTGGCGCTGAGCGATCCCGAGTCCGTCGACTCGCTTGCCGACAGCCTGCGTTCGGACGCGGTCTCGCTTTTCATGGACCGGGCCCGCGCCGTCGCCCCGGACTTCCGGCTCAGCCGCGACAACGCCGCCGACGTGGCCGATATATGCGCGCGTCTGGACGGGTTGCCGCTCCCCATCGAGATGGCCGCCCGGCTGATCCGGGTCTTCCCACCGGCCGAGATCCGCTCCCGGCTGCACGACCGGCTGGCGCTCCTGACGAACGGCTGGCGGCTCGCCGACGACCGCCACCAGAGTCTTCGCGCCGCGCTGGAGTGGGGGTACGCGCTGCTGAAGCCGGTGGAACAGGCGCTGCTGCGACGGCTGTCGGTCCTGCCGGGCGGTTTCGGGCCGGACGCGGCCACGGCGGTCACGGCGGACGTGCCGGGGGCGGCGATCGCGCTGCCGGAACTCCTGGTCGCCCTGGAGTCGAAGTCCGTCATCACCCCGCTGACGGGCGCGGGCGGTGGCGCCGCCCGCTTCCGGATGCTGGAGTCCACGCTGTGTTTCGGGCAGGAGCGGCTCGTCGCCGAGGGCGAGGACACGGCGACGTACGAACAGCTGACCGCCTGGCTGACGACGATGTCGCTCCCCTTGCGGAACGAGGCCGTGGTGCCGGTCGCGACGCTGGACCGGCTGACCGAGGAGCGCGTCAACCTCGCGCACGCGGTGCGGCGGCTGGGAACGGGCTCCGACGAACGCCAGCTGCTCCTCGCCGGCGCGTTGGCCGCGGTGGAGTGGGCGCAGGGGCGGGGCGCCGAGGTGGCCGGGCTCGTGGAGCACGCCCTGGCGCAGACCGCACCGGACTCCGAGTACCGCGCCGTGGCACTGGAGGCGGCGGCTCTCGCCTGCCGGGACACCGAGCCCGACGAGGCGGCGCTGCGCATCGACCGGGCGGTGCGGGAGGAGCGGCGGCGGGGCCGCACCGCGCTGTTGGGCCGGCTGCTGCTGGAACGCGGGATCCTGCGCCAGGGGCGCGACGAGCACCGGGCGTCCCTCGACGATCTGGACGAGTCGCTGGAGATCGGACTGCGGTCGCAGCACGACACCCTCGTGGCACTGAGTCTGGGCGCCCTCGCCCGGCACTGGCTGGAGAACGGCGACCCGGCGGGCGCGGAACGCGAGCTCGGACGGGCCCTTCCCGTGCTGCGCCGCGGGGTGGCCCCGCAGTGGCTGAGCGCCGTTCTGTCCACCGCTGGTTCGCTGGCGCTGGAGAAGGGCGACTTGAAACGGGCGGAGGAGTACTTCACACAGGCGCTGCGCTGCCGTGCGCATCATCATGAGGACGCCGCACGGGCGTTGGAGGGGCTGGCGCTGGTCGCCACCCGCGGCTACCGGTTCGACCGGGGGGTACGCCTGCTGGGCGTGGCGGAGCGGGTGCGCGGCGGCAGGCCGGGAGAGAGCGGCTGGTGGCGGCAGCATGTCCAGCAGGCGCGCGAGACCGCGCTGCGGGCGCTGCCCGTGGGCCGGGCCGAGTCCTGGCTGGAGGCGGGGCGGTCGATGCCGTGGCGGCAGGCGCTGTGCCTGGCGCTCGGCGAGGAATCGGCGGAGCCTCGGGCCAGGGGGGCCGCGCATCCGCTGAGCAGGCGGGAGCGGGACGTGGCCGCACTGGTCGTGGAGGGTTTGACCAACCGGCAGATCGCGGCGCGCATCCATGTGTCCGTACGCACGGTGGAGACGCACATCCGGCACATCCGCACCACACTGGGGCTGCGGTCCCGGGCGCACATCGCGGCGTGGGCGGCGCAGCAGCAGTCCGACGGCCCGCAGCCGCCCGCGCCTGCCCCGGCACCGTTCGCGTCGGCGTCGGCCTCGGCGGCCGTGGCGCTGCGGCGGCTGCCCGATCCCCGCGAGGTACTGCGGGGGGTGAGCCTCGGGGGCGGAGCCGCCCGCCCGGGACTGCGGGGCGCGTAGCCGCCACGCGGGCCGCCGTCCCTCGGGGCGTCGTCCCTCGGGGCGTCGTGGCACGGCCGCCGAGTGAACGGCGGTGCGGCGGTCGGTCCCGAACCCCGTCGCGAAGCCCCGGGCCCGGGGCCCCCTGCACGGCCCCGGCCCAAGGCCGGGGCCGTGCAGGGGCAGCGGGCAGCGGCGTGCGGGACGGGGTGACCGGAGCCCGTGCAGGGACAGCCGGCCACAGGACGAGGTGACCGGAGTCCGTGCAGGGACAGCCGGGCGCAGGGCGGGGTGGCCGGGCTGGACAGGGCAGCCCGAACCGCCCGGCAGCCGAACCCGGGCGGAACAGCCGGGCGCGGGCCGGAACAGCCGGGCTCGGGCGGGGTGCCTACCGGCTGCACCGCCGGTTGTCCGACGGTTGGGGGAGCCGGCCGGCCGACCCGGCGGGCGGTGCGGCCGGTGGCGCCTCCAGGTGCGCACGGGTGCCCGGGTAGTGCGGTCGGCGGGGCAGCCGGTGGTGCGGCGGTCTCAGGGGGTCGGGGTGGTCTCCACCCGGATCAGTGCCGTCGCGGTGTCCAGGGCGGTCTCGACCTCCCCCGGTGTCGAGCCGACGGCGACGACGTGGCCCAGGCGGTCGTAGGCGTCCTGCGGCGGGCGGACCGCGCGGCCGGGTACTCCGGTGGTGACGACGGATTCGACGCCGGGGACCCGGGCGGCCTCGGCGGCACCGATGATGCCGGTCAGTCGTCCTGTCTCCGTCGCCGTCAGGAACCGCAGCCCGGCGTGCCGGGCACGGTCCGCGCCCAGCGCGAGGGGACGCCCGGTGGCGGCGCGGAGCTGCTGCTCCAGCAGGTCGATGCCGGTCGCCGCGCGGATCAGCTCGGGGATCATGCCGCCGGCCAGGCGTCCGTTGACCTCGATGACGACGGGTCCCGTCGGGGTCAGCCGGACCTCGACGTGGGCGGGGCCGAGTTCGAAGCCGCCGGCCTTGAGTGCCTGCCGCGCGCTCTCCGCCAGCTCCGCCTCGGCCGCGGCGGGCAGTACGGCCGGGAAGAGGTGGCCGGTCTCGACGAAGTACGGCAGTGCGGTGGTGGTCCGCTGGGTGATTCCGACGCACACGGCCTCGCCGCCGGCGCAGAACATCTCCACGCTGTACTCGGGGCCCTGCGCGAATTCTTCGACGAGTACCCTGCCCGCGCGCTGCTGGCCCCGGACGTTCTCGCTGACGGCGAGGATCCGCGCGGCCTGCGCGAGGGCGCTCGCCTCGTCGGCGCACCAGCGCACGTCCTGCGAGCCGGAGCCGTCGGCCGGCTTGACCACGCAGGGCAGGCCGACGCGGGCGACGGCGGCGGTGACGTCGTCGGCCGACGCGACGACGGCGTGGGCGGGCTGCGGCACACCCGCCTCGCCCAGGACGGCGCGGCTCAGCGACTTGTCACGGCAGAGCGCGGCGGTGCCCGAGGCGTGTCCGGGCCGCCGGAACGACCCGGCCAGGGCCGCCGCGTGGACGAGGTAGAAGTCGCTGGTGGTGGTGACCCCCGCGACGGGGCGTCCTGCGGCGGCCGAGTCGGCGGCGGCGCGCAGGGCCGCCTCGTCCTCGGTGTCGCAGCGGACGGCGGGACAGCCGGTCTCCTCCAGTCCCGCGTACCGGGCCGGGTCCTTGGTCAGCAGGACCGGGGCGAGGCCGAGCCGGGTCGCGGTGCGCAGGGCCAGCATGCCGGTGCCGGTGGTGTTGGACTCGACGAAGAAGAGCACGGGGCGGTGCCGGCGCGGAATCGCCGCGTAGGACCACCGGTGGACGGTCGTGCCGAAGGGCACTTCGGTGGGGACGGTGGCGACGGGGCCCGCGGCCTCGTGGCGGTAGACGGTCTCGGCATAGCGGTCCCCGCGGTCCGGCATGATGCCGACGAGCCGGGTGCCGGGCGCGGCGTGGGCCGCGAGGTGGGTGAGGACCCGGTAGACCGAACCGGAGGTGTTGCCGGCGAAGATCTTCTGTTCCCTCGCGAGGCTCTTCGTCGCGTCGAAGGCCTCGTCGTCGGAGAGCCAGTGGACCTCGTCGAAGAGCCGGTAGTCGATGTTGTCGGGGTAGAGGCTGTTCCCGAGTCCGCTCTGCTTGCGGGTGGTGAGGTCGGGCTGGCCGAACAGGACGCTGCCCACGCAGTCGACGCCGACCACCTTCAGGTCCGGCAGGTGCTCCAGGAGCGCGGCGGAGGTGCCG
Organism: Streptomyces mayonensis; assembly: GCF_018982965.1. Lineage (GTDB taxonomy): Bacteria > Actinomycetota > Actinomycetes > Streptomycetales > Streptomycetaceae > Streptomyces > Streptomyces mayonensis. The sequence goes on along the minus strand of NZ_JACBYP010000060.1, from coordinate 20,990 downwards.
CAGAGCGAGCCGCCGCTGCCGACCGAGCCGACCAGGACGTCGACGGTGCCCAGGTCGTCGAGGAGTTCGTCGGCGAGGGTGCGGTAGGCCGCCGGGTTGTCCGGGTTGCTGTACTGCTGCGGCCACCAGGCGCCCGGCAGGTCGCGCATCAGGTCGGCGAGGCGTTCGAGGCGCGCGCTCTGCCAGCCCTGGGCGGTCATGGCCTCCACGACGTGCACCCTGCAGCCCATCGCCTCCAGCTTGGCGAGGGTGACGGGGTCGATGCGGGGGTCGGTGACGATGTGCACCGGGTGTCCGAGATAGGTGCCGACCAGGGCGACGCCGAGGGCCATGGTGCCGGAGGAGCTCTCCACGATGGGAGCGCCCTCTCGCAGCGCGCCGGTGCGGCGGGCCTCGAGGATGATGCGGCGGGCGACGCGGTCCTTCATGGCGTAGGGGTTGAGCAGTTCGAGTTTGGCGTAGACCTCGACGCCGTCGGGGGTGTCCGTCCGCAGCCGGACGGCCGGGGTGTTGCCGATGGCGTCGACGAGGGTGTCGTGTCGCATGCGCGCTCCTCGGGGTGTGCCTCGGTCAGCGTTCCATGGCCTCGATCAGGCTCCTGGGCCGCAGGTCGGTCCAGTTCTCCTCGATGTGGGCCAGGCACGCCTCGCGGCTGTCCTCGTCGTGCGCGACGGTCCAGCCGTCGGGGACCTCCGCGAACGCGGGCCACAGCGAGTGCTGCCCCTCGTCGTTGACGAGGACCTGGAAGGTGGCGTCCGGATCGTCGAACGGGTTCACCTGTCCCACCGCCCTTTCCCGTGTCTTGGCGCGGTGGCCGCTCCACCGCCGCGCCGCCATCCTCACGGCGCGCGCCGGACCGGTCCTCGGTGGGATCCACCGTTACGGCGCCGCGGGGACCGCCCACTCGCAACGTGCCTGCTAGAACTGGGGCCGTGTTCCGGGAGTTTGCCGGACGGGGGCTGCCGGGGTGCGGGTTTCGCAGCCGTCCCGTGGGCGGCCGAAACAGGACAAGCGCCTGTCACCACCAACTTGAGGACACGATGTACAGGAAACCGGTCTCCGGCCCCGTGCACGGCCGCACCTTCACCCAGGAGGCGCGGAGGGCGCAGATCGTCGAGGCCACGATCGAGACACTGGCCGAGATCGGCCACACGAAGACGTCGTTCACGGCGATCTGCAGACACGCGAACCTGAGCAGCACCGGCCTGATCTCCTACCATTTCGCCGGGAAGCCGCAGTTGCTGCGGGAAGTCACCCGCACCATCGTGGAGAAGGCGGGGACGCTGCGGACCAGCCGCGTCGCGCAGGAGGCGACGTATCACGGGAAGCTGGTCGCCTACATCGCCGCGCACTTCGACTTCATGACCCGTTACCCGGCGCACGCCCGGGCGCTCACCGAGATCGCCGAACTCGTCCGCGAGCGGCCGGTACCGGAGCTGGACGACGTCGCGCGCAGCGCTCTGTCGGTGGAGAGTCTGGTGGCACTGCTCGAGGAGGGATGCCGTGCGGGCGAGTTCCGCATCGCCGACCCGCCGGTGCTGGCGCTGGCCGTGCAGGGCGCCCTCGACAACGTGGTCCGCCACCACGAGTTGTTCGCTGTCGCCGATCTGGACCACCTGGCCCGGGAGCTGACGGACATCTTCACCCGTTGCGCTCTGTCCCCGTAGTGGCCCGTCGCGGGGTGTGAGCCGTTCGTCCGCCTGATGCGTACTGGATGCGGACGCGGTGGCGGGCCCGGCGGTGTTCCGGCGCTCGTCGGTCCGAGGATGGGTAGAAGTACCTACGGGGACGGCCGCCGGAGCGCAGGGGAACGGGACGACTTAGGTGCTACTGGAACGTGAGACCGAACTGGCGCTGGCGGCTGCCTGCCTGCGCCGGGCCGCGGCGGGACACGGGTCGATGCTGCTGGTCGAGGGGCCGCTCGGCGCGGGCAGATCGTCGTTCCTCGAAGCCCTGCCCCAGCAGGCGTCCGGCGCGCGGATCACGGTCCTCAGGGCGCAGGCGTCCCGCTCGGAGCGGTCGCTGGCGTTCGGTGTGGTCGACCAGCTGGTGGAGTCCGCGGCCTGCGTCGCGGCGACGGCGGGATCCGGCAAGGCGCGGCGGGCCTGCGCCGACGCGCACCGCGGACCGGTCGGCGACCGGGTACCCCTGTCGGCGGTCCTGGACGGTGTGCCCGGCGACGGTGCGGTACTCGTCCTGGTCGACGATCTGCAGTGGTGCGACACGGAGTCGCTGGCGGAGCTCTCGAAGGGCCTGGACGGACGGCACGGCCGCCGCGTCGTGTTCGCCCTGTCGCTGCCGTCCGGTGCCGTGCCCGCCCCGGGCTCCGCCCTGGGCGCGCTGGTGGGCGCGGCGGACCGGAGGGTCCGGCTGGGCCCCCTCGGCCCCGGGGCCGTGCGCCGGTCGGTCGAGGCCGCCCTGGGCGGCGGCGCGGACGCGGAGTTCGTGACGGCGGTGCGGGTGCGGTCCGCCAGCAATCCGCTGCTGCTCCGGTCCCTGCTGGACGAGGCCTACTCCCGCGGTCTGCGGCCCCGGGCCCAGGACGCGGAACTCGTGCGTACGCTCCGCTCCGAGACCCTGTGCCAGTACCTGTCCGCCTTCCTGCGGTCCCAGCCCGGCCCGGTGCGCCGCACCGTGCAGGCCCTGTGCGTCCTGGGCGGCGGTGCGGACCAGCGGGTCGCCGCCCTGCTGGCGGACCTGGACGCGGCCGGGTACGCGGAGGCGGTCGGCACACTGCACCGCTGGGGGCTGGGCCGGCCGGGGAACGAGGGGTACGGCACGCTCCTGTGGGACGCGCTGGCGGACGGCGTCCCGGCGGACGAGCTCACCGTCATGCGCAACCGCGCCGCGGTCCTGCTGCACCGGACGGGGCACTCCGTGGAGGCCGCCGCCGGGCAGCTCATGTCGGTGCACACCCTGCGGGCTCCGGGGGCTGTGGGCATCCTGCGTGCCGCCGCCGACCGCGCGCTGGCGCGGGGAGCGCCGCGCGACGCGGCCCGGTATCTGCGCCAGGCCCTGCTGGACGGCTCGTGCACCGGCCTGCTCCGGGCCCGGGTGCTGACCGACCTGGCCGTGGCGGAGCGGCAGTTCGCGACCGTCGCCGCGCTGCGGCACGTGGTCGAGGCGCTGCCGTTGTTCGAGTCCACCCTGGACCGTGCCGCCGCCGCGGTGCAGCTGGGCCCGCTGCTCTACCAGCCGTCGGAGTCCGGCATCGCCGCCCTGACCGGGGACCTCGCCGCCCGGTTGCGGACGCGGGGCGGGGACGACGCCGCGGCGGCCGAACTCGCGCTGCGGCTGGAGGCCCGCCACTACGCCCTGGGCGCCCAGGACCCCGCGGTCCTTCCGGCCGCTCTGCGCCGGCTCGACGGGCTGGGGTCCCGGCCGCCCGCGGGGACGGTGGGCGAACGGGAACTGCTCGCCGCGCTGATCCACGTCGCGTTCGTCACCAACAACGCGTCGGCCGAACGGGTGGCGGACCTCGGCGCACCCCTCTTGGCCCTCGAACCGCCGGATCCCCGCCATGCCCACACTCCCCTGCCGCTGGCGGTGAACGCCCTGGCCGCCGCGGAGCACACCGCCCCGACGGTCCGCTGGCTGGACGAGGTCGGCCGGCGCATCGGCCACCGGGACACGGACGCGGAGACGGCCGTGCTGCGGGCGGAGCGCGCCATGGTGGCCCTCTCCCACGGCCGGATCGCCGAGGCCCGCCGGGCGGTCGTACCGACCGGCACGGCCGAGGAGGCGCAGGCCCGTGCCTCGGCCCTCTGCACCGCCGTACAGACCATCGTCACCCTGCACAGCGACGAGCCCGAGCTGGCCGAGAGGTTGCTGACCGGCAACCTGTCCCACCACCAGGACCAGTACCACGCCGCGCTCCTGCACATGACGCGCGGTCTGCTCGCGGCCCGGCGCCGGCACGACCTCATCGCCCTCCACCACTTCCGTACGGCCGGTGAGCGGCTGGAGCGGATCGGCTGGTCGAATCCGGCCGTGCTGCCGTGGTCCTCCCGGGCCGCGCTCATGCACCACCGGCTGGGCGAGCAGGACCGGGCGCTGGCCGCGGCACGGCTGGAGGTGGAGCAGGCACGCCGGTGGGGCGCACCGTCCGTGGTGGGGCGGGCACTGGTGGCGCTCGGCCGCGTCACACCGGGCCGCCGGGGAACGGAGCTGCTGGCGGAGGCGGTCTCCGTGCTGGAGCGGTCCACGAACGCCCACGAGCTGTGCCTGGCGCTGTACGCCTACGGCAGCAGGGAGGGCGTGGACGGGCGGCGGGCCGCCGGCGCGCTGGAACGGGCCCGCGAGCTGTCCGTCGTATGCGGTGCGGACCGGGTGACGCGGCAGATCCGGGAGCAGATCGGCCGGCGCCCCGCCGTGCCCGAGCAGCCGCTCGAACTCACTCCGTCCGAGGCGCGGGTCGCCGGGCTGGCGGCCGCCGGACTGCACAACGCGGACATCGCGCGTGAGCTCCAGGTGTCCAGGCGCATGATCGAGAGGTATCTGACCAACGCGTACCGCAAGCTCGGCATCAGCGGGCGCCATGCCCTTCCACCGGACATCGGCGCGCGGTGAACGGCGCACCGAACCCCGGGACCACAGTGTTTTCGCACCGCGCGAAGGTTTGCTTGACCGAGCAGGATTCCGCTTCCTAAGGTCGATTTCACTCGATCATGGTGTGATCAGGACCGGGTGCAGGGCCCAGGGAGGCGGTCAGTATCACTACGTCGGGCGCCCACGACCAAGAGCTGTCGGCCGGTCGGACACATCCGCACCTCGTCGAACGTGAGCGGGAGACCGCTGTCCTGCGCGACCTCGTCCGCCGTACCGCGGCGGGACGCACCGGTCTCGTCGTCGTCAAGGGGCCGGCCGGCATAGGCAGGACGGCGCTCCTGCGGGCGCTGGCCGAGGAGGCCGAGCGCCGCGGTCTGCGCGTCGTCGAAACGGCGGGGGCGCGGGAACGGATGCTCCGCTTCGGCTCCCCGAGCGCTCCGCTCGGCACCGCCGCCCTCGACCCCGCGGCCCCCGACGGACGCGCCGTCGCCCGGGGCGGGCGGTCCGGCGACCGGGGCGGGCGGGCACGCGTCCCGGTCGCCTCGCCCGATGCCGCCGCCGCACCGCCGCTCCACGGCCCGCTCCTCGCCTACCTGCAAATGGTGGGCTCCGCCTCGGTGACGCGTCCGACGCTCCTGTCGGTCGACGACGCCGACCGCGCCGACCTGGCGTCGATCCGGGCGCTCGTCCGTCTCATGCGGACCCGGCACGACCTGCCGGTCCTGCTGGCCCTCGGCTGGCGCGACCGCGAGGAGCCGGCCGCGCCCATGGAGTGGGCGACCCGTTCGATGCTCGAGGTGCTCAGGCCCCGGCCGCTCTCCGGGCCGGGTGTCGCCACGGTGGTGCGCCGCCTGGCGGGGACCGCCGTCGAGGCCGGGTTCCAGGCGGGCTGCCTGGCCGCGACCGGCGGTATCCCCTCGCTGGTGACGGCGCTGGTCGCCGGACTGGGCGAGCTGCGCCTGCCGCTCACGGGCGCCGGTCTCGAAGCGGCGGGCGGGGGCGACATCCCGCTGTTCGGTGCACGGGTGCGGCGTCTCCTGCACGGGCAGTCCCCCGTCGCGGTGCGCGCGGCGCAGGCGATGGCCGTGCTGGGCGACGGGACCGCGACCACGACCGGGGCCGGTCTGGCGCGGGTGGAGACGACCGCGTTCACCCGTGCCCTGCGCAGGCTGGAAGCGGTCGGGCTGGCCCGGGCGTCCGCCGCGGACACGTGGTCCCTCGCGCACCCCGCCGTCCGGAACGCGGTCCTGACGGGCACCCCCTCCAGGACCCGGACGGACCTGCACGGGCGCGCCGCCCGGCTGCTGCACGACAGCGGAGCACCGGCCGGCGACATCGCCGGGCATCTGCTGGCGTCACCGGCCGTCGCGCGGGAGCCGTGGGCGCGGGCCCTGCTGCGGGAGGAGGCCCGCACGGCTCTCCTGCGCGGGGCCGCGGAACACGCGGTGAGGCTACTGCGGTCCTGCGTCCCGCCCGGCCGCGAGGACACCTGCGACCCGGTGCTGGTGACGGAACTGGGCATCGCCGAGAGCAGGGTGGACGCGGAGTCCGGTATCGGGCACCTGACGTCCGTGCTGGACCGCCTGCCCGACCCCGACCTGCGTCTGACGGTGCTCAGCACACTCGTCGGCGCACTGACCCGCACCGGCAGGACGGGACGCGCGGCTCAGCTGCTGGCCGCCCAGGACACCGGTTCGCCCTCCGGACGGGCGCGTCTCCAGCTGCTGGAGGCGGACATGCTGCTGGCCGCGACCGACAACCGCGAGGCCTACACGGACCTGCTCGAAGGGGTGTCGCTGCGCCTGGACCTGCCCGGCACGACCGCGGAGGAGCGGGCCCTGCTGGCGGGCCGGGCCTTCATCGCGGTGAGCCGGGGCGAGCGCCTCCCGCAGGCACTGTCCGCGGCGGACAGAGTGCTGCTGAGCGGTACTCCGCTCACCGACTCCCCCGTCTCGCTGGCCGCCGCGGCCGCCGCGCTGGCGTACGCGGACCGTCCCGCCGACGCCGCCCACGTGTACCAGCAGCTGCTGGAGGGTGCCGACGCCGTGCCCGACCACCTGCGGGCGGGTCTGCTCGCCCTGGACGGCGAGGCCGCCCAGCGGCTCGGGCGTATCGACCAGGCGCTCCGCTCCACGGCCCAGGCCCTGGGGTCGACGCCCGGCGCGCGGGTCACCCACCACCAGACGCTGGCGCTGGCGGTCCGGCTGCACGCGCTCCTCGACCGGGGCGACGTCGTGGCGGCCGAGGCCCTGGCCGGTACGGTGCCGCCGGACACGATCGACGACGCCTGGCAGTGGAACGAGTACCTCGCCGCCCGCGGGCGGCTCCGGCTGGCCCAGGACGACCCGGTGGCCGCGGTGGCGGATCTGACGGAGTGCGGCCGCCGGCAGGGGCTGTGGCAGCGGACGAACCCGGCCGCCTCGCCGTGGTGGTACTGGGCCGGCCACGCCCACCTGGCCGCCGGCGACCCGGCCGAGGCCGGCCGTCTGGCCACCCGGGCCGTGGATCTGGCGCACTCCGCCGACTTCCCCGTCGCCCTGGGCACCGCACTGGAACTGCTGGCCTCGGCGGGCGGGGAACGCGGGCGCCCGCAGATCCTCGAGGACGCCGAGAGCGTGCTGGCGCAGAGCGGGGCCGCGCTCTCGCTGGCACGGACCCGGGTGGCCCGCGGCCGTGCGCTGCTGCGGGCCGGGCACGTCGGACCGGCCCGGAAGGTGCTGCGCCGGGGCTGGGACGAGTCGCACGCGCTCGGGGCCCACGCCCTGCACGACGAGGCGCACGGTCTGCTGCTCAGCGCGGGGGCCCGGCCGCGGCGCGCCGCCTCGCGCGGTGCGGGCGAACTCACCCGCAGCGAGAAGCAGGTGGCGCGGCTGGCGGCGGCGGGGCGGACCAACCTGCAGATCGCGGAGGCGCTCTTCGTGACGCGCCGCACGGTGGAACTGCATCTCACCTCCGTCTACCGCAAGCTCGGCCTGTCGGGACGGAAGGAGTTGCGCAGCGCCCTGGGGCGGCCGCGGGGCGCCGCGGACGCCGCGGACGCCCGTCGCGAGCCGTGACCCGGGGCCGGCCGACGCCGGCCCCGACGACGGTGCCGCCCACCGGACTTCTTTTCCCGGCGGGCCGCCACAACCCGCCGAAGTGTGTCTAGTCTTGCAGGAGTTGCACAGCTCTCGCAGAACTCACGCAGCCAGGCCGTTCGCCTGTCGCCTGCCGGACCCGTTCTCGCGCACCGCGGACCGGATCCCTCTTCCCCCCACCGTCGGCGCCGGTCGGCTCCCCGTCGCGCGGAGCGCCGAGCGCCCTCATGACCGGAAGGAAACGGCATGACCGCTTTCGAGGTGGACCAGATCGCCGAACGAGTCCGCCGCTACTACGCGTTGGTGGACGACGGAGACGTCCGGGGAGTCGTCGGGCTCTTCGCCGACCGCGCGGTGTACGAGCGTCCGGGCTACGAACCGATCGTCGGACGGGACGGACTCGACGCCTTCTACCGTGGTGAGCGGGTCATCGACACGGGGAGTCACACGGTCGTCAGCCTGGTGGTCGGCACGGGCGACGCCGCCGTGGAGGGTGAGTTCCACGGGACGCTGAAGGACGGCAGCGAGGTGGACCTGCGGTTCGCCGACTTCTTCCGGCTGAACGAGGACCTGCTCTTCGAGGCCCGCAACACGTACTTCTTCTCGCCGATGGTGTGAGCGCGGGGCGCCGCCGCGCGTAACGGTGGCTGACACCGATGTTCCGGGGGGCTCCGCCCGCGAGGATTCCGTCCGGACGACCGCGCCGTGGTCGCCGCCGGCCGGTCCCATCGGCCGGTCTCCCCTCGGTCGGAAGGGCCACCATGACCAGTACCGGCGATTCGGAATCGGCGGAGCCGTTCGACGTGATCGTCGTAGGAGGCGGCCCCGCCGGGTCGTCGGCCGCGACGTTCGTGGCCATGCAGGGGCACCGTGTCCTGCTGCTGGAGAAGGAGAGCTTCCCCCGGCACCAGATCGGTGAGTCCCTGCTGCCGTCCACGGTGCACGGGATCTGCGCGCTCCTCGGCGTGTCCGAGGAACTGCACGGTGCCGGGTTCGTGAAGAAGCACGGCGGCACGTTCCGCTGGGGCTCCAGCACCGAACCGTGGACCTTCGACTTCGCGCTCTCCGAGAAGTTCGCGGGCCCCACCTCGTACGCCTACCAGGTCGAGCGCATGAAGTTCGACCAGTTGCTGCTCGACAACGCCCGGCGCAAGGGCGTCGTGGTCCGTGAGCGCTGCGCGGTCCGCGACGTCCTGGAGGACGACGGCCGGGTGAACGGGGTGCGCTACACGGACGAGGACGGCACCGGGCGGGAGACGCGCGCGCGGTTCGTCGTCGACGCCTCCGGCAACCAGAGCCGGCTGCAGTCACGCGTCGGCGGCCAGCGCCGCTACTCGGAGTTCTTCCAGAACATCGCGCTCTACGGCTACTTCGAGGGCGGCAAGCGACCGCCCGCGCCGAACAGCGGCAACATCACCTGCGTCGCCTTCGACTCGGGCTGGTTCTGGTACATCCCGCTCTCCGACACCCTCACCTCGGTGGGCGCGGTGGTGCGCAAGGAGTGCGCCGACCGGATCCGGGGCGACCGCGGCCAGGCGCTGGCCGGGATGATCGCCGACTGCCCGCTCGTCTCCGACTACCTGTCGGAGGCGGAACGGGTCACCAGCGGGCCGTACGGCGAGGTCCGGGTGCGCAAGGACTACTCGTACCTGCACGACGGCTTCTGGCGGCCGGGCCTGACGCTGGTGGGCGACGCGGTGGGCTTCATCGACCCGCTGTTCTCCTCCGGCGTGCACATGGCCACGTTCAGCGCACTGCTGGCCGCGCGTTCCGTCAACAGCGTGCTCCGCGGCGACCTGGAGGAAGAGGAGTGCTTCGCGGAGTACGAGGCCCGCTACCGCAAGGAGTACCAGACCTTCCACGACTTCCTCGTCAGCTTCTACGACGTCACCCGCGACGAGCAGCAGTACTTCGACGACGCCCGGCGCGTCACCCGTGACCCCGCGCCCGGCGCCGGGGCGTTCGTCGGGCTGGTCGGCGGCGGTGCCTCGGACGACACGGCGCTGACCTCCGACGACTACCGGGACCAGCGCAAGAAGGACCTGCGGCAGCAGTCCCGCGACGTCCACTGGGAGGGGCACCGCATCCAGATGCAGGCGGCCTTCGGTGAGGCGGACGACGACGTTCCGGCCGTCAAGGACGGGCTGGTCGTCGCGCAGGACGGCATGCACTGGACGAAGAGCGCGGAGTCCGCCGCGGTGTGATCCGGTGCCCCTCTCCGGCTACCGCGTCTCCGGCGCCTCCGCGGCGGCCGAGCGGTAGACGGAGAGGGTTCCGGGAAGCCCGGAGCAGGCGGCGCGCGCCGCTGCGAGCCTCTCCCGGTGCCCGTCGGCGGTGGTGTCGAGGAGCAGCCCGAGCATGGTGCCGCTGTGCGTGCAGACCACTCCGGGGGCGCCGACGCGGTCGGCGATGGCGGTCATGGCGTCGAGGTTGCGCTTGGGCAGCCGGCGCTGGTTGAGGACGGCGCTGCGGGTGCTGACCGCGCCGACGGCGCTCAGGTCGGCGCCGCGCACGGCGCGGGCGAGGTCGTCGACGAGTCGCGCGTACTCGTGCCGCAGTCCGGGCGGCACGGGGTGGGGGCGCCGGTTGTGCGCGACGGTGTCGAGGTGTCCGCCCTCGTCGACGGCGACGACGGTGACGGGCGGCAGCACGCCGAGGCGGGCGCGGAGCCGGACGGCACGGTGTTCGAAGACGACGACGCCGGGGTGCATGACCCCGTCGGTGGGTTCGACGGGGCGCAGCCAGTCCTCGACGGCGGCCGGTGAGGTGTCCAGTCCGAGTACGGTGCCGACGCCGCGGGCCGTCGCGACGAGGTCGGCGGAGGAGCTGGCGAGTCCCTTGCCGACGAGCAGGTCGCTGTCCAGCAGGAGGGTGCCCCCGCCGCCGTCGCCGTGGGCGTCGAGCATGGCCCTCGCCAGCGTGAGCGACTTGGTCTTGTGCGCGGGGTAGACGTGGAGCGGGCCGTGCGGGTCGAAGCGGAACCGGGCGCGGCTGCCGAGGCTGATCGGGAGGGTGGCGAGGAAGGCCGTGCCGTCGGGCAGGACGCCCTGGAGGAGTTCCCCGAAGGTGCCGCAGGCGGCGCCGCTGCCCTCGGCGATGTCCACGGCGACCCGGCGGGCGGCCGCCGGCAGCCCCGTCATGCCTCGTCCCGTGCGGTGACGGGGGTTTCGAGGTGACGTGCCGCGGCCGTCCGGTGTGCGGTCCTGCGCGACCACTCGGCGTCGAGCCGGTCGAGTTCGCGCGACTCGTCGGCGAGGAGCCGCGCGACCTGGTCGGGGTGGGCGGAGCCGGCCGAGCGCTTGGCGCGCAGTCCGGCGTCGATGTCGAAGGACTCGGCGAGCAGTTCGGCGGCCGGTTCGGCCTCGTGACCGGATTCGGCGGCGCAGGCCCGCAGCAGACCGGCGTCGGGGCGGTCGGCGCGCAGGCCCTGCTCGACGGCGCGCTTGACGTAGCGTCCGGCGACGATCTGGGCGGTGCGCCAGGGGATGCCGCAGTCCAGGGTGAGGCGGTTGGCGAGGGTGAAGCCGCCGAGGTGGTCCTCGGCGCAGGCGCCGCGCATCCGGTCGGTGCGGTAGGTGGTGCCGGTGACGACGGCGTGGGTCAGACGCAGCAGAGAGCGCATGGCCCGGGCCTGGGTGTACAGGTGGGCGCCGGTCTCCTTCGACACCTCGACGGTGTTGCTGTACGGGGTGTTGCGCTGTCCGGCGACGAGGTCGGCGGCCCGGCCGACGACATGGGCGCAGCGTCCGCGGATGCGTTCGAGCACGGGGAAGTTGCGCTTCTGCGGCATGGCCGCGGAGATGCCCGCGAGGTCGTCGGGCAGGTCGAGGAAGCCGAAGCCGCTGCCGCCCCAGGTCATGAAGTCGGTGGTGAAGCGGCTGAGGACGGCGGCGTAGCCGGCGAGGTCCGATGCCATCGCGGTGGTCCAGGTGCGGGAGGCGACGCCGACCAGCGCGTGCGGCTGGGCTCGGGCGAAGCCGAGGTGGGCGGCGAGCCGGTCGCGGTCCCAGGGCAGTTCCTGTCCGGCCATGGCGCCGGATCCCAGCGGGCAGGCGTCCGTCTCGTCGTAGGTGTGCAGCATGCGGCGCAGTGCGGCGTTGGTCTCGGCGGCGAGGGCGGCGAGGTGGTAGCCGGGGGTGATGATCTGCGCGGCCTGGCCGTGGGTGTAGCCGGGCATGGGGGTGTCGGTGTGGCGGGCGGCTAGGGCGGTGACGGCCCGGCCGAGGTCCAGGAGGTCCGCCGCGACGGCGGTGAAGCCGGTGCGTGCTGCCATGAGCTGGGCGCACACCTGGGCGTCGTTGCGGCTGCGGTCGACGTGCCAGGCGGCGAAGGGCGGGGTGGGGCCGGACTGCACGTGGTGTTCCAGCGCGAAGGAGATGTCGGACATGTTCCGCTGCGGGTCGGCGCGTATCGCGTCGGCGTCGAGCGAGCCGAGGCGGGCGTCGAGGGATGCGGCGCCCGCGGTGTCGACCAGCCCCATCCTCAGGTACTCGCGCAGGAGGGCCCGCTCGACGGCGACGTAGTGGGGCAGCAGGTGTTCGGCCTCGTGGGCGAACTGCGCGGCGAGCACCTCCTCGTGCCACACGTCGCTCGGTGTGCCGTCGATCCGGCCGGTCACCGCCATGCCGTCCTCCCGTCCGGGGTGCTTTTCAGGGCGGTGGCGAGTCCGGCCACCGTCGGGTCTGCGAAGAAGGTCCGCAGCGTGGGGCCGCTTCCCCGCGCCGGGGCGAGGCGGGCCAGCAGACGCAGGGCCTGGAGCGAGTGGCCGCCCGCGGTGAAGAAGTCCTCGTGGACGTCGACGGTGTCGGTGCCGAGCAGCGTCCGCCAGACGGCCGCCACCCGTTCCTCGGCCGCGTCGCGCGGGGCGGTCCGTGCGCGCGGCGCGGTGGGTGCGGGGCGCGGGGTGCCCCGGGGGGCGGTGCCGGTCGGCAGCGCGGAGAGGCGGGTGCCGGGAGCGTCGAGGAGGGCGGCGAGCAGCCGCAGGTAGTCGGCGAGCAGCAGGTCGGCGGTGGAGCGGTCGAAGAGGGCGGCGTCGTAGACGAGGCGGAGGCCGCTGCCGGCGACGTCGAGGAGGAGGTCCTCCTCGCAGGAGGAGACGGGCGGGCCCAGACCGTCGGCGGGGGTGTGGTTGAAGGCGAGCTGGTAGAGGGGCGGTACGCCGGGCAGGCGTGGCGCCGCGAGGAGTTCGACGAGGCTCTGGAAGGGGATGTCGAACTTCTCCCCGGCGCGGACGGCGGCGGTGGTGCGGCGGACCAGTTCGGTGCCGTCGGGGTCGCCGGAGAGGTCGGCCCGCAGGACGCGCATGTTGACGAAGGTGCCGACCATGGCGCGGGTGGCGGGGTCGTCGCGGCCGGCGACGGGCAGGCCGACGGCGAGGTCGGTGGCGCCGGAGTGGTGGTGGAGCAGGGCGGTCCAGGCGGCGAGGAACAGCATGACGGGGCGGGTCCCGTGGTGCCGGGCGGCTCCGGTCAGGGCGGCGGTGACGCCGACCGGCAGGGCGGCGCGCACCTCGCCCCCGCGGAAGGTGCGGGCGGGTGGGCGCGGCCGGTCCAGCGGGACGGTGTGCACGGGGGGCAGCCCGCGCAGCCGGGTCCGCCAGTGGGCGGCGGCCGCGTCGGCGCCGCCGGTGCGTGCCCGCTCGCGTTCGCGCCGCGCGTACGCGCCGTAGCCGAGGGGCAGCCGGGGCAGGCGGGCCTCGCGTCCTTCCTCGGCGGCGGCGCAGAGTTCGGTGAGTTCGGCGTGGACGTTGAAGCCGGAGGCGGTGTCGTACACCGTGTGGTGGGCCGCGAAGACCACCGACCAGGCCCCCTCCCCCAGGTTCAGGACGGCCGCGCGCCACTGGGGCGCCCGGTGGGGGTCGAACGGGGTGCGGGCCAGCCGGGCGCGCAGGGAGCGCCGCTCCTCGGCCTGTGCGGCGTGGTCGTGCGCGCTCAGGTCGGCCAGTTCGATCTTCGGCTCGGGGCGCGGGTGCACCTCCTGGCGGAGCCGTCCGTCCACGGTCCGCAGGACGGTGCGCAGGGGTTCGTGGCGGTCCATGAGGACATACAGGGCGTGCACGAGGTCGTTCGCGGTCACGGCCGCGTGCAGGGGGAACTCGTCGACGGCGCAGTAGGTGGGCGGGTCGTGGGCCAGCCGGGAGGCCAGCCAGGCGCGTTCCTGGGCGTACGTCGCCGGGGCGGTGGCCGGCCCGGCGGCGTCGGGTGCGGGCCGGCCGTCGCGGACGGCGGGTCCGGGACGCGTCACGAGGGCCCGCCGTCGCTCAGCGGCAGGACGTGGCCGGGCAGCCGTACCGGGTCGCCGAGGACGACGGCGATCTCCCGGGCGCCCTCGTAGGGTTCACGGGCGTGGGCGGTGCGGATGTTGTCGACGAGCAGGACGTCGCCCTGCTGCCAGGGCTCCCCGACGGTGAACCGGTCGTAGACGGCGTTGATCTCCTCGACCGTGCCGGCGGTGACGGGGCCGCCGTCGCCCGCGGCGGTGTCGAAGGGCAGCCCGCCGGGTCCGTAGACGTCGGTGAGGTACTCCCGGATCGCGGGTTCGAGGGTGAGGCCGTTCAGGAAGGCGATCTGGTTGAACCAGCAGGGGGCTCCGGTGCGCGGGTGGGGCACCACCGCGGCGCGGCGCTGGCGGGTGAGCAGACGGCCGTCGGCGAGCCAGGTGGGTTCGACGGCTGCTTCGGCGCAGTACGCGTCGACCGGCGCGCGGTCGGTGCTGCCGAACGCCTCGGGCCAGGAGAGGCCGACGTCGTGGTAGGCACGGCGCAGCAGCCAGCCGTGCTCGGCGAAGCGGGCGGTCAGGCCGGACGGGAGCGCGGCGAGTACCTGCTGGGAGTCGGCGACGGTGGTGCGGCCTCCGCTGTCGGGGGCGGTGAGGCACGCGAAGAGCAGGGTGCCGGGGACGGTGGCGGCGTGGCTCAGCTCGTGGTGCATGCACATCGGGTCCTCGGCGGGCCAGTGGCTGCCGGAGTACACGCCGGGGGCGAGTGCGGTGCGGGGCGCGAAGCCCTCCCGTTCCGTCAGGGGTTCGATGCCGAGCGCGGCCGCGACGCGCGCGACGTCGGCGGGGGTGCGGGCGCCGTGGCGGGCGCGGACTTGCCGTCCAGCAGGGCGGCGACTTCGGCGACCGTGGGGGTGTCGCGGAGTTCGGCGACGGTCACCCTGCGGTCGAGTTCGATGGCCAGGCGGATCGCGGTGAGGGAGGTGCCGCCGAGGTCGGTGAAGCGGCTGTCGCGTCCGATGCGGTCCTCCGGCACGTGCAGCAGGCGGGCCCAGACGGCCGCGACACGGCGTTCGGCGGGGGTGTCCAGCCGCGGGGCGCCGGTGCCGGCGCTCCCCCGGGCGTGCGCGTTGTCGCGGGCGCGGGCGGTGAGGGCCTTCTTGTCGATCTTCCCGTTGCCGGACAGGGGGAGTTCACGGACGCGGTGGAGCCGGTGCGGAACCATGTAGTGGGGCAGGGCGGTGCCCAGGGCGTGTGCGGTGCCCGCTCCGTCGGGGGCGTCCTCGCCCGTGTAGTAGGCGACGAGCTGGGGCGCGTCGTCGGAGCCGGCGACGACGACGGCACCGTCGCGGACGCCGGGGACCTGGAGCAGCCGGTCCTCGATCTCGCCGATCTCGATGCGGAAGCCGCTGATCTTCACCTGGGCGTCGCGCCGGCCCAGGTACTCCAGTTCGCCGGAGGGGAGCCGGCGGCCGAAGTCGCCGGAGCGGTAGAGGCGTTCGGCGGGCCGCAGGGGGTCCTGGCGGTAGACGGCGGTGGTGCGGTCGGGGTCGTTGACGTAGCCGCGGCCGACGCACACACCGGCGATGACGATCTCGCCCGGGGCGCCGTCGGGGACGAGGTGGAGCTGTTCGTCCATGACGTAGACGCGGCAGTTGCGGATGGTGTCGCCGAGCGGCACCGAGCGGTGGTCCGGCACGGTGCGCATGACGCCGTGGTGGGAGTCGTCGCTCACCTCGGTGAGGCCGTAGCAGTTGACGAGGGGCACGCCGGGGAACTGCTCGAACCAGCGGCGCACCAGTTCCTTCTTGAGCGCCTCGCCGGTGACGGCCATGACGCGCAGGTGCGGCAGGGCGGCGCGGCCCCGGGCGGCCTCCGCGAGGACGAGTTCGAGGTAGGTGGGCACGAGTTGGAGGACCTGGACGCGGTGCCGGTTGACGAGGTCCGTGAACCGGGCCACGTCCAGTACGGCCTCCTGCTCGACCAGCAGGACGCGGCCGCCGACGAGGAACGGGGAGACCAGCTGCCACAGGGAGATGTCGAAGCACTGGGGGGCGGTCTGCCCGACGGTGTCGCCCTCCTGGACGCCGAGGTCCTCGATCTTGGCGTAGAGGTGGTTGAGGAAGCCGTCGTGCTCGCACATGGCGCCCTTGGGCTCACCGGTGGACCCCGACGTGAAGTAGACGTACGCCAGTTGGTCCCCGGCCACGGCGACGCCCGGGTCCCGCGTGGGTCCGTCGCCGCGGGCGAGGTCCCCGACGGTCATCCGGCGGATCGTGTCGCGGCCGTGCAGGGCCTCGTCGAGGGACGGCACGTCGGGGTCGGAGAGCACCCAGCGGCACTCGCTGCGGGTGAGGGTCCTGGCGATGCGCGAGGCGGGGAACTCGGGCTCCAGCGGCAGGTAGCAGCCGCCCGCCTTGAAGACGGCGAGCACCGCGGCCGGCCAGAGCGGGTGGCGTCCGGTGACGACGGCCACGACGTCCTCCGGGGCAAGCCCCTCCCGCAGCAGCGCCCCGGCGATCCGGTTGGCGTCGTCGTTGAGTTCGCGGTACGTGCGCGTGGTGGTCCCGTGCACGACGGCCACGGCGTCGGGGTGGCGCCGGACACGTTCCTCGAAGAGTTCGTGGAAGCGGCGGCCCGGCAGCGGCCGCAGCGGTCCGGCGCCGCGTGCGACGACGGCCTCGGTCTCCTCCGGCGTCAGGAGCCCGTGCCGGGTGTGCG
This sequence comes from Streptomyces mayonensis, assembly GCF_018982965.1. GTDB lineage: Bacteria > Actinomycetota > Actinomycetes > Streptomycetales > Streptomycetaceae > Streptomyces > Streptomyces mayonensis. The sequence continues at coordinate 4,428 of NZ_JACBYP010000060.1, read as the reverse complement.
GCAGGTCCGGGTCGTCCGTCATCAGCCGCAGCGCGCGCAGCTCGTACCCTCCGAGGCGTTCGGCGGTCGCGTCGGCCGCGGCCGACGCGTTCGCCCAGGCCTCCTGCGCCTCGCTCCGTCCGTCGTCGGTGCCCACGTGGCGCACCAGGTCGCGCCAGGAGGCGTCGGGGGCCGGGGAGGCCCTGCCCAGGAGTACCGAGGCGACCTTCAGCCGTGCGGCGAGCCGTACGGAGGCCGGGTCCGAGGCCAGGGCTGCCGCGCAGGCGTGGGCGCGGGCCGCGACGGCGTCCTCCGGCCCGGCGGGTGCCGGCTGCCGCCCGGCGGCCGGGTCGGGTGCTGTTTCCTGCATCGGGACGCTCCTGCTGTCGGGGGGGTCGGCGTGCGGTCGGGGCGGGGTGTTCAGGCCAGGTAGTCCTCGGCTCCGCCGGTGCGCACCGTGTCGAGGGTGAAGCAGTGGAAGCCGCCGCCGAACAGACGCCGGTGGCGGTGGCGGACGGGGACGACGGTGAACCCGTGCTGCTCCAGCGTGGCCACGAGGGTCTTGCAGGCGTCGTTGACCAGGACGGTGTCCTCGTCGACGGAGAGCACGTTGAGGTCGATGTAGGGGCTGGCGGGGATCGGGTCGTCGTTCTCGTACTGCGGGTAGTCGTCGACGCCGGGCGGCGGCGGGACCACGACGTCCCAGCCGCGCAGGGCCTCGGGCAGGTAGTCCACGACGCCCGGGTCGCGCAGCAGCAGGGTGCCGGGGCGCAGCGGGACCACGACGGAGTCGATGTGGCTCTGGGTCAGCCGGTCCATGCGGTGCACGCGGAACCGTCCGTCGAGGTGGCGCGTCAGCCAGTCGAGCGCGAGGGCGTGGTTGGCGTTGGAGACGTTGACGATCAGGTCGCGGCCCAGCCGCAGGCAGTTGGCCCCGTCGATCATCGGTTCGATGCCCACGTCGTACGGCGACTCCCGCGGCTCGAGGGGGACTTCGATGTTCGGTGCGGCGTGGGCGACGTTGGCGGGGTCGAAGGAGTGGTCGGTCATCAGCGGGCGCGGCATGGTCGTCCAGCGGGCGCCGCCGCGGAAGTACTCCAGGAAGACCGGCTTGAGGAACTGGGTCTCGAAGTAGCGGTCGTGCAGCATGGGCGGGGTCTCGATGATCTCGTCGCCCATGATCAGGGTGTTGTCGCGGAGGTTCAGCGGCGGTGTGACGGCGGCCTCGAAGGCGGGGGTGGCGACCCGGGTCGTCTCCCGGGCGGGCGCCAGGGGCCGGTGCACCGTGACGCCGAGCGCGGTGAGCTGCGCCGCGAGTCCTTCGACGTCCTCGACGAGTTCGCCGAGGAAGCGCTCCTTCTGCGCCAGGCGGTGGGGGGTGTTGCGGTCGCGGCGTTCCTCGCCGTCGCGCCAGGTGGAGATGGAGGGGTAGTAGCCGCGGGCTCCGGAGAGGTTGTCGCTGATGAACATGTCGAACGACATGTCGCGCACCCGGTCGAGGTAGCCGTCCGCCGAGCCGAGGACGACCTCCTTCAGCGGGGTGAAGTCGTCGTAACTGTTCAGGCGCATCGGCGGGGGCCTTTCGTGGGGCGTCGGGGGGTGGCGGCCCGCGTGCGGTGTCCGCTCGTCATCCCGCGGCCTCCTTCCTGAGGAAGGCCGCGAGGCGCCGCACACCGGTCTCGATCCGGTCGGGCTCCAGGTAGCTGCACGACAGCCGGATCTGCCGGTCGCCGCGGTCGGTGAGGGAGAACTGCCGCATCGGCGTCCACAGCACGCCGTACCGGTCCGCCGAGACCTCCAGGAGGGCGAGGTCGGCGGGGACGGGCAGGTCGACGCGGGCGAAGAAGCCGCCGGCCGGGCGGTGCCAGGAGACGCCCGGCGGCGCGTCGTCGGTCAGGTGCCGTTCCAGGGCGCCGGTCAGGTGGGCGAGGTTGGACCGGTAGCGGTCGGCCTTGCGCCGGGCCAGGGCCCGCAGGGAGCGCCCGTGTTCCAGCAGGAGGCCACCGACGACGGCCTGGGACAGGGGCGAGGTGTTGACGGTGACCATCGTCTTGAGGTCGGCGAGCTCCCGGGCGAGGGACCGGGTGCCGCCGGCCCGGCCGACGCGCTGGTCGGCGACGGCGTAGCCGACGCGGGCCCCGGGGAACCCGACCTTGGCGAACGTGCCCAGGTGGACGACGCGCCGCCAGGTGTCGAGGGCCTTGAGGCCGGGCAGGGCGTCGTCCTCGGGGGCGGTGAAGGCGTAGGCGTTGTCCTCTATGAGCAGCAGGTCCTCGCGTTCCGCCAGGTCGAGCAGCGCGTGCCGGGCGTCGAGGGTCATGCGGGCGCCGCCGGGGTTGGAGAAGTCGGGGGCGACGTAGCAGGCGCGGACGCGGCACCCTTCGGACCGGGCCTGCCGGCAGCGGGCGGCGAGGTGCTCCACGTCGAGTCCGGCGGCGTCCTCGCGGACGTCGGTGACGGGGATGTCCAGGAGTCGTGCGGCGCCGACGATGCCCGGGAAGCACGGGTCGGCCACGGCGAGCACGTCGTGGGCGGCGTCCCGGTACAGGGCCCGCAGGGTGAGGAGCATGGCCTCCTGGGCGCCCACGGTGATCACGACGTCCTCGGGTGCGGCGTGGATGCCCTGGTCGGTGCGGAGGGCCTCGGTCACGAGGTCGTTGATGAGCCCCTGGGCGGGGCCGTACTCGTAGAGCACGCGTTCGGCGCGGGACGGGTCGAGGCCGCGGTCGGTGCGCAGGTGGCTGAGGAAGCGGTCGGTCAGGGTCCGCAGGTCGAGGCCCTGGACGAAGTCGGGGTGCGGGGCGCCGGGGGCGAAGGAGATGGCGTCGGGGTGGCGGTCCATCACCTCGTTGAGGAAGCCGATGGCGCCGAGCACCGGGTCCTGGAGGGACCCGTGCAGGTCCGCCGCGCTCAGGTCGGGGGCACCGGTCATGTCCGGCTCCCCCGTGCGGCGCGCCGCCGCTCGCGCTCCTGCCAGCGGCGTTCGACCTTGTCGAGGACGTCCGGGGCGTAGGCGCGGTCCGCCTGGGCGAAGGCGAACTCGGCGAGGTAGGTGCGGAAGTGGTCGAGCGGCTCCTCGGCGAGGGCGAGCATCCGCCGGTTGGCGGCGACGGCGGGGGCGGCGAGGGCCGCCGCGGCGCGCTCGACCGCCTCGTCCATGCGGTCGGCGGGGACGACCTCGTCGTAGACCGCGGCGGCCTCGGGGTCGGTGGCGGCGATCCGGCGTCCGCCGAGCACGACCTGCCGGGCGAGGCGGGCTCCCGTCTGCCGGGTGAGCCGGAGGTTGCCCGCGCCGGGCACGATGCCCTCCTCGGCGGCGGGCAGGCTGACGTAGGCGCCCTCTTCGGCGACGACGTGGTCGATGGTGAGCAGGAGTTGCATGCCGCCGCCGATGGCGAAGGTGTCGACGGCGCCGATCCACGGTTTGGTGACGTACCGTTCGCTGCCGGCGCCGGGGGCCGGGTCGGTCAGCAGGCCGTGGAGCAGCTTGTTGACGTAGCCGAGTTCCCGGGCGAGGAGGAAGCCGACCAGCGGGATCCGGCCGTCGCGCAGGTCGGTGAGGTCGATGCCGGCGCTGAAGACGCGCCGCCCCCGGTGGGCGGGGTGGTCGGTGGTGCCGCCGCGCAGGACGCCGACGCGGACCGTGTCGTCGAGCAGGACGAGGTCGACGGCGGTGTCGAGGTCGGCGACGAGCCGGGCGTTCTCGGCGTTGAGCCGGCCCGGGTTGCGGAACTCGACGTGCGCCGCGGTGCCGCGGCGTTCGACGTGGACGGCGTCCAGTTCGACGCGGCCCTCGGCGCGGAAGCGGTCCAGGAGTTCCAGGGCGCGCGGGGTGGGCCCGAGCATCGTCTCCACGAGGTGCCGGCCGGCGGTGGGCGAGCGCAGCACGGCGCCGCAGAACCGGCCCTGGTCGATCTCGCGGCCTTCCTTCTCGGCCTGGACGAAGCGGAGTTCGGCGGCCATCTGCGCACGGGTGGGCACCAGGCCGGGCACCCGGTCGGCGGCGGCGTCCACGAGGTCGGGCAGGCGCGGGCGCCGGGTCAGGCCGTCGGTGAGCAGCCCGTAGACGGTGTCGGTGTGCCGGGCGAGGAAGTCCCGCCGGACGGCGCGGACCTCCGCGTGCGCGGTCGCGGCGCGGGCCCGCTCGTCCCGGGACCTCCCGGGGACCGGGGGCAGCGCCGCGAGGATCCGCTCGGCTGCCGCGGCCTGTTCGGCGAGATGGCGTGCGTCGTCGTCGAAGCGGCCGGAGAGCGGGACGGGGGCGGCGGGGCCGGCGGAGGCGGTGGGGTCGGCGGAGGCGGCGGAGGCCGCGGAGGCGGCGGGGGCGGCGGGGGCGGCGGGGGCGGCGGGGCGGGCGGGCGGGGGGGGGGGCACCGCCGCGACGCCCGCACCGACGTCCCACCACCGCACGACCGCGACACCGCCACCGCACGCTCACGTCACCACCGC
>NZ_JACBYP010000005.1 GCF_018982965.1 Streptomyces mayonensis | reverse complement strand
CCTCCCGGACGCACCGCCGCCCCCCTCGGACGCACCCCGGTCCGCGCCTCCGGCCGGGGCCCGTCCCGCCTCGCCGACCCCGCCGTCCGACGCTCCCGAGCCCCTCGTCCCCGCCGACGGGACCCGGCTCATCCCCGCCTACCCCGCCGCCGAGCGGGCCGTCCGTGCCCTTGCCCAGGCCGTCTCCTACGCCCAGTGGCGGCGCGACGCACTCGACCCCGGCAAGGTGCCGGAGTACGAGAACATCGACGAGAAGGGCGCCGCCGAGCAGATAGCCGGGTACCTCGCGCGCGGGCAGGGGCTCACGCTCGGCATGCGGGAGACCTGCGAACTGCTCGGCAGGTACGGCATCCGCGTCCACCGCGCGCTGCCCGCCCCGACCCCCGACGACGCCGTGACCGCCGCGCGCGCCATCGGCTACCCCGTCGCCCTCAAGGCCACGGCCCCCCACCTGCGTCACCGCGCCGACCTGGGCGGCGTACGCCTGGACCTGGCGGACGAGGAACAACTGCGCCGGGCGTACGACGAACTGACCGAGCTCTTCGGGAAGCCCGCGGAGCTGCGCCCGGTGGTGCAGGGCATGGCGCCGCGCGGTGTCGACACCGTCGTCCGCGCGGTGATCGACCCGGCGGCCGGCGCCGTGCTCTCCTTCGGGCTCGCCGGCGCCGCCACCCAGCTGCTCGGCGACATGTCCCACCGGCTGATCCCGGTCACCGACCGGGACGCCACCTCCCTCATCCGCTCCGTCCGCACCGCCCCGCTCCTCTTCGGCTGGCGCGGATCGGCGCCCGTCGACGCGGCCGCCCTGGAGGAGCTGCTGCTGCGGGTCTCCCGGCTGGTCGACGACCACCCGGAGGTCGTCGCGGTCACCCTGGAACCGGTCGTCGTGGCCCCGCACGGCCTCAGCGTCCTCGGTGCCTCCGTCCGCCTCGCACCCCCTCCGGCCAGGGACGACCTGGGCCCGCGGACCCTGCCCGCCTACTGACCCGCCGCCGTCCGGGCACGCCCCGGTACGGGTGCCGCGGGAGCGTCCCCCGCAGTCAGTGGGTCCCCGTAGGATGGACGGCATGGCCAAGACCAGTACGACGACCCAGGGGCTGCGAGCGGCGATCGAGCGCAGTGGCTACTACCCGGCCCTCGTGGCCGACGCGGTGGAGGCCGCCGTGGGCGGCGAGCCCGTGCGGTCGTACCTGGTCCACCAGGAGACGACGTTCGACCAGAACGAGGTGCGCCGGCACGTGACCGTGCTCGTGCTCACCGGCGACCGCTTCATCGTCAGCCATACCGACGAGCAGGCCGCCGACGACACCTCCCCGACGCCCTACGCCACGACGTCCACCGAGTCCGTCAAACTCAGCCGCATCTCGTCCATCGTCGTCAGCCGCGTCGTCGCCAACCCGGAGAAGTACAAGCCGGGCACCCTGCCCCGCGAGATCGTGCTCACCATCGGCTGGGGCGCCGTCTCCCGCCTCGACCTGGAGCCGGCCGCCTGCGGCGACCCCAACTGCGAGGCCGACCACGGCTACACGGGCAGTTCGACGGCCGACGACCTCAGCCTGCGCGTCAGCGAGGCCGGGGACGGACCCGAGACCGTGCGCGAGGCGCTCACCTTCGCCCAGGCCCTCTCCGAGGCGACCGCGGACACCGGCCGCTGATGGTGCAGCCCGCCGCCTGGGACACGGAACCCGAGCCCCTCTCCGTCGCCTCCGCGCCCGTACCCGAGTACGGCACGGGCTCGCTCGCCGACCTGCTGCCCACCCTGGCCGCCGGCCTAGGCGTCCCCGGCTCGACCGCGGGTATCGCCGAGATCGCCCCCGCCGACCGCAACTGCGTGTTCCTGATCGACGGCCTCGGCTGGGAGCAGCTGCGCGCCCACCCGGACGACGCCCCCTTCCTCACCTCCCTGCTGGGCAGCTCGCGCGGCGGCACCGGGCGCCCGATCACGGCCGGCTACCCGGCGACCACGGCGACCTCCCTCGCCTCCGTCGGCACCGGGCTGCCGCCGGGCGCCCACGGCCTGCCCGGCTACACCGTGCGCGACCCGGACACCGGCGAGCTGATGAACCAGCTGCGCTGGCAGCCCTGGACCCCGCCGGCCGCCTGGCAGCCGTATCCCACCGTCTTCGGCCTCGCCCACGCGGCCGGCGTGCACACGGCCCAGGTCTCCTCACCGACCTTCGCCAACACCCCGCTGACCAAGGTCGCGCTCAGCGGCGGCGAGTTCCACGGCCGCCTGTCCGGCGAGGACCGGATGGACTGCGCCGCCGGGCAACTGGCCGCCGCCGACCGCGCCCTCGTCTACACGTACTACGCCGAGGTCGACGGCGCCGGTCACCGCTTCGGCGTCGACTCCGACACCTGGCGCGGCCAGCTCGGGCACGTCGACCGCCTCGTCCAGCGCCTCGCCGAGCAACTGCCCCCGCGCAGCGCCCTGTACGTCACCGCCGACCACGGCATGATCGACGTGCCCTTCGACGAGGACCACCGCATCGACTTCGACGAGGACTGGGAGCTGAAGGCGGGCGTCGCCCTCCTCGGCGGCGAGGGCCGCGCCCGGCACGTGTACGCCGTCCCCGGCGCCCAGAACGACGTGCTGACCTGCTGGCGCGAGGTGCTCGGCGAACAGTTCTGGGTGGCGTCCCGCGACGAGGCGATCGCGGCGGGCTGGTTCGGCCCCCGCATCGACGACCGGGTGTACGGCCGCATCGGCGACGTCGTCGCCGCCGCCCGCGACGACGTCCTGCTCATCGCCTCCGAGCGCGAACCGAAGGAGTCGTCGATGGTCGGCAACCACGGTTCGATGACCCCTGCCGAGCAGCTCGTCCCCCTGCTCGAAGTACGCTCCTGACACCTCACTCCCCGCTCCTCCGCCGAAAGGTGCCCACCCCCTCATGCCAGAGCTGGTGTTCTTCTCCGGAACGATGGACTGCGGGAAGTCGACACTGGCTCTCCAGATCGAGCACAACCGCTCCGCACGCGGCCTGGCCGGGATGATATTCACCCGCGACGACCGCGCGGGCCAGGGCAAGCTCTCCTCGCGCCTCGGCCTCGTCACCGACGCGGTGGAGGTCGGGGACGGCCAGGACCTGTACGCCCACGTCGTCGACCACCTCTCGCAGGGCGGCCGCGTGGACTACGTGATCGCCGACGAGGCGCAGTTCCTGGCGCCGGACCAGATCGACCAGCTCGCGCGCGTGGTGGACGACCTCGACGTCGACGTGTACGCCTTCGGCATCACCACCGACTTCCGCTCCAAGCTCTTCCCCGGCTCGCAGCGACTGGTCGAACTCGCCGACCGCGTCGAGGTGCTCCAGGTGGAGGCCCTGTGCTGGTGCGGCGCCCGCGCCACGCACAACGCCCGCACCGTGGGCGGCGTCATGGTCGTCGAGGGCGCCCAGGTGGTCGTCGGCGATGTCGCCCAGTCCGCCGACGAGATCGGCTACGAGGTCCTCTGCCGACGACACCACCGCCGCCGTACGACCGCCGCGACGGCCCGCGCGGCGGCCCTGTCCCCGGACGTGCTGCCGGTGTCGTCCGGCTGACACGTGGGACGTTCCTCCCGTCGCTCCCGTCGCTCCCGTCGCGAGGCCGGGGGATTTGTCCCCGATCCCCCCACCCTCCGGCCCACGGTGTCCTACGCTCGCCCCATGACCCGTGCGTTGGACGCTGGAGGACGTTGTGGTCCCGATTGCACCTGAACTGCTCATGGCCCTCGCCGGAGGCACCGCGGGTGCGGCGGGGGAACAGATCTGGATGTCCCTGCGGAACCTGGTCGGACGACGGTCCTCGGCCGGAGAGCCGGACGGACAGCCCCAGGGAGAACCGCACGGAGAACCGCAGGGGGAGCGCGAGCTGACGGCGCTCGTCCAGGTGGCCGACAGCACCGAGCGTGCGCGGGAGCTGGCCGAGGCGCTGGCACTCCGCGCCCGGCAGGACCCCGCCTTCGCCGAGGCACTCGCGGCCTGGCGGCGGGAGGCCGACGCGCTGGAGGGCACGCGGTCCGGGGCGGGCGACGTGCACAACACCGTCTCCGGAGGCACCCAGGACACGGTGATCATGGCGCGGGACGTGCACGGTTCCATCAACCTCGGTGGCTGACGAGACGGTGCCGGGCAACGCGGCCTTTCCGTCCCGGCAGGTGATCGCGCGCCGCTCCGCTGACGCGACGCACCCCTTTCCTCTATGGTGAACGCCGTGTCGGAATGCGCCGAATCCTGCGGGATCGCAAGCGAGTTCACCGCCGCGCTCGCTCGTCAGCAGCAGCTCGCCGAGCGCCGTGAGGAGATCGTCACCAGGCTGCACGACGAGGTCGAGCGGCTGCGCCGGGGCGAGATGGAAACAGCGCTCGACCTCGTACGGCACTCCCTGATCCGGCTCCACGACCAGATCCTGCGCCAGGCCGAGCACGTGACCGACCCGCTCGGCGTCGACGAACTGCGGGCCCTGCTGACCGCGTTGGCCGACGAGGCGGCGGACACCGTCGCCAGGACCGGCGTGGAGAAGTACGTTCCCGGGCCGGGCGAGGCGTTCGACCTGGCGTTGCAGCGTCCCGTGGGCCGCGCCGCCGCCGAAGGGCCGGAGGCGGACCGGACGGTGGCGCGGGTCGTGGCGCCCGGATTCGTCCAGGGGGAGCGGGTCGTCCGCAAGGCCGACGTCGTGGTCTCCCGGTGGGACCCGGATCCCCCATGAGCGGCGCCGTTCGCGCGGGCCCACGGGGCATGGCCGACCAGAACAACTGACGAGACAACAGGCGGGGCGGGCGCAGCGCGCGGCCGTCCCGGCGGGAGACCGTATGGCCGTCTACGGCATCGACCTGGGGACCACCTACTCCTGCGTCGCACGGATCGACGACGTCGGAAGACCGACCGTGCTCCGCAACCTCGAAGGGGCGGACACCACACCGTCCGTCGTCTACTTCGAGAGCCCCGACAGCGTCGTCGTGGGGCAGAGCGCCAAGGACGCCACCGTCCTCGATCCCGAGCACGTCGTGCAGCTGATCAAGCGGGACATGGGTGAGACGGTGCCGCGCGAGTTCCACGGCCGCGCCTACACCCCCGAGGAGATCTCCGCCCGCATCCTGCGCAAACTCGTCGACGACGCGAAGGCCGCCGACGGCGACGAGGCGCGCGACGTGGTGATCAGCGTCCCCGCCTACTTCGGACTCGCCGAGCGGGACGCCACCCGCAAGGCCGGCGAGATCGCCGGGCTGCGCGTCCTCGACGTCGTCGCCGAGCCCATCGCCGCCGCGCTCGACTACGGGGCCCTGGAGGGGGACGAGAAGCGCGGGGACCGGGCCGTCCTCGTGTACGACCTGGGCGGCGGCACCTTCGACACCACCGTGCTCACCCTGAGCGGACGCGAACTCACCGTGCTGTGCACGGACGGCGCGAAGGAACTGGGCGGCAGCGACTTCGACGACCGCGTCGTCGTGCACCTGGTGGAGCGGTTCCGCGAGCGCTTCCCGGACGTCGACGACCCGCTGTCCGACCCGCAGTCCGAGACGCAGCTGCGCAAGGACGCCGAGGAGGCGAAGAAGGCACTGTCCTTCCGGGAGCGCTACACCGTCCGCGTCATGCACCGGGGCCGGGTCGAAGCGGTGGAGCTGACCCGGGGACTGGTCGAGGAGCTGACCGGCGACCTGATCGAACGTACCGTCGACATCACCCGCCGTACCGTCGAACTGGCCGCGGAGCGGGGCGTGTCGTCCTTCGACGACGTGCTGCTCGTCGGCGGCGCCACCAAGATGCCCGCCGTCGCCGCCGCCCTGCGCACCCAGTTCGGCTTCGAGCCCAGGCTGCACAACCCCGACCTCGCGGTCGCCCGCGGCGCCGCGCTCTACGCCCTCGACCGGGCCGCGTACATCGTCTCCAGCGGTGAACTCCCCGCCGGACAGGCGCCGGACGTGCCGGAGACCGGCCTCGCCCACCGCCCGTACGAGATCTCCACCGTCGCCTCGCGCGGTTACGGCATCCAGGTCACGGACGTCGACACCGGCCACGAGTACGTCACCCATCTCGTGCACGCCAACGACACCCTGCCGGCGTCGGTGACCGACGACTTCTACACCATCCGGGACGGCCAGCGCAGAGTCCGCATCAGGGTGATGGAGCAGGCGGGTGCGGTGGAGTCGGAGGAGCTGGAGCACAACACCGAGGTTGCGCACGGCACGTTGAAGATCCCGCCGGGCAAACCCGCACGCTGGCCCTTCGAGTGCGTGTTCACGCTCGACACCTCGGGCCTCCTCACCGTCGTGGCCACGGAACGGGAGACCAGCGAACAGATCGAGATCTCCCTGCAGATCGGAGGTCTGTCCCAGGAGGCGGTGGACGAGGCACGCGTCGCGATGAGCCGCCAGCGCATCGGCTGACCCCGGAACGAGCGGTCAGGACCGGGGAGGCAGTCGGGCACGGCCCGGCCCGGAAGGCAGCAGCAGGACCGCGGAACGAGCAGGCACGACCGCGGAACGAGCGGGCGCCGCCGAGGAACAGGCAGGCAGGACGCAGGAACGAGCGGGCAGGACGGGGGAGACGAGGCCGTGGCCTTCGACGAGGCGCGCTACCGGCGCGAGGTGCTGGACGCCGGCCTGCCCGTGACCGAGGACCTGCGCACGCGCTACCAGTTGCCGCAGCGCCTCGACAAGAACGCGGTCGCCGAGGCGGTCGCCGCGGTCCGCGCCTGCTGGCGCCGCAGCCGTTCCCGGCTCAAGTACCGCGCCGTCATCGAGCAGTTGGAGGCCGGGTACCTCATCCACCGGCCCCTGCTGGACGCTGCCGCCGCCGGTGAGCCGCAGGGGTTGCGGGCCGCCCTCGAAGCGCACGGCCGCCGGGCCGAGACCGACCGGGCGCGGCTGCGCGCGGCCCTCGACGAGGCCGCGGGCGGGCTCGGCATGCTCGCCGAGAGCACGGTCGCGGAACTCGCCGCCGCCCACCGGGTCCACGAGGACCGGGTGAGGGACCTGCTGCCCGCCCTCGGGCTGCGTGCCGCCGAGCCCGACCCGCTGCCCCGGTCGGTGCCGCACCCGGCGTACGCGCGCTGCGCCGGTCACCTGGAGGTGCTGGGGCTGCGGCACCTCGGCGACTTCCTCGCGACGGGCACACCGGGCGGGCGGGCCGGGCGGCCCGTACGCGTCTTCGGCGCATTCCCCGCCGGCCCGCCTGCCGTCGAGGCCGCGGCACGCCGCTGGGGACGCCTGCCGCACGGCGCCGCACACACGGCGGCCCAGGCCGTGATCGCCGCCGTCCGCGGCGTGCTGGCCGACCAGGGCCCGGCAGGACTCGCCCGCATCCTGCTCCACGAACTGGCCGTACCGCTGCGGACGTTGCACGCGGCCCGGGCCACCCCCGCGACGCTCCTCGCGCACGCCGTGGAAGAGCTGTCGGTCGACGGGGACGACGCGCCGCGACTGGTCTTCGCGGTGCTGCACGAGGCGGCCGGGGACCCGGTGGCGCAGCGGCTGCGCCGGCTGGCCGCGGACGGACGGCTCACCGAGGCGGCGGCCGTTGCGGAGCGGTTGCCTCCGGGCTCGCTCGCCGAGGACGCGCGGGCACTGGCCGAGCACGTGCGCGGGAAACTCGCCGAGGCACGCGGCCTGGTGGACCGTGCGCGCCGACTGCCGCCGGCCGAGGCGGACCGGGCCTGGGACCTGCTGGACCAGGCGGAGGCGGCGGCCCGCGACCTGCCGGGGACCGACACCGTGCGCCGCGGCCTCGCGGTCCGCCCGGTGTCCGGCCTCACCGCGACCGCGGACGGCGCGGGCATCACCGTCCGGTGGCGGCACTCGCCCTCCACGAGGGGCGAGCCCGAGTACGTACTGCTGCGCACCGAGCAGCGCCCGCCCCGCGACGCGGCCGACGGCACGGTGCTGCCGCCGGCGTCGCCACGCGCCACCTCGTACCGGGACGGCTCGCCCCCGGTCTGCGTCCCGCTGTACTACGCGGTCGCCGTGCGCCGTACCGCCGAACCCGGCAGCGCGGCCTCGCCGCTCGCCGTGGGCGGGCCCGTCGTGCACTGGCCCGAGATCACCGGCGCCCGCCTGAGCCCCGAGGACCGCCGGATCACCGCCCGCTGGACCTGCCACGACCGTGCCCGCCGCGTCGAGGTCGTCCGCACCGCCCCGGACGGCGAACAGGTGCCGGTCGCCGCCCGCCGCGACGGCTTCACGGACGACGGGCTCGTCAACGGCACGACGTACCGCTACCACGTCCGCGTCGGCTACCTCACCGACGACGGACGGTCCGTGCGCACGGAGGGCCTCCGGCTCACCGCCACGCCGCTCGCGCCGCCCGATCCGGTCACCGGCCTGGACATCCGCCGCACGGACGACCACCTCGTGGCACACCTCGACCCGCCGCCCGGCGCGGAGGTGCGCCTCTACGGCTTCGGCGCCGCGCCCCCGTGGCCGGCCGGCACCCGGCTGTCCACGGCGGAGCTCCCGGCACGTCCGATCCCGGCGCAACCCGCCCCGGAGGGACTGCGGTTCGCGCCGCCTGGCCGGCCCACCGTCGTACTCGCGGTCACCGTCGCCGGGGAACGTGCCGTCGTGGGAGCACACGCCGTGGCCGCCGCGCGGACCCTCGGCGCCCTCTCGCTCACCCGGCACGGCGGCACGGGCGTGACCGTCGTCTTCGACTGGCCGCCGGACAGCGGCGAGGAGGTCGAAGTCACCTGGCGGACCCCCGGCGAGGCGGGCGAGCAGCGGCGCACCGTCGGCCGCGCCGCCTACCGGCACGAGGGGGGCGTACGGCTGCCGGCCGCGGACGGCGCCGGCGTGGAGGTCGAGGTGCGGCCGGTCGCCCTGCTCGGCGGGCTGACCTCCCACGGCCCGCCGAACACGGCGGTACTGCCACCACGCGCCGAGGCCGGCTACCGGCTGGAGCGGCACGGCCTGCCCGGACGCCGCACGGTCACCGCCGTCTTCACGGCGCGCTCCCCGGTACGGGCCGAGCGGCTGCTGCTGGTGCGCTCGCGCGGCCCCCTCTGGCCGCTGGAGCCCGCCGACGGGGACGTCCTCGCCGAAGCCGCCGACGTGACGCTCGGCCCGGACCGGGACGTGAAGCTGTCCGCGCGCCTGGTCCGCGGCCCGGGCGGCCGACTGCGCTGCTTCGCCGTCGGCGAAGGACTCGTACTGCGCGACCCGCCCCAGCACACGCTCAAGGTCACCTGAGGGGGAGTGGACGTGAGACTGCCGTGGCGCCGGAGCCGGGTGTGCCCGCACTGCTTCCGGCGCATCTCCCGGGCGCAGATCACGTACGCCTGCGCGAGCGGCCCCGCCTGCGCCGACGACCGGCGCCTCGCCTCCGCCGACCCGTGGGCCGGCTCCGCGGTGTGCGGAACCTGCGGCCGCACCACCACCCGGCTGCGCTGCACCGCCTGCGCGGGCCGGCTGCCGGAGGGCTACCTGCGCACCCCCGGGAAGCTGGTGGCGCTCGCCGGACCGGTCAGCTCCGGCAAGAGCACCTACGTCGGCGTCCTCGTGCACGAACTGCTGCACCGCCTAGGCGCCGAACTCGACGCCGCCCTGCTCCCCTGCGACGACGACACGATGGCCGACTACCACGACCGCTACGAACGGCACCTGTACGACGAGCAGCAGACCGTTCCCAAGACCGCCGAGCAGGACAGCGGCCGTCCCCTCGTGCACCGCCTCAGCCGCACCCGGCGGGGCCGTTTCGGACGCGCCCGCAGGCGGGTGCTGACCCTGGTCTTCCTCGACACCGCCGGGGAGCACTTCGCCTCCCGCGACCGGATGGAGACCCAGCTGCGCTACTTCCACGCCGCCGACGCCGTCGTCGTCCTCGTCGACCCGCAGGACCTGCCCGGCGCCCCCGTGACGGACGGCGACGGGGTGCCGGGCAGGTCGGGCGACGTACTCGCCCGCGTGCTGGGCCACCTGGACGGCGGCGGGAAGGTGACCGTGCCGGTCGCGGTCGCCCTCACCAAGGCCGACCTCCTGTGGCCGCACCTGCCGGACAACTCCCCGCTCCACCGCACCCGCCGCCCCGGCCCCGTCTTCGACGCCGACGACCGGGCCGCCGTCCACGCCGAGCTGCAGGCCCTGCTGCGGCGCTGGCAGGAACACCAACTCGACGCACGGCTCAGCGAGTTCTGCACCGACTACCAGCTGTTCGCGCTGTCCACGCTCGGTACCGCACCGCGGCAGGGCGGCGGGCTCGGATTCGGCGGCGTCGTACGCCCGCACCGGGTGGAGGACCCCCTGATGTGGCTGCTGCACCGCTTCGGCGCCCTCGACCGGGAAAACGGGAGGTGACAGGCATGGCAGGACAGGCGCACTACACGTCGGCCCCGCCCTCGGCCGACGCACCCCACGGCGGCTTCCGCTTCACCGCCGTCTCCCCGACGGCACGCCCCGCCCTCGACGCCCTGCGCCCGCTCGCTGGACAACCGCCGCCCCCGGGCACGCCCGGTCACGACGTCCCCGTGGCCTTCGCCCACGACCGGCCGGACGGCGACGCGGCCGTGCTGACCCGCACCCGCGCGTCCGGGCAGGACTACACCGGCCGCCGGGGCAACCACTTCTGCCACGTCCTGTACGCCACCCCCGGCGAACTGGCCGGCCTGCGTCCCGTCGAACTGTGGGACACACCCCACTGGGCCCCCGAGCCCGCCCGCCACGACGGCCCCGACCTCCCCGACCTCACCCCGCTCCTCCCCGGCAGCGCCGTCGGTCCCGACCGCGTGGCCCGCCTGCTGGCCGGCCTCGGCGACCCCGGCGTACGCCTCCTGGAGCGGCTGCTCGCCACGACCCTGCGGGCGCTGGCCGGCGAGGGCCCCGGTGCCACCCTCGTCGCCGCGGACGCGGAACGGGTCGTCGACTGGATCGCGGCCGTCTCCTACGCCCTGCCCGCCGGCCTGGCCGCCCGGCTGACGTTCACGACGTACGCCGCCCGGCCGCAGGACGACCACCGCCATCTGAGGGGGACCCTGCCGGACACCGCGGCACGGGCACCGGACCCGGTGTTCCACCTCGACCGGCCGGCCGAGGCGGGCCACGCGGAGCCGAGCGCGACGGCACGGTTCCTCGCGGGCGCGCTGGAGGGCGGGCGCCTCGACCTCCTGGACGCCGTCGCGGACCTGTGGGACGCGGCGGACGCGGGCCCCGCGGACAGCACCCCGACCGGCGTACGACGCCTGAGGGCCGCCTGCGCGCTGCTCGCGCCGGGCGGCGACCCTCTGTCCCTCGGCGGTGCGGACGCCGACCTCGCGGGCTTCGTACGTGCCGTCGCGGAACTGCGGCCGGAGCAGGCGGTTCTGGCCCCGGACCGGCTGCGGGACGCCGCCGCACGCCGTCTCGCCCACCGGACGGCACCCCTCGGCGACGTACGGACCGCGCTCGCTCCCCTGGCCGAGCCCTACCGGGCCGCCGTCCTCGCCGGGCTGCTCGCCGCCCTCGAAGCCTCCGCCGACCTGCGGAACGCCGTACTCGACGCGCAGACGTGCGCGTCCCTGGCCTCCCTGGTCGCCCCCGGCCCCCCTGGACGCCTTGTCGAAGAGGCGCCGGACGTGCTCGCCGCGGCGCCCGCCACCGCGCTGCACGTCCTGCGCCGGGCACCCGGTGAGCCGCGGCCGGCCGCGCTGCGGATCCTGCGGCTCTTCCGGCAGGGGCTGTGGGAGGAGACGGAGACCTACGAGGCCCTGCACGATCTGGTGCAGCCCAGGGAGCCGGAGCGGACGCCAAGACTGCTGTGGCGACGCGGCCCGGCCCGGGAGAGGGAGTGAGCCGTGGCCAACCCCGTGATCCTGCTGCCGGCGATCGTCCTGTTCGTCCTCCTGGTCGTCGGCCACGGCGTCTTCGTCACCCTGCCCAGGCTGGTGTGGACCCAACTGCGCACCGTCTGGCGGATCTTCGGCCGGGCGCCGCACACGCCGCCCGACCCGCACGGCGAGCCCGCCACCCCCGCCTACCTCCGCGTCACCGCCCCGCGCGACCTGCGTGCGACCTGGTGGGACGGACTCGAGCAGCACGAACGGCTGGTCGGCGACGCCGAACGGTTCCTGGCCGACCGGGTGAGCGACGCGTTCCGCCGGCCGCGACCGGGCGGCACCGGCGGGCAGGGCTGCCTGATGCTCTTCCTGCGCCCGGCCTTCCTGCTGACGGTCGTCGCCGTGGTGCTGACCGCGACCGCGCTCACCCTCCTCCCGCTGCTCTTCGCCCTGCTGGTGTGGTCCCTCGGCTGCGCCCTGTGGACCGTGTGGTGGGCGGTCTGGGCCGTCGTCGCGTGGACGGGGCGGACCCTGCGCGGCGCCCCGGCACCGTGCCCGTACCGCGACTGCGGGCGCACCGTCCACCGCCCGGTCAGGCTGTGCCCGAGGTGCCGGGCCGGACACCGGCGGCTGACGCCCAACCGGTACGGCGCCTTCCGGCACCGCTGCCGGTGCGGCACCCGCCTGGGCGCCGTCCTCGGCGTGCGCCGGCTGGACGCGTGCTGTCCGCACTGCGCCAGGGCGCTGCCCGCCGGACACGAACGGGCGCGGGCCGTCGTACTCGTCGGAGGTTCCGCCGCCCAGCGCGCCGGAGTGCACGGGCAGGCGTTGGCCGAACTGGGCGCCGCCTCCGGAGCGGAGCCGCCGCTCGTGCGCACCGGCAGGACGCCCGTCCTGGTGTACGACCCGCTCGGCGACGCCTACGCCACGCAGGAGTCGGTGGCTGCCCTGGACGCGGTGCGGCGGGCCCGCGGACTGCTGCTGGTGGTGGACGACCCCGCCACCCACAGCGATGCCGTGCACGCCGTGACCCGGGTCCTGCACGTCCTCGCCGCCCGGCCCGCGCGCCGCCGTCCGCGCTGTTGCGTACTGCTGTACACCCGCGCCGCAGCGGGCGACGACACCGCTGTGCGCGCCCGGCTGGAGGCGGCCGACGGCGGCCACCTGCTGCGCGCGCTCGACGCCTCGGGCATCCCGGTGCGCTGCGTTCCGACCTCGGCCCTGGCGGGAGCGCTGCGGTGGCTCGCAGGGCTGCCCGGTACCGCGGGCCCGGGGGAGCGGATGGCCCCTCCGCCCGCCCGCCCGGCCGAGGGCGCCGCGCTCCGCCTTCCCCGGCACCGCGCCGCCCGGCACACCATCCTGCTCACCCACCTCGCCGGCTTCCTGGTCGTGCCGCTCGCCCTGGTTCTCCTCGAAGCGGGGGCGCTGCCGCCGGCCGCCCTCTCCGGCCTGCCCGGGAACTACGACAAGTGGCGGCATCCGCTGACCGGTTCGGTCCACGAGGTCGATCTCGCCGCGGCCGCCACCCGGGACTGGCCGAAGCTCAGCACCAGTTACTCGGCACCGGGACATCCGCCGTCCGCCGCGCTGCCGGGCCGTGCGGGCCACTGGTCGGTCGCGGGTGCTCCGCAGCGGAACAACTGGCTCAGGATGGACTTCGGCATGCCCCTGCCGCTGAGCGAGGTGACGGTGGACTTCGACCCGGACAGCGTCAAGTCCCCGTTCGCGCCGGGCGTCGACGTGGAGGGCCAGGCCGGAGTCCGCAAGGTCTACTTCGAGGACCGGCACCCCCACGAACAGGAGCAGGGCGCCTTCCTCAAGAAGACGTACGGCTACGACATGCCCGTACCGGAACCCGTCGACTCCGTCCGCATCGGCCTCGGCAGCGTGCTCGACAAGGACGAGGACAACGAACAGCAGCTCCGGCTGCGGGAGTTCAACCTCCGCTGGACCAGTTCCGACGCGCTGCGCCTGCACCCGGCGGACGGCGGGCGGCTCGTCGTGGAGAACACCACCGCACGCGACCTCGCCATCGCCGTACGGCCGCCCCTGCTGCCCCCGGGCTGGCGGGCCACCCTCGTCGGACGGCCGCCACGGACACTCGGGGCACACGACACGTACGAGGCGCGCTGGCGGATCACCGCTCCCCGCACGACCACGGACCGTGCCCCCGTCGCCTACGCCGTCGACATCAGCGAGGACGACCGGACCGTGACGGCCCGCTGCCTGGCCCTGCTCACGGCCGCCGCGGACGTCGAGCCGCTGTGCTGAGGGCTCGACCGTGCCGACTGTGCCGAGGGCTCAACGGCCACCGGACGACGCGGTCCAGTGCGGCCCCGCGAAGTCGGCCAGGGCGGCGCCGAGCTGAGGATCCACGCGCGACGAGAAGCCGAGCGGCAGGACGAAGAACCAGCCCTCGCCCATACGGGAGCGGCGCGGCGGGCGCGGGGCGTTGCGGAGCAGCCGGACCTGGAGCGCGTAGAAGCGCGCGTCCCGGCCTCGGAGGACCGCGCGGCGCACGGTGATCTCCTCGACGTGCCGCCACTCGTAGGAGAACCGCCTGCGCCCGATCACCGAGGTGACGCCGTCCCGGGTCAGCTCCAGCTCCAGCCGTCGCGGCGGCATGAGGAACCCGGCCACCGTGATCAGGGCCCCGATGAAGGGCCAGACGAGCAGCGCCGCCCAGACGGCCGGGTCCTGCCACTGTCCGGACACGCCGAAGCGGACGACGAAGACGGCCATGAGCGTCCCGAAGACGGTCCAGTGGGCCAGCGGCAGCCTCCGCGACCGGCCATGGAGGCGGAAGTGGTCCGCGGTGCGTTCCACCGTGAAGTCGCGGGACTCCGCGAGCACAGGGAGGGCACGCGTCCCGGGGCCGGGCGACGCCGCCCTTCCCCGCTCCCGTGCGCGCCGCCCCGCGAGATGTTCCTGGAGCCTGCGGTTGCGGAAACGGTAGGTGCCGCCCGACAGTTGCAGCAGGCCGGCACCGCGTGCGTCCGTGAGGAACGTCATCAGCGACCAGGGCACCCGTCCCGTGGCCGCGAGGGAGCACTTGGCGAGTACCCAGCGGCTCCACGGGCTGAGCAGCACCAGTACCGCCGAGGCGCCCGCCCAGGCGCCGACCGCCGCTGCCCAACCGCCACTGCTCCCGCCGCCGAGCCAGAAGAACGCACCCGCACCGGCGCCGATGAGCGGCGCGATCAGCGTCAGCGTCGTGACGAGCGCGCCCTGTTCGCCGCGCAGGAGGTCGTTGGGGGTGGCGGCGTCCACGGTGTCGGCGGGCGCCGCGTACACGATCATCAGCAGAACGGGCAGTACGCCACCGACCGAGAACCAGACCAGAACGGGCTCCGGCGACACGAAGACATACAGGCAGAGAAGGACGACGACCAGGGCGGGGCCGCCCGCGAGGGCCGCGAGGCGGAACAGCGGACCCACCCGCGTGTGCCGGTCGAGCGAGCGCAGGGCGTGGACGAACAGCAGCGGATTGGCGCTGCGCCGCGGCTCGGCGAGGCGCTGGCCGAACCAGGACGCGGTCACCGACCGCGCGACGGCGGCGAAGACGACCCCGCCGGCCACCGACGTCGTCACGCTCAGGTCGCCCAGCGGGGAGTCCTCCGCATAGCCGGACATACCCGCCCTGATGACGAGGGAGAGCAGAATGCCGGTCGCCAGCAGCGCGGGGCCGGCGAGCAGCCGGGGCAGAGGTGCCGTGTACAGCCGCCACCAGGCCAGTTCGGACTCCTCGCGGCGGCTCAGCAGCAGCGCCAGGTACGACAGCCAGGCATCGGCCCGTTCGGCGTCCCAGGTGCGGGGCGGGTGGAGCCGGCCGGGCTCCGGTGGCCGCGGCGGGAACGCGGCGGGCACGATCCGGTCGAGCAGGTGCGCCTCGACGGCCTCCCGGGTCGGGAACCGCGCCCGGTCCGCCAACTCCCCCGGGTCCGCCGGATGCTGTTCATACGTCCGCCGTACCAGCCACACCATCAGGGGACTGGTCAGGGCCCAGGCGACCGGCGCGGAGGGTTCGTCGCGCAGCGTCCGGAGCAGGCGGGCCCAGACGGCGGCGCGGGCCGGAGGCCGGGCCCGGCGGAGGTAGTCCGCCACCTCGCCGGGACGCAGCGGCAGCGACTCGATCACCGTGGCGTGCCGCAGTCCCTTGCCCTCCCGGTCGAGGCGCTCGTACTCGGCCGTACGGGACACCAGTACGGCGTCCCCCGCGCCGCCGAGGCCGGAGTTGAGGGCGTCGAGGACCTCGGCTCGGCGCGGACCGGGCAGTTCGTCGAGGCCGTCGAGGACGGGCAGCACCCGCCGCTCCAGGACCAGCCGGCGGGCCGGGTGGACGCCGTCCACGGGCGGCAGACCGGGATGGTCCTGGCGCAGCCGGTCGATCAGCCACTCGGTGAGCGACTGCCGCCGGGCGTCCCAGGACTCCAGCGACATCACCAGCGGGATCGGCACGTCCTCCTCGCCCTGGGTGAGCCGCCGGGCGAGGAGTTCGAGGGTGAGCAGGACGGAGAGCACGGTCTTGCCCGACCCGGCGCTGCCCAGCACGACCAGCCGCCGTCGGGGCCGGAGCCTGAGGAAGGTCCCGGCGATGGTGTCGGCCCCGGAGCCCACGGGCACGTACTCCCCCGAGGAGGCGACCCGTCGGCTGGGCGTCCAGCGCACGGGCAGCGGCTCGGGGTCGGTCGTGTCCCAGGCGTCGGCCTCGGCCCGCCACCGGAACAGGAGACTCCGTGCGAGCCTCCGCTCGGCCGCGGCCAGCGGAGCGTCGTCATCGGGCGGCGGGGGCTCCACCCGCAGCGTCAGATTCAGATCGCCCTCGAGGATCCCGATCTGGATCAGATAGTCGGCCGTGCAGTCGACCGCGGTGTTGGTGATGTGCGGCCCACCGCCGGAGTCCCTCGTCATCTGTGCCCGCCCCCGTTGTCACGCGGCCCACTGTACTCATGCCTCACCCGCTGCCGCCGGACCCCGGCACCACCTGCTCCCGCCCTCCCGGGGGGACGTATCGAACACCAACTCGTCTCAAAGGGCGCCGACTTCACGGCTCAGGAATCCGTCGGATCCCCGTGGAGGCGTACCGTGCTGAGGATCTTCATGATCGTCGAGTCCGCCAGCTCGTCCTTCACGCCCGTGGCGCCGTAGAGACACCACGCGACGAAATCGCCCGCGGAGTTCTTGAAGCCGAACATGATGGCCTTGCCGTCACTCGCGCACTTGCCCTCGCGGGGCGTGTTGCTGGACCGCGCCCAGGCGAAGCTCCCCTCGACGCCGGACTTCGTCGTGTACGGCGTCGCCTTCGCGTCGCGGGTGATGCTCTTCGTGTCCGGCTGCGTGTAACCGCCGTACACCCACCGGTCCACCTGGCTCAGGGCCGCGTCGCCGGCGCTCTCGGCGCCCCTCGCGCCCTTGGTGCCCACCGCCGCCAGCGCGGTGGTGTCCATCCGCCCGTCAGCGTCGTCGTCGGACACGCACCAGTCGTCCTCGAGGATCGCGGGCGCGCCCATGACGATGACCGTCTTGCCCCAGTTGTCGGGATTGCTGTAGTCGACCTCGACGTCCTCGAAGCCGGTCAGCAGGCCCGGCGGCCTGACATCCCACTCAGGGGGCACGTCGAAGGCCGTGCCCCGCTTGGGATTGACGACGACCTTCCACCCCGGGACGGTCGGCCGCTCGGTCGTGCCGCCGGACGGCTCGCCGGACGCCGGCACGCTCGCCGACGCACTCCTCGACCCGCTCGCCGACGCCTTGGCGTCCCCGCCGCCGGCGTCGGGGGTGTCGTCCTCGTCGCCGCCGAGGAACAGGACGCCGGCCGCGATGACGGCTGCGACCACGGTCGTGGCGGCGACCACGGCGGCGGCCTTCGCCCGTCTCCCACCGCCCCCGCCGCCGGGCTGCTGCGGCGGCCCCGGCTCCTGGTACGGATTGCGCGGGTGGGGGTGCGGGCGGGGGTTCTGCTGGTAGGGGTTCTGACTGTGCCGGTTCTGCTCACCCTCGGGCGGCTGTCCTGACCACATGTCAGCAACGATAGTGCCGTGCTTTTTTGAAGGGGGGCGTTCTGCGGTCGACCTGGAGGCCGGCCGGGTTGCAGAGGGGACGCGGCCGGGCCGGCTCGGGGTGGGGGGCAGTGCCCGAGCCCTACCGGCCGCGGAAACCGTGACGTCAGCGCCGGGCCTCCAGGAGCGCGAAGCGTGCCCCCTCCGGGTCCGCCACCGTCGCCACCCGGCCGTGGGGTGTGTCCCGGGCGGGCTCGACGACGTGGCCGCCCAGACCGACGAGACGTTCCACGGCCGCCGCCGCGTCGGCCACCTCGAAGTACGTCGTCCAGTGCGGACCCCGGTCGCGCGCCAGGCCGTTGCCGACGCCGCGGACACCGGCGACGGGGCGGCCGTCGAGGCGCAGGGTCACGTAGTCGGCGTCGGCGGCGGCCGCCGGTTCCAGTTCGAAGCCGAACACCGTCTCGTAGAACTTGGCGACGCCCGCCGTCTCGAAGGTCGTCAGCTCGTTCCACGCGGGAGTGCCGGGCACTCCCGTGACGGCGGTGCCGAGGTGGGCCGCGGCCTGCCAGATGCCGAAGACGGCGCCCGACGGGTCGGAACCGATGGCCATCCGGCCGGCCTCACCGGCGTCCAGCGGGCCGACGCCGAGCGTGCCCCCGCACAGACGGACCGTTTCAGCCGTTCGGTTGACGTCGTCGGAGGCGAAGTAGGGCGTCCAGGCGACGGGGAGTTGACGGTCCGGGGGCAGCCGGCCGACACCCGCCACTTCGCGCCCGTCCAGCAGTGCCCGCGCGTAGGGGCCCAGTTGCTGCGGGCCGGGCCGGAACTCCCAGCCGAACAGGGCGCCGTAGAAGCCGTGGGTCGCGGCCGGCCCGTGCACCATCAGACTCACCCAGCAGGGCGTGCCGGGCGTGTTCCGGGCGTTCGGCTCGTCGCCCGGGCCGTCCTCCGACCCCCGTGCGTCGGTCATCGTCACTCTCTTCTCGGCCCTGCGCGGGCCGTGCGTCCGCTTGCGCCGCGCTCCGACGGACCCCGCGCCGAGGCCGGCACCCGTGCCGGTGCCGCGCGCAGGGGGCGCGCTTCGTGGGACAGCCCGGGAGTCCGAGTGGTACAGCATGTGCCCGAACCCGTACGCCTCGTGATCGGTACTGTCCGGCGGGCAGAGTAGCCCGACATCGACGCCTCGGCCACTCGGTACGCCAGGATGGGGCCATGAACGCCATCATCTCCGCACCCGAACTCGCCGGCGAACTGGCGGGTACCCGTCCGCCCGTCCTGCTCGACGTCCGCTGGCAGCTGAGCGCGGCCAAGGCCGCCGGCGCCCCGCCCTTCGACGGCCGTGCCGAGTACGCGGCCGGCCATCTTCCCGGTGCCGTCTACGTCGATCTGGACAGCGAACTCGCCGCCGCGCCCGGTACGGGCGGCCGCCACCCGCTGCCGGACGTCGCGGAGTTCGGCGCGGCGATGCGCCGGGCGGGCGTGTCGGCCGGCCGGCCGGTCGTCGTCTACGACGGCGGCCAGGGCTGGGCGGCCGCGCGCGCCTGGTGGCTGCTGCGCTGGACGGGTCACCCGAACGTGCGGGTCCTCGACGGCGGGTTGCCGGTCTGGGAGGGGCCGCTGTCGACGGACGTGCCCGCGCCCGAGGAGGGCGATTTCCGGCCGGTGCCGGGGGAGTCGGGGCTGCTGGACGCGGACGGCGCCGCCGCGCTGGCCCGCACCGGCGTGCTGCTCGACGCCCGCGCGGGGGAGCGGTACCGGGGCGACGTCGAGCCGATCGACCCGGTCGGCGGCCACATCCCGGGTGCCGTGTCCGCGCCGACGACGGAGAACCTGGCGGCGGACGGCCGCTTCCTGGCAGCCGGCGAACTCCGGGCGCGTTTCAGGACGCTGGGGGCGGAGGACGGCGAGGTGGGCGTCTACTGCGGCTCGGGCGTGTCGGGCGCCCACGAGGTGCTCGCGCTGGCGGTGGCGGGCATCCCGGCGGCGCTGTACGCGGGGTCCTGGTCGGAGTGGTCCGCGGACCCGTCCCGGCCGGTCGCGACGGGGCCCGAGCCGCAGTAGCCCTCCCGTCCCCGGCCGGTCGCGGTGGGACGCTCCGCACCGGGCGGCACACGCCGTCAGCACGGCACGTGCCGCCCGGCACGAACCGTCCCGTCACCGACCTCGCGACCGGCGCCGACGACCGGCCGTCCGCTCCTGCCGCTCCGCGCCTACTGGTCCCGCGTCTGCTGCTCCCGCGTCTACCGCTCCGGCGGCAACTGCCCTCGCGCCTACTCCTGCTTCTTGCGCCGCGTGCCGAAGACGATCTCGTCCCAGCTCGGCACCGCCGCGCGGCGCCCCGGACGGACGCCGTCGGCCTCGGCCTGGCGGTCGGTGGAGCCGGTGAGACGGTCGCGGTGGCTGGCCACGGCACGCGGCATCAGCACGTCGGCGTAGGCGGAACCGGCCGACGCGGCGGGCGCCGGAGGCTCCTCCACCTCGGGCTCCTCGACGGGCTCCTCCGGCGGTTCCGGAGCACGCTCGGGCACCACCAGGTCGCCACGGAAGCTGGGGACGGCCTCCAGCAGGCTGGTGAGCGAGTCCCGGTCACGCTCGGCCGAGGCGGTGACCGCGGTGGCCACGTTCTCGTCGTCCTGCTCGGACGGTCCCGGAGGCAGGCTCGGCCGCTCCCGCGGCTCCCGCTGCTCCCGGTCGAGGGTCCGGTCCAGCGGCCGGTCGCGCGGCAGCCGTGCGATGCGCGGCACGAAGGGGAAGCTGGGCTCGGGCGCGGCGAGGTCGTCGGACTCGCCGATCAGCGCGCGTGCCTCCGCGTCGACGGCCTGGACCAGCCGCCGCGGCGGATCGTAGGTCCAGCTCGCCGAGTGCGGTTCGCCCGCGACCAGGTAGACCAGCAG
Source organism: Streptomyces mayonensis (assembly GCF_018982965.1). Lineage (GTDB taxonomy): Bacteria > Actinomycetota > Actinomycetes > Streptomycetales > Streptomycetaceae > Streptomyces > Streptomyces mayonensis. The sequence continues at coordinate 114,300 of NZ_JACBYP010000005.1, read as the reverse complement.
TACTTCCCAGGTGCCGTCGTCGCGGCGCCAGGAGTCCCACTGCACCGTGTCCTTGTCGGCGCCGCGCAGCAGCAGCCGCTCCTGCACGGCCTCGCCCAGGGGCGGTCCGGAGTTCTCCCCGGGCCGGCGGACGGGGGTCTTGCGGGCGCGCTCCGCCATGAAGGCGCGCTCCGCCAGCACCGGGCCCTCGAAACGCCGCACGCGGTCGACGGGGATGCCGGCCATCTGGGCGACCTCTTCCGCGGTCGCACCGGCTCGTATACGCGCCTGGATGTCGCGGGGGCGGAGATGGCTCTCCACCTCGATCTCGATCTGGCCGAGGCGAGGACGGTCGCCGCGTACGGCGGCCCGGAGCCGCTCGTCGATCGGAAGCGTGTACTCCGTGCTGTCCGCAGCCTTCAGCACCAGCCGTGTGCCGTCATTCGAGACGGCCACGACACGCAGTTCGGGCATGGGGACCTCCCGGGTGGTGCCTGCCGACGTCACGTGCGTCGCTGCTTCCGCTCTGTCGAGTGTGACCTGCCCGGGTGCAGCCTGCCACAACCTTGCCGAGTTGCCCGGCGTGTCGGGCACGGGCCCTGGATCGCCGTTATGGCACGGTTACCTATTCACAACGATAAGTGACCAACTCCGTCACCCTGTGCAACTAGCCCCCTCCCGGCGGTCCTTCAAGGCGCCGAACCCCCTGTCGGGAGACCGGACCCAGGGCTCGCCACAGTACTCCATTCGGACCACGTGCGTGGATCGGCGCGCCGCCCAACTTCCGGCAAGAGGGGTACCGGGCCGTCTCCGGCGCGATTTTCGCGATCTTGGGCGTGGTGAACTTCACGCAATCACCAGAAACGGAACTAATGGTTTCGTCCGCACGTCCCTTTCTCGTGCAGTTGATCGAACCCGTGCGGGAAAGGCAGGCAAGGTCCGAGGATGCGTGGAAAGTCCGACGGTGCAGACGAGACGGACGTGGGGACGGAGGGCGGGGCGAGGAGGATCGACCTGAGTGTGCCCCAGGTCGCGGGCAGCGCCCTCGCCGCGGTCGTGGCCGCCAAACTCGCCTCCTCCTTCGGCGTGTACGGCACGATCCTGGGGGCCGGGCTGATCAGCGTGGTCGCCACCTGCGGGGGCTCGGTCCTCCAGCACTTCTTCAAGCGCACCGGCGAGCAGATCCGGGTGAAGCGCACGGTCGGCGCGGTGCGGACGGGCGGGACCTCCGGTCCGGCACCGGCCTCCGGCGCGGCAGGTGCCGCGGCCCCCGGCCTGCACGGCGGGTTCACCGAGGGCACCGTCTACCGTGCGCGGGCCACGGGATGGCGGCGCCCGGTGGTCGCGGCGGCGCTGGTCTTCGGGGTCGCCATGACCGGCATCACCACCTACGAGCTGGCCTCGGGCCAGAACCTGAGCGGCGGCCACAGCACCACGGTCGGCAGCGCCTTCACCGGTCACGGCAAGTCCGCCGCCACACCGGGTGGTTCGGGAGACTCCGGCGAATCCACCGGAACCGGTGACTCCGAGGACGCGCAGGAGGGGCGGGGCACGGGCGGTTCCGGTGACGCGGGTGGCTCCGGTCGGGAAAGTGACGCACCGGCCTCCACACCGTCCGCGGCCCCGGACGCCACCGGCGGCAGCACGTCCCCGGACAGCGGCTCAGCCGAGGACGGCGCTACGGCGTCCAGTCCGGCGCCGACCGGGGACGCCACCGGCGACCAGGGCTCCGACGGCGGCGGAACCCCCGACCCCGGCGCCTCGGCTACGGCCCCAGAACCCGGCGCAAGTAGTCGTTCAGGAACAGACGGTCCGGGTCAAGACGGTCCCGCAGCGCCGTGAACTCGCCGAAGCGCGGATACACCCGGGAGAAGTACCCGGCGTCCCTGGTGTGCACCTTGCCCCAGTGCGGCCGGCCCTCGTGCGCCGTGAAGATGCGCTCGGCGGCGGTGAAGTACGCCTGGTACGGCGTCCCCCGGAACATGTGCACGGCGATGTACGCGCTGTCGCGGCCCGAGGCGGTGGACAGGGCGATGTCGTCGGCCGGGGCCGTGCGCACCTCGACCGGGAAGCTGATCCGCAGCGGCGACCGGTCGACCGTCGCCCGCAGTTCGCGCAGCGCCCCGACGACGGCCTCGCGCGGAACGGCGTACTCCATCTCCACGAAAGGCACCCGGCGCGGGGATGTGAAGACCTTGTAGGGGGTGTCGGTGTACATCCGCGCGGAGAGCGCCCGGCTGGAGACCCGCGCGATCGCCGGAACGGTGGCCGGCACCGCGCGGCCGAGCCAGTTGGCCGCGTGGAAGACGCCGTTGGACAGGAACTCGTCGTCCAGCCACCCCTGGAACCGCCCCACCGGCCGCTGGGGACCGGCGCTCCGGTTGTTCCGCTTGGTGTTGGTGTTGCCGGTGTGCGGGAACCAGTAGAACTCGAAGTGCTCGTTCTCGGCCCAGAGCTCGTCGAACTCGGCGAGGACCCGCTCGAAGGGCATCGGTTCCTCGCGGGCCGTCAGCAGGAAGGCCGGTTCCACGGCGAAGGTGATCGCGGTGACCACGCCCAGTGCGCCGAGGCCGATCCTGGCGGCGGCGAACACCTCGGGGTTCTCGTGCTCGGAACAGGTCAGTACCGAGCCGTCCGCCGTGACCAGTTCGAGGCCCCTGATCTGCGCGGCGATCGAGGCGGAGTCGCGGCCGGTGCCGTGCGTACCGGTGCTGGTGGCTCCGGAGACGGTCTGCTCCATGATGTCGCCCATGTTCGTCAGCGACAGCCCCTCGCGCGCGAGGGCCGTGTTGAGCCTCTTGAGCGGAGTGCCCGCCTCGACCGTGACCGTCATGGCGTCGCGGTCAATGCTGCGGATGCCCGTCAACAGTTGAGGGCGGATCAACATCCCGTCCGTCGCGGCTATGGAGGTGAAGGAGTGCCCGGTACCGACCGCCTTGACCCGCAGCCCGTCCTCGGCGGCCCTGCGCACGACTGCGGCCACTTCGTCGACGGAGGCCGGAGCGGCCTCCCGCGCGGGGCGCGCCGAGACGTTGCCGCCCCAGTTACGCCAGATGCCGTTCCGGCCGCTCGTCCTGCCGCTCGCCGTGCGTGTGCTGCTCAACGGTGCCTCCCCGACGCGAGTCCGGCCGCTTGAGCCGGCGGTACCCGACGAAACCGACCGCCACCGCGACGGCCCCGGCCACCGCCGGAACCCCGTACCCGGCACGCGCTCCGGAGGCGTCGATCACCCAGCCGCCCGCGGAGGAGCCGAGGGCGACCCCGACCGCGAGCCCGGTGCTCACCCAGGTCATGCCCTCGGTGAGCTGCGCGCGTGGTACGTGCTCTTCGATGAGGGACATCGTCGTGATCATCGTGGGAGCGATGGACAGACCCGCAACGAACAGCGCCACGGCCAGAAACAGCAGGTTTCCGACCAGTAGGAGGGGGATCATACTCACGGCCATCGCGCAGACGCCCAGCAGCCAGCGGCGCTCGGGCGGCCCGGCGAAGCGCAGTACCCCGAAGACCATGGCCGCCGTGCAGGATCCCGCCGCGTACAGCGCGAGGACGAGGCTGGCGAGGGCCTTGTGCCCCTCCTCCTCGGCGAACGCCACGGTGACCACGTCGATGGAGCCGAAGATCGCTCCCGTGGCGGCGAACGTACCGACCAGCACCCGCAGACCCCGCGAGCGCAGTGCCGTGCCGCCGCCCCTGTGCTCGCGCGGGTGCGGGGCCGGTTCGGTGGCGCGCTGCGAGGTCAGCCAGAAGACGCCCGTCGCCAGGAAGCAGGCCGCGAGCAGGGGCCCGGCCTCCGGGAACCAGGCCGTGGACAGACCGATGGAGACGATCGGTCCGAAGATGAAGCAGATCTCGTCCACCACGGACTCGAAGGAGTACGCAGTGTGCAGGTGCGGCGTGCCCCGGTACAGGGCCGCCCAGCGGGCCCGGACCATCGCGCCGAGGCTCGGTACGCAGCCGACGCCGACGCAGGACGCGAACAGCACCCAGTCCGGCCACCCGTAGTGCGCGGCCGGCAGCAGCACGGCCGCCGCGGTGAGCGACACGAGGGTCGCCGGGCGCAGCACCCGGCGCTGGCCGTACCGGTCCACCAGGCGGGAGACCTGCGGTCCCGCGACGGCGGCCGCGAGCGCGATGGTGGCCGACAGCGCCCCGGCCAGTCCGTACCGCCCGGTGAGCTGCGAGATCATCGTCACCACGCCGATGCCCATCATCGACAGCGGCATCCGGCCGAGGAAGCCCGCGGCGGAGAAACCCCTGGTGCCGGGGAGGGCGAACAGAGCGCGGTAGGGACTGGCCAACGAGGTCTCCGGGTGCGGCGTCGGACACGGCCGGGCAAGGCGCGGTCACGGCCCGGGTAAGCCGTGAACACAGCCGATACAGCTTACGTGCCGCAACGCCCGGAAACACCCCCGCGGACCAGGCGGGACACACGGCCGGTACCCCGCCGTTTCCCCACTGTCAGTGCCGGGTGGCAGGATCGAGGCATGCCAGACGTGCTCGATGCCAGCCCCTACGACTCCCTGCTCCTGCTCTCGTTCGGCGGCCCCGAGGGGCCGGACGACGTGGTCCCGTTCCTGGAGAACGTGACCCGCGGGCGAGGCATCCCCAAGGAACGCCTCAAGGAAGTCGGGCAGCACTACTTCCTCTTCGGCGGCGTCAGCCCCATCAACGACCAGAACCGCGCCCTCCTTGACGCCCTGCGCAAGGACTTCGCCGAGCACGGCCTGGACCTGCCGGTCTACTGGGGCAACCGCAACTGGGCGCCGTACCTGACGGACACCCTGCGCGAGATGGTCCGCGACGGCCGCCGCCGCATCCTGGTCCTCGCCACCAGCGCCTACGCCTCGTACTCGGGCTGCCGGCAGTACCGCGAGAACCTCGCGGACGCGCTCGCCGCCCTGGAGTCCGAGGGGCTGGAACTGCCGGAGGTCGACAAGCTCCGGCACTACTTCAACCACCCGGGCTTCGTCGAGCCGATGGTCGACGGACTCGTCCGCTCCCTCGCCGAGCTGCCCGAGGAGGTGCGGGACGGCGCCCACATCGCCTTCTGCACCCACTCGATCCCCACCTCCGCCGCCGACACCTCAGGACCGGTCGAGGAGCACGGCGACGGCGGGGCGTACGTGCGCCAGCACCTGGACGTGGCGCAGGTGATCGCCGACGCCGTCCGCGAGCGCACCGGCGTCGACCACCCCTGGCAGCTCGTCTACCAGTCCCGCTCCGGCGCCCCGCACATCCCGTGGCTCGAGCCCGACATCTGCGACCACCTGGAGGAGCGGCAGGCGGCGGGCGTTCCCGCGGTGGTGATGGCCCCGATCGGCTTCGTCTCCGACCACATGGAGGTCCTGTACGACCTCGACACCGAGGCCACGGCCAAGGCGGAGGAGCTGGGGCTGCCGGTGCGCCGCTCCGCCACCGTGGGCGCCGACCCGCGGTTCGCCGCCGCGGTCCGCGACCTCGTCGTCGAGCGGGCCGACCGCGAACGCGGCGGGGCCGTCGCTCCGTGCGTCCTCGGCTCACTCGGCGCGAGCCACGACCTGTGCCCGGTCGGCTGCTGCCCCGCCCGTGCCCCCCGGCCCGCCGCCGCGGGCGCCGACAGTCCCTACGCGTGAGGAAACCCGTGACCGACGTGACGACCGACCCGCTCCACGCCGACCTGCTGGAGATCGCCCGGGAGGCCGCCCACCGCGCGGGCACGCTGCTGCGGGACGGCCGTCCGGCCGACCTCGCGGTCGCCGCCACCAAGTCCAGCCCGATCGACGTGGTCACCGAGATGGACATCGCCGCGGAGAAGCTGATCACCGGGCTGATCGCCGACCGGCGGCCCGACGACGGGATCCTCGGCGAAGAGGGTTCCGCCACGGAGGGCACGAGCGGCGTCCGCTGGGTCGTCGACCCGCTCGACGGCACGGTCAACTACCTCTACGGGCTGCCGACCTGGGCCGTCTCCATCGCCGCCGAGCAGGACGGCGAGCGGGTGGCGGCGGCGGTCGCGGCGCCGATGCGGGGGGAGGCCTACCACGCGGTGCTGGGCGGCGGGGCCTGGGCGACGGGAGCCTGGGAGGGCGAGCGCAGACTCTCCTGCCGGGCCGCGGCCCCGCTGGACCAGGCGCTGGTCTCCACCGGTTTCAACTACGTCGCCGACGTCCGCGCGGAGCAGGCCGAGATCGCGCGGCGGCTCATTCCGCTGGTCCGGGACATCCGGCGCGGCGGCTCCGCCGCGATCGACCTGTGCGACGTCGCCGCGGGACGCCTCGACGGGTACTACGAGCGGGGCCTGCACCCCTGGGACCTCGCGGCGGGCGACCTGATCGCCCGCGAGGCGGGCGCGGTGACCGGAGGGCGGCCCGGCGAGCGCCCGTCCGGCACCCTGACGATCGCGGCCACCCCGTCCGTCTTCGCACCCCTCCAGCGCCTCCTGACGGACCTCGGCGCGTAGGCCCGGCCCGCCGGGCGGGGCACCGGCACCGCCCGGCGGGACCAGCCGCAGCAGCGGCGAGACCGCCGCGCCCTGCCACGGGCGGCGCCGTGCGAGCGGGCGGGCCGCGCCCCGGTCGCTGCCCGGCCGACGACGGTTCCGCCCGCCTGCTGCCCCGCCCGCCCGGGCCGCGCACCGCCGCCGGACGGCCACCCGCACGACGAAGCCCCGGCGCTGGATCCCGCCGGGGCCTTGTCCTTGTCCTGCTTGTTCTGCTGGCCCTGCCTGCCCTTCACGGACTGTTCACGAGCCGGTCAGGCGTTGGTCGCGCCGACCTCCACACCGTGCTCGGCAGCGAGGCGGCGCAGATCGTCGAGCTCTCCCAGCTCCACCTCGACAAGGAACTCGTCGCCCTCGTCGCGGGCCCGGGACAGGTCGGACTCGGTCGTCTTTATGCGCTGCAGAAGTCCTGCGGTGAAAGCGTCCATGCTGCGCCCCCTCGTCCTGGTCGTGGGTCATTGGCACGGGGGTGTGCCGTTCGGAAGGGGCGATCACGTCTCCTGCGGAGTGCCCAGCGCTGCCCGGCCGGGCAGCGACGGTGCCGGACACCCACGCCCGCTCTGCGGAAGCGGACCACCGCGTACCGCGCGGTGACGCGGTACGGGCAGAGCGTGATCGCGGGGTGTAAACCCGTCCTCCCCCAGCTCCCCTTCGCGGAAACCTCAACCGCGCGAGAAAATCTCGCATTCCCGCTTCCGTACCTTTTCCGGCTCCCGGCGCCCGGCCTCTCGCTCCCGGTCCCTCGCTCCCGGTCCCTCGCTCCCGGTCCCTCGCCTCCTCGCCGCCGGGGCCGCGCCCTGGTCCCGCTGTCCCCTGTCCTGCGGCGTCCCCTGTCTTACAGCCGACTTATGGCTGAAAAGGGCAGGATGGAGGCAACACACCCACCAGGCCCCTGCCCTCGTGCGCCCGACAGGCGGGCGCGGGCGGACACAGGAAGGACAAGCGACGTGCGCGTACTCGTCGTCGAGGACGAGCAACTGCTCGCCGATGCGGTGGCCACCGGACTTCGCCGGGAGGCCTTGGCCGTCGACGTCGTGTACGACGGTGCGGCCGCCCTGGAGCGCATCGGCGTCAACGACTACGACGTGGTCGTCCTCGACCGCGACCTCCCCCTCGTGCACGGCGACGACGTGTGCCGCAAGATCGTCGAGCTGGGCATGCCCACGCGCGTGCTGATGCTCACGGCCTCCGGCGACGTCAGCGACCGGGTCGAGGGCCTGGAGATCGGCGCCGACGACTACCTGCCCAAGCCCTTCGCCTTCAGCGAGCTGATCGCCCGCGTGCGCGCCCTGGGCCGGCGCACCAGCGTGCCCCTGCCGCCCGTCCTGGAGCGGGCCGGGATCAAGCTCGACCCCAACCGCCGCGAGGTCTTCCGCGACGGCAAGGAGGTGCAGCTCGCGCCCAAGGAGTTCGCGGTTCTCGAAGTGCTCATGCGCAGCGAGGGCGCCGTGGTCTCCGCGGAGCAGTTGCTGGAGAAGGCCTGGGACGAGAACACCGACCCGTTCACCAACGTCGTGCGCGTGACCGTCATGACCCTGCGCCGCAAGCTCGGCGAACCGCCCGTCATCGTCACCGTGCCCGGCTCCGGCTACCGGATCTGATCGACCGTGGCGACGACACCCGCGCCCCCCGGGGCGCCTCCGAAACCGACGTGGGACCCGCGCTCGGCCACCCCCCTGCCGTGGCTGCGCCCCACCATCCGGATAAGGCTCACGCTGCTGTACGGCGGCATGTTCCTCATCGCCGGCATCCTGCTGCTGTCGATCATCTACCTGCTCGCCGCCCAGGCGGTGCGCAGCGGCAACCAGCCGCTGTACAAGATCGTCGACTTCACCGACCTCAGGGTCTCCAGCAGCGACTGCCCCGTGGTCGACAACGGCAACCTGTCGCTGTCCGACTTCAACGCCGCGATCAGCGACTGCATGGACCACCAGCGCAAGGTGGCCCTGGACAACCTGCTCAGCCGCTCCCTCCTGGCGCTCCTCGGTCTGGCCGTGATCGCCTTCGCCTTCGGCTACGCGATGGCCGGACGCGTCCTCTCGCCGCTCGGCCGGATCACCCGCACCGCACGCGCCGTGGCAGGCTCCGACCTGTCCCGCCGGATCGAGCTGGACGGCCCGGACGACGAGCTGAAGGAGCTGGCGGACACCTTCGACGACATGCTGGAGCGGCTGCAGCGGGCCTTCACCGCCCAGCAGCGCTTCGTCGGCAACGCCTCCCACGAGCTGCGCACTCCGCTCGCGATCAACCGCACCCTCCTCGAGGTGCACCTGTCCGATCCGAACGCGCCCGTCGAGCTCCAGCAGCTGGGCAAGACCCTGCTGGCCACCAACGAACGCAGCGAGCAGCTGGTCGAGGGGCTGCTGCTGCTCGCCCGCAGCGACAACCAGATCGTCGAACGCAAGCCGGTGGACCTCGCCGAGGTGGCCGGGCAGGCCCTCGACCAGGCGCACGGCGAGGCGGAGGCCAAGGGCGTCGAGATCCGCGGCACCCGCGAGGCCGCGGTGGTCCAGGGCAACGGCGTCCTGCTGGAGCGGATCGCCCTGAACCTCGTCCAGAACGCCGTTCGCTACAACGTGGCCGAACACGGCTGGGTGGAGGTCACCACGGCGCTGGAGAACGGCCAGGCGGTCCTCGTGGTCACCAACACGGGACCGGTCGTCCCGGCGTACGAGGTCGACAACCTCTTCGAGCCCTTCCGGCGGCTGCGTACGGAGCGGACGGGCAGCGACAAGGGTGTCGGCCTCGGGCTGTCCATCGCGCGGTCCGTGGCCCGCGCGCACGGCGGACACATCTACGCGCAGCCGCGCGAGGGCGGGGGGCTCGTGATGCGCGTCACCCTGCCCGTCTGAGATCATGACCTCGACATCCCTTGTTCGAGGCCCAGGAATGTTCGCTTTTAGCGGAATTCCCAGGCCATCGGCCCGGGCATCGCCTGTGTGATCGATCACAGCGGAGGCTTTCTCGTCATCCACTCTCCGTGATCATGCACCCTGTCGGAAAGCCGGGAAAATCCCGGTTTTCAGGGGTCCTGATCACGGGAAGTACACGGTGAGACGCCTTTGAAGTGCGGTATTACGACCGTGTACGGTCCCCATCGCCATCCAAGCCGATCACTCATGAGGAGTCCGGTTGGGTGTCGATTGAGTAACAGACCTTGATGTGAGGCAAAATCTCCGCCTCAGGTCGGGCACAAGTCCGGCCTCTCACGCGTTACGTGCGCTGAAGACACCGCAGACACCCAGAGGGGGAGAGCGACCATGGCAACCGATTACGACACTCCACGCAAGACCGACGACGACGTCGACTCGGACAGCCTCGAAGAGCTGAAGGCCCGGCGGAACGACAAGTCCGCCTCGGCCGTCGACGTCGACGAGTTCGAGGCCGCGGAAGGCCTCGAACTGCCCGGAGCCGACCTCTCCAACGAGGAGCTGGCGGTCCGTGTACTGCCGAAGCAGCAGGACGAGTTCACCTGCATGAGCTGCTTCCTGGTGCACCACCGCAGCCAGCTGGCCCGGGAGAAGAACGGTCAGCCGATCTGCCGCGACTGCGACTGAGGCGGGGTCGGCCGTGACTGGCTCGACCCCTCCCTGGAAGCGCCGCTTCCCCCGGCGGGGAGCGGACCAAGGGCCGCAGGGCGGTCCGTACAGCGCGCGTGACGACGAGCGGGGCCCGACCGACACGGGGACGGCCCCGCTCGAACCAGTGGTCGGCCGGAGTGACCTCCCGGCGACCGCACAGCCGCCGGCACCCGCTGCCCGGCGCAGGGCAGCGGCGTTCCGGCACAAGGCCGGACAGGGCGTCCGCAACGGCGGCGCCCGGGCCAGAGCGGCCCTGGCCCACCTCGCCGACCGGATCATCGAACTGGCACCGCGCGTGCCCGTACGCGACCTGGCGACGCTCCGCAGGCAGTTCCCCGGCCTCGGACCCGAGGAACTCGCCGACCGGCTCGTGGCCGGCGCGACCCGGGGCACCGCGACCGTGGGAGCCGGGATCGGAGCGGCCGCGATGATGCCCGTACCGCCCGCGATGCCCACGGAACTGGCCGCCGAGGTCACCGGCGTCGCGGCGATCGAGCTCAAGCTGATCGCCGAACTCCACGAGGTCTACGGCGTACGCCCGCCGGGAAATCTCGCCCGGCGCAGCACCGCGTACCTGAACTCCTGGTCGGACGAACGCGGTGTCGACGTGTCCAAGCCGTCGACCGTCGGCTCGGCGATGAACAGCCACATGAAGCGCCAGCTGCGCCAGCAGATCATGAAGCGCATGGTGCGCAACCTGCCGAACCTGATGCCCTTCATGGTGGGCGCCGCCGTGGGTGCCGTCATGAACCGCCGCGACACCGGCAAGCTGGCCGCCAGGATCCGCACCGACCTGCGCAAGCGGCAGGTCGCCTGGAGCGCTCTGGCGGACCTTCCCGCCCTGGAGAAGCCGCAGTACGCCCTGGAGATGGGCGAGATCACCGAGGAGACCGGAAGCGGCCACGGGACGAGCCCCGGCCCCGGGAGAGGCCCCCGCCCCGGTCTCGGCCCCGGTCCCGGTCCCGGTCCCGGTCCTCGGAGAAGCTAGGTCCCCGACCGGTCTCCGGTCGGTCCCCGGGAAAGCTTCGGCAAAGAAGACCGCTGACCCGCCCGCCCCGCTGCGTCCGGTCCCCCGTTACGCGGCCGCCGCCTTCGCCGCCGTCAGCGCCTCGATCAGCCGCTCCGGCTCGCGCGTCGACAGGTACAGGTAGGGAGTCGGGTCCTGCGGATCGGTGACCACCACGCGCACGGCCCGCGGGATGTAGGCGCGCAGCAGCAGGAACGCCCGGGTGTCGGCCTTGTACGTACGCCAGGCGCGGGCCTCCTCCGGATCGAGGATCTCCGCCTCGCCCAGCGCCGTGACCGGCACCTTCGCCTCGCCCGCGATCAGCGAGTCGCCCACCACGCGGATGCGCACCGCGCCGTACGAACTGGCCGCCACGGCCGCCACCGCCGTACCGCCCGCCAGGCCGCCCAGCATGGGCAGCGTGCCGAGGGGCAGCAGGATCAGCGCGAACGCGAGCCCCACGAGGAAGGAGACCAGCCACCAGGAACGGGGCGCGGTGAGGCGTTCTTCGTACGGGGCCGTGGAGAGCTGCATGGACCAAGCTTGGCACGGTATCGGTGATCGGCCGACGCGCGGGTAAGGTCTGCGCCTGTGAGTGGTACTTCCCCAGGTCTCCAGCCCCCTGCCGACGCCGTGAAACCCGTACGGCACCCCGAGGCGCCCGCCCCCGGCGAGCTGCTCGGCGCCCATTACGGCCAGTGCTTCGGCTGCGGAGGCGACCAGCCGCACGGACTGCACCTCCAGGCGCGGGCCGGTGAAGGCGTGTCGATCACCGCCGAGTTCACCGTGCGCCCCGCCCACCAGGGCGCCCCCGGCCTGGCGCACGGCGGTGTGCTGGCGAGCGCCCTGGACGAGACCCTCGGCTCGTTGAACTGGCTGCTGCGCACGATCGCGGTGACCGGACGGCTGGAGACCGACTTCCGGCTGCCGGTGCCCGTGGACACGACGCTGTACCTGGAGGCCGAGGTGACGGCGGTCGCCGGCCGGAAGATCTACTCCACCGCCACCGGCCGGATCGGCGGCCCCGAAGGCCCCGTGGCCGTCCGCGCGGACGCCCTGTTCGTCGAGGTCAAGGTCGATCACTTCGTCGAGAACGGGCGCGACGAGGATATCCGTGCCGCCATGGACGACCCCGACCAGGTCCGCCGGGCCCGCGCCTTCGAGGTGAACCCGTGAGCGACGCCGGTCTCGAGGTCCTGATCCGGTGCGTCGACCCCGACGTACCGCTCCCGGCGTACGCGCAGCCCGGGGACGCGGGCGCCGACCTGTGCACCACTGTCGGCTGCGAGCTGGCACCCGGCGAACGCGCCGTACTGCCCACCGGTGTGTCTGTGGCGCTGCCCGAGGGGTACGCGGCCTTCGTGCACCCACGTTCCGGACTGGCCGCGCGCTGCGGCGTCGCCCTCGTGAATGCCCCGGGGACGATTGATGCCGGGTACCGTGGGGAGATCAAGGTGATCGTGGTGAATCTCGACCCGCGCGAGAGCGTGCGGTTCGAGCGCTTCGACCGGATTGCCCAACTGGTCGTCCAGCAGGTCGAGAGGGTCCGCTTCCGTCAGGTCGCGGAACTTCCCGACTCGGCGCGGGCCGAGGGGGGCTTCGGGTCCACCGGCGGCCACGCCGGATGGGACCGTGCAAGCGGCACAAGCGGTCAGGTCGCCGAGGGCGGCCCGACGGGTGGGAATCGATACGCTTCGGTCGTATCCGACCGGGAAGGACAGTGACGTGTTCGGACGTCGCAAGAAGATGGATGCCGCCGAGGACGCGGCCGGCGAGACCGAGCAGGTCGTCGACAGCGTCGACACCGAGGCGGACGAGGAGCGCGAACGCGTGCGGCTCGAGCCCGAGCCGCGCCCCGACGGACCCTGGGACAGCAGCGAGGTCCGCGACCCCGCCGAGGGCCGGGTGGACCTGGGCGGCCTGTTCGTCCCCGGTGTCGACGGCATGGAACTGCGGGTGGAGGTCGCGGGCGACGCGATCGTCGCCGCGACCGTCGTCCTGCGCGACAGCGCCATCCAGCTCCAGGGTTTCGCCGCGCCCAAGCGCGAGGGCATCTGGGGCGAGGTGCGCGAGGAGATCGCCTCCGGCATCACCCAGCAGGGCGGCATCATCGACGAGGTCGAGGGCCCGCTGGGCTGGGAGCTGCGGGCCCAGGTGCCGGTCCAGCTGCCGGACGGCACCGGCGGCTTCCAGGTCGTGCGGTTCGTCGGCGTGGACGGGCCGCGCTGGTTCCTGCGCGGAGTGATCTCCGGCCAGGGTGCGGTGCAGCCGCAGGCCGCGGGTCTGCTGGAGCAGATCTTCCGGGACACGGTCGTGGTCCGCGGCGACGGCCCGATGGCCCCGCGCGACCCCCTCGTCCTCAAGCTGCCGAACGACGCGCAGATGGTTCCCGAGGGCGTCCAGCAGGAGGAGGGCTCCCGCTTCGCCGGAGGCATGGGCCAGCTCCAGCGCGGACCGGAGATCACCGAAGTCCGCTAGGCAACGACTCCGTACGTCTTCGGGTACGTATCCGAAGGCGATACGTACCCGAAGACGTACGGACGCACGCGACGAGGGCCGCGCCCCTGAGGGGTGCGGCCCTCCGTGTCATGGAAAACCGGGGAGGCGCGACCGCCCGCCCGGGGTGGGCTCACGCTCGCGGGGGCGGGCGCGCGCCCGCCGCAGGCACGGGTTCTGCGGCACCGGGAGCGGGCAGACGCTTCGGGTGCCGGGGCTCGACGGCCGCTCGGCGACGCCTCTTGCCTGACGGGCCGAAGGGGGCTGCCGTGGAGGCACCGGGCGTCCTCGCCGCCGCGGGCCCTTCGCGAACCCTCCGTGCGTCCGGACGGCACGACGGGACGGCCACGGGTCGGCGGCCCGCGCGGCAGAGCGGGGCGCCCGCAGCCGTCGCCGGAGGTGACCGCCGCGCTCACGGAGCCGGTGCCCGGAGCGGGCCGGCGCCGCGGTGGATCCGGAGCCGGCCGTTGAACCTGCGGGTGCCCGCCGGTGATACTGGCGCCCGGTCGCACGGCGGGGGAGGGGCACATGGCCCAGGTGGTCACCGAGACGATGGTGCGCGTCGAGGACGTACGGAAGTCGTACGGGCAGGGCGGCGCCGCCGTGCACGCCCTGCGCGGCGTCTCCTTCGAGGTGCCGCGCGGTGAGCTGGTCGCCCTCAAGGGTCGGTCCGGATCGGGGAAGACCACGCTGCTCAACGTCGTCGGCGGGCTCGACGCACCCGACGCCGGGCGGATCGAGGTCGACGGCCAGGACCTGGCCGGGCTCGACGAGGACGGGCTGCTCGCCCTGCGCCGGGACCGGATCGGCTTCGTCTTCCAGTCCTTCGGGCTCGTCCCGATCCTCACGGCCGCCGAGAACGTCGGTGTGCCGATGCGGCTGCGCCGCGCCGCCCCGCGTGAGCGCGAGGAGCGCGTCGGCCTGCTGCTCTCCCTCGTCGGCCTCGCCGACCACGCCGCCCAGCGGCCCGGCGAGCTCTCCGGCGGCCAGCAGCAGCGCGTCGCCGTCGCCCGCGCCCTCGCCAACAACCCGGCCCTGCTCATCGCCGACGAGCCCACCGGCCAGCTGGACGCCGAGACCGGGCACTCCGTGATGGAGCTGCTGCGGGCCGTCGTACGCAGCGAACGGGTCACCGCCCTGGTCGCCACCCACGACGCCACCCTGCTCGACCTCGCCGACCGGGTGCTGGAGCTGCGGGACGGGGAGATCGCCGAGCAGTGACGCTGCGGCGCCGACTCCGGCGTCAGAGTTCCGTCAAAGACGACCGGCATCCACACCCCCGCCCCGATTTGTCGCGATTGTGGGCCGTAAGGTCGACGCTGCGCACTCAGCGCCGACCGGAAGACAATGGGGCCATGGGACGCGGCAAGCTTCGGATCTACCTCGGTGCGGCACCCGGCGTCGGCAAGACGTACGCGATGCTGGCCGAGGCGCACCGGCGCGTCGAGCGGGGCACCGACTGCGTGGTCGCCTTCGTCGAGCACCACGGCCGCGCCCGCACCGAGGTACTGCTGCGCGGTCTGGAGCAGGTGCCGCGCCGGGAGGTCGAGTACCGCGGCGCCGTCTTCACCGAGCTGGACCTGGACGCGGTCCTGGCCCGTGCCCCACGCGTGGCACTGGTGGACGAACTGGCCCACACCAACGTCCCCGGCGTGCGCAACGCCAAGCGCTGGCAGGACGTCGAGGAACTGCTCGCCGCAGGCATCGACGTCGTCTCGACCGTCAACATCCAGCACCTGGAGTCACTCGGTGACGTCGTGGAGTCGATCACCGGCGTACGGCAGCGGGAGACCGTGCCGGACGAGGTGGTGCGGCGCGCGGACCAGATCGAGCTGGTCGACATGTCGCCCCAGGCACTGCGCCGCCGCATGGCCCACGGCAACATCTACCAGCCGGACAAGGTCGACGCGGCCCTGTCCAACTACTTCCGCCCCGGCAACCTCACCGCCCTGCGCGAGCTGGCGCTGCTGTGGGTGGCGGACCGGGCCGACGAGTACCTCCAGCAGTACCGCAGCGAGCACCGCGTCTCGAAGATCTGGGGCTCGCGCGAACGCATCGTGGTCGGCCTGACCGGCGGCCCCGAGGGCCGGACGCTGATACGGAGGGCCGCGCGCCTCGCCGAGAAGGGCGCCGGCGGCGAGGTGCTGGCCGTGTACATAGCCCGCAGCGACGGGCTGACCTCGGCCTCCCCGAAGGAGCTGGCGGTGCAGCGCACCCTCGTGGAGGACCTCGGCGGTACCTTCCACCACGTCCTCGGCGAGGACATACCGGCCGCGCTGCTGGACTTCGCGCGCGGCGTCAACGCCACCCAGATCGTCCTCGGCTCCTCGCGCCGCAAGGCCTGGCAGTACGTCTTCGGCCCCGGCGTCGGCGCCACGGTCGCCCGCGAGTCCGGGCCCGACCTGGACGTCCACATCGTGACCCACGAGGAGGTCGCCAAGGGCCGCGGACTGCCGGTGGCCAGGGGAGCGCGGCTCGGGCGTTCCCGGATCGTCTGGGGCTGGTTCACCGGGCTCGGCGGACCGGTGCTGCTGACCCTGCTGCTCAGCGCCGTACACCTCGGGCTCGCCAACGACGTGCTGCTGTACCTGGCCCTGACCGTCGCCGCCGCCCTGCTCGGCGGGCTGTTCCCGGCGCTCGCCTCGGCCGCCGTCGGGTCGCTGCTGCTGAACTGGTTCTTCACGCCGCCCGTCAACCGGATCACCATCGCCGACCCCCGGAACATCCTTGCGCTCGCCATATTCGTCGGTGTCGCGCTCTCCGTGGCCTCGGTCGTCGACCTCGCCGCCCGCCGCACCCACCAGGCGGCCAGGCTGCGCGCCGAGTCGGAGATCCTCTCCTTCCTGGCCGGTGACGTGCTGCGCGGCGAGACCAGCCTTGAGACGCTCCTGGAACGTGTGCGCGAGACCTTCGGCATGGAATCGGCCGCCCTGCTGGAGCGGGAGGGCGACGTGGCGCCCTGGACCTGCGCGGGCCGCGCGGGGTCGGGTCCGCCCGTGGAGCGCCCGGAGGACGCCGACGTGGACATGCCGGTCGGCGACCACATGGCCCTCGCGCTGACCGGCCGCGTCCTGCCCGCCGAGGACCGCCGGGTCCTGGCCGCCTTCGCCGTCCAGGCAGCGGTCGTACTGGACCGGCGCCGCCTGCGCGAGGAGGCCGACCGGGCCCGCGCCCTGGCCGAGGGCAACCGCATCCGCACCGCGCTGCTCGCCGCGGTCAGCCACGACCTGCGCACGCCGCTGGCCGGCATCAAGGCGGCGGTGACGAGCCTCAGGTCCGACGACGTGGCGTGGTCGGAGGAGGACCAGGCCGAGCTGCTGGAGGGCATCGAGGAGGGCGCCGACCGCCTCGACCACCTCGTGGGCAACCTGCTCGACATGTCCCGCCTGCAGACCGGCACGGTCACGCCGCTGATCCGCGAGATCGACGTCGACGAGGTGGCGCCGATGGCGCTCGGCGGGGTGCCCGAGGGGAGCGCGGAGCTGGACATCCCGGAGACGCTGCCCATGGTCGCCGTGGACGCCGGGCTCCTGGAGCGGGCGATGGCCAACCTGGTGGAGAACGCCGTCAAGTACAGTCCGGCCGGCCGGACCGTCCTGGTCGCCGCCAGCGCCCTCGCGGACCGCGTGGAGGTACGGGTCGTCGACCGGGGGCCGGGCGTGCCCGACGAGGCCAAGGACCGTATCTTCGAGCCCTTCCAGCGGTACGGCGACGCCCCGCGCGGAGCCGGGGTCGGGCTCGGACTGGCCGTGGCCCGGGGCTTCGCCGAGGCGATGGGCGGCACGCTGAACGCCGAGGACACACCCGGCGGCGGCCTCACCATGGTGCTCACCCTCCGCGCGGTGGGCCGGCCCGCACCGGCCCCCCACCCAGCGACAGCAGAAAGGCAGGCCGCCGGATGACCCGCGTCCTCGTGATCGACGACGAACCGCAGATCGTGCGCGCCCTCGTGATCAACCTCAAGGCGCGCCACTACGACGTCGACGCCGCCCACGACGGTGCCACCGCCCTTCAGCTCGCCGCCGCCCGCCAGCCCGACGTGGTGGTGCTGGACCTGGGCCTGCCGGACATGGACGGCGTCGAGGTGATCAGAGGCCTGCGAGGCTGGACCCGGGTGCCGATCCTGGTGCTCTCCGCCCGCCACTCCTCCGACGAGAAGGTCGAGGCGCTCGACGCGGGCGCCGACGACTACGTCACCAAGCCCTTCGGCATGGACGAGCTGCTGGCCCGGCTGCGGGCCGCCGTCCGCCGCTCCGAGCCGGTCCCCGGCGGCGAGGACGACGTGATCGTGGACACCGCGGAGTTCACCGTCGACCTCGCCGCGAAGAAGGTCCACCGCGGCGGGCGGGACGTACGCCTGACGCCCACCGAGTGGCACCTGCTGGAGGTGCTGGTGCGCAACACGGGACGCCTGGTCAGCCAGAGGCAGCTGCTGCAGGAGGTGTGGGGGCCGTCGTACGGGACGGAGACGAACTACCTGCGGGTCTACATGGCCCAGCTGCGCCGCAAACTGGAGGCCGACCCCGCACACCCCCGGCACTTCGTCACCGAGCCCGGCATGGGATACCGCTTCGAGAAGTGAGCGGGAGGTGCCCGGAACGTGAGCCCCGCCATCCCGTCCCGGGACGGGTGCATGGCTGTCGGCGGGCCCCGGTACGCTTCAGATATGAGTGCTGCTCCGCGTTCCGACAAGCCGGTGGGCCGGTTCCGGCGCATGTTCGACCGGCTCTCCTCGTCACAGGAGGACCTGGAGTCGGAGGAACTGCGCGAGGACACGGACACTACCGGCTGCACCCGCATCGGAGACTGCCAGGACCGGCAGGTCGTGTCGGTTACTGGTACCTTGCGCACGGTCACCCTGCGACCGCGCGCGGGCGTCCCGGCCCTGGAGGCCGAGCTGTTCGACGGGTCCGCCGCCCTCGACGTGGTGTGGCTGGGCAGACGCTCCATCGTGGGCATAGAGCCGGGGCGCAAGCTCATCGCATCGGGCCGGATCTCCATGAGCCACGGCCGCCGGGTGCTCTTCAACCCGAAATACGAACTGAGACCCCTCGGACGGGAGTAGCCGGTGACGTCGCTCGACAAGCCGACCGAAGAGACGACAGAGGCCGACGACTCCCGCGCGGTGACGGAGGCCGCGCTGTTCGAGGCGTTCGGCGGCGTGCGGGGCATGATCGAGACGGTGCTGCCGGGCCTGCTCTTCGTCACCATCTTCACGCTCAACAACGACCTGCACATGTCGGCGATCGCGGCCCTGGCCGTGTCGGTGGTGCTGGTCGTGGTCCGGCTGGTGATGAAGGACACCGTCAAGCACGCGTTCAGCGGGGTCTTCGGTGTCGCCTTCGGCGTGGTCTTCGCGATGATGACCGACAACGCCAAGAACTTCTATCTGCCGGGCATGCTCTACACCCTCGGCCTGGCCCTCGCCTACATCGTCACCTCGCTGGCCGGAGTGCCGCTCATCGGGCTGATCCTCGGACCGGTCTTCAAGGAAAACCTCTCCTGGCGCACCCGCAACCCGGGCCGCAAGAAGGCGTACACGAAGGCCAGCTACGCGTGGGGCCTCATCCTGCTCGCCAAGTCCGCGATCCTCTTCCCGCTGTACTGGTGGGCGGACACCGAGCAGCTCGGCTGGGTCCTGGTCACCCTGAAGATCCCGCCCTTCCTGCTCGCCGTCTGGCTGACCTGGGTCTTCCTGGCCAAGGCGCCGGCGCCCATCGACGTGTTCGCGGAGATGGAGGCGGCGGAGGAGGCCGAGAAGGCGGAGAAGGCCGCGCGTGAGCGGCACGACCGGGACACCGACGGCACCCTTCCGGGACCGTCCGGAGCCGGCGAAACCGACGGAGCCCCCGGAGAGGGCGCCGACCTGCGCGGCGGCAGACACCGCAAGGCCTGACGGACAGGACGACCCGGCGAGACGGTGCAGTACGTCTCGCCGGGTCGCCTTGTCCAGACCTCAGACTCAGGCCTCAGACTCAGACCCAGGCTCGGATCTCGGGCCTCGGGCCTCAGACCGTGCCGTCCGGCCGCCGCCGGGCCGACAGCAGGTCCTCCAGCTGCTCCTCACGGGCCTGCGCCGCGACGAACAGCAGTTCGTCACCCGCCTCCAGGGAGTCCTCCCGCGACGGCGTCAGCACCCGGGTGCCGCGGATGATCGTCACCAGGGACGTGTCCTCCGGCCACTGGACGTCGCCGACCTGGGTGCCGGCCAGCGCCGACTCCTCCGGCAGGGTCAGCTCGACGAGGTTGGCGTCGCCGTGGCTGAAGCGCAGCAGCCGGACCAGGTCGCCGACGCTCACCGCCTCCTCCACCAGGGCCGACATCAGACGCGGGGTGGAGACGGCGACGTCCACGCCCCAGGACTCGTTGAAGAGCCACTCGTTCTTCGGGTTGTTCACCCGGGCAACGACCCGCGGGACGCCGTACTCCGTCTTGGCCAGCAGCGACACGACCAGGTTGACCTTGTCGTCGCCCGTCGCGGCGATCACGACGTTGCAGCGCTGCAGCGCCGCCTCGTCCAGGGACGTGATCTCGCACGCGTCGGCGAGCAGCCACTCCGCCATCGGGACCCGCTCGACCGAGATGGCGGTCGGCGCCTTGTCGATGAGCAGGATTTCGTGGCCGTTCTCCAGCAGCTCGCCCGCGATCGAACGGCCGACCGCGCCGGCACCGGCAATGGCGACCCTCATCAGTGACCGCCCTCCTCTTCGGGACCCTTGGCGAACGCCGCCTCGACCTTGTGGACCTCGTCGGTGCGCATCATCACGTGCACCAGGTCACCCTCCTGCAGCACCGTCTGCGAGGAGGGCAGGATCGCCTCCCCGAGCCGCGTGACGAAGGCCACCCGCACTCCCGTCTCCTCCTGGAGCCGGCTGATCTTGTGACCGACCCAGGACGACGAGGTGTGCACCTCGGCGAGCTGCACCCCGCCCGTGGGATCGCGCCACAGCGGCTCGGCGCCCGAGGGGAGCAGCCGGCGCAGCATCTGGTCGGCCGTCCAGCGGACGGTGGCCACGGTGGGGATGCCCAGCCGCTGGTAGACCTCGGCGCGTCGGGGGTCGTAGATACGGGCGGCGACGTTCTCGACGCCGAACATCTCGCGGGCCACGCGGGCGGCGATGATGTTCGAGTTGTCCCCGCTGGACACGGCGGCGAAGGCACCGGCGTCCTCGATGCCGGCCTCGCGCAGGGTGTCCTGGTCGAAGCCGATGCCGGTGACCCGGCGGCCGCCGAAAGAGGAACCGAGACGCCGGAAGGCGGTGGGGTCCTGGTCGATCACGGCGACCGTGTGCCCCTGCTGTTCCAGGTTCTGGGCGAGAGCGGAGCCGACCCGCCCGCAGCCCATGATGACAATGTGCACGGCTTACACCACTCTTCTTCTCAGCCCACTGAGCGGGGTGAACGTCCCGTTCATCTTCCTCTTTCGGCTCGACGGGCACACACATGCGGCCCCGTCGGGAGCCGCATGCCACCATCATGCCCGCCCGCCGCGGCACCACCCCGCCGGGGTGGGCGGCCATGGCGGCCGGGGGAGTGGGGAGGGACGAGACGGAAGCGAGGGTGAGAGCCGCAGGGCGCGGATGCAAGCGCGCGAGCGTGGGTCACGGACGGCGGATCACCGACGACGCAAGGCGACGCAACACCGACGACGCATCACGGACGGCGGAGTTCGTCCCCCGCGGGTACGCAGGGCCGCTCGGGCCAGCCCTCCGCCGGCGTTCCCCGTCGCCCGATGCTGCGCACGCTGGCGAACGTCAGGATTCCGAGGCCGACGAGCGTGACGGCGCCGCCGATCAGCTCCGCGGACAGATGCATGGGAACTCCCTCAGCGCGACGGACAGCCTTCGACCGGTGCTGGTCATATAGGCATGCGAACCCCGTCACCTGCGGAATTCCCAGCCGCCCCGTCCCGCGAATTCACCCGTAGGGCAGACGGCGGGCGGTTCGGGGGTGGCGGGTAGGCGGTCGCTCGTTCGAACGCTTACGATCCTCTGTTGTGTCCAAACTGACCGACGTGCCCAAGCGGATCCTGATCGGGCGCGCACTGCGCAGCGACCGGCTGGGCGAGACGCTCCTGCCGAAGCGCATCGCCCTCCCCGTGTTCGCGTCCGACCCGCTGTCCTCGGTTGCCTACGCGCCCGGCGAGGTGCTGCTGGTCCTGTCCATCGCGGGCGTGTCGGCGTACCACTTCAGCCCCTGGATCGCGGTCGCGGTCGTCGTCCTGATGTTCACCGTCGTCGCCTCCTACCGGCAGAACGTCCACGCCTACCCGAGCGGCGGCGGCGACTACGAGGTGGCCACCACCAACCTGGGCCCGAAGGCCGGTCTGACCGTGGCCAGCGCCCTGCTGGTGGACTACGTCCTGACGGTCGCGGTCTCCATCTCCTCCGGCATCGAGAACCTGGGCTCGGCGATCCCCTTCGTCGTCGAGCACAAGGTCCTGTGCGCGGTCGCCGTGATCCTGCTGCTGACGCTGATGAACCTGCGCGGGGTCAGGGAGTCGGGCACCCTCTTCGCGATCCCGACGTACGTCTTCGTCGCGGGCGTCTTCATCATGATCGTGTGGGGCGCGTTCCGCGGCCTGGTGCTGGGCGACAGCATGCGCGCCCCGACCGCGGAGTACGAGATCAAACCGGAGCACGGAGGCCTGGCGGGCTTCGCCCTGGTCTTCCTCCTCCTGCGCGCCTTCTCCTCGGGCTGCGCCGCGCTCACCGGCGTCGAGGCGATCTCCAACGGTGTCCCGGCCTTCCGCAAGCCCAAGTCGAAGAACGCGGGCAACACCCTGGCGATGATGGGCCTGCTCGCCGTCACCATGTTCTGCGGCATCATCGCGCTCGCCTCGGCGACGGACGTCCGCATGTCGGAGAACCCGGCCACCGACCTCTTCCACAACGGCGTCGCGGTCGGCGCGGACTACGTCCAGCACCCGGTGATCTCGCAGGTCGCCGAGGCGGTCTTCGGCGAGGGCAGCTTCCTGTTCGTCGTCCTGGCCGCCGCCACCGCGCTCGTCCTCTTCCTCGCCGCGAACACCGCGTACAACGGCTTCCCGCTGCTCGGCTCGATCCTCGCCCAGGACCGCTACCTGCCGCGCCAGCTCCACACCCGCGGCGACCGCCTGGCCTTCTCCAACGGCATCGTGCTCCTGGCGGGCGCGGCGATGCTCCTGGTCGTCGTCTACGGCGCCGACTCCACGCGGCTGATCCAGCTGTACATCGTCGGCGTGTTCGTGTCCTTCACGCTGAGCCAGATCGGCATGGTCCGCCACTGGAACCGCAACCTGACCACCGAACGGGACCCGGCCAGACGCCGCCACATGATCCGCTCCCGGGCGATCAACGCCTTCGGTGCCTTCTTCACCGGACTCGTCCTGGTCGTCGTGCTGGCCACCAAGTTCACCCACGGAGCCTGGGTCGCCCTGCTCGGCATGTGCATCTTCTTCGCCACGATGACGGCGATCCGCAAGCACTACGACCGCGTCGCCGAGGAGATCGCGGCCCCCGAGGACCCCGACGAGGCGCAGGCCGACGACATGGTGCGGCCCTCCCGCGTCCACTCCGTGGTCCTGATCTCCAAGATCCACCGCCCCACGCTCCGCGCCCTCGCCTACGCCAAGCTCATGCGCTCCGACAGCCTGGAGGCGCTCAGCGTCAACGTCGACCCGGCCGAGACGAAGGCCCTGCGGGAGGAGTGGGAGCGGCGCGGCATCGCCGTACCCCTGAAGGTGCTGGACTCGCCGTACCGCGAGATCACGCGGCCGGTCATCGAGTACGTCAAGGGCCTGCGCAAGGAGTCCCCGCGCGACGCAGTCTCCGTGATCATCCCGGAGTACGTGGTCGGCCACTGGTACGAGCACCTGCTGCACAACCAGAGCGCCCTGCGCCTCAAGGGGCGCCTGCTGTTCACGCCCGGCGTCATGGTCACGTCCGTCCCCTACCAGCTGGAGTCCTCCGAGGCCGCCAGGCGCCGGGCCCGCAGGCGCCAGAACTGGAGCGCCCCCGGCGCGGTCCGCCGCGGTCCCGCCCACCACGACCGTACGAAGGACCCCTCTTCGTCCACGTAGACTGGACGGCTGTTGTCCTCTGTCGTCCCCCGTTCTCTGGAGTCACCCCGCCATGCAGGCAGAACCGAAGAAGTCGCAGGCGGAGCCCGGGCCGGAGTCCCGGGCGGAGTCCAAGGCGGGCTCGCTGGTGGGCGAGGAGTACGAGGTCGAGGTCGGCCCCGTCGCCCACGGCGGCCACTGCATCGCCCGCACGTCCGAGGGGCAGGTGCTGTTCGTCCGGCACACGCTGCCCGGCGAGCGGGTCGTGGCCCGGGTGACGGAGGGCGAGGAGGGCGCCCGCTTCCTGCGTGCCGACGCGGTCGAGATCCTGGACGCCTCCAAGGACCGCATCGAGGCCCCCTGCCCGTTCGCCGGCCCCGGCCGCTGCGGCGGCTGCGACTGGCAGCACGCCAAGCCGGGCGCCCAGCGCCGCCTGAAGGGCGAGGTCGTCGCCGAGCAGCTGGAGCGCCTCGCGGGGCTCACCCCCGAGGAGGCCGGCTGGGACGGCACCGTGATGCCGGCCGAGGGCGACAAGCTCCCCGCAGGGCAGGTCCCGTCCTGGCGCACCCGCGTGCAGTACGCGGTGGACGCGGACGGCCGCGCAGGCCTGCGCCGCCACCGCTCCCACGAGGTCGAACCGGTCGACCACTGCCTCATCGCGGCGGACGGCGTCAGCGAGCTGGGCATCGAGCAGCGCGAGTGGCCCGGCATGTCGACCGTCGAGGCGATCGCGGCCACCGGCTCCCAGGACCGCCAGGTCATCCTCACCCCGAGGCCCGGCGCCCGCCTCCCCCTCGTCGAACTGGACCGCCCGGTCTCGGTCATGCGGGTAGGGGAGTCTCAGGGACGGGCCGGGGCCGGCGGCGTCCACCGCGTCCACGGCCGCCCCTTCGTCCGCGAACGCGCCGACGGGCGCACCTACCGGGTCGGCTCCGGCGGCTTCTGGCAGGTCCACCCGAAGTCCGCCGACACCCTGGTCACGGCGGTCATGCAGGGCCTGCTGCCCCGCAAGGGCGACATGGCCCTGGACCTCTACTGCGGCGTGGGCCTCTTCGCGGGCGCCCTCGCCGACCGGGTCGGCGACCAGGGCGCGGTCCTCGGCATCGAGTCCGGCAAACGCGCCGTCGAGGACGCCCGCCACAACCTGGCCGGCTTCGACCGGGTCAGGGTGGAACAGGGCAAGGTCGAGTCGGTCCTGCCCGGCACCGGAATCTCCGAGGTCGACCTCGTCCTCCTCGACCCGCCCCGCGCGGGCGCCGGCCGCAAAACGGTCCAGCACCTCACGACCCTGGGCGCCCGCCGCATCGCCTACGTCGCCTGCGACCCGGCCGCCCTGGCCCGCGACCTGGCGTACTTCCGGGACGGGGGGTACCGGGTGCGGACGCTGCGGGCGTTCGATCTGTTTCCGATGACGCACCATGTGGAGTGCGTGGCGATTCTGGAGCCTGTGGGCAAGGGATCCTGACCTGCGCTTTTGTTGTCCGGGTGGGTTGCTCGATCTGTTTCCCTCTGTACAGCGGTTCGAGCGGGGGATTGATCTTTGCGCCTTGCTGACCTGCGGTTTCGTGAGCGAGGTGCCTGCATGGGTGACGCATATAGAGGGGCGTTCGGAGAATCTTGACGCCCGGATGACGCTCGAAGCGGAAGTCTCTGCTGCACCTCCGCCACCGCTGTGAGCCACCGTCTTAGGCCGCGCGTTGCTGGAGAACGCGACTCGACCGCGCCATCGTGATACCGGTCAGGTATCATCTGTGTATGGCGATGACACTCCGACTCCCCGACGACCTTGACGCGAAGCTCACCGAGCGGGCTCGTCGGGAGGGTCGCAGCAAGCAGGAACTTGCCATCGAGGCCATCCGTGACGCCCAGCACCGGGCCGAGCTGAAGGTCGATGACGTCCTGGCCGAGCTGATGGACAGCGATGCGGAGATCCTGGACTACCTGAAGTGACCCAAGTGCGCTACATCCATATCGACGAGATCCTGGCCATCGCCCGCACGGTCAACGGTACCGAGCACAGCGTGCGTGACATGGGACTTTTGGTGGCAGCGATCGAACGGCCCCGGACGAACGTGTTCGGGGCCGAGGTGTATCCCACGCTGCACGAGAAGGCCGCGGCACTGCTGCACTCCGTCGCGCGCAATCACGCGCTGATCGACGGCAACAAGCGCACCGCCTGGCTTGCCATGCGTGTCTTCCTGCGGTTCAACGGCGTCAGCGCCGGTACCGCCCCGCCACCCGTCTCCGTGGCCGGTCCGTTCGTCGAGGACGTCGCGCAGGACAACATTGATATACCAGCCATCGCCAAGTGCCTGGCGGCCTGGTTCCCCACTTTCTGACGTTCGACGTCGCGCGGGGAAGCGAGATGAGGTCTCGAAAGTGGCGCTGACTCCATGGAGTCTGCCGGACAGGCTGATCCCTACTCGTGGGATCTGTTCGGTCAGTGGATTGATGCGTGTGCCTGCACGATACGTAGCAACCAGCGATCGCATTCCTCTCGTAACAGCACAGGAGGTCGCTGATTGGCTTGTGCGATCGACCAGCACCAGACTTCTCCCTCGGGAGATCTTCCAACTGCTCTTCGGATCCGACGGGTCGACCAGTGGCGTGGAGGGAGTCTGGGCTGCAGTGGAACGTCGGCTTGATGCCGTGCACCGTGTGGGCCAGGCACTGTGGGAAAGCGGCAACGACCCCACGGACATCGCCTACAACCAGGGCAGGCTGAGCGTTCGCGACCTCTGGCGCATGCTGAAGACCAGTACGACCGCCTCACCGATCAATCAAAATGAGATCGAACAAGCTATTGGTTTCCTAACGTCTCCCGTCGTGTCCGCCGCCGAGAAGGTAAAGCACGACGAATACTCCGCCTGCGCGTCCCTACCGGTCGTCGCAGCCAGGCTGCGATCACTGGCAGACGTGATCGAGAACGGCATCCCGCAGCGCACGGCTCACCAGGCCGTAGTTCCATCCACCGTACGCACCAGGACAGTCCCGGCCCCGAGAAAGGGCCCGACTCCAGCACCCCACCTCGTCCGCGCTTGGGCAGCAGCGACTGGACGTCCGGTGAGCCGGGCTGGTCGGCTACCGGCTAGTCTCATCGCGGACTATCAGGCAGCCCATCCGATGCCTCATGACGAGGACTGAGCGGGGCAGACACACTGGGGCGTGATGGCGCCAAGCCCCGACGCCCGTCCCACCGGGCGTACCTTCACGTCGAAAGCAACCGACCAGCCATCACGGCCGACTCTCGTGGTCATGCGACATCGACCCGTGAGCGCTGGCGAGACCGTTGAGGCCGTCCGCCCATCCCTGACCGATGGCGCGCAGTTTCCAGACGGAACGGGTCTCGACGGTGTGCCGGTCCAAATCGGCGATGACCATGGCGCGGATGCTGGGGTCGGTGGGAGGCTGGAACACCCACGTAGCTCCTACGCCGCTCTCCATGTGCAGGTTGGCGTGGGTAAGGGATCCGCAGGCGCGGCCGGTGTCGACGTCCGCGTTGATGGCTACGGCCACACTCCGTACCCGTTCGGGAAGAGCAGCGAGGTGGAGAACCAACGGCGCGCTCAACGAGCCGAGGTCCCTCTTGCTGCTTGCCCAGCAGTCGTGCGGTGCCGTCCGCGGCGGACGGCTGGTTGTAGAAGACGAAGTCCTCGTCGCGGGCGACCTGCCCCTCCTCGCCAGTGAGGAAGAGGGTGAGGTCCGCGTCCGCGCTGGCGAAGGCCATGTGGAGGCTCTGCCGGGCTTCTTCGGGCAGGACGACGGTCTGTCCCGGGACCAGCGTGGGGGCTGCCGCGGTGGGGCAGGCGCAGCAACCGGCACTGACGCCCCCTGCTGCTTCCACTCGATAAACGGCCTTATGCGGAACGGATCGTTGCTCGATATCCGGTTGTCCGGCGGGGTGTTTGCCGTGAGGTTGACGTCGCGGGCGGCCGGCGATGCGTCGCCACTGACGGATTCGTTGTGGGCGTGATCCAGTAGATTCTGGAGAGCGGCCATCCGGGACGTGTCCATGCTTGATCACGGTGGACTGGCCGCCGCTCGCGGTCATGTGGGACTGCACCTGTAGCCGACCCCGGCGATCACCTTGCCTCCGTGGACGCTCATGGTGACCACCGTGGCACTGTACGGTACGGCGGATTTCAGTACGCAAGTCTCACCGCGAGTCCTCATCCGGACGTGATCAGTCGATGTGCGGATCATCGGACTCATCGAGGAGACGAGCGGCGAGGTCGTCGGCCCAATCCACAGCCCAAGCGCGAAGCGCGGTGATGGTGGCGTCATCGAGCCCGTAGGTGAGGAAGGCTTCGTCGTCGGTCCACTCGGCGCCCGTGAGGTTCGATTGCAGGTCTTCGCGCTCGAAGCGGCCGCGGGCGTGGCGGCGGCCGAACTCTTCGAGCTCGGTGTTGGTCCACCGCCGGGAGGCTGCGAACACGTCGATCAGGTCGCGGGGCGCGCCGCGGTCGGCCAGCGCGCGTACCTTGGTCCCGATCACGTCCTCCTCCGCGAGGACGGGACCGTACGGGCTCTGGGCGACCGGCCGCCAGAAGATCTCCTTGAGGATGTCGACCTCGCATTCCTGCCCGGTGGCCGGGTCGGACACGGTGAAGCGGGCGGACAGCGGGGCTGTCTCCAGTGCCTGCACCTCCCAGCCGCGGGCTTCCAGGCCGGCGCGGAGCGTGGTGGCGATGTCGGCCATGGGAGCCGGGTTCTCGGTGGCGACATCGAGATCCTGGCTGGGGCGATTCACGAGGCCGTGCGCCCGCACGGCGTATCCACCGGTGAGAACGAGTGGATACGGGGAACCGAGCGCGATCACGTCCGCCAAGAGCCGCGTGTGCAGCTCCGGCATGTCCGTCACGCGGCTGCCCGGGTGCGGGAGGCGAGCTGAGGGAAGGCGTCTTCCCATACGGCGCGCACGGTGCGGCCGACGAGAGTGCGCAGCACCGGCCACAGTTGGAGGAGCAGGTCTTGGTTGAGGTAGCGGGGCAGGTCGTCGCGCAGGCCCTCGTGCAGGACGGTCCGGTAGAGACCCATACGCTGACGCGGCTTGCCCAGGTCGTACGAGGCCATCCCGGACCAGGCCATGTGCAGCGGCAGATGCACGACACCGTGGGTCGGCCCGTGCAACCCGTCCAGCGACTCCGGCAGACGCCGCCGGAACTTCTCCCGGTACAGCGCGAGGTCCTCGGCGACCGCGCCCGAGGGGTCGCTCGGCGTGGGTGCGGCGTGCTGTGAGCTGGAGGGCATGACTCCATTATGGCGGCCTGAGACGCGGTGAGGGTCATGATGTGCGAGCCGGCGTCCGGAGCGAGCGGGGCGGATCCCCGGGTGAGCTGATTGCCGCAGTCTGCTCTTCCGTGAGCGGTGCTGACTCCTGGCAGTCCGCCGGGCGTGCTGGTCCCGTCCCCGGGGGGCGTCCGTCCAGCGGGTTAATGCGTATGGCGGCAAGCATCTGCAGGACTTTCGAGAGGCGGGGCAGAGGGTCCGCTCGCTTTCGGTGATTCGCACAGCGTGAGTCGCTGCGATGGCGGAATGAAGGAAGGAGACCAGGACCCCGGCAGTAAATCGGGAATGGCGTCCCGAGAGCGCCTTCCCGCCCGAGGGAGGAAGAGACCGCCAGATCCCCCTTGAGCGCAACATCCGCCCCTCTTTTCACAGCGGTCACGGAACGCGCCGTCCGTGCCCCTCGCGCGCCCCCCGTGCGCACTGAGCCGGTCCTTTCGCCTCCAACAAGCTGTGTCTGCGGTGATCCACCGTCCGTGTCCACAGCTTGGAGGGGGACAAGGTGCCGGAGGAGTGGATGCGGGCTCTCGTGTCGGACTTTGGGGCCGAGTGCAAGGAGCGTCTGCGGGTCAGCGACACGGAGGCGTCCATCAGCCTGCCGGTGGCGAAGCTGGTGGAGAAATTCGGGGCGCGCTGGAAGCTGCGTCCTCGCCTTCATCCTGAGTATTCCTTGCCCGAGGCCCGGGTGCGTCCGGATTACGCGGTGGAGACAGCGGGGCGCATCACCGGGTTCCTCGAGCTGAAGGCCCCGGGGCACGACGTCACGCCTGACGGCTTCACGAAGCGGGACCGGGAGCAGTGGGAGCTGATGCGCCGGCTGCCGAATGTGCTGTATAGCAACGGTCACACCTGGTGCCTGTACCGAGGCGGATCGCGGCCTCTGCGCACGGTACGGCTCGAAGGTGATCTGTACCGGTCCGGCAGCCGGTTGCGTACCAGCGCAGCCGACGGAGCTGCGTTTCGGGGTCTGTTGCGGGAATTCCTCGGATGGCAGCCCCGACGCATCACGACTGTTGGCCAGTTGGTGTCGTCTATCGCTCCGCTGTGTCAGTACTTGCGCGAGGAGGTGCTGGAGCAGCTCGCCCTCGAACGCAGAACGCCAGACGGTCCTCGCAGCCGACGGCTTGTCCCCAAGCCTTTCACCGCCTTGGCACACCACTGGAGCAAGGTGCTCTTCCCCTCAACCGATGGACAAGACCCCGATCACCTCTTCGCCGACCGTTACACCCAGACGATCGCCTTCGCCCTGCTGCTGGCCCGTATCGAAAACGTACCGCTCGCCGACCGTAACTTCGTTGACGTTGCACGTGAGTTGAAGGCAGAGAACACGGTCATGGGTCGAGCCCTGCAGTTGCTGACGGAGACGGTGGACGCCGAGTTCGCCCGCCGAATCGACACGCTGGTGCAGGTCATCGACGCTGTCGACTGGGAGGCGATCCGAGCACGGACGCCCGACGCCCACGTTCATCTCTACGAGGATTTCCTCCAGGAATACGACCGCGATCTGCGTAAACGCTCCGGCACGTACTACACCCCGCCCCGTCTGGTGAAGGCGATGGTTCGCTTCACCGACGCAGTCCTGCGCACCCGCCTGGGCTGTGTGGAGGGCTTCGCCGACGAGCAGGTGACGATCGTCGACCCCGCCATGGGCACCGGCACATTCCTCAGCGAGATTATCGACAGGGTCGCCGAAGAACGCTCCCGCCGCGGGGAGGGGTTCCGCGGCGAAGCGGTGGAACAGTTGGCGGGACGGCTGATCGGCTTCGAGCGTCAGATGGCCGCCTACGCGGTCGCCCAGATGAGAATCACCCAGACCCTCCGTAAGCAAGTCACCGACACTCAACTCGGCGACCTGCGGCTCCATCTCGCCGACACCCTCGCAGACCCCTACGAGAGGGCCACGCTCTTCACGTTCCTGCCCGATGGTGATCCTCTGATCGAGAACACCCGCAAGGCGGACTGGATCAAGCGCGAGCAGAAGGTCACTGTCATGATCAGTAACCCCCCGGACCGGGAGAGAGCCGAGGGGGAGGGCGGCTGGGTGGAGAAAGGGCGCGAGGGGGATGACAAAGCACCCCTGCTCGATGCCTTCCGCCTCGGTGGCAGAAACGGAGTACACGAGAACAAGCTCAAGAACCTGTACGTCTACTTCTGGCGCTGGGCCACCTTCAAGGTCTTCGAACAGCACCGTTCCGAGTCGGACCGCGGAATCGTCGCCTTCATCAGTACCGCGGGCTTCCTCAGCGGGCCCGGTTTCCGAGGGATGAGGAAGTACCTGCGTGAGACTTGTTCCGAAGGCTGGATCATCGACCTCAGCCCCGAGGGTATCCAGCCACCTTTACGGACACGCCTTTTCGAGGGCGTTCAGCAGCAACTGACGATCGCCGTGTTCGTCCGTAGCAGAGCCGACACCGAATCTGCCCGTATCAGGTACGTCGCCCTGGACGGCAGCACTCGTGAGGAGAAGTACGCACAGCTCGAGGCTCTCAAGCCGGACAGTGACCAGTGGCGGTCGGTGCGTCAGGACGTCCATGCTCCGTTCACGCCTGCGGCCATCGGAGCATGGGATACGTATCCCGCATTGGATGATCTGCTGCCATGGACAGTGCCCGGCATTTTGCCCAAGCGGACGTGGGTCTACTCGGCGGACCCCGATACGCTGCGCTCTCGGTGGCGGAGGTTGACCGCCGAGACGGACCTGGCCGAGAAGCGTGCCTTGTTCAGGGAGACCAAAGGCGGCCGTACCATCGACCGGCCGGTCAAGCCGCTCCCGGGATCGGCACACCGAAGGCGGTCGATGCTGGAGGCGGGTCCCGAGTGTCCGGAACCGGTGCCCGTGGCCTTCCGCCCCTTCGATCGGCAGTGGATCATCCCGGACAACAGAATCCTCGACAGGTGCTCGCCGGAGCTGTGGGAGAACCGGGCCGAGGGCCAGATACACATCGTAGAGTTGCACTCAGAACGGTTCGGTGACGGCCCCGCCACGCTGTTCACCGCGCTGATGCCGGACATGCATCACTTCGCCGGCTGGGGTGGTGGCAGGGTGATCCCCTTCCTGCAGAAGGACGGTACCCCCAATGTGACCCCCGGCCTTCTCCAGCACCTTCGTAACTCCTTCGGTGGTCTGGCTGTCTCCGCCGAGGACTTGCTCGCGTACATCGCCGCGATCACGGCCCACCCTGGTTTCCGGTCCCGCTTCGATGACGAACTCACCACCGTCGGCCTCCGCGTACCCCTCACCGGTGACGCCACGCTGTGGTCGGAGGCGTTGCACATCGGGCGGAAGGTGATCTGGGCCTCCACGTTCGGAGAGAGACTCACGGACCCGGTGTCGGGGAGGCCCGGCGGGCCCCAGGAGGTCTGGACGACCGCACAGCCGGCGATCACGTACCGGAGACAGGTCGGCAGGGACGAACTACCCGAGAGTTTCGTCTACGACTCCGACCGTCTGGAACTCCACTTCGGCCAAGGAGTTTTCGGGCCGGTAACTCAGCAAATGCGGGACTACCAGGTCAGCGGACAGAACGTTCTCGAGGGCTGGTTGAAACGCAGGACAGGACCGCCGTCACGCAGAGCCCTCAGCGAGCTGGACCGCATCCGGCCCGAGCGGTGGCTACCTGCCTGGAGTGAGGAACTCCAGTACGTGTTGTCCGTTCTGCGGCATCTGGTCGAGCTGCAGCCGGCTCAGAATGAGCTGCTCGACCGTGTTCTCATGTCACCGCTGGTCAGCGTCGCCGAGTTGCAGCGTCGAAACGTCCTGCCCGTCCCGGACACCGCCCGGCGTTCTGCTCCCGCACCACTACAGACCGACTCCCTCCCCGGGACCGAGGGGATCGAGGGGCGCGAGCCGCACGCTGTAAGGCCACTCACCGCAGAGAGGAGCTCTCCGGCCGACGCTCCCACGCTGCCACGAAGGAGTAGGAATACCGGCGCCGCGCAGTCGTCCCGCAGAAAGCGACAAGATCCGTAGAGCTCTTGATGAAGGTGACGCGCCTGCCGTACCGAGGGCGGGTGCGTCCGGCCAGTCGTGACGCACTTGACGCTCTGGGCGCCCTCAGGCTGCCCGGCGAGCCGAGGAAGTTGCTCTGACCTGGGCTTTTCCATGACTCACTCAGACCGACCTCTTTCCGATGACATCGCATGTTGAGTGCGTGGCGATCCTCGAACCGGCGGGCAAGGGGCTCTGACCTGCGCTTTTGTTGTTCGGGTGGGTTGTTCGACCTGTTTCTTTCCGTGCAGCGGTTCGGGCGGACGGATCGGTCTTTACACCTGGTTGACCTGCGGGTTCGTGAGCGAGTGCCTGTATGGGTGACGCCTTCGGCGGGGTGTTCTGGAGATTCTTGACGCTCGACTGACGCTCGTTGTGGAAGCTTCGAGCGGTGCTGCGAGCGACCATCATCGTCCCCGCGTTACTAGGGAACGCGGCTCGATCGCGTCACTCTGATGCAGGTCGGGCATGCACCCGTACCGACCACCGCGACGCCGGCAGCCGGTACGTGACGTGTCGCCGTGGCGTCGCCCGGGTCAGATGGCCAGCGCCACCAGGAAGCGGGAGACCATGTTGTACGCCGCGACCGTGGCGACCGCCTCCACCGTCTGAGCCTCGCCGAACAGACGCTTGAGGTGCTCGATCACGTCGGCTTCCACCTCGACCCGACGGGTTGACTGGTCGGTGAGGGTGATCAGAGCCCGTTCCTCCTCGTTGAAGAGCGTGCTGTCCG
This sequence comes from Streptomyces mayonensis, assembly GCF_018982965.1. Taxonomy (GTDB): domain Bacteria; phylum Actinomycetota; class Actinomycetes; order Streptomycetales; family Streptomycetaceae; genus Streptomyces; species Streptomyces mayonensis. Next base: position 80,711 of record NZ_JACBYP010000005.1, on the reverse strand, counting down.
CGTCCTCTTTCCGAAGCGCCTGGCTCTTCTCATCACTCCCGCCCGCCTCCAGGTATGCGGGGTGGTGCACGCCCCATTCGAACTCCGCCCTGTTCAGGGCGGCCACCCGGAGCATGATCAGCTCGCGGTACTCCAGACTGAGGCCGAACTCGGCACGGACCCGGCCCAGCAGGCCGTTCCAGCCCGTGGCGAGCGGAACGCTCCGCAGCAGTACGCGGTCGATACCGATCAGCTCGCCGCCCGGGCGGCGGCCTCGCATGCCTGCGAGCAGCTCGGACGGGGGAGACGGGACATCGCCTTCGTGCCAGGGGGTGACTCGCACGGTGCTCACACTGTCCTCCTTCGCAGAACGGGGATGTCAGACGGTGTCGTAAACCCGCACGTCAGGGTCGGTCGACAGCAGCGGCGCCGAGTTCACTCACGACGTCCTGTGTGAACAGCTCGCTGTCCAGGTACGCGCGGGCGTCCGTCACCGACCGGAAGCCGTGGAGCACCTGGACGTCCTCGTCCCGGATCAGGAGCGCCTTGCTGGTGGCGCCGGAGACGCCGTCCAGGAACTGCTGCTTGTACTTCTCGTAGACGGCTGCCGCCGCGGGACGGTTGACGGGGTCCACGGAGAGAGTGATCTCAAGATAGGCCACGGTTATGTCTGCCTTTCCGGCTCGACGGGTGTGCTGCGACATCACCGCTGCACATCGCCAAGTTAGACAGACGAAATGTCGTCCGGTAGGGGAGAATGCTGAATCGCCATATAAGCAACCTGTATGGCTACCGGGGAGTGCTGAGCTGCTGGGCGAGCAGGATAAGGTCCGTGTGCAGGGCCGAGTCGGGGCTCCATACGGCCTCGAAGGAGATCTGTACCTCCCGGCCCGCGTTCAGCAGCGGGCGGTGCGGGACGGCCGGGGACGTGAGTCGGGACTGGGGAAGCATGGCCGAGCCCAGGCCGAGAGCGGCCCATTCCTCCAGGACCCGGTAGCTGGCCGCTTCCCCGGGATAGGTGTGCAGCGGTACCTCGTTCGCATGGAAGAGCTGAGTGGTGAACGTGGTCAGCCCACAGGCTTCCGGCACGAGGATGAACTGTTGGTTTCCGGCCTCGGTCAGTTCCAGCGAGGTGCCGTCGTCGGCGGTCGTGCCGACGATGACGACGGGCTCGACATCGATGACCCGGTGCTCGAAGCGCGGCATCGCGGTCACGGCCGGGATCAGGATCAGGTCGAGTTGTCCGGCCTGTAGCCCGTCGCGCAGGTCCTGCATGTTGGCCTCGCGCAGGACGAGATCGCGGGGCGTGGGCAGGTCGCGGACGGCGTCGAACGCGCGGCCCACCAGGTGCGGGCCGATGAGCGGGGAGACACCCATGCGGATCTTCGGGTCGTCCGGTTCGGTGAGCCGCCGGGCTTCCGCGGTGACGGCGTCCAGGGCGGTGACGGCGCGTTCGATGAGCGGCAGGACGCGGCTGCCGAAGGCGGTCTGTGTCACGCCGCGAGGAGAGCGGTCGAAGAGTTTGCCCCCGAGTCGTTCCTCCAGTTTCGCGATGCCGTTGGACAGGGCCGGCTGGGTGACGCCGTACGCCCGCGCCGCCGCACTGAAGGAACGGGTCTCGGCGACCGCCTGCGCGTAGCGGAGACCTTCGACGTTCAGTCGTTCCGTCATAGCCATCGCTTATCGCCTCATTCGCTGGAGTCGCCTACCAGTGCGGCTCACCCCCGTTTACCCGTGGGTCGCCGATGACTTCGTCATCACTCACCCTTATAACACTCATCCGCGTTCCCCCAGGAAGTGCACTGTGTCGGATCCCACCGTCGCCATGGTCGTGACCGAGCCGGACGGGCCGTTGGTCGCGTCCGCCGTCGACACCGTCCCGCTGGAAGGGCATCAGGTCCGGGTGTCCGTGCAGGCCAGTGGCGTGTGCCACGCCGACATCGGCACGGCCAGTGCTCCGAAGGCCGGCCGGGACACACTGGTGACGCCCGGACACGAGGTCGCCGGCGTCATCGCCGAGGTGGGCGACCGGGTGCGTGGCTGGACGGTCGGGGAACGCGTGGCCGTCGGCTGGTTCGGCGGAAGCTGCGGGCACTGCGTCTTCTGCCGTGACGGCGACGTCGTGCACTGCCCCGAGCGGAAAGTGCCCGGACTGTCTTACCCCGGTGGCTGGGCACAGAGCATCACCGTGCCAGCGGACGCGCCGGCGCGCGTCCCCGACGGCCTGGACCTCTTCGACGCGGCGGTCTTCGGCTGCACGGGCGTGACCACCTTCAACGCCGTCCGCAACGCCGGTACGCGGACCGGGGGCAGGGTCGCCGTGTTCGGACTGGGCGGGCTGGGGCACCTCGCCGTGCAGTTCGCGGAGAAGCTCGGCTACGAGACGGTTGCGGTCGCCGCGGCGACGACCGCGAGGAACTGGCCCGCGAACTCGGTGCCCGGCACTACGTCGACAGCACGCGCGAGGCCCCCGGTACGGCACTCGCTGCCCTCGGCGGCGTCGACCACGTCATCCGCACCGCCTCCACCACCGACGCCCTGGGCGAACTGGTCACCGGCCTGCGGCCGCACGGCCGGCTCACGCTGGTGGGCGTGGGCGACGGCGTCCTATGTCTCCCGGTGGGCCTGCTGGTCGGTCAGGGCGTGAGTGTGACCGGGCACCTGACCGGCAGCGCGCGGGACACGGAGGAGGCCATGGCCTTCGCCGTCACCAACGGAGTCCGGCCCGTGATCGAGCGGATGCCGCTGCGGGAAGCGGGGGCGGCCGTCGCGCGCCTGCGCTCCGCGGCGCCCCGGTTCCGTATCGTGCTGGACCCGTCCCAAGTGTTCTGACCTCGCCGGATCTCTCCCGTCCGCCCGTCGCGCCGGCAGTCCGCGGGGCGGTCCTCCACCGTCCCGAAGGGAACCCGCCATGCTCCACAGCGGCACTCATGACGTCATCGTGATCGGCGCCGGCGCGGCCGGGACGACCGCGGTGACCTACTGCACGAGGCCGGGCACAAGGTCCTGTGCCTGGAAGCGCGGACGAGGGTCGGTGGCCGGCTGCTCAGCGAGCCCGTCGAGGGTGGTGTCCTGGACCTTGGGGCCACCTGGTTCTGGCCGGGGAGCAGCGCGTCGCGGCGCTGGCCGCCCGGACCGGGGCCGAGGTCTTCGACCAGCACCTGGCGGGAGACGCCGTCCTGCACGATCGGTCGGGGGGCCACCGGTATCCCGGCAACATGATCGACGTTCCGTCCTACCGCTTCGCGGCCGGGGCGCAGCAGCTCGCCTCGGCACTCGCGTCGAGTCTGCCCCCGGACGCCGTCCTGTCGGACACGCCCGTCACCGCGAACCGTCCCGCCGGTGCGGACGGAGTCGACGTCCACGCTGCGGGGCGGTCCTTTCGCGCCGCACAGGTCGTCCTGGCCGTACCACCCGCGCTGGCGCTGGAGCGCATCGACTTCGCCGACGCCCTGCCTGACGACCTGGTCCGCCTGGCCCGCTCCACTCCGGTGTGGATGGGGGCCGTCGCCAAGGTCGTCGCCCGTTACTCCACCGCCTTCTGGCGCGAGGACGGGCTCGCGGGCGCGGCCTTCAGCAGGGTCGGACCGCTCCAGGAGATCCACTACATGTCCGGCGTCGACGGACGTCCCGCGGCGCTGTTCGGCTTCGCGCACGCCCGGACCGTCCGGCCGGGCTTCGAGGCGGCAGTGGCTGCACAACTCGGTGCGTGCTTCGGGCCCGCCGCCGCAGCCGAGGCCGTGTACGTGCAGGACTGGAGCCACGAGACCTGGACGGCCCCGCGTTCCGTGCACGCCCTCAGCGACTACTCCTTCTTCGGCCACGACCTCTACCAGCGGCCGTTCCTCGACGGACGACTGCACTGGGCCTCGACCGAGACGGCCACCGAAGACGCAGGGCACATCCAGGGCGCGCTGCACTCCGGCGAGCGCGCGGCCCGCGCAGTATTGTCCGCGACCGCCCACGGCCGCGGGCAATACTGAGCTGACCCGGAGAACGCGCGGCCGGCGCCCCGACTCCGTCCTCTCCGACGCGGGTACGGGCGGTGCGTAGCTTCTCCCGTGCGTCTGCCCCTGGCGGCCACCTCGACCACGAGAAGGTCCGTGTGCGTACGTGGAGACGTCAAGCCGGTCGCGCAGGGCCCGGGTCGGCCGTTTCCCCCGCCGTCCGTGCGAGGCCACCGGCCATGCCCGGGCTGTGCACGGGGCCGGGAAGGGGTGCGGCGGCGGTCGCCCGCGGGCGCGGTGCCATACGGCCGCCGACGCTCGTGGTCGATTCAGCGTGCGCGCACCAGGGCCGCCCAGAAGGCGAGCACGGGCAGGACCAGGACGGCGGCGACGGCGTTCAGAGCGCCGAAGCCGGCCCAGCCCATCAAGGGCCCGGCCAGGCCGGCGCCCACGGCCGCGACGACGTTCATCGTGGTGTCCGTGGTGCCCTGTACGCCGGGCAGAAGGGCGAGTGGCGTGGTCTCGCTGAGCATGGCCGAGCCGGCCACCAGGCTGAAGGACCAGCCCAGTCCCAGGAGGAACAGTCCTGCCATCATCATGCCGACCGAGCCGTGGCCCATGCCCGACAGTGCGGCGGACACCAGGAAGACCGCCTGCCCGGCCACGATGGTCGGCATGTGACCGATCCGGTCGGAGAGCCGGCCGACGAGCGGGGAGAACGCGTACATGCCCAGCAGGTGACCGCTTATGGTGACGCCGACCACGGTGAGCCCGTGACCGTGCTCCGACATGTCGACCGGGGTCATCGTCATGACCGCGGCCATGACCGTGTGGGCCACGACGACGGTCACGAACGCGAAGGCCGCTTGCGGGGTGTGGCGAAGGTGCCGCAGGCCCGCGCGCACGGTCCCGTTCTGCCGGTCCTTCTTCTGCCCGCCGGTCTCGTCTTGTGCCGCCGGGAGGCCCGTGTCCTCGTCCCCGGGCGCGTCGGCGTCCTGGTACCGGCCGGAGAGCGTGAGGGGGTCGGGGCGCATCAGGCCCCACAGCAGAGCCGATGCCGCCGCCGTGCAGACGGTGGCCAGGACGAACGCCCCTGCCAGGCGTGGTAGGTGGAGAGCCGACGCTACGGCGGCACCGGGATCGGCGAGGTTGGGGCCGATCACCGAGCCGATGGTCGTGGACCACAGCACGATGGACAGCGCGTGGGCCCGGCGGTGCGGCGCGGCCAGGTCCGCGGCCGCGTAGCGGCTCTGCTGGTTGGTGGCGCTGCCGACGCCGAACAGCAGCATGCCCACGATCAGCAGGGGTATCGACCTGATCACCGCTGAGGCGATGAGCAGGCCCCCGCCGGCTGCGGCGACGAGCCATCCCGCCCCGAGAGAGGTCCGGCGACCGCGCCGTTGGGCGAGGAGGGCGAGCGGTATGCCGACCAGGGCGGCGCCCGCTGTGGTCGCCGTGCGCGCCAGTCCGGCGTAGGTCTCGCTCCGGGCCACGGACTCCGCGAGCAGGGGGCCGACGGACACCGAGACGCCCACCCCGACCCCGCCGACGATCTGTGCCGCGGACAGGACCCGGACCGTTCGCTTCTGCACCGCGCGCACCCGGTCCTGCTCCTGCCACAGCGTCGGGGCTATGTCCTGTGGGGTGCTCACGTGTCGGCGCTCCTTGGCGGGTCGGCTGAGTGGGTGGTGTCGAGAGAGGAGAAGAGGACGTGCGGGGTGTGGCCGGACAGGGTTCAGAGGTCGTGCCGGGATGGTCCGGAGCGGGATTTCGGCCGGGGGCCGTCTCGGCGTGCCAGCAGGACGACGGCGGTGAGCGCCGCGGCCGCGGCCAGGACGAGCAGGAGGACGCGGTCCGGTACGGCGCTGCCGAGGCGTGCGAGGTGTTCTTCCAGCCCTGCCTCCGTCTCGACGCTGACCGGGGAGGGGAGGGCCGCCGTGCCGTCGAACAGCAGGAAGACCGCGCCGAGCAGGATGAAGAGGATGCCGCCGACGAGGGAGGTGGTGTGCCAGGAGAAGCGTCCCAGCCGCAGGGTGCGGCCCCGTAGCCAGCGTTTGTGGCCGAGACCGAAGCGGTCCCAGAGCAGCGCCAGGGCGAACAGGGGGACTGCCATGCCGAGTGCGTAGACCGCGAGCAGCAGGCCCCCGTGGGCGGGCCGGCCGCCGAGGGCGGCGAGGGTGAGGATGGAGCCGAGGATGGGGCCTGCGCAGAAGCCCGCCAGGCCGTAGACGGTGCCGAGGGCGAAGACGGAGACGGCCGATCCGGAACGGCGGGCACCTGCGGCTTCCTGCAATCGGCGCACTCCGAATCCGATCCCGAGCATCTGAGCTGCTCCCAGCGCGATCACGGTCCAGCCGCCGATGGTGACCAGCAAGTCACGGTGGCTGTAGAAGAGACGGCTGGCGAAGGAGCCCGCGATGCCGAGCGGCACCAGGGTGGTGCACAGGCCGAGATAGAACAGGCCGGTGCGCAGCAGCAGTTTGGCCGGGCTGGTGAAGGAGTAGGCGAAGAAGGCCGGCAGCAGCAGCGCGCTGCAGGGGCTGAGCAGGGCCAGCAGGCCGCCGAGGAAGGCGGCCAGCAGGCTCGCGTCGCCGTTCACCGGGCGGCCTTCGCGGCCGCCTCGATGGTCCGCTTGAAAGTGTCGGCCGGCTGGGCGCCGAGGACGGGGACGTCGTTGACCAGGAAAGCGGGGGTGCTGGTCACGCCGAGGGAGTAGCCCTGGTTCTGGTCCTGTCGGATTGCTGTGGCCGCCGCGTCGGAGTCCATGTCCGCGCGCCACTGGGCGAGGTCAGTCACCCCCGCGGCCTTGGCCATCGCGGTGAGCTTGTCGGTGGAGAAGGCGCCGGTGTTCTTCTTGCGTGTCTTGCTGTACGCCTGGTCGTGGAAATCCCAGAACTTGCCCTGCCGGCCGGCCGCCCAGGCAGCACGGGCCGCCTGTTCGGATTCCTCGCCGAAGATCGGGAAGTTGCGCCACTCGATGCGCAGCACGCCCTTGTCGACGTAGGAGCGGATCAGTTCCGGTTCGGTGTCGCGGGCGAACTTCCCGCAGTACGGGCACTGGAAGTCGGAGTACTCGATCATGACGACAGGCGCGTCGGCATCCCCCACGGCCAGCGGGTCGTCGGTGTCCCGACGGGCCAGTGCGAGCAAGGCGCTCGACTGGGCGTCGGGCGTACCGGTGTCGGCGACGGCGGAGTCCTGCGACGCGGTGCCGGACGGCCCGTCGTCGAGGGCGAGGGCGAGAACCGCTGCGACGACGGCGGTCAGTCCGGCAGCGGCGGCGAGTGTGCGGTTGCGTCGGCGGACGCGGGACGCGGCGGGGGAGGAAGAAGGAGGCATGGCGTGAGACAACCTCGTGCTCGGTGTGCGAGTGACGGACAGCGGTAGGCGCAGGGCGCTGTGGCCGTGCGCCGGGCCGTGACCGAAGGACGGCCGGTCGGCGCGTGGCGCGCGGGGAACGCGCGAGCGTCCGGCCTAGATCCGCATTCGGTCGGATACGGCCCGTCCCGCCGGCGGGGAGAGTCCCGACGTCACCACGTCCCGGCACACGTCGGCCGAGACCGTGTCGAGCCCTGTTGCGGCCAGGGCGGCCGTCCGGGCCACCGGCTCCGCCGTCTCCAGGAGGCGTACGTCCGGCTGGGCGAGGAGCACTTTCCTGCACGGGGGCGGTGTGCCGGGTGCATCGCACTGGGAGGAGCCCGGTCGCACCCGATCGGTGGCCTCGCCCGGGCCCTGGACCGCCGCATCCGCCGAGGCGGTCACGGCCCCGGGACTCGACAAGCCCGCGCCGACGTCGAGCATGCGTGTTCCGCAGGCCCACGCACTCAGCACGACCAGCAGCGACAGCAGGGCGAGAAGACCCCGCCCCGCTCGCGCGGAGCGCGTCACCGCGGTCACCGCACGGAGCCGGGGAAGAACTGTCATCACCTCACGTCACGTCCGGAAGGTGCCGGATCGTCTACAGCCGCGCCTGTCACGTACAGGGGTGCAGGCACAGGTAGCCGTCGATACGGCGCACAAGGTCGCAGTCCGGGTCGCCGGGCAGTGCGTGCCCGAGGTGCTCGGCGCGGACCTCGCCGATCCACTGGTCGTGCTGGTACTCGTGGTTGACGAGAGCGGTCAGCAGATGCGTCGCGACGATGGTCATCTGGGTGGGCGCGCCGGTCCTCCCGGCCGCGATGTCACCCATGCGTGCGTGCACCCGCTCGGCGACGGTCTCCCGGAAGGCCGCGAGCCGCTCGACCGTCGGGAGAGCGCCGCGGAACTTCTCCGGGTTGGCCGAGTTCATGAGTCCGTCCAGTTCCGGATCCGGGCTGGGCTCGGCGGCCGTGAGGTTGCGGATCAGGAAGTGGGCGACGTGCGCATGGTGCCCGAGGTGCCAGCCGATGGCGCTGAAGTCCTCTCTCGGCCGCCACACCACCTCGTCCGGCGTGAGGTCCCGCCACAGCTCGTCGGTGTACCCGCGGGCACGGTCGTACTCGTCCAACAGCGCCTGCAGTTCGTACACGGCTCTCCTCCACATGTGCGGTCGGGTCTGCGGGTTCGGGTTGCGCGAGGAGACTCCGCGCTCCTCGGACGGCGCGGCTGGTGGCGGCGGACCGCCGCCACTGTAGAGAGCCGCAGCGCGAGCCGGTAGGAGACGAACCCGAATGTCCTCATCACTGATCTGTATGGCCCACGCCGGGCACGGCGCGGTGGAGCGGCTCCACCGGCCCCGGCGAGCTGGGCTCCCGAACCGGTTGGTCGTCGGCCGACTTCCCCTTCGGGCCCCTGGTGCAGAAGGCGTAAGCGGCGAGTACCACCAGTACCCAGACGCCGGAGACGACCAGCGAAACCCTGGTGTCCGGGAGGATCGCGACGCAGACGAGGACGACGGCCATGAACGCCAGGGCGAGGTAGTTGCTGTACGGGTGGAGCGGCATCCTGTACCGGATGCTGTCCGCCTGACCGCTCAGGACCTTGCTCCTGCGGAACCTGAGTGGCTGACGATGATTGATCCCCAGGCGCAGATCAGGCCGAAGACGGTGAGGGACGAGAAGACCGTGAAGACCTGGTCGGGCATCAGCAGATTGAGCAGCACACCTGCGGCCATCGTCACGAACACCGCCGTGACCGCCTTCGACGGAACGTCCTGTCGTTGACGGTGCCGAGGAGCTTCGGCGCGTTGCCCTGGAGCGAGAGGTTGTAGAAGGTACGGCTGTCGGTGAAGACGGCCGAGATCACGGCGGACAGGACGGCGGTGATGACGACGACGTTCATGACTGCGCACCGTACGCAAGCTGGTCGTCACCCACGCACGCCCGGTGACGCGGCAGGCCGTCGGCGAGTTCACCGGCATCGGCTTCTCCTACCCCGCCCCGAGAGACGCGCACCCCCTGACTGGCAAGCGCGCCCCCGACCTGGAGCTGGACGGAGGGCGCCTGTACGAGGTGCTGCGCGAGGGCCGTTTTGTGCTGGCCCTGCCGCCCGGTACGGAGGCCGGCGGGCTCGCCCGGAACGGGCTGGTCGTCGCCCACCTGACCGGCGGCGACGAGGCGCTGCTGGTCCGCCCCGACGGCTACTACGCCTGGGCGGGTGCTCCGCAGGCCGCCATCATCGAGGCGGGCCTCGCCCTTTGGACGGGCTGACCAGCCCCGGCGCGACCGCGTTGCAGCGGATGCCGTCCGCATCGTACGCGGCGGCCACGAACCGGGTCAGCGCGATCAGCCCGCCCTTGGAGCTGCCGTAGGCGACCAACACCCGGTCACCGGACAGGCCCTGTCCGCTGGTGATGTTGATGACGGACCCGCCACCGCGCTCGGTCATCACGGGAACCGTGTGCTTGCACAGCAGCATCGGTCCGCGCAGGTTGACCGCGAGGACCTGGTCCCACAGCTCCACCGACATCGACACGACGTCCCGGTCCTGCCGGATCGCGGACGTCAGCGCTGCGTTGTTGTCCAGGACGTCGATGCCGCGAAGGTGTCGGCGGCGAAGTCCACCAGCCGCTCGACGCTCGCCTCGGACGATATGTCGACGCCGTGCCCGACCACCTACAGCCCCTGCGCGGCCGGCTTCTCGGCGGCCGCCTTCGCCGTGTCGTGCGCGACGTCCGCGAGGACGGCCTGCGCCCCCGCGACCGCCGGCGCCTCCACCGTCGCGACACCGATCCCTCCCGCGCCGCCGGTGACCACGGCCACCTTGCCGGCCAGGACTGCGTTCCGTTCGACATCGGTCAACGACCTTTCGTAGCCAGGCGGACGGGCGGAGAAGCGGCGCTGTACGGTCGCAGGGGGTGTCCGGAAAGGTTAGGTGGAGGCGCCGAACAGCTCGCCGAACCGTCCGAGCAGCAGGTCGGCGCCCTTGTAGCCGGAGGTCTCCGCCGCGCCCAGCACGACCGGACCGTCGGGGCCCGGCACCTGCGAGGCACCGCCGGTCGAGCCCAGCGGTACGAGCACCGCGTCCGGCCCCGGCCGGTAGGTCTGCTCGACCGGGCGCCCCGCGGCCAGTGCCCTGATGTTGGCCGCGACCGTGACGGCGTGTTCGGTGGCCGCCTTTGACCGCTTCGGCTCGGGCACGGCCGTGACGTCGCCGATGGCGAACACGTTCCGCGCGCCTGCCACCCGCAGGTGCTCGTCGACCTCCACGTGGCCGTCCGGCTGCCGGGCGGCGGCGAGTTCACCGGCCAGCATGTCGCTGAGCGGCGTCATGCCGTAGCAGCGGAACCACAGGTCCGCGTCGATCCGTATGCCCGCCCCAGTGGTGACCGAGAACGGCTCGCGCACTCCCGCGGGCGTCGGCGGCGGAGCGGTCAGGGCGCTGCCCAGCTCCAGTCGCACGCCCCGCTGGGCCAGTTGCTCGCGCAGCGCGCCGCGCAGCTCTGGCGCGTAACGCCCGCCCAGTACGTCCTCGGCGGGGTCGACCACGACCACCTCCGTCCGCGGCCACCGCTCGGTGATCTCCCCGGCCAGCTCAAGCCCGACGGGACCGGCCCCGAGTAGCAACACCCGGGACGATGCGGTGAGTTCGGCCCGCGTGGCCGTGTGTCGCAGCACGGAGTCGGCCGTGTCCTCGGTGTCCGGCTTCGCCGGGTAGGGGTACGACGAACCGGTGGCGAGGACGACGTAGTCCGCGTCGATGCGCGTGCCGTCGGCCGTGGTGACACCTGACGCGTCCACCGCCACGGCCCGGCCCCGCACATGACGGCCCCGGGTGAACAGCCCGTCGTACCCGAAGTAGATCCGCCGGGCCCACTCCTCGTCGACCAGCCCGCGCAGGGCCGCCACCGCGTGGACGAAGGCGTCCTTGGGGTCGATCAGGACGACGTCGAAGTCCGGGTCCAGCTCACGGGCCAGCGCAGCCCCTCCGTATCCGCCGCCGACGATCGCGACCGTGCTGCTGCCCATACGTTGCGCTCCTTGTGCTCACCGCGTCGGTACCACCGGCGGAAAACAGGTCTCCACCGAACCTCGAGGAGCCTAACCGGGGGCTTGGGTAAAGTGCAATCTGTATGGCAATTAATGAACGGAGCCGGACAGAGACGTCGAGGTGCCGCATGCCCCTGGCCTCCGTGTACGACCGTTTCGGCGGACCGGAGGTCGAGCACTTCGCCGACCTTCCGCGACCGGCTCCGGGCTCCGGTGACCTGCTGGTCGCCGTGCGCGCGGCCGGCGTCAACCCGGTCGACCGGAAACGCCGTTCGGGCCGCCGTCCGGCCGGGGCGCCCGCCGTCGTCCTGCCCGCCGTGATGGGCGGCGAGGCGGCGGGCAGGGTCGTCGCGCTCGGCCCCGGCACCACCGGCTTCGCCGTGGGCGACGCGGTCCTCGGCGGCCCGACGGCAGGCGGGTACGCGCAGTACGCTCTGCTGCCGGCGAGAGCGGCGGTCCGCAAACCGCCGGAGGTCTCCTGGACCGACGCCGCCGTCCTGCCCATCGCCGCCGCGACCGGCTACGGCGCAGTTCGCCGACTCGCCCTGCCGCCGGATGCGATGCTGCTGGTGACCGGTGTCGGGGGCGGTGTCGGCGTGGCCGCCGCGCAGGTCGCCGCGGGGCCGGGGCTGACCGTGGTGGGTTCGGCGGCCGAGGACAAGCGGGCGTTTGTCGAGGAACTCGGTGTACGGTTCGTCGCCTCCGGACCCGGCCTCGCCGCGCGGACACCGGGCCGCGTGGACGGCGTCCTCGACCTGGTCGGCGGAGAGGCCCTGCACGAGAGCGCCGCGCTCCTGGCGGACCGTACGAAACTGGTGAGCGGCGCCGACCGGGACGCCGTCGCCGCGCTCGGCGGTGCACCGGTGGGGCCGGTGCGCGACCCGGCGATCCTGGGCGCGGTCGTGGAACTGGTCCGGACCGGCGCCCTGGACCCGAAGGTGACGCATGTGATCCCGTTCGAGCGGGCACCGCAGGCGGTCCGGGCCGTGGAGGGCGGACACGGCCGGGGCAGGACCGTCCTGGAGATGCCCGGATAAGGAGAATTCAGTAAAATGCAAGCTGCATGGCAATTCGGCCGACGGGCCGCCCTGATCCACCGGAGGCTCCCCTGAACACCACACCCGCGGCCCCCGCCGGCCCCGACGCACCGCCACGCCTCGGCCGACCCGGCGGCAGAGCCGCGAAACGCCGGGCCATCACCCAAGGCGCGCGTACCGTCTTCGGCCGCGAGGGATACAGCCGCACCAGCATCGAGGCCATCGCCGCCGAGGCCGGGGTGTCCACCCGCACGATCTACAACCACTTCGAGGGCAAGGACCACCTCTTCTCGGAGGTCGTCCACGACAGCGCCGGCCAGGTCGCGGACGCCTTCATCGCGACGGTGGCCGAACAGTTCTCCGGCACCGACGCCCGCGCCGACCTGATCGCCCTCGGCCGCGCCCTCGTCGGCCAGCGCACCCAGTTCCCCGACCACTTCGCGATGATCCGGCAGATCAAGGCCGAGAGGCAGCACTTCCCGCCCGCCCTGATCGACACCTGGCAGCAGGCGGGGCCCCTCCGCGTCCAGCAGGAGGTGTCCAGGCGCCTCTCCCAGCTCACCGACGCCGGCCTCCTGCGCAGCTCCAGCCCTGCCCGCGCCACCCTTCACTTCGTCGCCCTGGTCAACTCCGAGATCACCATCAGCCCCTACGCCAGCCACGCTCCGACCCCGGCACAGGTACGCGCCTGCGTCACCCGCGCGGTCGACGCGTTCCTGCACGGCTACGGGGGCGCCGCCGGCACGGCCTGAGCCCATCTCCGCCACGTCCCCGACGGCGGGCGCCGGCCTCCGGGGCGCTGCCGGGAAACCGGGACCGCACCACCAGTCGACCGAGGAGGCGGTCCTGGCACAGGCAGACCCCGAGGAGTGACGCGACTTCTGCCCTTTGGTGCCTGGTGGCGACCACCGCACCGGACGGTGGCCCACGCCCCCGTTCAACGGCCCGGCGCTCTCGGCGGCACTGTTTCGATCAGGCAGGCCGGCAGGTGCCTCGTCGTCGTCCGGGGCGAGGGACGCCGGCGGATCGAAGTGGTGCTGGATCACCTCGGCGGTCTCGCGGCGGTTCTGCTCCTTGATGAGGCCGGCGATCTGTGCCGCGAGCACCGGGCGGCGTACATCTCCGTCGGTGAAACCGATGCTGTCGAGGAAGTCGGAGAGACGCATCGTGGCTGTGTCCCGGCCCTGCGGCGCTGAGGGTGGCTTCGCCTCGGGAACCTCCGACGTCGCCGGCCCGCCGGCCTGCGAGGAGATCAGATCCTGAAGCCGTTCGGGAATGTCGGTGTCATTGGCCGCCGAGGTGAGCTGCGCGAGCACGGCCAGGTCGTTCACCGTACGCTCCACGTGCTCGTCGTTCCCGGCGAGCCACCAGAGCACTGCGCTGCCGGTGTCCTTGAGGGCGTCCTCGCCCAAGTACCGGCGCCTGCCCCGCTCGTACTTGCGCTGGTGCAGCCAGACACACCGTGATCCGGGTACGTCGCCCGGAGAACGTCGAGCACTGCGTGGAGACGGCGCTCGCGGGCGGCGTACCCGGTGACTTCATGGAGAACGGCGTATGGCGCGGCGGGACCTGCATCATGATGCGGGCCGTGCTCAGGGCCTACGGCGTGACCGACCGGTGCGTGTGGGTGGCGGACTCCTTCGAGGGCATGCCGAAGGCGGACGCGTCGACCCAGGTGGGGGCCGGGAGTTCGCCTCCGACCGCTACAGCGACCTCATGGCGACGGATCTGCCCACGGTCCGCCGGAACTTCGAGCGCTACGACCTGTTCGACCAGCAGGTGCGGTTCCTGGCTGGTTCCGCGACAGGCTGCCCACCGCTCCGACGGACCGGCTTGCCGTGCTGCGCCCGGACAGCGACCTGTACGAGTCGACGATGGACACCTTGGTCCACCTGTACCTAAGCTCTCGCCCGGCGGGTCCGTGATCGTGGACGGCCACCACATTCCCGTGTGTGCCGAAGCCGTGCACGACTAAGGGGCCCAGTTCGGGATCACGGGCCCCATCCAGGACATCGACGGCCTGGGCGGCTACTGGCGACGCGAGGCATCAGTCCGAGGATTGGAGCAGCGAAGGTGACCGTAACCGCGGGCGAGGTACTCGCTCTTGTCGCGGATCGGCTGGCCCTCCCGGAAGAACAGCTCGACGCCGAGCGCTCGTTCGTCGCCGCAGGTGCGGATTCGCTGTCGCTCATGGCGCTGGCCAGGGCCGTGCAGTCCGAGTTCGGAGTCCGGGTGTCAGTGCGTGAACTGTTCACGGAAGTCGACACCCCGCAGAAGCTGGCCGAAACGGTGGCAGGTCGTGCCATGAACGGTTCGGCTCCCGCTGTGTCGGCCGCCTCGGCCGTTCCGGCTCAGGTCCCGACAGCGGCCGCGGCCGCGGAGCCCGTTGGGCACGCCCCCGTCGCGGCGCCGCCTTCGGTCTTGACCGGCGACGCCCTGGAGTCCGCGCTCTCCCTCTTCACTGACCAGCTGCAGCTGGCGGGCAAGATGATGACCCGCTTCTCCGAGCTGACGACCGAGCAGCTGAGGGTCCTCAGGGGCCTGCACCCCGGCCCGGCGGTCGGTGTTTCGCCCGCCCGGCCCGCCGCACGGCCCGCACCCGAGACGGACCTGACCGACGCCGCCGAGCCTGTGCCTGCCCCGGAGACCACCCGCCGCCTGCCGGCCCGGGCGTTACGTACCGGCACACCCGGCCTCGCGCCCGCCGGCACCACCGCGCGCACATCCCCCGATTTCAGTCTCTACTTCTTCGGCGACTACCCCGCGCCCGACAGCGCCGTCGCCTACCAACACCTGCTGCAGGCCGCGGAGTACGCAGACGAGATGGGCTTCCACGCCCTGTGGCTGCCGGAACGGCACTTCCATTCGTTCGGTGCGCTGTTCCCCAACCCCTCCGTCCTGGCGGCCTCCTTGGCGACGCGCACCTCCCGGATCCGACTGCACGCGGGCTCCGTCGTACTGCCCCTGCACAACCCCATCCGGGTGGCTGAGGAGTGGGCAGTCGTCGACAACCTCTCCGGCGGTCGGGTCGGCCTCGGCTTCGCCAGCGGCTGGCACTCCACCGACTTCGTCCTGGCACCGGAGAACTACGGCCGGCAGCGGGACATCATGTACGAACATCTCGAAACCTTCCGGAGCCTGTGGTCCGGCCGGTCGGTGGCCATGACCTCGGGCGACGGCCGCCCGACCGAGGTGAGCCTGCATCCCAGGCCCGTACAGGGCGACGACGTCCCGCTGTTCGCCGCGGTCCTGTCCAACCCCGAGAGCTATGAGCGGGCCGCACGCGCGGGACTCGGCGTCGTCACCAACCTCATGACCCAGAGCGTCGAGGACCTTGCGACGAACATCGCCCGCTACCGTGCCGCCCGCGCGGCCCACGGCCACGACCCCGCGACAGGACGTGTCGTGGTCCTGGTGCACACCTATCTCGGGCCCGACGCGGAACGCGCCCGGCAAGAAGCCCGCAAGCCGTTCTGCGACTATCTGCGTTCCTCGATCGACCTGTTTGACAACGCTGCCAACAGCCTCGGCATCGACGTGGACCTGCTGGCCACCCACCAGGACGACCTCGACTACGTACTCGACCTGGCCTACCAGCGCTACTGCGAAACCCGGGCCCTGATCGGCAACGCCGCCGAAGTGCGGCCGGTACTCGACTCGTTGACGGCCGCGGGAGCGGACGAGATCGGATGCTTCATCGACTTCGGCGTCCCTCCCGAGCTCATGCTCGGCGGGCTGCCCGAACTCGGCCGGCTCCGCGCCGCGTCGACCGAGCCCCGGACCGAAGCCGCTCCTGTCCCGGCCGTCCCGCCCGCGCCGCCCCGCACCGCCCCCGTCACCCCGCTGCAGCGCCAGCTGTGGCTGCTGGACCGGATGACCCCGGGGAGCCACACCTACTACGAGCCCAAGGCCCTGTTCATCGAGGGCCCGCTCGACACCGATGCACTGCGGGGCGCCCTGCGTCGGGTCGTGGCGCGCCATCCCCAACTGCGCGCCGTCTTCCGGGAACATGCGGACCATCTGGAGCAGGTCGTGCTCGACACCGTCGCGGTGGACTGCCCGGTGACGGAGCTGCCCGGCCTCGACGACACAGCCGCGCTGCTGCGGCTGCGCGACCTCGAAGACGAGACGGACTTCGACCTCGCCACCGGCCCGCTGGTGCGCGCCAGGATCGGCAGGCTCGACGGAGAGCGCCACCTGCTGTATCTCGTGGCTCACCACACCGTGCTCGACGCCCTGTCCACCCGCATTCTCTGCCACGACCTCGCCGCCCACTACCGCGCCTGGCCGGGTGAGCCCACCGATCTGCCCGAACTGCCCCCGTGGCCCACCAGCGTGCAGGAAGACTCCGCCGCCGACGGACTCGCCTACTGGCAACGGGAACTGGCGGACGCCGCCCCGCTCACGCTGCCCACCGACCGGCCGCGCCCGGCCGGACACGAGGTCCGCGGAGCGACACTGGTGCACGAGATCGACGGCGAGCTGCGCGGCGGCATCCGCTCTCTCGCGCGGGCCGAGGGCTGCACTCCGTTCATGGCACTGCTCGGTGCGGTGTCCGCCACCCTGGGCCGGTTCGCCGCGCAGGACGACATCGTCCTTGGTACGGCGGTCACCAACCGGCCCGAGGACGCGGCCGACGTGGTGGGCATGTTCGTCGAGACGGTCGCGCTGCGGCTCGACCTGTCCGGCGGCATCGGCTTCCGGGAACTGCTGCACCGTGTCAAGGCCCGCACCACGGCGGCCATGGACCACAAGGGTGTCCCGTTCGACCAGATCGTGGAGGCCGTCAACCCGGACCGCAGCAGTGGCGCGAACCCGCTGTTCCAGGTAGCGGTGGAGTACGAGGAGGAGCTGGACTCCGTCTTCGAGGACACCGGGCTGACGGCAGAGTTCCGCCACGTACCGCGCAAGCACGCACCGTTCGGCCTGACCTTCTACTTCACCGACCAGGCGGCGGGCATCCGCTGCACCGTCGAATACGATGCCGGGCTCTTCGACGATTCGACGGTGCGACGGATCGTCGAGTACATCGAGGAGCTGCTGCGCCGCTCGGTCGATGCTCCGGGCGCCGCCCTCTGCGAGCTGCTGGCGCCGACCGCACGTGACGAGCGAACCCTGGCCGGCTTCCAGGGTGAGCGCAGGGAGACCGAACCCGCCACCCTGCACGGGCTGTTCGAGGAGCAGGCCGCTCTGACACCGGACGCCCTCGCGGTGGCCGGCGTGGGCGACCCGCTCACCTACGCGCAGCTGGACGCAGCGGCCAACCGCCTCGCACGGCGGCTCGCCGGCCGGGGCCTGGCCGAGGGCGAGGTCGCCGCCGTCAGCGTGCCGCGCGGCCCGGGTCTGGTGACGGCGGTACTCGCCGTGCTCAAGTGCGGTGCCGCCTATGTGCCGGTTGACCGGGCCCTGCCCGTCGAACGGCGCGCGTTCATGCTGTCGGACAGCGGAGCCCGCCTCGTCATCGCCGACCGCACGCTCGACGGCGACATGGCCGACACTCTGCCGTGCCCGGTGCAGTGGCTGGAGGACGTGGCGCCCAGCGACACGGACGGGCCGCTGGGCCGGACCGTGGACGACGAGGCCACGGCGTACTTGATCTACACCTCGGGCTCCAGCGGCCGCCCCAAGCCGGTGGTCGTCCCGCACCGGGGCCCGGTGAACCTGATCCGCTGGCAACTGCGCACGCTCGGTGCGCTGCGGACCGCGCAATGGGCCTCGGCGGGCTTCGATGCGAGCGTCCAGGAGATCTTCTCCACCCTCGCCTCAGGACAGGCGCTGATCACCGTCGACGACGAGACCCGCTACGACCCGGCCGCCGTCGCCGCGAAGCTGCGCCACTTCGAGGTGGAGCGGATGAGTATGCCGTTCACCCCTCTCAAGTACCTGGCCCGCGAGCTCAAGGCGGTGCCGTCCCTGCGCCAGTTGCTGATCGGCGGCGAAAAGCTGACACTCACCCCCGAGCTGCGCGAACTCACCGCACACTGCCCCGAGCTGAGCCTGTACAACCAGTACGGGCCCACCGAGACGTCCGTCGCGGTCACCTCGCACCGGGTGAACCCGGCGACCGAGACGGTGGTACCGATCGGACGGCCGGTGGACAATGTCACACTCGTCGTGGTCGACGACTCGGGGCGGCCGGTGCCGCTCGGTGTCCCCGGCGAACTCGTCATCGGCGGTGTCGCCGTCTCACATGGCTACCACGGCAACCCCGACGCCACCGCGCGCAGCTTCTTTCGGGCGCCGGACTCGGGCGAACGGCGCTATCGCACCGGTGACCTGGTGCGGTGGCGTGACGACGGCGTCCTCGAGTACATCGGCCGCATCGACGAACAGGTGAAGATCCGCGGCTACCGGGTGGAACCCGAGGAGGCCCAGTGGGCGCTCGGCCGCCTCGACGGTGTGCGCGAGGCCGTCGTCCTGGCCCGTCCCGGCGAGTCCGGTGACACCGAACTAGCCGCCTTCGTGGTGCTCTCGCCGGCGCATGCACCCGACGGCGACTGGAGCGCCCCGCTGCGCGCACAGCTGGCCGCGGTACTGCCGCACTACCTCGTACCGCAGTCCTGGGTGCGGCTCGACCGGATTCCGTACGGCGCGACCGGCAAACTCGCCCGCGACGAGCTGCTCACCCTGCGAGCCGAACCGACCCTTGTGGCAACGGACTTCGAACTCAGCGGTCTCGAGCTCACGGTCCACAAGCTCTGGGCGGTCGAGCTGGGCGTCGACCCGATCGCACCGGACACCTCATTCTTCGACATCGGCGGCAACTCGCTGTCGGCGGTACGTGTCCTGGAGCGCGTCTTCACGGAGTTCGGGCAGCGCATACCCGTGGCCGACTTCTTCGCCGCGCCCACGATCCGCGGGGTGGCGCACCGGCTGACCGTCCCGCAGGCAGAGGAGCGCTGACATGGAGGCGCTCAGCGAGCGGGAGCTGCGACAGCGCATCGGTGCGCTCGTCGAGGAGGTGATCGGCCGCACGGCCGATCCGCAGGTCTCGTTCCTCGACCTGGGACTCACCTCCCTGGCGCTGATGCGGGTCAAGGTCCTCCTGGAAGCCACTCTCGGCCTCTCCCTGGACGACACCGCTCTGTTCGAGCACAGCAGCATCGCCGCGCTCGCCGCACACCTCGCTCCCGGCGCGGACCCGGGGCCCCATGGTTCCGGGTCCGCGCCGGCGGCCACCGACGGGCGGATCGCCGTCATCGGCATGGCCGCGCGACTGCCGGGCGCGCCGGACCTCGCCTCGCTCTGGGAAAATCTGCGCGCCGGCAGAAGCAGCGTGCGCACCCTGGGCAGCGGGCAGGGCGACGACGGGCGGGTGCGGGCTGCGGGACTCGTCGACGACGCCGAGTGCTTCGACGCGGACCACTTCGGGATGAGCCGGAAAGAGGCAGCTCTCACCGATCCGGCGCACCGGCTGTTCCTGGAGTGCTGCGCCCACGCCCTGGAGGACGGCGGATACGCGGGCCAGGCCCACGGCCGTCGCGTCGGGGTGTACGCGGGCGGCGGGATGAACCTGTACGGCCCCGTTCTGCCGTACTTCGCCCGGCACGGCATGGGCGGCGTCGCGCCCTCGGCGAACGTCATGGAGGAGATGCAAGGGCTGATCGGCGGGCAGCAGGACTTCCTCGCCACCCGGGTCGCCTACCGCCTCGGTCTCACAGGTGCGGCCGTCGCCGTCCAGAGCGCCTGCTCGACCGGGCTCGTCGCGGTCCATCTGGCCGCCCAGTCACTGCTGTCGGGCGAGAACGACCTGGTCCTGGCCGGGGCCGCGGCCGTGCATCTGCCACAGACCGCGGGGTACGTGCCCGATCCGGAGTTCATCCTGTCTCCGAGCGGGGTGTGCCGGGCCTTCGACGCCGCGTCGGACGGCACGGTCGGGGGCAACGGCGTTGCCGTCGTGCTGCTCAAGCGGCTGGACGCGGCCCTGGCCGACGGGGACGAGATCCAGGCGGTCGTCCTGGGCTCCGCGGTCAACAACGACGGCGCCGCCAAGGCCGGCTTCACCGCCCCCGGCGTGCCGGGCCACACGGAGGTCGTCCGGCTCGCACTGGCCCGCGCGGGCATCGACGTCGATTCCGTCGGCCATGTGGAAGCCCACGGCACCGGAACCGAGCTGGGCGACCTGGTCGAGTTCGAAGCGCTGTCACGGGCGTACCGCTCGCAGCGGGGCAGGACCACGTTCTGCACCCTCGGCTCCGTCAAACCCGGCCTCGGGCACCTGGACACCTGTGCCGGGATGGCGGGGCTCGTCAAAACGGTGCTGATGCTGCGGCACGGCATCATCGTGCCCACCGCGAACGTGACCCGGCCAAGTCCCCGGCTGCCCTGGGAGACCAGCCCGTTCCGCCTGGCCACCGCCGCCGAGGAGTGGCGGACGCCGCGGGGCGTGCCGCGCCGGGGCGGGGTCAGCGCTCTGGGGTTCGGCGGTACGAACGCCCATGTGCTCCTCGAGGAACCGCCGGCGGCGACGGTCCGCCCGCAGCCCGCTCATCCGCTTCCGGTCCCGATCAGCGCACGGTCCCAGGAGGTCCTGCACGAGGTCGCCACGCGACTGCGGGACGAGCTGAGAGCACGACCCGGGCTCGGCGTCGCCGACGTTCACACCACGCTGGCGCTGGGCCGCACGCACCATCCCCACCGCACGGTGGTGCACGGCCGGACCGCCGCGGAACTGGCCGACGGCCTCGACCGGTTCCTGCGGCTGCGCGACGAGGAACGGCCGGCCACTGCAGGACCGATCGCCTTCGCCTTCTCCGGGCAGGGTCGTGCGACCGCGGGGATGGCACGGGAGTTGTACCGGCAGTACGCCGTCGTACGCGAGGTCCTGGACGAGTGCGAGGAGACGTACCGGCAGGAGGAGGCACAGGGCAGCCTGCTCGACGTACTCCTGACGCCGCCTTCGGACGGTGCGGGAGTGGTCACGCAGGCAGCCCAGTTCGCGCTGCAGATGGCACTCGTGCGGCTGTGGCGGCAGTTCGGGGTCGAGCCCGAGTGCGTGCTCGGGCACAGCCTCGGCGAGATGGCAGCGCTCTGCACCGCGGGTGCCTTCTCACTCGCCGACGGGCTGCGTTTCACCACCGCGCGGGGCAACCTCATGAGGGCCGCCGCTCCCGGCCGCATGCTGGCCGTGCACAGCGACGCCGACACCGTGAGGGAGCTGTGCGCCGGGCTGCCGGTGGAGATCGCCGCGGTCAACGGGCCGCGTTCTCTCGTGCTGTCCGGTGACCCCGAGGCCATCGAGGCGGCCGCCCACCGGGTGCTGGCCGGGGAGGACACCGCCTGCCGGCCGCTCGACGGGGATCGCGCCTTCCACTCCGCGCTGCTCGACCCGGTGCTTCCCGCGCTGAGGGAGGCCGCCGACTCCCTCACGTTCACGCCGCTGCGGTTGCCGTGCGGCGCCGGCGCGCGGGGCGAGGTGCTGCCCGCGGGGTCCGTCGTGGACGCGGAACACCTGGTGCGTCAGGCGCGCCGGCCGGTGCTGTTCCAGCGGACCGTGGCCGCTGTGCACGCGCTGGGCCACGTCGACTTTCTGGAGCTCGGGCCCGCGGGCGTACTCACGTCGCTGGGCCGGACGGCGCTGCCCGGCACTCACTGGATCGCGACCCAGTCGGGGGAGCCGGCCGGTGCCGGCGGGCTGCACGAGGCGCTGGCGGAGCTGTACCGCCGTGGCCTGAGCCTTGACTGGCGAACCATGGGGACGGGCGGCGGCCGGGTTCGGCTGCCCGGCTATCCCTTCCGCCGCGAGCCGTACCCGACGCCGGAACTGCCCCGGCTCACCCGGGTGGAGAGGCCGGTGGAGGGAACGCCCCCGCCGGCGGGCGCCGTGTCCGGGCCGATCGGGCCCACGGCCGCCCCGGAGCCCAGCAGCGCAGCGCGGACCTTCACCGCCGTCGCCGGACAGCAGCTCGCCTCCATGGAGGAACTCGTCGACGGCGCCCACGAGCTGATGACCGCACAACTGAGCACGCTGTCCGGCCTCGTCGGCGGGGACCCGCAGTGAGCAGCGAAAGGACCTCGTCCATGCCCCAGAGGGAAGAGCCTGTGGTTCTCACACTCGACTACCCCGGTTACCGGAAGGAGGCCCGGATCGACGAACTGGGCCTGGACGGGCACGGGGTACGGGTCCACGGCCTGCTACGAGCCCCTCTGCCGCGGGCGGTGAGCGGCGCCGACTACGCTGCCCGGCTGCTGGCGAACGTGCCGTCCGGGACGGGGCCGATCGCGGCGGTCGCCGCCTACTGCGCCTCGGCGCCGCTCGCCTTCGAGGTGGCCGCCGCCCTGGGCGGGGAGCCACCGTTGATCGTGCTGTTCGACGCCGAGGCCACGTCCCTGGACTCGATCACGGCGGACTACCGGGCGCGGCTCGGCGGTCTCGGCGTCCAGCCGGACGAGCAGGAGCTGAGCGAGCGGGTCGACACCGCCGCACTGGCCGAGGACCCGGAGCGCTTCGTCGACGAACTCACCGGCGAAGTGGCCCGCCAGGCCCACGCGGCGCTGCGCGCGGCAGGCGCCGGCGAAGCGGAGATCGCGGCAAGCGCCGGGCACATGGTGAGTGCGTATACGGACTGGCTGAGCCATCTGATCGCGGCCCACCACGCACGTACGTCGCCCTGGGAGGGGGAGGTGCTGCATCTGGTCTCCGCGGACGCCGACCCGTCCGGCTTCGCTCGCGCGGCCGGGCACGGGCGGCAGCGCACACTGCGCCTGAGCTGCGACCGGTTCGAACTGCTCAGGTCCGAGGAGACGCGTGCGTCGGTCCTCGATGCGCTGGGCCTCCCGCTCACGTCGGCCACGAGGGAGAAGACAGAGCATTGCCCGGCCGTGTAGTGGAGATGATCGACGCCCAGGTACGTCGCCACCCCCGGGCGGCCGCGCTGGTCGCACCCGACGGCAGCCTCGACTATGCCGAACTCGACCGCAGATCGGCCGACCTGGCCGGACATCTGACGCGACAGGGGGTGCGCCCGGGGGACGTAGTGCTCATCCAGGCCTCCCGCGGAGTCGCGCTCGGCGTGGCCCTCCTCGCTGTACTCCGGTCGGGCGGGGCCTTCTGTGTGGTGGATCCGCAGTATCCGGCGGACCGTATCCAGCACATGTGGCGGCGCAGCCATGCCCGGTTCGCGCTGATCGAGTCGGGTCTGCGAGCCCCGGACGTGCCGGACGGTCCCGTCGTGCTGCCCCTCCGGCAGTACGCCACGCCCGGCAGCGCGCACCGTGCCCCGGCGCCTCACCGAGCGGAGCCGGGCAGCGAGGATCCCGCGTACCTGGTCTTCACGTCCGGGTCCACCGGCGGGCCCAAGGCGGTCCTGATGCCGCACCGTTGCCTGGACAACCTGATCGAGTGGACGCTGGCCAGCACGTCTTCCGAGCCACTGCGCACGCTGCTGTTCGCCCCGCTCGGCTTCGACGTGTTCGTCCAGGAGGTGTTCACGGCCTGGTGCAGCGGGGGCTGCTTGTACACACCGTCCGACGCCGAACGCGTCGACCTGCAGTGCGTGTGGGAGCTGTGCCGCGAACGCGAGATCCAGCGGGTCTTCCTGCCTCCCGTGGCACTGCGCCGTCTGGCGGATCTGACCGTCGAGTTCGGCATACTGCCCGGCGCGCTTCGCGAGGTGGCGGTGGCGGGCGAGGCGCTGCACATCACACCCGCCATCCGGGAACTGTTCGGACGGCTGCCCGCGGCGCGTCTGCACAACCACTACGGTCCGGCGGAAACTCATGTCGCCGTCGCCCACACTCTCACCGGTCCGCCGCGCTCCTGGCCCGACCTTCCCCCTATCGGGCGGCCCCTTCCCGGCATGACGGCCCATGTCGTCCCGCGTGCGGAGGGCGGCGAGCTGTGGCTGACCGGGGTCGGCCTCGCCCATGGCTATGTGCACGACCCGCAGCAGACGCAGGAGCGGTTCCGCAGCATCCTGGTCGAGGGCCGGACCGTACGCGCGTACCGCACCGGTGACCTGGTGCGGGAGCGGACCGACGGAGCCCTGGAGTACCTGGGCCGGGCCGACGGACAGCTCAAGATCCGCGGATACCGGGTCGAGCCCGGTGACATCGAAACAGCCCTGCTCCGCCACCCCGCGGTGCGGGAGTGCGCCGTGGTGGCCCGGACATCGTCTGGCAGCGAGGAACGCAGGCTGGTCGCCCATGTCGTGGCCGTGCCCGGGCGCGCACCCGACGCGGCCGAACTGCGTGCTCATGCCGCCGGGT
Source organism: Streptomyces mayonensis (assembly GCF_018982965.1). Lineage (GTDB taxonomy): Bacteria > Actinomycetota > Actinomycetes > Streptomycetales > Streptomycetaceae > Streptomyces > Streptomyces mayonensis. The sequence continues at coordinate 56,135 of NZ_JACBYP010000005.1, read as the reverse complement.
TGCTGCCCGATTACATGGTTCCGCACCACGTGGTCCTCGCACCCGAGCTGCCGCTCTCCCCGAATGGGAAGATCGACCGCAGCCGCCTGCCGGCCCCCGGCGACGCTGACGACAGCGCCGGTACACTCCCCGAGCCCGGCGATGTGCGCTCGGCCGTCACCGTCATCTGGTCGACGGTGCTCGGCGTTGCCGACATACCTCCCGACCGGCACTTCATGGACCTGGGGGGTACCTCGCTCTCCGCTGCGCTGGTCGTGACCCGCCTCCATCAGCGTTTTCAAGTCCAGGTGTCCGTACAGGAGTTCCTGTACGACCCCACAGTGGACGCGATCGCCGCACTGATCACGGAACGAGCCGCCGCATGACCCTTCCGACCGCCCACAACGGGGCGAGCGACCGCGCCGCCTGGCTCCGTGCCTTCCACGGCGCCCGCGAACAGGCCCGCACGCTCGTGTGCTTCCCCCACGCGGGCGGCAGCGCGGGCCAGTACTTCCCGCTCTCCGCGGCGCTCGCCTCCGATGTCCGGGTCCTGGCCGTGCAGTATCCGGGGCGCCAGGACCGCTGTGCCGAGCCCGCCTTCGAGGACGTCGCACAGCTCGCGGACGAGATCGCACGGCTGCTCGCCGAGCCGCGGCCGGCTTCCGCACCGGTCCTGTTCGGACACAGCCTGGGCGCCCTGGTCGCCTTCGAGACGGCCGCCCGGCTCGAGCACCGCTACGGTGCCCCGCCCGCGGGGCTGATCGTCTCCGGCATGCAGGCGCCGTACCGGTGCACGTCCTTGCGACTGTCCGCCGACGGCGAGGATGCCGCCGTGGAGGCACTGCTGAGGCTGGGCGGCACCGACCCGGCGGTCATCGGAAATCCCGAGCTCTTGGCGATGACCCTGCCGGCCCTGCGCAGCGACCTCCGGGCTGCCGCCGCCTACCGGCCCGGCAGCTGCCCCGCGCTGCTCTCCTGCCCCATCACCGCCTGGACGGGCCGGGACGACGAACTCAGCCACGGCGACCTGCAAGCCTGGGCCGAGCACACCACCGCGGAGTTCCGCACCCGGGACTTCGCCGGCGGTCACTTCTATCTGGACGGCTTCCCGCCGCCGATCGTGGAGGCGGTACGTACCGCAGTCGCCCCTACGACCGACTGCATCGGGCAGGCACGGACCAGGACGGACATATGAGACCTCTGCTGCTGGCCGTGGGAACGTTCCTCATCGGCACCGACGTGTTCGTCATCGCCGGCATGCTTCCCCAGATCGGCGCCTCGCTGGACGTTTCCGTATCGGCGGCGGGACAGCTCATGACGGTGTTCTCCGTCGGGTACGCAGTTCTCGGCCCGCTGCTCGCGGGCCCCCTCAGCCGCCGGTCACCACGGGCCGCGCTCACCGCGGCACTGGTCGCCGTCGCCCTGGGGAACGTGGTGTGCGCGGTCGCCGGCTCGCTGCCGACCGCCATGGCCGGGCGGCTGCTCGTCGCGGCCGGGGCCAGCCAGTTCACTCCGCACGCGAGCTCGCTCGCGGCGGCCCTCGCCCCGAAAGGTCGCTCGGGCAAGTCCCTCGCGCTGGTCACCAGCGGCCTGGTGATGGGGTCGGTGGTGGGGGTGCCCTCGGGCACCTGGGCGGCAGACGTCTTCGGCTGGCGTCCGACTCTGGCGGCCCTCGCAGCGGCCACCGCCGCCGTGGCCGTGCCCCTCGCAGCCGGGCTGCGCGGCGTCGGCTCCCAGCACACCGCGCAACGGCCGGGGGAAAGGTTCGCCGCCCTGCGTGGACCTCTGGTCCGCATGGTTCTGACCGTCACGATCTTCGCGGTGATCGCGGAGTACGCGGTGCTGACCTATGCCGCCACGGTGTTCGCCGGGGCCACCGCCGGCGAGGGCAGTCGGCTCGCGGTGCTGCTCTTCGCCTTCGGACTCGGCGGCCTGGTCGGCAACTCCCTCGCCGGCGCGTACCTGGACCGTCCGGCGGGCCGGCGACTGGTTCTGGTCTCGGTGGCAGGGATGACGGTCGCCTTCCTGGCGATGCCACAGCTGAGCGGGTCGTTCCCGGGGGCGCTCGTCGCCATGGTGCTGTGGGGTGTCACCGGCTGGATGTACGCCGCACCCCAACAGCACCGCCTGCTCCGACTGGCCGGGCCGGCGGGCCCCGTGGCCGTGTCCCTGAACAGCTCCGTCATCTACGTCGGCGCCGCACTCGGCGGCGGGGCCGGCGGACTGTTCCTCGGGCAGGCGGCACCGCGCTGGCTCCCGTTGATGGCAGCGGTCCTTTGCGCCTCGGCAGTCGTGACCGAACTCCGCCTCCTGCGCAAGGACCGGCCCACCGAGCCCGCGCCTGCACCGGTCTGACCGATCGTTTCGAAGTGAGGTTGCGGAGTCGTCTCAAGCAGATGATGCTGCAGGCGAGTTGGAGCAGGCCGACGTGGATGCCGGCGCGTGAAGTCTGCTCGTACTCCTGGACACTCGATGGTTGTGTCGCGAGGGTGCGTTGATGCCTTTGCCTGGTCTCGGCCGGGGTGAGGCCGCAGCTCTGCCGCATACCCAACTCGTGTGAGTGGTAGCGGAAGTGGGCCGACGCGTACTCGCTGGGGAGGCAGAGCCAGTCCTCGGCCGTCGGGAGGAAAGTGATGTCCAGCGCGAAGCGCGGTGCTGGTGGCGTCATCGAGCCCGCGGATGGCGACGGCTTCCGCCTCGGAGGTGATCTGGTGACGAGAGCGGTTCGGGGCGGGATTCATGCGTGCCTTCGCGGCAGAAGAGGGACGTGCTGGTGCAGGAACTTGATCTGGTCCGCGACGACGGCGTCGAACAGGGGCTCGACGTAGGGGTCGAAGTGGCCACCGTCGTAGACGCGGACGGTGGAGTGCCGCATCCTGCCCGCTGCGCGTTCGGCGACGCGCCGGGGAGTGATCGCGTCCTGCGCGACGATCTGGACCAGGACCGGGCACTCGATGTTGCCGGCCCAACGCTGGGGCGAGTAGAGGCCTATCTTCAGGGCGATGCGGGCTGCCACCGTGCGGGGGTAGGTGTCCTCCTTCAGCCCCGACTCGCGGAAGAGCGTGTGCATGCCCGGGTAGGCGTCCGGTGACGTCATCATCGCGGTGCGTCCGGGACGGTCGACGCTCTGGACGTACACAGGTTCACGACCGAGCCGGGAGGCGATCGCATCACGAATCCCCGGCACGCCGACCCTGAGGGCGGCCCGCAGGCCGGTCGACCTCACGGCTGCCGGGCCGCTGACGTGCGGGACCTGAGCGATGACGGCGGCGAGAGGCTCTCCTCGGCCGGCGATGGTGATGACGTGGCCGCCGGCGAACGAGGTACCCCATGCCACGACTCGTGCGGAGTCGATCCCCTCAAGCGACCTGGCGAAGCGGAGGGCGGCGCGCCAGTCCTCGTGCTGCATCGCGATGTCCAGGACCTGGCGCGGCGCACCCTCGCTCTCCCCGAAACCCCGGTAGTCGAAGACGACGACGGCGTATCCGGCGGCGGCGAAGCGCTCGGCGTAGGCATAGAGCCGTAGCGCCCGCACCGCGCCGAAACCGTGCGCCATCACGACGACGGGCAACGGCTGATCCGCAGCGGTGGGCCGGTGGACGCGAGCGGCACAGCGGGTGCCGCCGGAGTCGAACCACTCCTCCGACGTCGTGTACGTGCCGTCGTGCGGCTCGGCCATGCTGCACTCCTCTCTGACTGCGTCGTCTGACGATGTTCAAGGCGATGGGCGGTTCTTGACCGGCGGACGCCGGTCCACGCCGCGCATGCGCGCCACTTCGGCAGCCGCCGCGCCACCACGCTGTCATGGGCGTCGCGCCGATCGCTCGGGAAGAGCCGGGAGCCTCGCGAAGCACCCCGTGCTGCTGGTGATCCTCGCACTGCTCACGGCGTTGCCTCCGCCATGGCGAGGGGCCCAGACTCGTCCGTGCAGACGAAGAAGTCCTCGGTCGGACACACCAAAAAGAGCGGCTCCCTCAGTGCGCGCGGACCAATCCGTTCTCATCCGTGCGGGGATCTGGTGGAGATCACGGAGATCGGGGGAGCACGGCAGGTCCGAGCCAGCGGCATGCGGCGAGCGCGAGCTCGAGGTCGAACCGGTCCTCCTCGATCGGCCGCCCTCGCAGCCGCACCGCTTTGTCCACCCGGTACTTGACCGTGTTCTTGTGAAGGTGAACCTTCGCAGCGGTCGAGACATAGCTCTGGTTCTGCTGGAGGAAGACGGTGAGGGTCTCACGCAGCCGCTCGACACCTTCGTCGTCCTGCGCCAGCCCCCCGAGCATCGATGTGACGAGGTCGCGGGCGATCGTGAGGTCGCCTGCGAGGATCGCGGCTGCCCGGAGTCCGGGGGCCGTGAACGAGGTGATCCGGTGGGCCCGATCAGCTCCGACGACGGCGACCTGGTGAGCCTGCAATGCCTGACGATGTGTCGCACGGAAGCCCGCCGGTCCCGTCCCGACGGCGCCGATCGCCGCCTTCACCTCATCCCCCGCCCCAGCAAGACTTCGGGCCAAGCGGTTGAGGTCGATGCTCGCCCCTGCGGGCAGCGGCACCCAGCCCCAGCCGAGCGAGCGGTCCTGCGGGACGAACAGCGGCGAGCCCTCCGAACCAACCTCCTGGGCTATCTCGCCGGTCAGCTGCCCAAGACGCTCCAGCGGTCCCGTCGAGGCCATCCGCTCGTCCGCCCAGAGGACGAGTCCGAGGTGCTCCTGGCGGAGTCGGTAGCCAAGTACCTGCTCCGCCGTGGCCACGTCCACCTCCTCGCCGGCGAGGAGCGCGCTCAGCGTGGCCGCGCGGATCGTGTTGCGATTCGCCAGCCACCGCTCCCGCTCGGTCTCGTACTCCGCGACGACCAGCTCGGAAACCCGGTCGATGTAGGCGAAGGCGGCTTCCTGAAGCAGCTGCAACGCAGCGAAGGAGACCCTGCCGTCCGGCTCGACGACGGCCAGCTCCCCGGCCACCCACTCAAGGGCGCGCCGATGACCGAGGCGGTATGCGCGCAGCAGGGCGTTCGAGGAGATCTCGCGCTGAGCAAGGCGTCGTGCGTACTCGACGGCCGGCCATGGTGCCTCCACCGTGTCGACCGGAACCCCGTACCGCGCGATGTCGAAGAACGTCTTCACGTTGCTCTCCACACTCGCGTAGAGGAGGCCGAGCATCAGCTGGTCCCCGCGAAGCTCCGAGATCGACTCGGCGAGCTCGACCTGCAGCACGCGCGCCACGTCGTCGAGTTGCGCGCTCGTGGCCGCGGCGATGTCGGCGACGCGGGCGGCCGCGCGGCGGGCGATCTCCTCGCCGTTCGCCGAGGGATCCATGGTCGGCCTTTCGTCCTGCGTCGGTCCCCGGGCACAGGTGCGCGGCGGACTCTTGGGTTGTCACTGCCGGAACAGCAGCGTACGAAGCCCAATGCTTACCAGCTCTTTTGGTTCGCGCGCACAGTGTGCCAGGTCTCACCGGCTTCCAGAATCCGTGCTTCCGGATCGCGTGACGCGGCCCTTTGGGCCGACGGCGTGCCAACGCCGGCAGGGCAGCGACTCCTGCGTGCCGCCCGGACGACCATCCACGAGGAGCACCCATGGGGATCCAGCAACCCGTCGCCGCAGCCGGTCGAGCCGGCGGTCTTCCTGAGGCTTCCCCTGCGTGAGCGCGTTCGCATCCTTGCCATCCACTGGGCCGACGACGGGTCCGGTACACCGCGCGTGCTGCACACCGTCTACATCATCAAGACGCCCGGCCTCCACTTCGGTGCCGGCATCTGGAGCGCGTCGGTGATGTCCGGGATCGAGGTCAGTGACGTCGGCTCCTGGTACCGCAACATCGTCGTGCACGTTCGGGCCGCAGCGAGGGCATGGAGGACTGGCCGGCATGCCCTGAATGTGCGAATCCCGCTGCCGTCCTCGACGTGGTCGAGGACGGCAGCGGCGCGCGGGCCAGGGCCATCGCTTTCCTGCCGGGGGAGTACTGGGGTGCCCCAACCGCTCCAGTTCAGCATCGATTTGCTTGTCGAACTCCGGGATCCGCGTCGTCACACCAATCCAGCCGGCCAACTCCTGTGGTGTGGCTGCGTGCGACTGCTGGCCCGAAGGGACCACTACGATGCACGACGGTCTCTGATCCTCCCGCGGTCGGCCGACGTCACTCTCTGATGCTGGATGCCCAACCCGTCCGCACCGCATGTGAGAGTGTCGCCGGAAGTGAGGTACTGGGGCGGGGTGAGGTCCTTGCCGGCTCCGAAGGGGGTTCCGGTGCTGATGAGGTCGCCGGGCTCCAGGGCCATGAACTGGCTGAGGTGATGGACAATCCAGGCTGGGCTGAAGATCATGTCGCGGGAGTTGCCGTCTTGGCGGCGAGTGGTGTTGTGCTCGAGCCACAAGTCGAGCTCTACGGGGTCTCCGACGGAGTCGGGGGTGGACAACCAGGGGCCGCAGGGGGTGAAGGTGGGCGCGGATTTCCCCTTGAGCCATTGGCCGCCGCGTTCGCGCTGAAAGGTGCGCTCGCTGATGTCGTTGACGAGTACGTATCCGGCGATGGCGGCGAGGGCCTCGTGGGTGTCGGTGAGGCAGTGGCTGCGGGATCCGATGACGATTCCGAGCTCGACCTCCCAGTCGGTGTGGTGTGAGCCCCGCGGGATGATCAGGTCGTCGTTGGGCCCGCACAGGGAGTTGGGTGCCTTGGTGAAGACGAGGGGTTCCTCGGGAGCCGACCGGTTCGAGTCCACCGTGCGGTAGTTGGCGCCAACGCCCAGGATCTGGTGGGGGCGGGCGATCGGTGCGCCGATGCGTTGGCCGTCGAAGGGGTGTAGTCGGCCGGCGGCGCGGCGCTCGGCGACGGCTCCAGCCAGGAGTGTGGGGCCGCCTGCCGCGAAGAAGGCTGTGCCGTAGTCGTCGACGAGATCGCCGACGTCGATGTAGGTGTGGGCGTCGTTGCGAACGACAGGGCGTTCGGAGCCGGCAGGCCCGATGCGCATCAGCTTCATGACGTGTGTTTCCGCTGGTGTGAGGCAGTGGTCGGTCGGTGTCAGAGGTGGTGAGCGCCGGCATTGGTGGCGGCGTCGCGGACGGCGTCGGCGACGGCGCCGGCGACCTTGTCGTTGAAGACGCTGGGGATGATGTAGTTCGGGTTGAGCTCGTCCTCGCCGACCACGCCGGCCAGGGCCGCGGCGGCGGCCAGCATCATCTCGGTGTTGACCGTGCGCGACTGGGCGTCGAGCAGGCCGCGGAAGACGCCGGGGAAGACCAGCACGTTGTTGATCTGGTTCGGGAAGTCGCTGCGGCCGGTGGCCACGACCGCCGCCGTCTCGCGGGCCACGGCCGGGTCCACCTCGGGGTCCGGGTTCGCGAGCGCGAACACGATCGCACCGTCCGCCATGGCGGCCACGTCGTCGCCGTCCAGGACGTTCGGGGCGGACACGCCGATGAACACGTCCGCGCCGTGCACGGCCTCCTTGAGGGTGCCGGTGAGGCCCTCGGGGTTGGTGTTGTCGGCGATCCAGCGCAGCGGCGAGTCGCTCGCGGCGTCCTTGAGGTCCTCGCGGCCCGCGTGCACGACACCGTGGATGTCGGCCACGACGGCGTTCTTGACGCCCGCCGCGAGCAGCAGCTTGAGGATGGCCGTGCCGGCGGCGCCGGCGCCCGACATGACGACGCGGATGTCGCCCATGTCCTTGTTCGCGACGCGCAGCGCGTTGGTCAGCGCGGCAAGCACCACGATGGCGGTGCCGTGCTGGTCGTCGTGGAAGACGGGGATGTCGAGGGCCTCGCGCAGCCGGGCCTCGATCTCGAAGCAGCGGGGCGCCGAGACGTCCTCTAGGTTGATGCCGGCGAAACCGGGGGCGATGGCCTTGACGATCTCGACGATCGCGTCGGTGTCCTGGGTATCCAGGCAGATCGGCCAGGCGTCGATGCCGGCGAAGCGCTTGAAGAGGGCCGCCTTGCCCTCCATGACCGGCATGGCGGCCATCGGGCCGATGTTGCCGAGGCCGAGGACGGCGGAGCCGTCCGTCACGACCGCAACCGTGTTCCGCTTGATGGTCAGGCGGCGGGCGTCCTCGGGGTTCTCGGCGATCGCCATGCAGATGCGGGCCACGCCGGGCGTGTAGACCATGGACAGGTCGTCACGGTTGCGGATGGGGTGCTTGGACGCCATCTCGATCTTGCCGCCGAGGTGCATGAGGAACGTACGGTCGGACACCTTGCCGAGCGTGACGCCCTCGATGCCGCGCAGCTTGTCGACGATCTCCTCGGCATGGGTGGTGGAGGTGGCGGCGACGGTGACGTCGAGGCCGAGGCGGTCGGCGTCGGAGGAGATGACGTCGAGTGCGGTGACCGAGCCGCCCAGCGCTTCCATGGTGGCCGTCAGCTGCGAGACGGCGCTGCCGCCCGCGGGGACTTCGAGCCGGATGGTGATCGAGTAGGAGACGCTGGGCGCGCTCATCGGAACGTTCCTTTGCTGGTGTGTGGCGCCGGGTGTCCAAGTCGCCCGGCGGTCGGCGGGAAGAGGGCGGGTCAGCTGTCGGCGCCGACCTTGGTGGTGTCGAGGGCTGCGGGCGGCGGGGGCGGCGTCCTGTCCTTGTCCGGGTGCAGCACGGAGCGGGCCTGTTCGGCGTCGAAGTCCTTCTCCCACTTGCCGATCACGATGGTGGCCACCGCGTTGCCGAGGACGTTGATGAAGACGCGGCCCTCGTTGAGGATCCGGTCGACGCCCACGATGAGCGACAGCGCGGCCAGCGGGATGTGGCCGACCGCGGTGACAGTGCTGGCCAGCACGATGAACGCGCCACCGGCGATGCCCGCGGTGCCCTTGCTGGTGAGCATCATGACGCCGACCATGACGAGCTGCTGCTGCCAGGACAGGTCGATGCCCATGGCCTGGGCCAGGAACATCGAGGCCATCGTGAGGTAGACGGCGGACCCGTCCAGGTTGAAGGAGAACCCGGAGGGGATGACGATGCCGACCACAGGGCGGCCCACGCCCAGCGTCTCCAGCTTCTTCACCAACTGCGGCAGCACGGCCTCGCTGGAACACGTGCTCAGCGCGACGAGGAGTTCGGCCTTGAGGAAGCGCATCAGGGCGAACAGGTTCATGCGGCAGGCACGCATGATGGCGCCGAGGATCACCAGGACGTAGAGGACGCAGGTAGCAGTGAACAGGATGATCAGGTAGGCGAGTTGCTTCAGGCTCTCGGCGCCGTACGTGGCGACGACGGTGGCCAGTGCGCCGAAGGTGCCCAGCGGTGCCAGGCGCATCACCCAGCCCACGATGCGGAAGACCACGTCGGAGAGGGCCTTGATGCCGCGGGTCAGCGGGGCGCCGTCCTCACCGGCCATGTTCAGCGCGACGCCGAAGACGATGGAGACCATGAGCGCGGACAGGATCGCGTCGCCCGTGATCGCCCCGAGCAGCGAGGTGGGGATCAGCGAGGAGATGAAGCCGGTGAAGGTGGCGTGTTCGGTGGCGGTCTCCGGCACGTCGTCGGCCCGCAGCGTGGAGGGGTCGACGTCCAGGCCGGTGCCGGGGTGGAAGATGTTGGCGACCACGAGGCCGATCAGCATCGAGACCAGCGACAGCACCAGGAAGTACCCGATCGCCTTGACGCCGATGCGGCCGGCCTTGCGCAGGTTGTCCATGGAGGCGATGCCGGTGGTGACCACGCAGAAGACGACCGGGATCACGATCATCTTGACCAGCGCGATGAACCAGTCGTTCAGCGGCTTGAGTTCCTCACCGAACCCCGGCGCGACCAGTCCGACGGCAATACCGAGGACGGCGGCCAGGACGACCTGGAACCACAGTTCACGCAGCAGGCGGCTCAGCCTCGACCGGGGCGGGCGGTCGGTGGCGGTAGTGGATGTCATCGTTGGTGCTCCCTTGCACGACGATCGTGTGTAGCCCTGTCCCGTGGGGTTCCGGGGACGGTGCGCTGCGGCTCGCGGTCCCCGGTGTCGTACGTGGCGCGTCGATGGAGCTGCGCCGGCGCGACGGCGCCCGCCTGCAGCGGGCGCGCGGTCGCGGTGCGGTGAGGTTCAGCCGTGCAGGGCGCGCAGCACCTTGTAGAAGGCGGCCTTGCCCTCGAATCCGATGCCGGGGATGTCGGTCAGGCCGACGCGGCTCTTCTCGACCACGGCGTCGTCGGCGAAGCCGCCGGTGGGCTGGAACTCGCCGGGGTAGGACTCGTTGCCGCCGAGCTTGAGGGCGGCCGCGATGTGCAGGGAGAACTGGTGGCCGCCGTGCGGGATGCAGCGGCGCGAGGACCAGCCGTGCTGCTCGAGCATGTCCTGGATGCGCAGGTACTCGGTCAGGCCGTAGCTCAGCGCGGGGTCGAACTGCAGGGTGTCGCGGTCGGGGCGCATGCCGCCGTAGCGGATCAGGTTGCGGGCGTCCTGGAGGGAGAAGAGGTTCTCGCCGGTGGCGATCGCACCGGCGTAGTGCTCGGCGACGGTGGCGTTGAGGTGGTAGTCGAGCGGGTCGCCGATCTCCTCGTACCAGAACAGGTTGTACGGCTCGATGGCGCGCCCGTACTCGAGGGCGGTGGCCAGGTCGAAGCGGCCGTTGACGTCGACGGCCAGGCGGGAGCCGTCGCCGTCCAGGACCTCGATGACGGCCTCGATGCGGCGCAGGTCCTCGGCGAGGTCGGCGCCGCCGATCTTCATCTTGACGACGTCGTAGCCCTGGTCGAGGAATGCCTTCATCTCGTTCTGCAGGTCGGTGAGCGTCTTGCCGGGGGCGTAGTAGCCGCCGGCGGCGTAGACGAAGACGGAGTCGTCGGGCGTGCCGTCGCCGTGGCGCTCGGACAGGTAGCGGTACAGCGGCTGTCCGGCGATCTTCGAGGCGAGGTCGAAGAGGGCCATGTCCACGACGCCGACCGCGACCGAGCGCTCTCCGTGCCCGCCGGGCTTCTCGTTGCGCATCATCACGTCCCACGCCTTGGTGGGGTCCAGCTCGCCGGCCTCGTTGAGCAGGCTGCCGGGTTCGGCGGCGGTCAGGCGCGGCAGGACGCGGCGGCGCAGGATCTCGCCGGCGCTGTAGCGGCCGTTGGAGTTGAAGCCGTAGCCGACGACGGGCTTGCCGTCCCGGATGACGTCGCTCTCGATCGCGACGATCGAGCAGTCCATGGAGGAGAAGTCGATCCAGGCGTTGCGAATCGAGGAGCTGATCGGGACGACGCCCTCGTAGACGTTGGTGATCTTCACAGTGAGCCTTTCTCGTAACTTATAAGATGCGAGGGCTGTTAGAGTGAGCTGCACCCCGGGGGAGTGTCAAGGGGTGGGGAACCTCGGGAAGGGAACGGTCAAGGGTCATGCAGAGCCAGAACATGTTCCTCAGCAAGAGCGATCTCGCCTACGCGGAGCTGCGCGAGAAGATCCTCACCGGGGGTCTGCCGGCCGGGTCCCGCCTGGCGCAGTACGAGCTCGCCGAGTCGCTGAACATGAGCATCACCCCGCTGCGGGAGGCCATCCGGCGCCTGAGCAGCGAGGGGCTTCTGACGGTGGAGACCCACCGGGACGTACGGGTGTCCACGATGACCGCGGACGAGGCCCGCCAGCTCTTCGAGGTCCGCCTCTCGCTCGACCCGACCGCGGCCAAGCTGGCTGCCGCACGCCGCACCGACGCCGACATCACCGCGCTGCGGGCCGCTGTCGACCAGCTCCTGCCCGTCACGCGCCAGTGGGGCGAAGGGGCCCTCACCGCCCACCGCGTCTTCCACCAGACCCTGTACCGGGCCTCCCACAACGACGTCCTCATCAAGATGCTCGACGATCTGTGGGACAAGTCCGACCGCTACCGCCGTCTCGGACTCGACCTGCCGCCCGGCGACGAACCCCGCACCCGCGACCTCCAGGAACACCACCGCCTGGTCGACCTCGTCGTCGACGGCCAGGCGGACCAGGCCGCACAGCTCATGCACGACCACATCGCCAACAGCCTCACCGCCACCGCCATCAGCGCGCTCGAGGTCCGCGAAAACCATCCGTAGACCGAGCACGGGTCGGGCGCTGCACGGGAGGGCCGTCACCCCGACCACTGCGCGCACCAGCCCATCCGGAGAGATGCGATGGACATCCGCCAGCTCGAGTACTTCCTGGCGATCGTCGATTCCGGCGGTTTCAACCGTGCGGCCACCACCCTGTACGTGTCGCAGCCCTCCCTGTCGCAGGCGGTTCGAGCGCTGGAGCGGGATCTGGGTTCCGAGCTCTTCCACCGGATCGGGCGGCGGGCGGTGCTCACCGAGGCAGGGCGTGCCCTGATCGAGCCGGCCCGAGCGGCCGTGCGCAGTCTGGAAACTGCCCGGGCCGGCGTCGCTTCCGTACACGAACTGCGATCGGGGCGGCTGGACGTGGCGTCGATGCCCTCGCAGGCCGTCGAGCCCCTCACCTCACTGATCCGTGCTTTCAGCAGCCGGTACCCGGAGGTCGTGGTGGCGGTGAAGGCGGTGTTCACCACGCGCGACGTCGTCGAAGCCGTCCGGACCGGGGCCGTGGAACTCGGGCTGCTCGCCGCGACCGGTGTGCTGCCGGAGAAGGAAGTCGCCTCGCTCTCCCTCGGGCGGCAGCGCTTCGTCCTGCTCGTTCCACCGGAGGATCCGCTCGTCGGCAGAGGGAGCGTGTCGGGCGAGGAGCTGTCGGGGCGCCGGCTGATCGTCGGCCAGCCGGGGACCGGGATGCGCGCCTATGTCGACTCCCTTCACGAGCAGGGGGTCGACTTCACCGTGGCTGCAGAGATCGAGCACCGGGTCGCGTTGCTGCCCCTGGTCCTGGCGGGCGTCGGGCTCGCGGTGGTCACCGAGTCCTGGCGCGGCCTGGCCCGGCAGGCCGGGGCGAGCGTCCTGGACATCACCCCGGAAACCGCCCTTCACGTCGGCCTCGTCAGCCGCCGCGGTCTCGTGTCCCCTGCTGCCGCCGCGTTCTTGGACACCGCCCGCACCACCCAGCCGCCGGGCTCAGAGGACCTGAACTCATAGGACCTGCTTATAAGGGAGATCCGAACTGCGTCTTGGACGCCGTGCCCGGCCCGTTGCTGCAATCGACGGCATGACGAACCACCGCATCGCCCTCGTCCCCGGCGACGGCATCGGCGCCGAAGTCCTGCCGCCCGCACAGCAGGTCCTCGACGTCCTGGGCCGCCGCCACGGCTTCACCCTCAGCTACACCAGCTACGACGACTGGTCGTGCGAGCGCTACCTGCGCGAAGGCGCGATGATGCCCGAGGACGGCATCGACCAGCTCCGCGACAAGGACGCCATCCTGCTCGGGGCAGTGGGCTACCCCGGAGTACCCGATCACGTCTCGCTGTGGGGGCTGCTGATCCCGATCCGGCGCAGCTTCCGCCAGTACGTGAACTTGCGGCCCATCCGGGTGTTCGAAGGCATCGACAGCCCGGTGCGCGGCGCAGTGGCGGGCGAGGTCGACTTCGTCGTGGTCCGCGAGAACGTGGAGGGTGAGTACAGCGAAGTCGGCGGGCGCCTCAACCGGGGCTTCGAAGACGAGATGGCCGTTCAGGAGGCCGTCTTCACCCGCACCGGTGTCACCCGGGTCCTGGACTACGCCTTCGAGCTCGCCACCCAGCGCGGCGGCCGTCTGACATCGGCGACCAAGTCGAACGGCATCGTCCACACCATGCCGTTCTGGGACCAGCTCGTCGCCGAACGAGCCGCCCACCACCCCGAGGTGGCCTGGGACCAGGAGCACATCGACGCCCTCGCCGCCAAGTTCGTGCTGGAGCCCTCACGCTTCGACGTCGTCGTCGGCTCCAACCTGTTCGGCGACATCCTCAGCGACCTCGCGGCCGCAGTCGCCGGATCGATCGGCATCGCCCCGGCCGCCAACCTCGACCCGGAGCGGCAGTTCCCCTCCATGTTCGAACCCGTGCACGGCTCGGCCCCCGACATCGCCGGGAAAGGCATCGCCAACCCACTGGGCGCGATCTGGTCGGCCGCCATGATGCTCGACCACCTCGGCCATCCGCAGGCCGCCAGGGACATCACCGACGCCATCGCCGCCGTCCTGGCCAAGACCGACCTGCGCACCCGCGACCTCGGCGGCACGGCCACCACCGCCGAGTTCACCGACAAGCTCCTCGAAGTGCTGTAGCCGAGGACCTCCCCACCATCCGGGGGGGGCGGGCCCGTGTTCCGCACGGGTCCGCCCAGCCCCACATGCAGCCCCTCATGCCCGGAGCCACACACGCCGCGCGGCACGGACGCCGCCGCCACGGCCCCTGACGGCACTCGCCGTCGCCTCCGTCTTCCCGAGCCGCGCCCCACCGGACTCCCGCCCTTTCCCGCGGAAGACCGGACGCGTCCCGGTTGCGCCCGTTCCTCAACGAGGAGAAACGTCATGGCAGCACCCGCAACGCTCGCACCACACGCCGCCGACAGCCCCCAAAGGCCCTGGTACCGGCAGTTGTACTTCTGGGTCCTGACCGCCATCGTCACCGGTGTCCTCACCGGCTGGCTGTGGCCCTCCGTGGGCACCGCCATGGAACCGGTCGGCACCACCTTCGTCGCGGCGATCAAAATGCTGATCACGCCGATCGTCTTCCTGACCATCGTGGCGGGCATCGGCTCCGTCGACAGCCTCGGCCGCGTGGGCCGAGTCGGCCTGAAGTCCCTGCTCTACTTCCAGGCCGGAACCCTCATCGCCCTGCTCGTCGGCCTGGCCGCCGTCAACGTCTTCCAGCCCGGCGCCGGCGTCCACGCCCATCCCGGCGACCTCCACCTCGCCGGCGACGCCGGCCAGTACGTCAAGGACGGCGAAAACCAGACCTGGTGGCACTTCCTGACCGATCTCGTGCCCACCAGCGCGGTCGGCGCCTTCGCCGACGGCGACATCCTCCAAGTCATCTTCTTCTCGGTACTGTTCGGTGTCGCTCTCAAGGCCGTCGGCCCCGTGGGCGAACCGCTCGTGGACGGCATCCAGCGCCTGAGCACGGTCGTCTTCAAGATCCTGCACTACGTGATGCTGGCCGCCCCGGTGGGCGCCTTCGGCGCCATGGCCTACACCATCGGCGAATACGGCATCTCCACCCTCACCAGCCTCGGGCACCTCATCGGCCTCTTCTACGGCACCTCAGCGTTCTTCGTGATCGTCGTCCTCGGCACCGTCACCGCAGCACTCCGCATCAACATCTTCCGGCTGCTGCGCCACCTCCGCGAAGAGTTCGTCCTCGTGCTGGGCACCTCCTCCTCAGAGAGCGCCCTGCCGCGCCTGATGATGAAGCTGGAAGGTCTCGGCATCCGCCGCGACATCGTCGGACTGACCGTCCCCACCGGGTACTCCTTCAACCTCGACGGCAGCTCCATCTACCTCTCTCTCGCTGCCGTCTACATCGCCCAGGCCACCGACACCCCCCTCAGCATCGGCCAGCAACTCGGCCTGCTTGCCGTCATGATCCTCACCTCCAAGGGATCCGGCGGCATCACCGGCGCCGGCTTCATCGCCCTGGCAGCCACCCTCTCCACCGTCGGCACCGTCCCCGCCGCCGGCATCATGCTGATCTTCGGCATCGACAAGTTCATGTCGGAGTGCCGCGCCCTGACCAACCTCGCAGGCAACAGCGTCGCCACCCTCGTCGTCGCCCGCTGGGAAAACGCCCTCGACACCGCCCACGTCAACAAGGTCCTGCACACCGGCACACACGAACCACAGGCCAAACCCGCCGACGCGCCCCCACTGCAGGTCCCCAGCAAGACCTGACACCCCGTCTCCCGGGCTCCGTCGCGCCGGCCCGGGCACGCGTACGCCAGACGCGTACGCCGCTCGGTGCCTGGTCCTTTGACCGGGCACCGAGTCGTTCCCGCGGTCCACCAGGTTGCCTTCTCCACACGAAGTACCGCTGTCCCCCGGCCGACAGCCGCGCTTGGTCAGCTGATGCGCACCGGGATCGAATGAGTTGCGGCCGGTTGGAGTCACCTGTCGCTTCCGCAAAAGGGGAGTCGACCGGCCTCCGGAGTGCCTCGCTTGTCGATCAGATCCATTCGACTCATGGGCAGGACACCCAGTGAGCCGCGAGGGTCACGTATCCCCGTGCCCAGAAGGAGCCGCACCGCACCCGACGACGGGAAGAATCGTCCTCGACATCCGTGTCGATGTCCGGCCGAGTCAGTCTTCGACCCCGGCACCGGCCGCCAGCCATGAGGAGTTCCTCGCGCCCACTGATCGCCGAGACCACCCGCGGGCGCGAAGTGCCGACTGACGTGCACTGATGTGACGTCGATCATGTGGGTGATCCGAGTGATCCGTGTATTGCGGGATTCACCTCTTCTGGCGAATCTCCGCCCGAGCCCTCGTTCGCAAACGTTTCTGCAGGCGTCCGGTGCGACGAAGCATGACTAGGGTCGAAATCTGTGGGGCGTTCCGCGCGAGGCGTCTCACGCGTCTCGCAATGAAGGCCGAAGAGGTCCATCAGATTCGTTTCGGTCCATCGGGGCAACATCGATTTTCTCCAGCTTCCCCCGTTTCCGTCTCCGGCCCGGAAGGCATCTCTTGTTCGCCCTGCTCGTCGATGCCCGGCTCACCGCCAAACTCTCCGCTCTCCCCCTTGTCAGCGACTACATCTCCCCTGAGCACGACCTCGGCATCACGGGCGTGAAGGCTGTCATCGCCTCCCCGGCTCTCACAGCCGAACTGGTGAAGGGTCTCAACGACCAGGTGTCCCGCCTCGACGGCACCCACCCCGCGTTTCCCGAGAAGTCCCGCGGGGCCGCCCTGGTGGCACTCGACTACACGTGGGCAGGCAAGCGGCGCGCCCCTCTGCTGTTCCGCCTCGCCGACGCCAAGTCCTCGACGGAGACCAGGAAGCCGAAGGCCGGAGCCGAACCGCGTGCCCTGACCGAGGCCGTGCCGGCCGCCGACGAGGAACCGGCGGCACCGGCCGTCGCCTGGGCCGACCTCGACCACTCCTTCGGGCCTCTGCTCCTGCGGCGGCTGGGCGCGAGCTACCACGACGAGAGGGTGTGGGTCCTGTGCGACGCCGGCGTGCGCGCCGGTCCCCTGGAGCTGGAAGTGGACGGGCTCGGGCTGGGCCTTGCCCTGGACGGCAAGGATTCCCCGCCCTGCGGTCGGCTCGACGGGCTGAGCCTGACCTTCGACAAGCCGCCGCTGGAGATGTCCGGCGCATTCCTGAACACCCCGGTCGGCAGCGAGTCGCCCTACAGCCTCCTGATCGAGGGCAGCGCCCTGATCAGGACTCCCAGCGCCGCGTTCGCGGCGACCGGCGCCTACGGAACCCTGAAGAGCGACGGTGCGCAGTCGCTCTTTCTGTACGCCGAGTTGGGAGGCAAGTTCGGCGGCCCGCCGGCCTTCCGGATCACCGGCGTCAAAGCCGGCTTCGGCTACAACAGCAGCTTGCGCGTGCCCGCCATCGACGAGGTGGCCGGATTCCCCCTGCTGGCCGGTATCGACCGCGCGGGCCGGGACACGCCGCCCGAGCCACTGGAGGTGCTCAAGGAGCTGACCGGGGGGACCGACAGCGCCCCCGCCTGGGTCACCCCGCACGACGGCAGCATCTGGCTGGCTCTCGGCCTGAACGCGGCCATCTTCGAGACGGTGCACTGCAAGGCCCTGGCGTTCGCCGAGTTCGGCGCGGACGACCTGGTGGTGGGGCTGCTGGGCACGGCCAGGGCCCAGTTCCCCGACCCGGAGAAGAAGCTGGGCAAGCCGTACGCCGACGTGGAACTGGCGCTCTCTGCCGTCTACCGGCGTTCCGCCGACGTACTCGCCGTCGATGCCCGGCTCTCCCCGGAGAGTTTCCTGCTCGATCCGGCAGTGCACCTGACCGGCGGGGCGGCGCTGCGCCTGTGGTTCGGCAACAGTGAGCACCCCGGCGACTTCGTCTTCACCATCGGCGGCTACCACCCGCGCTACACCCCGCCCGCCCACTATCCGCGCCCGGACCCCGTCGGTGTGGACTGGGCTTCCGGCTCTTCCCTGACCCTGAAGGGCACCAGCTACTTCGCGCTGACCCCCGCGGCCGTCATGGCCGGCGGCCGCCTGGATCTCCGTTACGACGGCTCGTGGGCCAGGGCCCGGGTCGGTATCGGCTTCGACGCCCTGGTCGAGTGGGCGCCGTTCCACTACGAGATGGACGTGTGGGCGGAGATCACCGCCCAGGTGTGGCTGCTGCTCGGCTGGAGCGGCGAGACGTCGCTGGGCGCGTGGCTGTCGGTGTGGGGCCCGCCGTTCGGCGGCACCGCGCGGGTGAAGGTCCTCGGCATCACCATCCCGATCGACTTCGGCGAGCCCAGAACCCCTCCCGCCCCCATCGGCTGGGAGCAGTTCCGCACGCTGCTGCCGTCGCAGCCCCTGACGCTCGCCCCCGTGGACGGACTCCACCCCGACCACGCCGCCGCGCGACAGCAGAACGAACCGGCCGGCAGCGACCCCGACGCGGCCAAGGCGTGGACCGCCACCTGCGACGGCCTGTCCTTCACCGTCAACAGCGCCTTCCCTGCTTCCGCGCTGAAGGTGAACGGCGCCGGCCGGAGCGGGAGAGAGGGAACCCTGGTCAGCATCCGTCCGATGGGCAAGACGGACCTCGACGTCCCGCTCTCGGTGACGGTCGCGAAGAAGAACACGCGCGGCACCTGGGACGCCCTGTCCGCCGACCGCCTGCGGAGCTGGCGCGTCACCGCCCACGCCACCCCGCAGCCGACGGCGCTGTGGGGGAAGGGGAAGCCCGGCGACGTACTCGGCAACGGTCAGGCCGCCCTCGTCGAGGGCCTGGTCAGCGGGGCACGCATCGAGGTACCGCCCCCTTCCCTGCCCGAGGACGCCGAGACCTGCCGCGCATCGCTCGACCACATCCCGCTGGGCCGGGGGACACTGCCGCTCGACCCGGGCGCGGTTGCCACGGGGGTGCGCGGAGTGAGGGCGGAGACCGACGGCACCGGCGCACTTGTGGTCGACACCAAGGAGCAGACCGCGCTGCGGCGGGACGCGCTCGATGCCCTGACCGCCGCCGGCTACCAGCTCGACGCCGCCCCGGAGCTCGACCGCCTCGCCCGTGAAGCCGCCTTCTCCTCCCCGCCCCTGCGCCTCGCCCACCTGTGAAGGACCTCATGACCACGCATCCGGCCGGGCAGCTCGCACCCGACGAGAACCTCGTCCGTTTCGACGATCGCCTGCAGCCCGGCATCGAGGCAGGCCGCTACCTGATCACCGTCGAGCAGCGACTGCCCTCCGCGCAGCTGCCGGAAGACGGGCTCGGCACGGTGGAACAGATCGTCGACGTCCGTGCCCCGCAGTTCCGTCTCGACCCCTCATGGGTGCACGCCGTGTACCCGGCCCCCCACAGCCAGGGCCCCTTCCACGACCTGCTCCCGCACATCACCCTCGACACGGCGGCCCTGCCCTGGCAGCGCAGGCCCTTCACCGACCAGGTCCCGGGCCGTGACAAGGCTCCCTGGCTGGCGCTGCTGCTGTTCGGCGAGGGCGAACTGCCCGGTGATCCCAACGCCCTGGGCACCACCCACTCGGTGACCGTGAGAACGCTCCTCGACGGCGACACCGCGGTCAAGGGACCCGCCCTGGACCGGGACAGCGCGGGTCCCGCCCTGCTCGACACCCCCTGCCACGTCATCGACGTACCCGAGGACCTGCTGGAACAGCTCCTCCCGAAGACGCACGACCTCGGACTCCTCGCCCACGCCCGCACCGGCGGCCGGGACGCGGCGCCCGCCCAGGGCCAGGACACCGCACCGGCCGCGTACGCGGTCGTCACCACGACGCGCTTCCCCACCGAGGCGCCGGGAGCCAAGGAGGCCAGGTACGCGGCCCACCTGGTCTCGCTGGAGGGACACCGGGAGCCCGGGGCGCAGGCCGACGGCAGGCCCGTACGTCTGGTGTCGCTGCACAGCTGGACCTTCACCTCCGGCCCCCGGGCCGGGGAAAGCTTCGGCCTGCTGGCCGAACGCTTCGCCCAGGGCAACGGCGAGCACAGCGCCGCACCCTTGCGTCCCCCTGCCGCGGGTACCGGACTGCCGCCGCACCTGGGCTCCCTGCTGGAGCAGGGCCTCGTCCCGACGACCCACATCACGGACTCCGGAGAACGCGCCCTGGCCTGGTACAACGGCCCGTTCCTGCCCCGCGTCGCGCCCGCGCTGCCCCGCCCGGCGGACGGCCACTTCCCCGACGCCGACGGCCTCCTGCTCCACGAACCACGCACCGGCACCTTCGCCGCCGGTTACGCCTGCGCCTGGAACACCGGCCGTGCCCTGGCCCTCGCCGACCCCGGATTCGCCACGACCCTGGTCCGCCTGCGTCACCGGGGCAGACTGCGCCGGGCGACCGTCCGCCAGTACGCGACGTACCAACGGCAGCTCCACGGCGGCGACCTGCCCACCGGACCGACGGCCGGCGGGTCACCGCGCGAGCTGTTCGAGGAGCTGCTGCGCGGTGGCACCCTCGACGCGCTGGCCACGGCCCTCGGCGCCCCCGAGGACGAGACGCGCCCCCCGGCCACGGCCCCTGCCACCCACCGCCCCGACGCCCCGCGAGACCTCTCCGCGCCGCAGGAGCCGTCGCCGGACGCGCGAGAGGCGGCCCAGTGGCTGAACCGGCTGCGCACACTCAGCGGGGTGCCGTTCGACTGCCTGGTACCGGACCAGCGGATGCTGCCACCCGAGAGTCTCCGCCTGTTCCACGTCGACCGCGGCTGGCTCGACGCCCTGCTCGACGGCGCGCGCAGCCTGGACCGGCACAGCGACGCCGATGCCGCCACCGATACCGAACTGGACGGCCTGCTCGACACCCACGGGCCCGTTCCGACTGCAGGCCTGCTGCTGCGCTCGGCCCTCGTCCCGGGCTGGCCCGCCCTGATCTTCGAGGCCGCCGCCGACACCGCACCGGTCGAGGTGATCCGCAGCGAGGCCCTGGGCGCCGACGTCCTGCTGATGCTCTTCGACCGGATGCCCGACCGCCTGACCCTCAGCGAACCCGCCCAGGGACTGCACTTCGGCGTGGGCAGCACGAGGAACGCGACGGTGACACCGCGCACCCTGACCCCCGGCCGGACCGGCACGCCGCTGGACGGCCGCGCGGTCACCGCGCCGATCACCACCACTGCCGCCGGGGCGCGGATCCTGGACGCCGGCCGCCTCGGGGCCCTCCTGGCCCGGGAACTGGCGCCGGAGATCGCGCCCCGGACGACGCTCACCCCCGCCGAGTTCGCCGTGCAGCTGGTGCGCGCCCCGCAGCGGCTCACCCTCTCCTTCGAAGGAACCCGATGAACACCGACCTGCTGGTTCCCGTCAGGCTCCGGGCGCTGGTCGTCAACGACCAGGTGCGCGGCCGGGACTCCTTCCACCGCTGGACACCCAACTACCGCCTCCTGAGCGTCCGCCGCTCCCCGGACCCCTCGCCCTACGCCAGCACCGACACGGAGTTCGCCACCGACCCGAAGAACGACGGTGTGCACCTGCACTGGGAACTTCCGGCGGCACTCCGGCGGGCCACCACTCCCGGCGGCGAGGTCACGCTCCCGCCCGCCCCGAACCGCTGGCTGGTCGTCCGGCACGCCTGCACAGCCGACGGCGAGTACGCCACCGCCGCCTGGGTCGTCGAGAGCGACTTCCTAGACAACAGCAAGGGCACCGCGCCCTACCTGCGGCCCGGCCGGGGCCGGGTCGCACCCACCAGGATCGGCCGCCACACCGAGGCCGCGCGGTGGACGGAAACCGCCGCGCGGCAGCCCACCTTCCTGACCGCGATCGGCCCCGGGTCCCTCTCGTTCGCCGCGTTCCAGCCCCACTGCCGGAACGTCTTCTCCTTCCACGACCCGCTGGCGCTCCTGCCCGACCCGTACGACCGCCTGGCCTACCAGGTCATCGGCTGGCACGCGGTGGACTCCGACGACCCGCTCGCCGACCCGCAGGTACGCGAAACGCTGGAATCCTCCCTGGGCTGGCAGACCGACAGCCCCCCGCCCCCCGGCACCCGCACCGTCTACACCGGCCGCGTCCACAGCGTCCTGCGCCGCCACGACCCCACCGACGAACAGTGGCCCGACCCGACCGTGGCCGTCGCCGACAGTGCCGACTCCGCGCTCACCGCCCTGGCCGCCGACAGGGCGGCCACCGACCCCGCCCTCACCCTCGCCCCCGCACTGCTCGACCAGCTCCAGTCCGGCACGCTCGACCGGGCGGACGAGCCGGACCACACGCAGCGCCTCGCGGACATCCGGCTCGGTGCCGGATTCGCCGAAGGCACCACCTCGTACGCCTGGCACGCGGTGCCGCCCAGCACCGCGCAAGAGCCCGCACCGCCCCACGACGAGCAGCAGGCCCGGGAGGCCGAGGCCGCCCTGAACGCCGCGCAGCACACCTACGACGAGGCGGAGCGCGAGCTGGCCGGGCTGCGCCGGAGGCTGCACGGCATGTGGCGCCTCCAGGGTCTGCCCGTACTGCCGGACGGCTACCGGGAGCGGCTGGCCCAGGAGCTCGACCTCCGGCGCACGGACAGCCTCGCCGCTCGCGTCCGCACCCGCCGTCAGGAGGCCGAACGCCTCCGGGCCCGCATCCCCGGCGGCGACACACCCGAACAACTGGCGGCGTCCATCGGCCAGTACGCCCAGCGCCACCTGCCCGACGGCTGGGACCTCAAGCGCGTGGCCCCGGCCCCCTTCCACCGTGCGTTGGACCCCGCCGTCGTCCTGCAGGGCGCCGGCTCCCTGCCCGCCCCGGACGACACCACACTGCCCTGCCGGTTCGGCGACCGGACCGTGACCGCCGTCCACCACCCCGGCAGCCCCGACGGGCTGAACGCCGAACGGGGCGACCTCGCGTGCAACACCCTCGACCTCGGCGCGGGCGAGCACTCCGTCATGCCGGGCTCCACCCGCGCTCTGCTGCGCGAGGCGTTCCTGCTCGACCCGAACTGCCCCGTCGTGCTGGGCGCGGTCAGCCGACCGGACGCGGGGGCGGTGCCGACCCCGCGCACCGGCACCGCCCCGGCCTTCGGCGGCGACCCCTGGGAACAGCCGTGGAACCCGCTCCACCTGCTCTGGAAGATCGAGTACCACCCCCTGCCCCACGGCCAGTGGGAATTCGACGGCGACGACTACACCTGCACCGGCCCGAGGCCCGAGCCCGCGCGCACCTACACCGGCCGGACACTGCTCAGCGACCACCTGCCGCGCAGCCTGGCAGGCCGGATCCGGCAGTACGCGCTCCACGCCCCCGAACTGGCCCCCCACTGCGAGGCCCTGGCCTGTCGGGTGGACCAAGGGGACATCCTGTCCAGCTCACTGGCAGGACTGCGCGACATGCTCATCGGCCAGGACCCCGGCCAGGGCGTCCCGCCCCTGGGCGCACCGCCGGAGCTGGCCGAACTGATCGGCGACGCCTACCGCACCAGCCCCGACCCCGGCCCCCTGCCCGACGACCTCACCGGCTGGCCGGCCTCCGGATTCCAGCAGCTGCGGGCAGGACAGTTCCGCTTCCTCCGCCTGACCCTGGTGGACTCCTTCGGGCGTTCCCTGGACGTCATCACCCCCGCGGGCACCGGCGGAACGAGCGGTCACCGGCACCCCGTGGTCGCCGACCGCCTGCGCCCGCAGCACGTTCCCGAGGCCCTGGACACCACCCCGGAACACGTCGTCCAACTGCCGCCGCGCCTGCCGCAGGCCGCGCGCCTCGGGATCGAGCTCATGGACGCCACCCGCGGCACCTACCAGGCCGCTTCCCTGGGCGACGGCAATCCGATCGCCGGCTGGATCGTCCCCAACCCGATCGACGCCTCACTCGCCGTCTACGAACCCGACGGCACCGCCCTCGGCCTGCTGCGCCGGGCCTACCGGCTCGGCAGGCCGGCCCCGGAGGCCGTGTGGACACCACTGCCGCGCGAGTCCGCCGGCGTCCCCGCGCTGTCCGCCACCTCACCGCATCTGCGGGCGCTGATCACCTGGTTCCAGGGCGTCGACGCCGAGGACAGCCCGCTGCCCGCCGCCCTGGACATCCTCAAAACCTCCCTGGCGGACGTCCTGCCCACCGCGGGCGCCACCTCGGCCTCGGCCGCACTGGCCGGGCGCCCGCTGGCCCTCGTCCGCTGCCGCCTCCGACTGGACCTGGACGGGCCACCGCCCACCGACCCCGGCTGGCAGCACGTCTTCGACCCCGAGCCGCCGAGCCCGGAGTTCACCGACTACCCCTGGCCGGTGCGCCTGGGCGAACAACAGCGCGTCGGCGACGGCCTGGTGGGCTACTTCACCGACACCGAGCCCGGCGTGCTGCGGACCGTGGCCGCACCGGACGGCACCCATCCGCAACTCGCCGCCATCGGGGACGGAACCCACCTCCACGTCATGGCCGGAACACCTCAGCACCTGACGCTGCTGGCCGACCCGCATGCCCCCGTGCACGCCACCACCGGCCTGCTGCCCACCACGACACTGGAGATCCCCCGCCGCTTCACCGACGGACCACTGGACCGTATGCGAACCGTCCTGCGCAGCGGACCGCTGCTCACTCCGGCGGCCACCGCACGGGAGGACACCGTCGCCCTGCCGGTACGGACCGTCGACGACCAGACGTGGACCTGGGCGGAGCGCGCCACGGACGGCGCCACCTGGACCCACTTCGCGACCTCGGCCGCGAGCACCGGCCCGCGCTGGACCGGCCGGGCCCCCGTCCTGCGTTCCGGCCTGCTCACCTCCTCCGGCCCGCCCCCGCCCCCGCCGGCCGCCGACACCACATCCCCGTAACCGCCGCGAAAGCCGGAGGAACAGCCACACATGAGCGCCCAGCACGACGGCACCAGCCGCCTGACCTACAGCCTGGCCACGGTCCCGGCCACGCTGGCCACCGACCGGCCCGCTCACCTCTACGTCGTCGTGTCCAACTCGGGGCCCCGAGACGTCCTGTGCCAACAGATCAGCGTGGTCCTCCCCGCCGGCGACCTCCCCAAGCACCTGGTGCCCGCGCGCCAGCAGGTCACCGTCACCGCCGAACCGGCCGACCAGTGGACCGTCGACGAGATCCAGGACGGAGTCCTCCTCGCCCTGCCCCAGGACGAGACGGCCGCCTTCCCGGCGGCGGAGGGCACGAAGGTCACGGTCCGCCCGGTCAACGGTGAGCCGGTTTCCCCCACCACCCATGGCCTCCTCCTTCGCATCACGGACTTCAGGACCAACGCGCGCGCGGGAACGGCCCTGCTGGCCATCCAGGAGACCGTGAGCGTCGACAGGGGCGATACCTGGGAGGAGCACCATGTCAGCCTTGCTGTCGCCAAGTTCCCGCCGGCCGAGGCCCTCACCGCCGACGTGGTCGGCGACCTCGCCCTCTACGAGGCCGACGCCCAGGGCAATCCCCGTTCCACCCCTGCCACTCTGCTCAAACCGGACCAGAAGACCGTCCTCACGTGGACCGCACCGCCGGACGCCGTCTGCGACGTCTACTACGGGGACAAGCCCCCGGTTCAGCTGACCCGCCAGGAGAAATGGCAGCTCCCCGTCACCGGTATCACCCGCGACACGCACTTCCGTGTCCGAGTGACGCTCAAGCGCTCCGGCGAGACCATCACCCACCACCTCTCGACCGCGGTCGCCGTCGAAGAACCGGCCATCGACCGCCTGACGGTCAAGAGCATCAAGCCGAGCGGCCCGGACAACATCGACAAAACCCCCTACCTCAGGATCGAGGGTGCGGTGGTCGTCGACAAGGCATGCCATGTCTCCGGCACCCTGTACGGCGGAATGGGCACCCTCACGGTCGGGGACTCCGTGGTCGCGAAGAAGGACCTCACCGTCGGCACCGACATGAACGTCACCGGCGCTGTCGCCTCGACCGGCGACATCACCACCGACGCGCAGTTCCGCGACGCCAAGGGCACGCCGTTTCGGGGGCAGCTCTCATGACGGGCAAGGTCACCGTGGGCGGGCGGCTCAATGCCAAGGGAGACATCAGGGCCGACGGCAAGCTGCGCATCCGCAACCCGGCCGGCCATCTGGACTTCACCGACAGTGGTACGACCATGGACCACACGTTCGCTGTTCCTGCCGGCGTCACGATCCTCTCGATGCATGCCCAGGGCGCCGGTGGCAGGTCCGACAACGGGGCGACCGGAGGCAGGGGCGCGGGGATCCGGGCCCTGTTCCACGTCCGTCCAGGAGACGTCATCCGCGTCCGTATGGCCCGTGACGGCGCGTCGGGCGCGTCGGGTGCGTCGGCACAGATCTTTCGCGGCGACACACTGATCGCGGGAGCGGGCAGTGGCGGGGACGCCGGGCGTTCGGGTGGCAGAGGGGAGAACGGGGAAGCCGGCGCGCGCGGCGGGCCGGGTACTCCGAATCGCTACGCCGAGGGCGGACTGGGCGGGTGGGGCGGTGACGGAGGACGGGGAGGCGTCGGAGGCGATGCCGGACTCGCCGGCGCCGCCGTCGGCACGTTCGCAGGCAGCCCGGGCGGGAGCGCTGCGGACGGAAGCCCGGGTAGTAGCGGGGCCGACGCAGCCGAGGGCTGGGGAACCAACCTCGTCACCTGGCAGTACGGAGGCGGTGGCGGAGGCGGAGGTACGGGCGGGACACCGTCCCAGGCCGGTACCGGCGGTCATGCTGGGAGACAGGAGGGAAACAGCGGCGGATACGGATCCGGACAGAACGGCGGCCGCGGGGGCCTGCCCAAGTACAGCGATGGTCCATTCAACCGCGGCGGCAACGGCGGCCACGGGGGACAGGGCGGCTACGGCGGGCAAGGTGGCTGCGGCGGTGTGAACGGCAGTGGCCACGGGACCGGGAGCAGTGGCAGTGGAGGGCCTGCGGGCATGGGCGGTGGAGGAGGTGGTGGGGGAGGCTCCGGGCAAGGTTGGTCGGGCACGTACGCAGCAGGCGGCGGCGGAGGAGGCGGTGGCGGAGGAGCCGGCGGGGGCGGAGGCAGCGGCGGGCGCGGCGGCGACAGTTACTTCAACGCCGACCGGGCCACGCTCGTCTCCGCCGACGTGAACAACACCGGCCCCGCGAAGGTCACCATCGCGTGGGGAAACCACGTGTTCCCCGACTGAGACCCGGCCCGGCATCGCCCTGAGCCGGGCCGGATCCCCGCCCCCGGGAATTGCCGGGAACCCCTGCACCACAGGCTTCCACCGGGCTCGGCACGCGACATGCACCGCCCAGCACGACGCCGAGCCCCCGTTCACCAAACGGGCGGCTGAAGCGGCCACACACCATCGAGGACGGGATGCAGCAATGCCGTTGTCCGTAGAGGAAATCGCCGACATGGCACAGAAGGGGAGCCTGAAGCTCCGGGCCGACCATTTCGCCGACCCTGTGGTCAGCGGCGTCTTCTCCACACATCTCGCATGCTCCGAGCTGGAATTCAAGGTGCTGGAGTACACCGAGAAAAGCATGACGGCGCGAGGGCGCTGCGCCGTGCGCGCCCTCGGCAAGGAGCCGTGCCGAGCAGTGGCGACGTTCCTCCGGGCCGACCCGCCGGACGGCACGGTCCTGGGATTCACGCTGCTCGTGGACGCCCCGGGGTGGCGCCTGCCGGAGCCCTTCCCCGCGTTCGACCTCAGCCCGCTCCGCAGCCTGGGGGCACAGTCACTCGTGGCCGCGTTCAACGCGGTCCCTGGCACGAAAGAGGAAGGGGGTGAGAAGGAGCAGAAGGCAGAGAAAGCTGCAGAGGGGAAGAAAGCCGCAGAGGTCGAGGAAGCCGGGCAGGAGAAGACTTCGGTCGCCTCCAGAGCCCCTGTCCTCTCCGGAGCCCGGTGGAAACTGCCCGACCTCGCCGAACCGGTGCTGTTCCTCGCCTCCGAGCAGAAGGACCGACGCACGCTGGAGGGCAAGCTCACCGTGGGCAGTACGGAAATCGAGGCGAGGACGGAGGAAAGCCAGGACCCCAGGAGCTGGAAGCTGGACGCGAAGGCCGAGAGCATCTCCTTCCATGACATCAGCACCCTGGCCGAGCAGACCATGGGCAGTGGTCTTCCGGCCTCGTTGGCCGAACTGACCCTGCAGGAACTCAGCTTCACGGTCGAGTCCACTGAATCCGGACGAAAGTTTGAGGCGAAGGCGTTCGCCGAGTTCCCCCTGACCTCCGATGTCCAGACCCGGGTCGGACTCGACATGAAGATCACCGTCAAGGACGGCACCGCCAAAGAGGACACCGCCGAGGACGCCCCCGCCGCGAAGGAGGGTGCCGCCAAAGAAGGCACCGACAAGGGCCGTGCCATCGAGGTCACGGTCAAGGGCTCCTTCGCCCTCGGCTCCGCGGAGGAGGAAGAGCCGTCGATGCAGTTCGACTTGGAGGCGGACAAGGATCCGGAATCGGTGGGTCTGACCGCGACATCGGTCTTCGAGGACGGCATCCCGCTCGGCAAGGTGCTCGCCGCCCTGCTGCCCGCGAGTGCGTCACCGACGGCAGGTCTGCCGAACCTGCTCCCTCCCGTCAAGAAGATCTCGCTGCGCTGCACCGCCCCGAAGGCGCCCGACGTCGCCTCCCTGGTCCTGACCGCCGAAACCCCGCGAGGGGACGAAGCCGTCCTGGTCCTCGCGGGACGTAACGGCGGGAAGCGCTGAGGAGACGGGCGCAACAGCAACAGCAACAGCAACAGCAACAGCAGCCGCAGTCACTGAAGGATCCGCAGGTCGGTGCGGCCTTTCGGCGCGGGTGTGGGCCTTGAACAGGGCGCAGAGTAGGTCCCACTCCGGCCCCGGACACCCCAAGGTGGTCGCCTCCGGCAAGAAGTCCCACGCGGTGAAGCCGGCGGAAGAGGTCCGGACGGGCTTCGCGCGCGGTGTCCCGGGCCCGGCGGGCCGTGGAGAATCTCCCGCTCGCGGGTCGAGTTGCAGGAGGCGGCGAGTGCGGAGTCCGCGCCGGAGCCGCTCGCGCCCATGGACCGCGTGACGCCGGCCTCGCGGTGGGCGTCGGCGGAGGCCCAGCCGCGGCACTGGGCCCCGTGATCGCTGTGGAGGACGGCTCCGGTGAGGCCGGCGCGGGTCCGTTCGGCCGCGTGCGGGGCGTCGATGACAAGGTCGGCCCGCATGTGGTCGGCGACCGCCCGTCCCGCCAGGCGCCGTGCGGCGGGGGCCGATCACGTTGGCCGAGGCCGTGGCGGAGCACGGTACCGCCGTGGTCCAGGAACTGGTGGCCGAAGTGTTGTTGGAAGCCCTCGCGGGCGCGGCTCGGCAGAGGTGTCCCTCCGGCCGGGCGTGACGCTCGTTCGCCGCTCGTTCTGAGGGAATGCCGGGTCCGTGTGCCTCGGCGGACGGGCCGCAGTCCGCAGTCCGCAGCGTACGGGTGCGCCCGGCGCTGTGGGGCGGCGGGCTGGCAGCCACCGGACAGCGTAGGTATGGTTAGCCTTACCTATGTTACGCCCCGGGGGGTGCCCTGTGTCCTGCCATGCGTGGCCAGAGTACGAACCGCAAGGAGACTTCGAGGTCATGACGCCGTCAGGTCACTGTTCGCCAAGTCCCGCCTCCGCGCTCGGCCGTTGCCGTGGCGCCGGACCACACCGTGGGCCCGCGGGGCGGACGGCGGGGGACAGGTGAGCCGGGTGCGGGAGTTGGAGGGGCGGTCGGCCCTGGTCACCGGCGCGGGCCGGGGTATAGGCGCCGCCGTGGTGGACGCCCTGGTCGGGCAGGGAGCCCGGGTGTGTGCGACCGACGTGGACGCAGGCGCGGCCGAGGCCGTCGCCAAGGGGCACACGGAGGCCGGTGGCAGCGTCGTCGCACGACAGCTGGACGTGAGTGACGTGGCTGCCGTGGAGCGCGTGGTCGACGTGGCCGAACGTGAACTCGGGCCGCTCGACATCCTGGTGAACGTGGCAGGCGTCCTGCGGGGCGGTCCCGTGCTCGAACTGGACGACGCCGACTGGGCCGCAGTGTTCGGCGTCAACACCCACGGCGTCATGCACGTCTCCCGGGCGGTGGCACGGGGGATGGCCGCCCGGGGCCGGGGCAGCATCGTCACCGTGGCCTCCAACGCGGCAGGCGTTCCGCGTGCCGGAATGGCGGCGTACGCGGCGTCCAAGGCGGCCTCGGTGATGTTCACCAAGTGCCTCGGTCTGGAGGTCGCGCCCCGCGGCGTGCGCTGCAACACCGTCTCGCCGGGTTCCACCCTGACGGAGATGCAGCGGGCCATGTGGGAGGACGCCCCGGGAGGTGCCGAGGCCGGGCGCCGGGGCGTCATCGAGGGAGACCTCGCCGCGTACCGGACGGGCATCCCGCTCGGCCGGATCGCCGAGCCCGCCGACGTCGCGGACGCCGTGGCGTTCCTGGCCTCCGACCGGGCCCGGCACATCACCATGCACGACCTCTACGTCGACGGCGGCGCCACTCTGCGCGCCTGAGCCGACGGCGCCGTGCCGCCGTCGGGGCGCGGAAGCGGACCCCGCACGGGCCGCTCCCGCACGCCCTGATGTCCTGGCCTGACATGTTTTGACCTGACCTGACCTGACCTGACCTGACCTGACCTTCCTGTCCTGTCCTTCTTCCGTACCACCTCGGAGTCTTGCCGTGACCGCTGAACAGCCCCGCACCCCGCCGGACGCGCTCACCCCGGGCCTGGACGCCCCGACCTGGCCCGCCGAGTTCGCCGACCGCTATCGCGAGCGGGGTTACTGGCGCGGCGAGACCTTCGGCGGAGTGCTGCGCGAGCGGGCCGCGGCACACCCCGACCGGGTCGCGCTGGTGGATCCCGCGCCCCGGCGCAGGACTCGTACCTACCGGGAACTGGACGAGGCGGCGGACCGGTTGGCCGCCGGTTTCGCGGAACGCGGGATCGGACGGGGCGACCGCGTCGTCGTCCAGCTCCCGAACGTGGCCGAGTTCGCCGAGGTGGTCTTCGCGCTGTTCAGGATCGGCGCCCTGCCGGTGTTCGCGCTGCCGGCCCACCGCGACACCGAGATCCAGCACTTCTGCTCCTTCAGCGAGGCCGTGGCGTACGTCGTCCCGGACGAGCTCGGCGGCTTCGACCACCGCGCGCTCGCCTCCCGGGTCCGGGAGAACTGCCCGCGGCTGAAGGAGGTGTTCGTGCTGGGCGATCCCGGCGAGCACACGGCGCTCGCCGACGTGCCCCGCGAGCCGTCCGGGCCGCTGCCCGGCCCCGAGCCGCACGAGCTGGCGTTCCTGCAGCTCTCGGGCGGGACCACCGGTGTGTCCAAGCTGATACCCCGCACCCACGACGACTACGTCTACTCGCTGCGCGGGTCGAACGAGATCTGCGGCGTGGACGGGGACACGCGGTACCTCGTGACGCTGCCGGCGGCTCACAACTTCCCGATGAGTTCGCCCGGCTGGCTGGGCACCCTCTACGCGGGCGGCACGGTCGTCCTGTGTCCCGGGCCCGAGCCGGCCGTCGCCTTCCCGCTGATCGAGAGCGAGGCCGTCACCCTCACCGGTCTCGTTCCCCCGCTGGCCCTTCTCTGGACGGAAGCGGCCGCGCGCACGGAGTACGACCTGACCTCGCTCCGCCTGGTCCTCGTCGGGGGCGCCAAATACAGCGAACAGGCGGCGCGACGGCTGGAGCCCGCACTCGGGTGCCGGCTGATGCAGGTCTTCGGGATGGCGGAGGGGCTGGTCAACTACACGCGCCTCGACGACGGGACGGAGACGGTCGTCACCACTCAGGGCCTGCCGATCTCACCGGACGACGAGATCCGGGTCGTCGACGACGCCGACCGGGACGTGCCCGAGGGGGAGTTCGGCCACCTGCTCACCCGCGGGCCGTACACCGTCCGGGGCTACTGGCGGGCTCCCGAGCACAACGCCCGGTCGTTCACCTCCGACGGCTTCTACCGCACCGGCGACATCGTGCGCCGGACTCCCACCGGTCACCTGGTGGTGGAGGGGCGGGCCAAGGACCAGATCAACCGGGGCGGCGAGAAGGTCGCCCCCGAGGAGGTCGAGAACATCATCCTCGCCCACCCCGCCGTCCACGACGTCTCGCTCGTGGCGGTGCCCGACGAGTTCCTGGGCGAGCGCACCCTCGCGCACGTGATCCTGCGCGAGGACGCCGAACCGCTGCGGCCCGCGGACGTCAAGGCGTTCGTGCGCTCCCGCGGGGTCGCCGCGTACAAGGTCCCGGATCTCGTCCGCTTCGTGGACGCCTTCCCGCAGACGGGTGTCGGCAAGGTCAGCAAGAAGGGCCTGCGCTCCGCCGCGGGCACCCCCGAACTGCACGCGAACACCGCCGAACTGCACGCGGACACACCCGAACAGCACGCAGACGCACCTGAACAGCACGTGGACACCGCCGAACAGCACGTGGACACCTCCGAACAGCACTGAGAGGCCAGCCCCATGGCACTTCCCGCCATCGCCGCCTACCCGCTCCCCACGTCCGACGAGTTGCCCGAGAACCGGGTCTCCTGGACGGCGGACCCGGCGCGGTCCGTCCTGCTCGTGCACGACCTGCAACAGCACTTCCTGTCCGCCTTCCCGGCCGGGGACCAGCCGCTGACCGGGATGCTCACGAACACCGCCCGGCTCCTGGAGCGGGCGCGCGCCCTCGGTGTGCCGGTCGTGTACTCCACCCAGATCGGCGGGCAGACCCCCGAGCAGCGGGGCCTCCAACTCGACTTCTGGGGGCCGGGAGCGGCCGACGACCCGGCGATCCTCGAAGTGCCCGCGCAGGTGGCTCCGGCGCCGGGGGACACCGTCCTGACCAAATGGAAGTACAGCGCGTTCGCCCGTACCGACCTGGAGGAACGGATCCGCGGCTGGGGCCGCGACCAACTGGTGATCGTCGGGGTGTACGCGCACATCGGCGTCATGACGACGGCCTGCGACGCCTGGATGCGTGACATCAGGTCCTTCGTGGTCGCCGATGCCACGGCGGACTTCTCACCGGAGGAACACGCGATGGCCCTGCGCTGGTCGGCGGGACGCTGTGCGGTGGTGACCACCACGGACCGCGTGTTCGCGGACCGATGAGTGCCCGTCGGCCCGTGGACCCTCGCGGCACGGCTGTACCGGATCAGGGGCTGAGCGGGCTTGACACCGCGCCAACAATGAGAAAAGTTAGGTGAGGCTTACCTAATAAACATCGGGCGGGAATCAACGAAGGCGGCCCCGTCGGGCCCCGAGCGAAGGAAGAGGATGTCAGCAGGGCACGCAGACGCAGGCGCGGAGCGGTACGACGAGCAGCCGGTCCACGATCTGGTCGGCATCGGGTTCGGCCCGGCCAACCTCGCACTGGCCATCGCCATCGCGGAACACAACGCGCACAGCGGCGGCGCCCGCGCGCTCCGCACGGCTTTCCTCGAACGGCAGCGGGAGTTCGGCTGGCACCGGGGCATGCTGCTCGCCGGCGCCACCATGCAGGTGTCCTTCCTGAAGGACCTGGCCACCCTGCGCGACCCCGGCAGCCGCTTCACCTTCCTGCGGTTCCTGCACGAGCGCGGCCGCCTCGTGGACTTCATGAACCAGAAGACCTTCTTCCCCACCCGGATCGAGTTCCACGAGTACCTGAGCTGGTGCGCCGCCGCGATGGGCGAACAGGTGCGCTACGGCCGGCAGGTCCACTCGGTACGGCTGCCGGGCGACGGCGACGTCCTCGAGGTGCTCTCCCGGCCGGTGGACGACCCCACGGCCGCGGCCGAGGCGCTGCGGGCCCGGAACCTCGTCGTCGGGACCGGACTCACGCCCAAGTTCCCCGAGGGCGTCGAACCGGGCCCGCGGGTGTGGCACAACCGGGACCTCCTGCCGCACCACCGTTCGCTGACCGGCCGCCCGCACCGCCGCTTCGCCGTCGTCGGCGCCGGCCAGTCCGCCGCGGAGACCGTCGAGTTCCTGCACCGCGAGTTCCCCGACGCCGACGTCTGCGCGGTCTTCGGCCGGTACGGGTACAGCCCCTCGGACGACAGCGCCTTCGCCAACCGGATCTTCGACCCGGACGCGGTGGACCACTTCTACTCCGCGCCGGAGGACGTCAAGCAGTCCCTGATGGACTACCACTCCAACACCAACTACTCGGTCGTCGACCCCGACCTGATCGAGCAGCTGTACCGGACCTCCTACCAGGAGAAGATCGCGGGTGCCGAGCGGCTGCGCTTCCTCAACACGACGTCCCTCACGGCCGTCGAGGAGCGCGAGGGCGATGTGCGGCTGCACCTGCGCCCACTGGTCGAGGGCGAGCCGTACACCCTGGACTGCGACGCGGTGGTGATGGCGACCGGGTACCGCCCCGCCGACCCGCGCACCCTGCTCGGTCCACTGGCCGAGGAGTGTCTGACGGACGGCCGGGGGCGGCTGCGGATCAGCCGCGACCACCGGGTCCTCACCACGTCGCGGGTACGCGCGGGAATCTACGTGCAGGGTGCGATCTCGCAGCACACGCACGGCATCACGTCCTCGCTGCTGTCCACGCTCGCGGTCCGCTCCGGCGAGATCTGCGACGCCCTGCTGCTGGACCGTGCCGGACGGAGCGTGCCGGTCACGGCCGCCGGGGCGGAGCCGGCCGAGGACCTCGCCGTCACGGCCGACTGAGCCCCGGACGCGCGCAATCGCCGTACCACCGCCGGCGGCCCCCCTCCCGGCATCCCCCACAAGGAGACCCCATGGGCGCCAACCCGTTCGATGACGACGAGGCCCGCTTCCTCGTCCTGGTCAACCAGGAGAACCAGCACTCGCTGTGGCCCGCGTTCGCCGAAGTACCCGGGGGATGGTCGGTGGTGCACGGCGAGGACACCCGCGCCGCCTGCCTCGCCTACGTGGAGGAGCACTGGACGGACCTGCGTCCGGCCAGTCTGGTGGCGCACGCCGAACGCACCCGCTGAGGTGCCGGCAGCCCGCTCCCGGGCCCGCGCCGACTCCGTCCCACCGCGCCGACTCCGTCCCACCGCGGTGGCCCCGCGGACCGCGCGGCCCGGCTTCGACCAGGACGTACTCCACCAGCCCCGACCATCAGCCCGATCAGCCCGATCAGCCCGATCAGTTCGATCAGCCCTGTCGTCACGATCAGTCCGGTCGTCACGATCGGCTCGACCCAAGCCTCACCCGTTTCGCCGGAGCAAAGGATTCGCGGACGTGTCCATATCCACAGCGGTGCGCCCCCAGCCCGTGTACGAGGCCGCCGACCTGCTGGCGGCCTATCTGACGGGATCGTTCTACTTCTCCTCGGCACGCGGCACGATGCTGGCGGACGGCGTGTACTCCCGGGTCGCGGCGGCCGCGGGACCGCGGGCGGCACCAGTCGCCCGGGCGCTGGAGTCGGCGGCCGCGGCGGGGCTGCCGGACCCGGTGGTGGTCGGAGCCATCGGCTTCCGGCCCGAGGCGCGGGCGTCCCTGGTGGTGCCCGCCGTGGTGCGGCGCGCGGGTGCGCCCGAGTACCTGCCGGTCCCCGCCGCCCGGACCGGTGCGGGATGGCGGGTGCGGCCGCTGCCGAGGCCCGAGGGCTACGCCGACGGTGTACGCCGTGCGGTGGACCTCATCCGGGACGACAGGCTGCGCAAGGTGGTCCTCGCCCGCTGCCTGGAACTCACCGCCGACGCCCCCGTCCGGGTGCCCTCGCTGCTGACCCGGCTGGTGCACGCCAACCCGGCCGCCTACGCCTTCGCCGCCGACGTCACCGCGCCCGGCGACTCCGCCTTCCGTACCGTGGTCGGGGCCAGCCCCGAACTGCTGGTGTCCCGGCGGGGCACGACCGTGAGCGCCAATCCGCTGGCCGGTTCCGCACCGCGCTCCGGCGACGAGGCCGTCGACCGGGAACGCGTCGCGCGACTGCGGGGATCGGCCAAGGACCTCGGGGAACACGCCCACACCGCCGCACAGGTGGCGGAGGTCCTCGGCCGGTTCTGCACCGACCTCGAGGTGCCCGCCGGACCCGAGGTCATCGGCACCCCCACCATGTGGCACCTGTCCAGCCGCATCACCGGCCGGCTGCGCGATGCCGAGGACCCGGCCTCCTCGGCGCTCGCGCTGGCGGAGGCGCTCCACCCGACCCCGGCCGTCGGCGGGGTGCCCGCGGCCGCGGCCCTCGACGCCATCGCCGCGATCGAGCCCGGGGACCGCGGCTACTACGCCGGCATGGTCGGCTGGAACGACCTGAAGGGCGACGGCGAATGGGCCGTGACCATCCGCAGCGCCGAGGTCAGTGACCGGACGGTCCGCGTGTTCGCGGGCGCCGGCGTGGTCGCGGACTCGCGGCCGGAGGCCGAACTCGCCGAGACCACCGCCAAGTTCCGCACCCTGCTGGAGGCGCTCGGTCTGGCGGACGTGGCGTGAGCCTGCCACACCCCGGGCCCGCACCCCACCCGCCCCGCCCCGCCCCCACACCCGCACCCACAGAGCGTCCCAGTCGTCCGCGCCGACGCTCCCGCCCCTTCCCACCCGCCGCGCCGGCCGTCCGGTCCGTGCACACACTTCCCAGGAGCCCACAGGTGAACCAGTCACTGACGTCCGACCGGATCCGCGCGGACGTGGCCGAGATCATCGGCTGTGACATCTCGGACATCCGCCCCGGGGACGATCTCTTCGACCTCGGCCTCGACTCGGTCCGGCTGATGACCCTGGTCGAGCGCTGGCGGTCCGCCGGCGCGCCCGGACTGGAGCTGCCCGACCTCGCCGAGCGCCCCGAAGTCGCCCACTGGATCACCGTGCTGACGGGGGAGAAGGAGTGACGCGCACCGACCACGGGCACCGCCATCTGGAGCGGATCGCCCAGGTAAGGGCGGGGGACGTCCCGGCGAAGGTCCGCTACCCCATCCGGGTCCGGGAGACACGGGTGGTGCGCACCACCATGGTGGGCTCCGGGCTGCTGCGGCTGACCCTCGGCGGCTCCGG
The DNA here is from genome assembly GCF_018982965.1 of Streptomyces mayonensis. Classification (GTDB taxonomy): domain Bacteria; phylum Actinomycetota; class Actinomycetes; order Streptomycetales; family Streptomycetaceae; genus Streptomyces; species Streptomyces mayonensis. The sequence goes on along the minus strand of NZ_JACBYP010000005.1, from coordinate 19,451 downwards.
CGTCGAGGGCTTCGAGTCGCACTCGCCGATCGACCACGTGAAGCTGATCTTCCCGGAGCCCGACGGCTCGCTGCGGCTTCCCGAGCCGGACGGCGACCTGCTGCGCTGGCCGCGTCCGGCCCCCCCCTCGCGGGAGTACACGGTGCGCCGCCACGACCCGGTGGCCGGCGAGATCGACATCGACATCGCCCCGCACCCGGGGGGACTGGCCTCCGACTGGGCCCAGGAGGTGGCCCCCGGCGCCGTCGCCCACGTCGCGGGCCCGCCCGGCGGGCTGATCGTGCCACCCGTCTACGACCGTTACCTGCTGGTCGGTGACATCACGGCACTGCCCGCGGTCGCCTGCTGGCTGGAGCAGCTGCCCCGTGACGCCCGCGGCTGGGCCTTCGTCGAAGTCGCCGACGCCACGGAGGAGATCCCGCTCGCCGCCCCGGAGGGAATGGAGGTGCGCTGGCTGCACCGCGGTGCCCGCCCGGCCGGCACCGGCGGCCTTCTGGAACGGTCCGTCACCACGATCGCCGTACCCGAGGGCGAGCGACTGTACGCCTGGATCGCCGGCGAGGCAGGGCAGATCAAGCCCCTGCGCCGCTGGATCCGCGACGTGCTGCGCCTGCCGCGCTCGGACCACGAGATCTCCGGCTACTGGAAGCGCGGCGTCGCCGACTTCGACGACGAGCACGACCATCCGCCGGACGACCACGTGCCGCAGGAGCACGCGCCGGACGGCCGTGCCCCGCACGGACGGCACAAGCACGAGCACGCGCCGGACGACCGCGCCCCGCACGGACGGCACAAGCACGAGCACCACGACGACCACCGGCACTGAGGCCCCCGCGCCCACTGCCCCACTCACCCCGACCCTCCCCGGTCAACCGCCGGGGAGTCACAGACCGAGCGGACCCCCGCCCCCGCCGGCGGGCCGGTCTCGCCCAGCAGAAGGAGTCGCACCATGTTCGCTCGCAGAATCCCGGGCCTGGCAGGTGCCGTGGCACTCGCCGTGGCCCTGACCTCCTGCGGGTCCTCGGACAGCGATTCGTCGGCCGGCGACGCGTCGGACAAGTCGGGGCAGAAGACCCGCGAGTTCACCGTGGGCGACGAGAAGGTCTCCATCCCGGCCGACCCCGAGCGGGTCGTGGCCACCGGGTACGCCGTGCCGACCCTGATCCAGGCCGACGCCCCGCTGGTCGGCATCTCCTCGTGGAAGCGGGGCGAGCCGATGATGGACGGCGAGGAGAAGGCCGCCTACGACAAGCTGCCCAAGGTCGCCGGCGAACTGGCCTCGGAGACCAACTACGAGGCGATCGCCGAGGCCGAACCCGACCTCATCGTCCTCGGTGTGCCGGTCCCGGTGCTCGGCGACATCGACATGGACCGGCTGAAGTCGATCGCCCCGGTCGTCGCGGTCGGCCCGATGGTGCCCTCCGAGTGGCGCGAGGTCTCCCGCCAACACGCCGACGCCGCCGGCGTCCTGGACACCTACGAGAAGGCCGAGGACGCGTACGACGCCAAGGCGGCCGAGCTGAAGAAGAAGTACGCCGACGCGCTCGACGGGCTGAAGTTCGGCCACGTCGGCTCGTACGGCGACACCTCCAAGGGCACCTTCCAGCGCGAGTTCAACGGCTCCTGGGGCACCAACGCCGCCCAGGACGTCGGCGCGGACTACGTCGGCAAGCCCAAGGAACCGGGCCCCGGCTCCAGGTCCGTGAGCGAGTACCCCTCCCTCGAGGAACTGTCGGACTCCCTCGGCGCGTCGGACGTCATCACCTACTCCGTGAACACCGACGGCAGCGTTCCCGACGCGGTGCAGGCCGTCCTCGACTCCAAGCTGTGGAAGAACCTGCCGGCCGTGAAGAAGCAGCGGGCCTTCCCCGTCGCCTTCACCGAGGCCGCCACCTACGGCGACGCCATGAAGACCCTCGACGCGATCGACAAGTCGTTCGCGCCCCTGCTGGACAAGTGACCGCCGTGGACCGTCCCGTCGAGAGGCCGGCAGGCCGCCGGAGCCTGCCGCAGGCAGCCCCGCTCCTCGGCGGACTGGTCCTGCTGGCCGTCGTCGCCGTGCTCAGCCTCGGGGTGGGCGCCCACCAGGTGTCCCCCGGGGAGGTGCTGCGCGCGCTGTTCGACTACCACGCGGGCGACGACGACCACGTGATCGTGCGGGACATCCGGCTGCCGCGCGCCGTACTGGCGACGGCCGTGGGAGCCGCCCTCGCTGCCGCCGGGGCACTGATCCAGACCCTCGCCCGCAACCCGCTGGCCGAGCCGGGCGTCCTCGGCGTCACCGCGGGCGCCGGCTTCGCCATCACCGTCGGCGCCGGTCTCGGACTCGCCGCCGGCCAGGGCGGACAGCTGCTCTGGGCCATCGCGGGCTCCGTCCTCGCCGCCCTCCTCGTGGCGGCGGTCGGGCGCACCTCGCCCCTGCGGCTGGTGCTCACCGGGACCGCCCTGACCGCGGTCCTCGGCGGACTCGCCCTGGGGCTGCGCCTGATGGACCCCGAGACCTTCGACACCTACCGGTTCTGGTCGGTGGGCACCCTCGCGGGGCGCGAGCAGGAACCGCTGACGCTGCCGCTGACCGGCATCGCGCTCTGCCTGGTGCTGGCCCTCACGATCAGCCGGGGGCTGAACGCGCTCAGCCTGGGCGAGAACGTCGCCCGCGCCCTCGGCGTGAGCGTGGCGCGGACCCAGGCGCTCACGCTGGTGCTGATCACCGTCCTGTGCGGCGCCGCCACCGCCGTGGCCGGACCGATCCTGTTCGTCGGGCTGATCGTCCCGCACCTGGTCCGCAGGCTCGCGCAGGGATCGGTCCCCTGGCTGCTGCTCCACTCGATGGTGCTCGGACCCGTCCTGCTGCTGGCCGCGGACTCCGCGGCCCGCGTCCTCCTGCCCACCGGCGAGGTGCCGGTGGCGATCGTCACCGCCTTCCTGGGAGGCCCGATGCTGATCTGGACCGTACGCAAGTACGGGGCGGGGGCACTGTGAGCACCTACGCACCCGGGACGGTCCGCCTCCCCCTCGGCCTGCGGGCGGAGCGGCGGCCGCTGCTGGTCTGCGCGGCGCTGGGCGTCCTGGTCGTCGCGCTCGGCGTGACCGGACTGTGCTACGGCGCCTCCTGGTCCACCCCGGCCGAGGTGTTCGCCGCGCTCGCCGGTACCGACCCCTCCGTGGTCATCACCGAGTGGCGGCTGCCGCGGGTGGCGGCCGGCCTGGTCTTCGGGGCGGCGCTCGGCCTGTCCGGCGCCCTCTTCCAGAACCTGACCCGCAACCCGCTGGGCAGCCCCGACGTCATCGGCCTGGACTCCGGCGCCTACACCGGCGCCCTGTTCGCCCTCTACGCACTGAGCGGCACCGCCGCCCAGCTGGCCGCGTTCTCGGTGCTCGGCGGGCTCCTCGCCACCATCGTCGTGTACCTGCTCTCCTTCGACCGCGGCTTCTCCGGACTGCGCCTGGTGGTCATCGGCATCGCGGTCAACGCGATGGTGACCGCCTTCAACTCGTGGATCGTCCTGCGTGCCGACACCGACGTGGCCATCGCCGCGGTGGGCTGGAGCGCCGGCTCCCTCAACGGCGTCGACTGGGCCGACCTGCGGGTCCCGTTCTGGATCATCGCGCTGCTGTTCGCGGTGATCTCCCTGCGGACCCGCGCCCTGCACCAGACGCTGCTCGGGGACGCCCTCGCGGTCACCACCGGCGTCGGACTCGGACGGCTCCGCCTGCTGATGGTGCTGGTCGGCGTCGGCTGCACGGCGACCGTGACCGCGGTGGCCGGACCGATCGCCTTCATCGCGCTGGCCGCCCCGCAGATCGGCCGCCGCCTCACCGGCTCGCCCGGTACCCCCCTGCTCCCGGCCGCGCTGACCGGGGCCGTCCTGCTGCAGGGCGCGGACCTGCTCGCCCAGGCGCTGCTGGCGCCCGAGGCACTGCCCGTCGGCGTGGTGAGCACCGCCGTCGGCGGCTGCTACCTGATCTGGCTGCTGACCAAGGAGGTGAGGCGCGCGTGAGCGCACGCCTGACCGCGCGGGAGATCACCCTGCGCTACGGCGACCGGGTGGTCTCCACCCGGCTGAGCCTCGACGTGCCCGACGGCTCCTTCACGGCCGTCGTCGGCCCCAACGCCTGCGGCAAGTCCACGCTGCTGCGCGCCCTGGTCCGCCTGCTGCGGCCCGCCGAGGGGCAGGTCGAACTGGACGGGCGGGAGGTCGCCTCGTACCCCTCGAAGGAACTGGCCCGGCAGGTCGGCTTCCTGCCGCAGGACCCGCTCGCTCCGGACGACATCAAGGTCCGCCAACTGGTGTCCCGCGGCCGCTTCCCCCACCGGACGCTGCTGTCGCCGAGGTCGCAGCAGGACGAGTCGGCCGTGCGGGAGGCCATGGCGGCGGCCGAGGTCACCGAGCTGGCCGACCGCCCGGTACAGGAACTCTCCGGCGGCCAGCGGCAGCGCGTGTGGATCGCCATGGCGCTGGCCCAGGAGACCCCCTACCTGCTGCTCGACGAGCCGACGTCCTTCCTGGACATCACCCACCAGTACCAACTGCTGCACCTGCTGGCCCGGCTGCGCGACCGGGGCCGCACCGTCGTCGCCGTCCTGCACGACATCAACCAGGCCTGCCGCTTCGCGGACCACCTCGTCGCCATGCGCGACGGGAAGGTGGTGGCCGAGGGCAGACCCGGGGACATCGTGGACGCGGCGCTGATCAAGGACGTGTTCGACCTGCCGAGCGTGATCGTCCCCGACCCGGTGGCCGGTACTCCGATGGTCGTCCCCACCCTGCAAGGAGACTGAAGTGACCACGCCACACGTCCCCGCGGACCGGCTGCTTCCGCTGACCGGCGCCCAGTGGGGCATCTGGAACGCCCAGCGCCTGGAACCCGACTCCCCCTACTACCTGGTCGGGGACGTGGTGGAGATATCCGGCCCGGAACCGGTGGACGCCGGGGCGGTGGCCCGGGCGGTCCGCGCCACCGTCCAGGAGGCCGAGAGCCTGCGGCTGCGCGTGCACGACACCCCGGACGGGCCCCGCCAGTGGGTCAGCGCCGAGCCGGTGCGGCTGCCCCGTGTCATCGACCTGAGCGACCGTCAGGACTCGGCCGCAGCGGCCGGGGCACTGGTCGAGGACGAACGGGCCCGCGCCGCCGAGTACTGCCGGCCGATGACCGACCGCCCCCTGTACGCACCCGTCGTCATCCGGCTGTCGGACCACGAGGTCTGGTACACCCAGCTCGGCCACCACCTGGTCTTCGACGGCTACAGCGGCGCCATGCTGGTCCGCCGCACCGCCGCCCACTACACCGCCCTGGTCCGCGGCACCGAGGCCCCGCCCTGCACCTTCGGCACCATGGCGGCCCTGGTCGCCGCCGACCGGGAGTACCGGGAGAGCGAGCGCGCGCAGCGGGACCGCGCGTACTGGGTGGACCGCTTCACCCCGCTGCCCGAGCCGGTCGGCTCGGCGGCACCCGCCGAGCCCTCCGGCCGCTCGCTCACCGCCCGCGCGGAACTGGGCCGCGAGGACACGGAGCGGCTGCACGCCTTCGCCCAGCGGGAGAACGTCACCTGGGGCGAGGCGGTGATCGCCGGCTACGCCGCCTTCCTGCACCGTGTGACGGGCGACGACGAGGTCGTCTTCGCGCTGCCGCTGATGTGCCGTACCGGCGCGGTGGAGCTGCGCACCCCGTCGATGGGGGTCAACGTGCTGCCGCTGCGCACCCGCGTCGGCCCCGGCGACTCACTCGCCGAACTGACCCGGCGGGTCGCCGGCATCCTGCGCGAGATGCGCAGGCACCAGCGCTACCGCGGCGAGGACCTGCCGCGGGACCTCGCGGTGCCCGGCGCCGGCGCGCTGCTGCACGGCCGCGGGATCAACCTCAAGGCCTTCGACCTGACGACGGACTTCGCCGGTGCGCGGGCGGTGATGCGCAACGTGGCCGGCGGACCGCCCGAGGACATGGGCCTGTCGGTGCTGCCCACCGCCGGCGGCGGACTCCTCCTCGGCTTCGAGGTGGACGCCCGGGACAACGACCAGTCGACCGTGGACGGCAAACTGACCGGGCTGCGGACCCTGCTGACGGGGCTGGTCGACGGTCTGCCGGTGGGGCGCGTCCCGCTGAACCCCGCGGGCCTCCCGGCCGAGTGGGCGCCGCCCGCCCTGCCGGGCACGCGACTGTCGGTACCGGAGGCGCTTCAGGCGCTGGCCGCGGCCGACCCGGGGCGGACCGCCCTGGTCTGCGGGGAGGACCGCTGGAGCGCCGGTGAGCTGGCACAACGCGTGCACCGGCTGGCCCGGGCCCTGCGCGCCCGCGGGATCGGTGCCGAGGACGTGGTGGCCCTCGCGCTGCCCCGCTCCGCCGAGACGGTCACCGCGCTGCTCGCGGTGCTCGACGCCGGTGCCGCCTTCCTGCCCCTGGACGCCGCGCATCCCCCCGAGCGGCTGCGCGCCCTCGTCGACGACGTCCGCCCCGCTCTCGTGGTGACCTCGGGCGGGTCGGCAGGCATCGAGGGCATCGAGGGAACCGACTGGAAGATCCTGCTGGAAGAGGCTGAGGGGCTCCCCGGAACCCCGCTGGCGCCCGCCGAACTCGCCGCCGCCCGGCACCCGGAGCACCTCGCCTACATCATCCACACCTCCGGCTCCTCCGGCCGCCCCAAGGGCGTGCTCGGCCGGTCCGGCGGACTCGCCGCCCTGCTGCACCACCAGCGCTCCACCGTCGTCGCCGAGGCGGAACGCTCCGCGGGCCGGCCGCTGCGGGTCGCCCACACGTATTCCTTCGCCTTCGACTCCGCCTTCGACCACCTCGTCTGGCTGCTGTGCGGACACGAACTGCACGTCTACGACGCCGAGACGGTCCGCGACGCCGACCTGCTGCTCGCGGCCTGCGCGGCGGACGGCGTCGACGTGGTCGACACCACCCCCTCGATGGCCGTCCCGCTGCTCGACGCGGGACTGCTCGACCTGCGGCCGACGCTGCTCGTGCTCGGCGGCGAGGCCACGCCGCCCGCCCTGTGGCGGCGGATCACCGCCGCCGGGATCAGCGCCCGCAACATGTACGGCCCCACCGAGGCCACCGTCGACAGCACCACCGCCGTCCTGTCGGGTACGGAGCCGACCATCGGGCACCCCCTCGCGGGCACCCGTGTCCACGTACTGGACCACGCCCTGCAGCCCGTGCCCCCGGGCGCCACCGGCGAGCTGTACCTGGCGGGCCCGCACCTGGCCCGCGGCTACCTCGGCATGCCCGCAACCAGCGCCGAACGCTTCGTGGCCGACCCCTACGGCCCGCCGGGCTCGCGCATGTACCGCACCGGCGACCTGGTCCGCTGGGTGCCCGGACGCGGACTGGACTACCTCGGCCGCGCCGACGGCCAGGTGAAGGTGCGCGGCCACCGGGTGGAGATCGGCGAGGTCGAGTCCGCGCTGACCGCGCTGCCCGGGGTGGGCGCCGCCGGAGCGGACGTCCGCGCCGGCCGCCTGGTCGGCTACGTGGTGCCCGCCGGCCCCCTCACCTCCGAGGTCACCCCCGAGGGCGTCCGCGCCGCCCTCGCCGAGCGGCTGCCCGACCACCTGGTGCCCGCCGCCGTGGTGGTGCTCGACGCCCTGCCGCTGACCCCCAACGGAAAGCTCGACCGGGCCGCCCTGCCCGCTCCCGCCGCGGCGGGCGGCGGCCGGGAGGCGAGCACCGAGAAGGAACGTGTGCTCTGCCGGGTGCTGGCCGAGGTCTTCGAGACCGAACGGGTCGGTGTCGACGACGACTTCTTCGCCCTCGGCGGCGACAGCATCACCGCGATCACCGTCAGCAGCCGGCTGCGCGCCGCGGGCCTCGCCCTGCGCCCCCGGGACCTGCTGGCCCGCCGTACCTTCGCCGCTCTCGCGGCCACCGCCACCGAGGCCGTCCCCGCCGCCGAACCGGCCGACGAGCCGACCGGCCCGGTGACCGCCCCGCCCATCGTCCGCCAGCTGCTCGACCTCCACCCCGACGTGGACGTGGTCGCGGGCTACGCGCAGTGGACCGCCCTGCGCGTCGGCGAACTCGCCCTCGACGACCTCCGCTCCGGCGTGCGCACCGTCCTCGACCGGCACGACGCCCTGCGCCTGTCCGCCGGCGACTCCGGTACCGAGGTGCTGCCGCGCGGCACGGTCTCCGCGCGGGTCACCGAGGTGCACGGCGAGCACGCCGGGAGCGTCGCCGAGCGGCTGGCGGGCGAACTCGACCCCCGCCGCGGCGACCTTCTGCGCGCCGCCCTGATCCGTACCGGAGCCGGCCGGCCCGACGAGGTGGTCGTGGTCGTCCACCACCTCGCCGTGGACGGCGTGTCCTGGCGCATCCTCGTCCCCGACCTGGAAGCGGCCTCGACCGGCCGGCAGTCCCAGCCGGCCTCGACCGGCCGGCAGTCCCAGCCGGCCTCGACCGGCCGGCAGTCCCAGCCGGCCTCGACCGGCGGGCAGCCCCAGCCGGTCGGTGCCTCCTGGCGGCGGCACGCCGAACTCCTCGCCGAGCGCGCCCGGACCGGCGCCTGCCGGGCGGAACTCGCCCACTGGCAGCCCGTGCTGGACTCCGCCACCCGGCTCGGCCCCCGCACCCTCGACCCCGCGCGGGACACCGTCGCCACGGCCCACCGCTCGGTCACCCACGCCTCCCCGGAGGTCACCCGGGCCCTGCTGACCACGCTGCCCGCGGTCTACCGGGCCGGCGTGGACGAGGTCCTGCTCGCGGCGCTCGTCCTCGCACTCCGCGAGACCGGGAACCACGACGGCCGCACGGGCCTCGCCGACACGGTCACCGTGACGATGGAGGGCCACGGCCGCGAGGACCTCGACCTCTCCCGCACGGTCGGCTGGTTCACCAGCGAGTACCCGGTGCGGGTGCCCGCGGCCGGCGGACCGGCGGACGTGCTGCGCGCGGCCAAGGAGGCCAAGCGAGGCACCCCCGGCAACGGCCTCGGCTACGGCGTCCTGCGCCACCTGGACCCGCAGGGCGCCCCGCTCGCCGCCGTCCCCGCCCCCGACGTGCTCCTCAACTACCTGGGCCGGTTCACCACTTCCTCCGGCGACGGCTGGCGGCTGCCGGAGCAGGACGCCTTCTCCGTCCTCGAACCCGGAGCCAAGGCACTGGAACAGGTGCTGGCCCTCAACTGCTTCGTCCACGAGGACGGCGAGCCGCGCCTCGCCGTCGAGTGGACGGCGGCCGGCCGGATACTCGCCGCCGCGGACCTCGCCCGGCTGCAGCAGGCCTGGGACCGTGCCCTGACCGTCCTGGCGGAGCACGCCCGGCACGCCACCGGCGGACTCACCCCCTCCGACCTGCCGCTCGTCCGCCTCGACCAGGAGACCATCACCGCCCTGGAGAGCCGCGGCCCGCTGGCGGACGTCTGGCCCGCCACCCCGCTCCAGGTGGGGCTCGCCCTCCACACCGAACTCCGTGACGAGGACGACACCGACGTCTACGTCGTCCAGGCCGTCACTACCCTCGAAGGCGCCCTCGACCCGGCGCGCATGGCCGAGGCGGCGACGGAACTGCTGCGCCGCCATCCCTCGCTCAGGATCCACCTCGCCTCCCCGGGCGACGAGGTGGTGCAGGTGGTGCCCGCCGAGGCCGCACCCCGGTGGCGGCAGGACGACGACTTCGAGACCGCCGCACGCGAGGAGCTGTCGCGCCCCTTCGACCCCACCACCGGGCCGCTGATCCGCTTCCTGCTCTCCCGGACCGGCCCGGACGTGCACAAGCTGGCCATCACCAACCACCACGCGCTCCTCGACGGCTGGTCCATGCCGCTGGTCGGCCGCGCCCTGCTCGGTCTCTACGCCGAACTGGGCGGCGGCCCCGCCGTACCGCCGGCCGCCGACCTGTCCGCCTACCACCGCTGGCTGGCCGCCCGCGACCGCACCGCCTCACAGAAGGCCTGGCAGCAGGCACTCGACGGAGTGGACGGAGCCACCCGGCTCGCCCCCGCCACGGCCGGCGCCGCGGTGGAGCGGCCCGCGCGGATCTCCGTCGACCTCGGCACGGAGTTCAGCGACCGGCTGCGCGCCTTCGCCGGCGAGCAGGGCGTCACCCTGACCACGGTCCTCCAGACCGCCTGGGGTCTGCTCCTCGGCCGGCTCACCGGACGCACCGACGTGGTGTTCGGCGGACCGGTGTCCGGCCGGCCCGCCGAGGTCGAAGGCGTGGAGTCCATGATCGGCCAGCTCGGCACCACCATCCCGGTCCGGGTACGCCACCACCAGGACCAGACGGCCCGCGACCTCCTCGCCGAGGTGCACGCCGAGAGCGTCCGGCTCGCCGAGCACCACTACCTCGGCCTGCCCGAGATCCAGCGCCTCGCCGGAGCCGGTGAACTCTTCGACACCATGCTGGTGATGGAGAACTTCCCGCTCTCCAGCCGCAGGCGCACCCCCTTCGCTCCCGGGCTCGACCTCGCCGCGGTGGACATCACCGACGCCACCCACTACCCGCTCACCGTGATCGTGCTCCCCGACGAGGCGATCACCCTCGGCCTCGGCTACCAGCCGAGCGCCTTCCCCGAGTCCCGGGTGCGCGACATCGGCCGCTGGCTGCACCACCTGCTGCGGGAGATCGTCCGCGACCCGCTGCGGCCGGCGCTCGCCCTGCCCGTGCTGGAACCGGAGGAGCGGCAGCGGATGCTGCGCACCGGCACCGAAGCCGTCCCCGCCCGCGAGTACGGCCCCTGGCTGGACGTCTTCGCCTCCTGGGTACGCCGCAAGCCCACCGCCGAGGCCCTGGTCTGCCGCGACCGCAGCCTGACGTACGAGGAACTCGACCGGCGGGCCAACCGGCTGGCCCACGCGCTGCTGCGCAGCGGGGTACGGCCCGAGGATCCCGTCGCCGTCTTCCTCGGCCGGGACGTGGAGATGACCGTGGCGCTCTTCGGGGTCGCCAAGGCGGGCGCGGTGTACGTGCCGATGGACGCGAGTTACCCCGCGGACCGGCTGGCGTACATGCTGGACGACCTCGCCCCGGCGGCCGCCGTCACCACCGGCGCCGCCCTGCCCGCGGAACGCGGGATCCCCGTACTGCGGCTCGACGACCCGGCCACCCTCGACGGGGTGCCGGACACCGACCCGGCCGAGGCGCGGGCCGGGCTGACCGAGGACTCCCTGGCGTACGTCATCTACACCTCCGGAACCACCGGGCGCCCCAAGGGCGTCGGCGTGACCCACCGCGGGGTGCCCGACCTGGTCGCCCTCCAGGAGGAGGTCGTCGGCGTCACCGAGCACGACCGCTACCTGCACTTCGCCTCGACCGGCTTCGACGTGGCGTTCTGGCAGACCATGGTCCCGCTGCTCTCCGGCGGCACCTCGGTGATCGCCCCCGAGGAGGTGCGCGTACCGGGCGACGAACTCCTCGACTACATCGTCGAGCACCGGGTGACCGGCGTGAACCTGCTGCCGTCCTTCCTGGCGGCCATGCCCGACGACCGCACCGTGGACCCCGACGTCTTCTTCGTCGTCGGCGCCGAACGGCTCGACCCCGCACTCGCCCGCCGCTGGGGCAGGGGCCGACGGGCGCTCTTCAACGCCTACGGCCCCACCGAGGTCACCATCAACTCGGTGACCTGGCACTACGACCCGGACGACGCCGGGCCGCTGCCCATCGGCCGGCCCGACCCGAACGTCCGCGCCTACGTACTCGACCGGGGGCTGCAGCCCGTCGGCACCGGCGTCACGGGCGAGCTGCACCTCGCCGGCCCCAGCCTGGCCCGGGGCTACCTGGGCCGGCCCGCGCTGACCGCGGCCGCCTTCGTGGCCGACCCCTTCGGACCGCCCGGCGAGCGGATGTACCGCACCGGCGACCTGGTCCAGTGGCGTCCGGACGGACAACTCGTGTTCCTCGGGCGGGTGGACCACCAGGTCAAGATCCGCGGGTTCCGCGTCGAACTCGGCGAGGTCGAGTCCGCGCTGGCACGGCACCCGCAGGTCCGCGCCGGCGCCGCGGTCGTGCGCGACGGCCGCCTCGTCGGCTACCTGATCCCCGCCGACGGCGCCACCCCCGACGTCACCGACGTCCGCGCCCACCTCGCGGCGCAGCTGCCGGACCACATGGTCCCCACCGCCCTCGTGGTGATCGACCGGCTGCCGCTGAGCCCCAGCGGCAAGCTGGACGCCTCGGCGCTGCCCGCCCCCGAGACCGCCGCGACCCGGCGCCGGGAGGCCGCGAACCCGGCCGAGACCGTTCTGCTGGCCGTCCTCAAGGACATCCTCGGAACCGACGAGATCGGCCCCGACGACGACTTCTTCGCCGTCGGCGGAGACAGCATCGTCTCCCTGCAAGTCGTCTCCCGGGCCCGCCGGCAGGGGCTCGGACTGCGCGCCCGCGACGTCTTCGAAGGGGCGACGATCGCGGGGATCGCCGCCCGCGCCCGCACCCTTGAGGAGGCCGAGGCCCCCGCGGTGGGCGACGCCCCGCTCACCCCCGTGATGCGGGACCTGCTGCGCCGCGCGGGCACGGCGGCCGACGGCTTCTGCCAGTGGACGGAGGTCGCCGTCCCCGCCGGCGGGGACGAGGAACGCTGGCGCCGCACCCTCGACGCCGTACTGGAACGGCACGACGTGCTCCGCGCCCACCTCGCCGGCGACCTGCTGCGCATCCCGCCGGCCGGCGCCGTCACCGCGGCCGAGGTGCTCCACCGCACCCCCGTCAGCGGCGACCTGCCCGCCGGGGAACTGCGCGCGCTGATCGACGCGTGGACCGCCGGGGCCCGCGCGGAGATGGCGCCCGCCCGCGGTCCGCTGCTGCGCGCCCTGTGGGTGGACGCCGGACCCTCGGCACCGGGCAGGCTCGTCCTGATCGCCCACCACCTCCTGGTGGACGGCGTCTCCTGGCGGATCCTCGTCGACGACCTCCGGCACGCCCACGAGGGCGGCTCCCTCACCCGGCACGGTCTGTCGTTCCTCGCCCGGGCGCGTTCCCTGCGCGAGGCCGACCGGCGGTCCGAACTCCCGCACTGGCGGCGGATCACGCCCACCCCGGCACTGGCGGCCCGGGCGCTCGACCCGGCCCGGGACACCGTCGCCACCGCCGTGCACCACGAGATCCACCTGGACGCCGAGTCCACCCGCGCGCTCGTCACCACCCTGCCCGGCGCCCTGCGCGCCACCCCCGACGCGGCACTGCTCCCGGCCCTCGCCCGGGCGGTACACGCCTGGCGGGGCCACCCGCGGCTGCTGGTCGCCCTGGAGAGCCACGGCCGGCCCGCACACGTGGACCTGTCCCAGACCGTGGGCTGGTTCACCGCCGTCCATCCCGTGCTGCTCGACGCCGCCGAGGACCCGGCGGCGGTGGCGGAGCGGCTGCGCGCCCAGGGCGACGGACTCGGACACGGCATCCTCACCACGGCCGGACTCCTCGACCCGGTGCGGCCGGAGATCGCCTGGAACTACCTCGGCCGCTACGCCGGGGCACCCGCCCGGGAGACCCCCTGGCAGTCCCCGCCGGACGCGGACCCGCTCGGCTCCGGCGGCACGGACGAACTGCCGCTCCCGCACGCCCTGACGGTCAACGCCCTGGTCCGGGACGACCGGCTCGCCGTCCGCCTCACCTGGCCCGGTGAGCTGTTCACGGCCGACGAGATCGAGGAACTCGCCGGGCACCTGCACACCGCCCTGCGGGACACGGCGGCCGCCGCCGGGGACCTCGTCTCCCTCGGCGACGGACGCCGGGTCGCCGAGGTCCAGGCGCTCTCCCCGCTGCAGGCGGTCATGCTGCGGCACTCCCGCACCGAACGCCCCGATCCGTACACCGTCCAGTCCTGCTTCTCCCTCAGCGGCGCGCTCGACACGGACGCCCTGCGGGAGGCCGGGGCGGACCTGCTGGCCCGGCACCCGAACCTGGGGGCCGTGTTCCCCGGCGGTCTCGGGCTCGTCCCGCAGTCGGCGCGGCCGGACTTCCGGGTCCTCGACCGGCCGGCCGGAGACGTCCTCGCCGCCGACCTGGCCGAGCCCTTCGACCTCGGCGCCGGGCCGCTCGTCAGGCTGACCGTGAACCGGCAGGGCGGGGACCGCTTCGACCTGGTCCTGACCACCCACCACGTCCTCTCCGACGGCTGGTCGGCACCGCGCATCCTCACCGAGCTCTTCGCCCTCTACACCGCCCGCGTGACGGGGGAGAAGGCACAGCTGCCGGAGCCCGTGCCGTTCACGCGGTACCTGGACTGGCGGGCCGCGCACCGTCCCGACCTCACCGCCTGGGCGGAGGAACTGGCGGACCTGCCCGAGGGCGACCACTTCGGCACGGGCACGCCCGGCCCCGCCTGGCAGGAGCCCGCGGTGGTCACCGTCGGCGCCGGACTGGCAGGCGACCTGGGCCGGCTGGCCGCCGCACGCGGATGGACCCCCAACACCCTGGTGCAGGGCGCCTGGTCGGTCCTGCTCGCACGCCACGCGGGCCGCACGGACGTCTGCTTCGGCGCCATGGTCGCCTGCCGCCCCCCGGAGCTGGAGGGCGTCGAGGAGATCATCGGCCTGCTCGCCAACACCGTCCCGGTCCGGGCCAGGCTCACCGGCACCCTCGCCGAGGTGCTCACCGCCCTCCAGGACGGCCGGCGGGCGCTGCTGGACCACCAGCACGTCGCCCTGTCCGAGCTGGAGCGGCTGACCGGCAGGCAGCGGCTCTTCGACAGCATGGTCGTCTTCGAGAACTACCCCGTCGACCGGGAGAAGCTGCGCGAACCCGCCCCCGGCCTCACCCTGGCCGGCACCCGCTTCCGCGAGGCCACCCACCACCCGGTCACCCTCACCGTGATGCCCGAGGGCGAGGGCTGGACCTGCGTCCTCGGCCACCGGGCCGGGGTGGACGCGCAGGCGCTCGCCGAGGAGTTCCTCGCCACACTGCGCTCGCTCGGCGACCACCTCGACCGCGACGTCCGCACGCTGCTGGAGGGAGAGTGAGCAAGCCGTCCGGGCCGCCCGAGGCCCCGCCACCACAGGCCCCGCCGCCGGCCGGGACCGGCACGGGCCTGCTCCGCACCGCCTTCGTCCTGGTGCTCGGCACCTTCATGGCCACCCTGGACGCCACCATCGTCAACGTCGGCATCGACACCCTGGCGCAGGAGTTCGACGCCACCGTCGGGGACATCCAGTGGGTCGGCACCGCCTACCTGCTGGCCGTCGTCACCGCGGTGCCGGCCTCCGGCTGGCTCGCCGACCGCTTCGGCGGACGGCGGGTCTGGCTGGCCGCCGTCACCCTGTTCCTGGCCGGTTCGGCGCTGTGCGCCCTGTCCTGGTCGGCGACCAGCCTGATCGTCTTCCGCGTGGTCCAGGGCCTCGGCGGCGGACTGCTGCCGCCCACCGGACAGGCACTGCTCGCCCGCATCGCCGGCCCTTCCCGCATCGGCAAGGTGATCAGTGTCGTGGCCGTCGTGCCGCTGCTCTCACCGGTGCTCGGCCCCGTGGCGGGCGGCGCGCTGCTCGCGGCGGCGTCCTGGGAGTGGCTGTTCCTGGTCAACCTGCCGATCGGCGTACTCGCCCTGCTGCTCGCACGGCGGTACGTACCCGCCGTGGCGCCCGCGGCCAAGGGCGTGCCCTTCGACGTACGCGGCGCGCTGCTGCTCTCCCCGGGCCTCGCAGCCCTCGTCTACGGGCTGACCGAGGCCGCCGAGGGGCGCCGGCTGCCGGCCGTCCTCGGCGCCGGCGCGGGCGTGCTGATGCTGGCCGCGTTCGTGGCGCACGGGCTGCGGACCCGCGGCACCGCGCTGATCGATCCGCGCCTCTTCGCGCGTCCGCCGTTCGGCCCGGCCGCGCTCGCCCTGCTCGTCCTCGGCGCCTCGGTGTTCGGCACGGCCTTCCTGCTCCCCCTCTACCTGCAGACGGGCGAGGGGCTGTCGGCCTGGCAGGCCGGGCTGGTGCTGGCGCCCCAGGGCGTGGGCGCGGCGGCGGGCTCGGTACTGGTCAACCGGACCGTGGGCGCCGTGCCTCCCCGGACCCTGGTCGTCACCGGGGTCGGCCTGGTCCTCGCCGGGACCGTCCCGTTCACCCAGCTCGACCACGGACTGCCGGACGCCGTACTGATCGCCTCCCTGGCGGTGCGCGGCTTCGGAATGGCCATGATCAGCGCCCCGTTGATGAACATCGTCTACAGCCGGATGGAGTCCGCGCACGTCGCCCGTGCCTCCGGCGCCCTCAGCCTGCTGAACACCGTCGGCGGCTCGCTCGGCACCGCGGCCCTCGCCGTGGTCCTGCAGAGCCGCCTCGACGCCCGGCACCAGGACGCCACCGCGGCGTTCTCCGACACCTTCTGGTGGGTGGTCGGGCTCGGGCTGCTCGCCGCGGCCGGGACCACCCGGCTGCCCAGAACCCATGCCGTCAGGAGTACGTGATGCTGCTGCCCGCCCCGGCCGAGCTCCACACGGCCGTCCCTCTTCCCCCGGCGACCGCCGAGGCCGTCGCCGCACACCGGGACACCGTCACCGCGGTCCTCGGCCACCGCGACCCACGGCTGCTCGTGGTCGTCGGCCCCTGCTCGGTCCACGACACGCAGGCCGCCCTGGACTACGCCGACCTGCTCGCCGAAGCCGCACGCCGTCTCGGCGACGACCTCGTGATCGTCCTCCGCGCCTACCTGGAGAAGCCCCGCACCGGGCTCGGCTGGAGAGGCCTGCTCGACGCGCCGGCCCTCGACGGGAAGAGCGACCTCGCCACGGGACTGCGGACCGGACGCTCCTTCCTCGTCGAGGCCGCGGGCCGGGGACTGCCCCTCGCCTACGAGTTCGTCGACCCGGTACTCGCCCCGTACGTGGCGGACACCGTCTCCTGGGCCGCCATCGGCGCCCGGACCGTCGCCAGCCAGCCGCACCGGGGCCTGGCCTCCTGGCTGCCCATGCCGGTCGGAATGAAGAACTGCGTCTCCGGCGACCTCGCCCCCGCGGTGGCCGCGGCCCAGGTCGCCGCCCACCCCCAGGCCCTGCCGATGCTCTCCCCAGAGGGGCGGCTCGTGGTCACCGAAACCCTCGGCAACCCCCACCCGCACCTCGTGCTCCGGGGCGGAGCCGGCCCCAACCACGGTGCGGACCACGTGGCGAGAGGAGCGGACCTGCTCGCGGCGTCCGGCCTGCCGCGGACCGTCGTCGTGGACGCCTCCCACGGGAACAGCGGCAAGGACCACAACCGCCAGACGGAGGTGGTCGCCGAACTGGCACGGCGGGTCGACGCCGGGGAACCGGCCCTCACCGGCGTGATGATCGAGTCCTACCTCTCCGACGGCCGGCAGGAGCCCACCGCGGAGCCACTGCGCCGCGACCTCAGCGTCACCGACTCCTGCCTGGGCTGGGCACGCACAGAACCGCTGCTCGACGCCCTGGCCCTGGCCTCCCGGCACCGGCGCAGCCGGAACTCCCGAAGCCCCGGCCGGAACACGCCCACCGGGCCCGCCACCGCCACGCCCGCCACCGCGGCGCCCGTCTGAGGCGACCGCCCCACCGCACCTCTCCCGTACCCCTTTACCCGCACCCTTCAGAAAGGACGACCTGATGCGCGTCGTCATGTTCGGCTACCAGACCTGGGGCCACCGCACCCTGCAGGCACTGCTCGACTCCCCGCACGACGTGGTGACGGTGGTGACCCACCCGAAGAGCGAGCACGCCTACGAGAGGATCTGGAGCGACTCCGTCGCCGACCTGGCCGCCGAGCACGGCGTCCCGGTGATCATCCGCAACCGGCCGGACGACGAGGAGCTCTTCCAGCTCCTGAAGGACGCCGACCCGGACATCATCGTGGCCAACAACTGGCGCACCTGGATCCCGCCGCGCGTCTACAACCTGCCCCGGCACGGCACCCTCAACGTCCACGACTCCCTGCTCCCGAAGTACGCGGGCTTCTCGCCGATCATCTGGGCGCTCATCAACGGCGAGTCCGAGGTCGGGGTCACCGGCCACCTGATGGACGAGGAACTCGACGCCGGCGACATCGTCCTCCAGCGTTCCGTCCCGGTGGGCCCCGAGGACACGGCCACCGACCTCTTCCACAAGACCGTCGACCTCATCGCCCCGGTCACCGTCGGCTCCCTGGAGCTGATCGCGTCCGGGCGCACCGAGTTCACCCCGCAGGACAGGTCGCAGGCCACCTTCTTCCACAAGCGCGCCGAGGACGACATCCGGATCGACTGGAACTGGCCGGCCGAGGACCTCCACCGGCTGATCAGGGCCCAGTCGGCGCCCTACCCCGCGGCCTTCACCCACCACAGGGGCAGGCGCCTGGAGATCCTCGCCGCCGTGGTCTCCGAGAAGCGCTACGGCGGGACCCCCGGACGCATCTTCTACCGGGAGGGCGAAGGAGTCGTGATCGTCGCCGGCGCGGACGCCAGGACGGGCCGGAACCACGGTCTCGCCGTCACCCGCGTACGCACCGAGGACGGGCGGGAGCTGCCCGCCGCCGAGTACTTCACCAGGATGGGCGGATACCTCACCGACCGCCCCTGACCACCGCCGGGAAGCCGGGCCGGGCCGTACCACGCCCCCGTCCCGGGACACCGCCGGCGCCCGCACACCCCGCGGGCCCCGGCAGACCGCAGAGAGGCATCGTGAACAGCGAGCTGCTCGTCTCCGACACGGCACACTTCCGCGTCGACTACGAGATCAACCCCTACATGCACATCGGGGCACAGCCCACGCCGGAGGCGGCCGCGGCGGAACACCGGGCCATCGTGGCCGCGCACCTCGCGGCCGGCCGCAAGGTCGAGTACCTGCCGTCGGTGCCCGAGTGCCCCGACATGGTGTTCACGGCGAACGCCGCCGTGGTGAGCGACGGCCGGGCCGTGCTGGGCTGCCCACCCCAGGAACGCCGGTCGGAGACACCCCACTTCCGGGAGTGGCTGACCGGACGCGGGATCGAGACGGTCGAGGCGCCCTACGCCTTCAGCGGCCAGGGCGACGCTCTCGCCTTCGGCCCGCTGCTCCTCGTGGGGCACGGGCAGCGGACGGACGAGCGGATGCTCCCCGTGCTCGCCCGCGAGCTGGGCCGCGAAGTGGTGCCCCTGCGAACGGTCGGCGCGCGGTGGTACGACCTCGACCTGGCCGTCGGGGTGATCGGTGACAACACGCTGGCGTACTGCCCCGAGGCCCTCGACGCCCGCAGCCTGGACACCCTGCGGGGACTGGGTGCCGACCTCGTCGAGGTGAGCGTGGAGGAGGCCGGACGGTTCGCCCTCAACCTCGTGAGCGACGGCACCACCGTGACCATGGCGCGACATGTCCCACGGCTCGCGGGCGAGCTGCGGGACCGCGGGCTCGAGGTGGTCGAGCTGGACACCACGGAACTGGCCAAGGGCGGCGGCGGAATCCGCTGCACGGCGCTGACACTGGACCATCGGGCACAGCACTAGCGCTCCGGCACCGCCGCGCCGACGGCGTCACCGTGGATCACTGGGCCTCTTCGGGCCGGCCTCGGCGAGGCGTTTGTTGCGGCGGACGGAGGACCAGAAGGACCAGCCGATGAGGACGACGCCGACGA
>NZ_JACBYP010000059.1 GCF_018982965.1 Streptomyces mayonensis | reverse complement strand
CCCCCTGCCTCCCCCTCCCGTCACCCCGGAGTGAACGACATGACAAACCAGCAGGTACGCATCGTCTCGCTCGGCGACATCGCGCCGAACCGCCGGCGCGGCGGCGACCTCCGCGCCCTCCTCACGCCCACCACCGCGGGATCGACCAGCGGCTTCATGGGCGTGGCCATCGTGCAGCCCGGCGACCGCATCGCCGAGCACTACCACCCGTACTCCGAGGAGTTCGTGTACGTCACCGAGGGGGCCCTCGAGGTGGACCTGGACGGGGTGCCGCACGCGCTCGGCGCGGGGCAGGGGCTGCTGATCCCGCAGGACATGCGCCACCGCATCCGCAACGCGGGGGACGTCGAGGCGCGGCTCGTGTTCCACCTCGGCCCGCTGGCCCCGCGCCCCGAGCTGGGCCACGTCGACACCGAGGACGCGGAGGGCAATCCCCTCTCGCACGACGGAGCGCACCCGGGCCACGCCGGTCGGAACCGGGCGGGACAGGAGACGGCCGGACAGGAAGGGGCCGGACAGGAGGGGGCCGGGCAGGACCGAGTGGGGCAGGACCGGGCCGGGCACGAGCGGCCCGCCGCCGCGCCCGAGGTGGTGTCATGACCCGGCGACGGGTCGCCGTCACGGGCATAGGCGTCGTCGCCCCGGGCGGGATCGGCGTGCCCCAGTTCTGGAGCCTGCTGTCCGACGGCCGTACGGCGACGCGCCGCATCTCCCTGTTCGACCCGGCAGGGCTGCGTTCCCAGATCGCCGCCGAGTGCGACTTCGAGGCGTCCGAGCACGGGCTGGGCCTCGCCACCGCCCAACGGAGCGACCGGTACGTGCAGTTCGCGCTCGTCGCCGCCGCGGAGGCGGTCCGGGACGCGCACCTCGACATGGACCGTGAGGACCCCTGGCGGGCCGGTGCCACGCTGGGCACGGCGGTCGGCGGCACCACCCGGCTGGAGCACGACTACGTCCTGGTCAGCGAGCGCGGTGCCCGCTGGGACGTCGACGACCGGCGGGCCGAGCCGCATCTGGAGCGCGCGTTCACCCCCGCCACCCTCTCCTCCGCCGTGGCCGAGGAGTTCGGGGTGCACGGACCGGTGCAGACGGTGTCCACCGGGTGCACGTCCGGCCTCGACGCGGTCGGGTACGCCTACCACGCGGTCGCCGAAGGGCGCGTCGACGTGTGCCTGGCGGGCGCGGCGGACTCGCCGATATCGCCGATCACCATGGCCTGCTTCGACGCGATCAAGGCGACCTCGCCGAACAACGACGACCCCGCGCACGCCTCCCGGCCCTTCGACGCCGACCGCAACGGCTTCGTGATGGGCGAGGGCGCGGCGGTGCTGGTCCTGGAGGACCTGGAGCACGCCCGGGCCCGCGGCGCGGACGTGTACTGCGAGATCTCCGGCTACGCGACCTTCGGCAACGCGTACCACATGACCGGGCTGACCAAGGAGGGCCTGGAGATGGCGCGGGCCATCGACACGGCCCTCGACATGGCCGAGCTGGACGGCTCCGCGATCGACTACGTCAACGCGCACGGCTCCGGCACCCAGCAGAACGACCGGCACGAGACGGCGGCCGTCAAGCGCTCGCTGGGCGAGCACGCCTACAACACGCCGATGAGTTCGATCAAGTCGATGGTCGGCCACTCGCTCGGCGCGATCGGCTCGATCGAACTGGCCGCCTGTGTGCTGGCCATGGCCCACCAGGTGGTGCCGCCCACGGCCAACTACACGACCCCCGACCCCGAGTGCGACCTCGACTACGTGCCCCGCGAGGCGCGGGAGCGGACGCTGCGGCACGTGCTGTCGGTGGGCAGCGGCTTCGGCGGCTTCCAGTCCGCGGTCGTGCTGAGCGCCAGTGAAGGAGCGCTGCGATGAGCGGACGGCAACGGACCACCGGCACGGACCGGCGCGCGGTCGTCACCGGGCTCGGCGTGGTCTCCCCGCACGGCGTCGGGGTCGAGGCGCACTGGAAGGCGACCGCCGACGGAGCCAGCAGCCTCGGCCCCGTCACCCGGGAGGGCTGCGAGCGGATGCCGCTGAAGGTGGCGGGCGAGGTGCGCGGCTTTGACGCCGCCGAGACGGTCGAGGAGCGCTTCCTCGTCCAGACCGACCGGTTCACGCACTTCGCACTCGCCGCGGCCCAGTTCGCGCTGGCCGACGCCCGGTTCGGGCGGGCGGACGTCGACTCGCCGTACTCGGTCGGCGTGGTCACGGCGGCCGGTTCGGGCGGCGGCGAGTTCGGGCAGCGGGAGCTGCAGAACCTGTGGGGCCAGGGCTCGCGGTACGTCGGCCCGTACCAGTCGATCGCCTGGTTCTACGCGGCCAGCACCGGCCAGGTCTCCATCCGCAACGACTTCAAGGGCCCCTGCGGGGTCGTGGCCGCCGACGAGGCGGGCGGCCTGGACGCCCTGGCGCACGCCGCGCTGGCCGTGCGGGGCGGCACCGAAACGGTGGTCTGCGGCGCGACGGAGGCGCCGCTCGCCCCGTACTCGATCGTCTGCCAGCTGGGTTACCCCGAGCTGAGCCGGGCCGGTGAACCCGAGCGTGCCTACCGGCCGTTCACCGAGGCCGCCTGCGGGTTCGCGCCGGCCGAGGGCGGTGCGGTGCTGGTCGTCGAGGAGGAGCGGGCAGCCCTGGAGCGGGGGGCGGACGTGCGCGCGACGGTGGCCGGGCACGCGGCGACCTTCACCGGGCCGGGCCGCTGGGCCGACTCCCGCGAGGGACTGGCCCGGGCGGTCGCGGGCGCGCTGGCCGAGGCGGACTGCCGTCCCGAGGAGGTCGACGTGGTCTTCGCGGACGCCCTCGGGATCCCGGAGGCCGACCGGGCCGAGGCCCTGGCGCTGGCCGACGCGCTCGGGGCGCACGCCCGGCGCGTACCGGTCACCGCACCCAAGACCGGTACCGGGCGGGCCTACTGCGCCGCGCCGGTGCTGGACGTGGCGACCGCGGTGCTCGCCATGGAGCACGGGCTGATACCGCCCACTCCGCACGTGTCCGACGTGTGCCACGACCTGGACGTGGTGACCGGGCGCGCCCGTCCCGCCGAGCCGCGTACGGCGCTCGTTCTCGGCCGCGGGCTCATGGGCTCGAACTCGGCGCTCGTCCTGCGGCAGGGCGGCACCTCGCCGTCCTGAGCCGCGGACCGGCCGGCGACCGAGTACCGAGCGGTTGCCGGCCGGCAACCGGGGACCGGCCGACGCCGGTCCCGGGCGGACGCCGTGACCGGGCGCCCGCCGTCAAGTGAAGGAGGACACCCCCATGACCGACCAACTGGACCACCAGGTGACCGTCGAGGACCTGTCGGCGCTGATGAAGCGCACCGCCGGCGTCCATGTCGACCCGGTCACCCTCGGGCAGCAGGCCGACGACGGCTTCGACACCTTCGGCCTGGACTCCCTCGGCCTGCTCGGCATCGTCGCCGAGCTGGAGAAGCGGTACGGCCTGGGCCTGCCGGAGCAGGCCGAGCGCTGCAAGACACCCGCGGACTTCCTCGCGCTGGTCAACGGCGCCCTCAGGACAGGAGTGTGAGATGGCAGGGCACACCGACAACGAGATCACCATCGCCGCGCCGATGGAGCTGGTCTGGAACATGACCAACGACATCGAGGGCTGGCCGAAGCTGTTCAGCGAGTACGCCTCCGTGGAGGTGCTCGAGCGCGACGGCGACAAGGTCGTCTTCCGGCTCACCATGCACCCGGACGCGGACGGCAAGGTGTGGAGCTGGGTCTCCGAGCGTGTCGCCGACCCAGTGACCCGCACCGTGCGCGCCCAGCGGGTCGAGACCGGGCCCTTCCAGTACATGAACATCGTCTGGGAGTACTCGGAGACCGCCGAGGGCACCGTCATGCGCTGGACGCAGGACTTCGCCATGAAGCCGGAAGCGCCCGTGGACGACGCCTGGATGACGGACAACATCAACCGCAACTCCCGCACGCAGATGGCTCTCATCCGGGACCGGATCGAGCAGGCGGCGGGCGAACGGCGGACCGCCTCGGCGCTCGCCGACTGACACCGGGCGGCGGCGCGGCGGCCGTACGCCGACCGCCCGGCGTCCGCCCGGCGACGGCACGACGACCGCACGGCGCGTGCTCGGCGACAGCGCGGCGCGCGCACAGCGACCGACATCGGAGAAGGGCATCACCCCATGCACCACACACTGATCGTCGCCCGGATGGCACCCGGCGCGGCACCGGACATCGCGAAGGTGTTCGCGGAGTCCGACCGCGGCGAGCTGCCGCACCTGGTGGGCGTCAACCGGCGCAGCCTCTTCGAGTTCGGTGACGGCGTGTACCTGCACCTCATCGAGAGCGACGAGGACCCGGCCCCCACCATCGGGAAGCTGACCGGGCACCCGGAGTTCCGCGAGGTCAGCGAGCGTCTGGAGCCGTACGTGTCGGCGTACGACCCGGCGACCTGGCGCGGTCCCAAGGACGCGATGGCGCGCTGCTTCTACCGCTGGGAGCGGACCTCCGCCGGCTGACGGCACGCCGTCCCCACCGAGCGTCGGGGTCGTCCGGTCTCCACCGGGCGGCCCCGACGCGGACGTTGGGGACGGTGCGGATGGTGCGGACGGCGGATGGGTTGCGTGCGGGAGGCGAACACGCGCGTGAGAAGGGACACGTGAGGCGCTGTGAACTATTTCGCACATCCGTCCGCTTGGATCCAGTGGGGAGACCAGCGCACGGCGGCCCGCCGTGGGGGCCCCGCCGACCAGCAGAGAGGACGCACACCGTGGGCCGATCCACCGCCCGCCGGACCGGCCGGGGAGCCGCGCCCGACGGTTCCGGGCACAACTCTCACAGGAGCAGGGGCAGAGGCAGGGGCAGGGGCAGGGGCAGGGGCGGGCGCGGGCGCCGCGGTCCCGTCCGCGCGGGCCTGGTCTGCCTCGTCCTCGGGGCCGTCGTGCTCACCGCGGGGGCCGCGGTCGCCTACTGGCGCGAGACCCGGCCGCCGGTGACGGACGACCAGGTGGCCGACGTCGCCGACGCCCTGGACGCCGCCGGTCCCTCGGCGGGGCCGGAGCCGTCGGGAAGCCCTTCTTCCGCATCGCCGTCCGGTACGGCCTCGGCGTCCTCGTCTCCGTCGGCGTCCGCCTCCACGATCGCCATTCCGGCGACCGGCCCCGGCACCTTCGTCACCGCTCGGGCCGACGGCACGACCGTGGGCACCGGCAGCCGGGTGCGCCGGTACAAGGTCCTGGTCGAGGAGGGCCTCGACGTACGGCCGGGCGCCGCCGCGGCCGAGATAGCCGACGTGCTCGCCGACCGACGCGGCTGGACCCGGGACGGCACCAACTCCTTCCGGCTGGTGAGCAGCGGTTCGTACGACTTCGTGGTGAAGATCGCCACGCCGGGCACCGTCGACGAGATCTGCGGCGCCGCGGGGCTGCTCACCCGGGGCGAGGTGAACTGCAGCGTCGGCACGGACGTCGTGGTGAACCTCAAGCGCTGGGTGCTGGGTTCGCCGGAGTTCGACGGCCCGATCCACGAGTACCGCGCCCTGATCGTCAACCACGAGGTCGGCCACCGCCTCGGCCACGGGCACGAGACCTGCCCCGGAGCCGGCCGGCCGGCTCCGGCGATGATGCAGCAGATCAAGGGGCTCAAGGGGTGCGTGGCCAACGCCTGGCCGTACGACGCGGACGGCGACTACCTGGGTGGTCCGTCGGTCCCCTGAGCCGCCCGGGGGTCCGGCCCCGGACGACGGCGTCCGGCGGACGGTTCGCGGGACAGCTCCCGGTGCGGCGGGTGATGATCGGACCATGACCACCACACCGCGTTTTGACCCACGGGCCCTGCTGGCGGAGAGCCGGCTCGGCGTACTCGCGACGATCAAGTCGGACGGCCGCCCGCAGCTCTCCCCCGTGACGCCGGCCTACGACCCGGAGGCCGGCGTCATCCGTGTCTCGACCCGCGAGGGGCTGGCCAAGACCGCCAACCTGCGCCGGGACCCCCGGGCCACGCTGCAGGTGACCGCACCGGACGGCAGGTCCTGGGCCACCGCCGAGGGCGTCGCCACCCTCACCGGCCCCGGCACCGACCCGCTCGGGCCGGAGGTCGAGGCGCTGGTGGAGTACTACCGGGCCGCCGCCGGTGAACACCCCGACTGGGACGAGTACCGCGCGACGATGGTGTCCGACCGCCGGGTGCTGCTGACCATCACGGTCGAGCGCATGTACGGCGCCGACATCGGCTGAACCGGCGGCAGTCGGGTCCGTCCGCAAGTTCCCCTCCCCGGCGGTGATAGATCCGCCCGCCGTTTCCGTATCTCCAGGCACACGTGTACGCGCACGCGCCACGAGTGCGCGTACGAAGCCGAGTCGCGAGCCCCTCGCCGTCGTACCTGGAGGCACCATGCGCCTGTCCCGCAGCAGGATCGGAGTCGTCGTACTGTTCGCCGCGATGACCCTGACCCTGACCGCGCTGGCCTTTCCGGCCGTGCTCGGTCTGGACAAGGCCGACGGCAACCAGGACCGGATCGTGGCCGCGACCAAGTACGGGCCGCTCACGGAGGCCGACCGGGACTTCGTGGTCAAGGTGCGGGCCGCCGGACTGTGGGAGTACCCGCTGGGCGAGAGCGTGCTGAAGCGCGGCACGACCAAGGAGATGAAGACGGCCGGCGAGCATCTGATCGTCGGACACGCGGGGCTCGACGCGATGTGCCGGGAGATCTCCCCCGAGTTGGGCATCACGCTGCCCAACCGGGCCTCGCCGCAGCAGGAGGGCTTCGTGACGACGGTGAACGCCAAGAGCGGCAAGGAGTTCGACTCCTCGGCCGTCAACATCATGCGCGTGACCCACGGCCAGATCTTCCCGGCGATCGCCAAGATCCGGGCCTCCACCAAGAACACCCTCGTGCGGCAGCTGGCCGACCTCGCCAACGACACCGTCCTGGACCACATCACCGTGCTGGAGAAGACCGGACTGGTCGAGTACGACCAGGTGACCTTCAAACAGACCGGTCCGGCGAAGCTGCCCAAGGAGAAGGTCACCCCGCCCCCGCCGCAGCCGGGCGAGCGGGTGCTGGTGCTCAAGCCCCGCCCCGACCTCAACGTCAACACCGCCTCCCCGACGCCCACTCCGTCGCCGGCGGCGCCATGAGGCCGCCCCGGGCGTGTCCGGCGGGTCCGGCGGGTCCGGTGGGTCCGGTGGGTCCGGTGGGTCCGGTGGGTCCGGTGGGTGGCCCCCCGGGAACGCGCCGACGTCGTTGCGCGTCTGAACAGTTGGCGGGAGCGAGTGGTGAGGGGCATGGCGATCTCTTTTCGCGCTGTGCCATGATCCGGCCCGCCACCCGGACCCGTCCGGGAACCGTACGAGAGAGAAGAGCGGGACCATGACCGCTTCCGGACCGGGCAGCGGCGGCACACCGGGCGGACCCGGCGAGCCGGGCGGTACGCCGCCCGTGCCGGAGCACGTCTGGCGGATGTTCCTGGAGGACAGCGAACACGCCATCCGCACCTCCGCGCCCAGGGAACCGTCCGCGCAGGACCGGATGCCGGGCTGGCAGCCCCGGCGGCCACCGGCCGACACGGTGAACACGGCGAACACGGCGAACACGGTGAACACCGTCGGCGAGGCGTGGCGGCCCGAGGACCCCTGGCAGGGTCCGGCCTGGCGCGAGCTGGACCGCCGGGCGCGGCTGCGGCGGGCCGGCCGGGTGCTCGGCGCGGCCGCCGCCCTGGCTCTGGGGCTGACCGCGTGGTCGCAGCTGTCCGCCGAGGAGGTCGTCCCCGACGGCGAACCGGCCGCCACGATCGGGCAGCGCCTGGAGGAGAGCCCGCCGGTGCCGGGGCCGGCGTCGCCGGCGCCCGACGAGTCGGCCACGGCGACCCCGGCCGTCTTCGAGCCCGCGCCGTCCGCCATACCCCGCATGTCCGCGCACCCCCGGACCGTGGACTGACCCACGCCCGGACCGCCGCAGGGCTTCAGGCGCTGCGCTTGCGGGACGGCGACTTCTTGGCGGTGCTCTTGTCCGCCGCGCTCCCGGCCGCCGGACTCTTCGTCGCCGTACTCTTCGTCGCCGCGCTTCTCGTCGCCGTGCTCTTCGCCGGTGCGCTCTTCGTGGCCGTGCCTCTGCCCGCGGTCTTCTTCGCGGTGTCCTTGGCCGCCGCCTTCCTGCCCGACCGGCCCGTCCCGGCCCCCGCGCCGCCGGTGGCGGCGGCCGACGTCGACTTCTTCGGCGCCGCCTTCTTCGCCGCGGTCTTCTTCGCGCCCGCCGACGTCGACTTCTTGCCGCCGGTCTCCTTGGGGGCCTGCCGGGACGGCGCCCCGCTCTTTCGCAGGGACCGCACCTCGGCCTCCTCCGCGGGCCCGGCCTCCTCGCCGCCCCGGGACTCGCGGGCCGCCCGTACGCTGCCCTCGAGCGCGGCCATCAGGTCGAGGACCTTCCCGGGCGCGGCCTCCTCGCGGGTCTCCGGGGGCGTCTCACCGGCGGACTTGGCGGCGATGACCTCCTCCAGGGCCTCCCGGTACTCGTCGTGCAGGTCCTCCAGGTCGATCTCGCCGAGCGTGTCCATGAGGGCGTCGGCGAGGTCCAGCTCCTGGTCGCGCACGGTGACCCCGGCGTCCGGGGCGACGCCCTCGGGGGCGCGGACCTCGTCGGGCCACAGCAGGCCGTGCATCGCGATGGCGTCGCCGACCACCCGGAGCATGCCGAGCCGCTCCCGGCCGCGCAGCGCGAACTTGGCGATGGCGACCCGGTTGCTGCGCTTGAGCGCCTCCCGCAGCAGCGTGTACGGCTTGGCGGCGGGGGCGCCACTGGCCGCGAGGTAGTAGGCGGCGCCCATCTGGAGCGGGTCGATGCGCTCCTCGGGCACGAAGGCCACGATCTCGATCGTCCGGGCCGTCGGGATCGGCAGGTGGGACAGGTCCTCGTCGGTGATCGGGATCATCGACCCGTCGGCGTCCTCGTAGGCCTTGCCGATCTCGGCCTGGGTGACCTCGCGGTCCTCCAGCTCGCACACCTTGCGGTAGCGGATCCGGCCGCCGTCCTCCGTGTGGATCTGGCGGAAGGAGACCGCGTGGCTCTCGGTGGCGTTCACCAGCTTGATCGGGATGCTCACCAGGCCGAAGGAGATGGCGCCGTTCCAGATGGATCGCACGTGCAGCACCTTTCCGGAATCCTGGGCGTTTTGTCCGTATTTCGTGAGACTCTCATGGTATGGCGCCTATCACTGAGGTGGAGGGGCGGCGGGTGGCCCTCAGCAATCTGGAGAAGGTGCTGTATCCGGCGACCGGCTTCACCAAGGGCGAGCTGCTGCACTACTACGCGACGTCCGCGGAGGTGCTGCTGCCGCACCTGCGGGACCGTGCGGTCTCCTTCCTGCGGTACCCGGACGGCCCGGACGGCCAGGTCTTCTTCGCCAAGAACGTGCCGCCGGGTACGCCCGACTGGGTCACCACGGCCGAGGTGCCCCGCTCCGAGGGCCCGGCCCGGATGGTGCTGGTCCAGGACCTGGCGAGCCTCATGTGGGCGGCGAACCTGGTGACCGAGTTCCACACGCACCAGTGGACCGCGGACGACCCGGAGCAGGCCGACCGCCTGGTGTTCGACCTGGATCCCGGCCCGCCCGCGACGGTCGTGCAGTGCTGCGAGGTGGCGCTGTGGCTGCGGGAGCGCCTGGCGGCGGACGGGATCGAGGCGTACGCCAAGACGTCCGGGGCCAAGGGGCTGCACCTGCTGGCCGGGGTGCGGGGGTCGTCCTCGGAGCGGGTGTCGGAGTACGCGAAGGCGCTGGCCGTGGAGGCGGAGCGGGAGCTGCCGAAGCTGGTCGTGCACCGGATGACGCGCAGTCTGCGGCCGGGGAAGGTGTTCGTGGACTGGAGCCAGAACGCGGCCCGCAAGACCACGGCCGCTCCGTACACCGTGCGGTCCCGCTCCGTCCCGGCGGTGTCCACTCCGGTGACGTGGGACGAGGTGGCCGGCTGCCGGCGGGCGGAGCAGTTCGTGTTCCTGGCCGGGGATCTCGGGCCCCGGGTGCAGGACTACGGCGACCTCCTCGCACCGCTGCTCGAACGGGAGGGGGCGGCGGCCCTGCCCTGACTCCCGGGACCGTCGGCTCCGGGGACCGTCGACGTCCGTCCCACCCTCGGTGCCGGGGCGGGCATCGGGAGCAGGGCGGACCTCGCAGCCGGGACAGGCGCCGACGCACGGACGGGCACCAAGGGCAAGACGGACCTCGGGACCGAGGCGGGCATCGAGAAGGGGACGGACCTCACGACCGGGACAGGCGCCGGCGGCGGGACGGGCGTCGGGGCCGGGTCAGAGGCGGGTCCAGGTGGTGCGGTCGCGGGCGGCCGCGTGCAGGGTCTGCACGTCGGCCGGCTTGAGTGTGCCGCCGAGGCGGGCCAGGCCGGGCAGCTCCCGCTCCGTGAGCACGCGCACCGAGCGGGGCGGGGCGGCGAGGGACACGTGGGCCGGTTCGACCAGGACGAGGACGGCGCGGACCTCGGCCGTCAGCGCGTAGGAGGCCCGGTCGGCGTCGGCGCGAACCCTGCGCAGCAGCGGGCGCGGCGCGCGGCGGCCCAGCGCGACGTCGGGGTCGGTGACGCGCACCCGCTGCCTGCGGGCGGGCAGCACATGGAGGGCGAAGAGGCCGCCGGGGCCGATCAGCAGGTGGTGAAGGCGGTCGCCGCCGGGCAGCGGTACGGAGTGCAGGGTGTGCCAGCCGGCCCCGTCGAGCCGGTCGAGGGCCTCCCCCACTGTCTGTTCGGCGGCCAGCGCCCGGCGGCGCGGGTCGGGGCGCAGCCGGTGCACCGGTCCGGGCTCGCGGTCGAGGGCGACCAGGAGCGCCTCGCCCGGCCGGTTGGGGGCGAGGTCGTCGTCCGGGTGGAGGGAGAGCCGGGCCAGCTCGGCGGGGGTCGGGACCGGGGGCGGGCCGACGGTGACCGGGCCGGTCAGGAAGGGGCCGAGGGCGTGCAGGATCTCGTCCCTGCGGTCGGCACTCAGCAGGTTGACGCGGGCCGCCTCACGGTCGTACCAGGCGACGTTCCCGCCGTCCGGGAGGCAGACGTAGAGCCGTTCCTGGCCGTGGCGCCGGGTCGGCACGACGCGCAGTCCGTCCATCGCCATCACCCCCCGTCCATGGGACCAGGCAGGGTGCTGCGGGGGCAAGAACCCGGTTACCTTGGGGAGGAGTCGGGCAGGCCCTGGGCGGTGCCGGGCAGACCCTGGGCGGGACTGGGGAGGCTCCATTGCGTACCCGTGGGAGAGGTCCGGACGTGCCGGCACCCGACCGGCCGTGGGACGAGATCGTGCCGGGGCTGTGGATGGGCGGGCACGAGTTCCGGCGGCCCGGAGGGGGACTGGAGTTCGCCGTGGTGGGCGACGAGTTCGATCTCGTACAGACGCTGCTGCGGCTTCCCGGGCACGGGCCGGACGAGGGTGTCGAGCACCATGTGTGGCCGATACCCGACGGGCCCCTGGACGGCACGCAGCTCGCCGGGGTGATCGGGCTCGCGCAGGCGGCGGACGGGGCGCTGGACGCGGGCCGCGCGGTACTCGTCCGCTGCTACCACGGGTACAACCGCTCCGGCCTGGTCGTCGCGCAGACCCTGATGCGGCGGGGCGCCGACGCCGACGAGGCGGTCCGGCTGATCCGGGCGCGGCGCTCGCCGTGGGCGCTGCACAACGAGTTGTTCGTGGCGTACCTGCGGGCCGGTCTGGCCACCGCGCGACTGCTGGAGGAGCTGGCCGAGTAGCCCGGCGCACCCGGACCCGCGCAAAATGGCCTCCCGTACGAAAGAGGCTTACGGTGCCCCGCCCGCCCCCGCCCCGCACCACCACGCGGAACCACCGACGCCGAACCCCGAACCCGAACCCGGACCCCAGGAGTGCAGTGCTCCCGAGCCGCCGTGGGCGCCCCGCCCGCGTTCCCGCCTTCCTCGCGCTGCTCCTGGTGACCGCGGCGGCCGGTGCGCTGGCCGGCTGCGGCGACACGGGCGGGCTGCGGGACGCGGGCGCGACGGCGGCGGCGCGCAGCCCCGCCCGGCTCTGGCCCGGCCTGCCGCCGGCGTCGAGCCCGGCCTACGACATCGGCGAGGTGGAGCACGCCCCGGTCGAGGGCGTCGCCGTGCCCGGCGGCGACATCCGCGACGCCGATCCGGTGGCCGCGGTGCGGGCCGAGATCGCCGCGCACCCGGACGACTACGCGGGCACGGGGGCCCGGTACCACGAGACGTCCGCGCGGATGGCGGACTGCGGCACGCAGGGTCCGGGCGGGTCCGGCGCGGGGAGCGGGGGGTGCCCGGTGCTGCGGCCGTACTACCGCGACCTCACCGGTGACGGGCGGCCGGAGATGACGCTGGGCTTCCGGCTGCTGCCCGGAAACCTGACCGCGGTGCGCGTCTACACCGTCGAGAAGGACCGGCTCGTGCGGGTGATGTCGTACGACGACGCCGTGAGCGCGGTGGAGCTGGCGGGGCGCTCGGTCGTCGTCCGCTCGCCCTCGGAGGTCGCGGGGTACGAGTACCGGCTCCAGTGGACCTGGGACGCCGACCAGCGGGCGATGCTGCTGACCAGTGACGAGATGCTCCGCGCCGACGAGGGCGACGACGGCGGGCAGACGGGGCGTCCGTCGCCGCCGCAGCCGCCGTCGCAGCACCCGTCCCCGTCCCTGACACCGTCCCCGTCCCCGTCGGGGAGTGCCCGGTGAGGCCGGCCCTTCCGCGGTGGGCCGGTCCGCTCGCGGTGCGGGCGGCCGTGTTCATCGCGGTGATGTGCTGCGCGCTCGCCGCGCTGCTCGGCGTGCTGGTGCACGTGTCGGTGACCGACCAGACCGTCGGCCAGGCCCGCGACACGGCGCTGGCCCGGCTGCGGGAGGCGACGGCGTCGTACGAGGCCGGGGACCCGCTGTCGCACGGCGCCGGCGTCGATCCGCCGGGGCTGCCCGGGCGGCTGCGCGAGCTGGCGGGCTCGGGACGGCGCGGCACGATGGCCGCCGACTACGAGGGGCGCCCCACGATGTGGGCGGCGGGCCCCGCGGACGGCGGCCGGGCGCTGGCGGTGCGGGTCGACCACTCCCAGGGCGAGCGCACCATCGAGGGCCTGGACGGCGCGATCGTGTGGTCGTCGGGGCTGGCGATCGGGGCGACGCTGCTGGTCGGCGCGTTCGCGGTGACACGGGTGACGCGCCGGCTGCACGCGACGGCGCGGGTGGCGCGGCGGATCAGCGCCGGCGACCTCGACGCCCGGGTGGGTGATCCGCGGGCACAGGACCCGACGCGCCCGCAGGACGAGGTGGCGTCGGTCGCCTCGGCGCTGGACTCGATGGCGTCGTCGCTGCAGGGCAAGCTGCTCGCCGAGCAGCGGTTCGCCGCGGACGTCGCGCACGAGCTGCGCACCCCGCTCACCGGCCTGCTTGCGGCGGCCGAGCTGCTGCCGCCGGGCCGCCCGACCGAGCTGGTGCGGGACCGGGTGGCGGCGCTGCGCACACTCACCGAGGACCTGCTGGAGATCTCCCGGCTGGACAGCGGGCGGGAGCGGCTGGAGCTGGACGCGGAGCCGCTGGGCGAGCTGGCCCGGCGGGTGGTCCGCGGCTCGGGCACCGACACGCGGGTCGACGTCGCGCGGGACGCGCGGGTGGAGACCGACCGGCGGCGCCTCGAGCGGGTGCTGGGCAACCTGGTCGCGAACGCGCACCGGCACGGGCGGACGCCGGTGGTGCTGACCGTGGACGGGCCGGTGATCACCGTACGGGACCACGGGCCGGGCTATCCGGAGTACCTCCTCGCGCACGGGCCGCAGCGGTTCCGTACCGAGAGCGGGGCGAAGGGCCACGGGCTCGGGCTGACGATCGCGCTGGGGCAGGCCGAGGTGCTCGGCGCGCGGCTGGAGTTCGGCAACCCGCCGGACGGCGGGGCGCTGGCGACGCTGGCCCTGCCTCGGCAGCCGTGACGGCCGCGGCGGACCGTCCGGACCGTCCCGGGTTCTCCGATGGCCCAGCGCGGGGAGCGGTCGGCGCCGGGCGCTCCTAATGTGGCGACTGGTCACCTAGAGACAGGTTTCCCACGTTCGCTCCCCGGGAGGTACTCCCATGTCCCAGCTGTCCGCACCGGTCTCGCGCCCGTTCCTGGTCCGCGGCCTCGCCACCGCCCTCGCGGCCGGCGCACTCGCGACCGCCGCCGCCGTCACACCCGCCGCCGCGGACGACGGCCGGGACGGCGCCCCCGGCCCCGCCTCCCTCGTCACCGTCACGGGCACGGGCACGGGCACCGACGCCGGCACCGGTGGCACGAACGGGGGCGAGGCGGCGCGGGGCGGAGGCGGCGACGGCGACGGCCGTCAGGAGCAGGGCCGTTACCGGGGTGTCGTCACGGCGGAGCGGCTCGCCCTGCGCACCTCCCCGACCCGCGGCTCGGACGTCATCCGCTACGCCCGCCGGGGCGAGGTCGTCTCCATCTACTGCAAGACGCCCGGCGACACGGTCAAGGGCAACCCCCTGTGGTACCTCCTCACGGACGGCACCTGGGCCTGGGGCGCGGCCCGCTACATCGACAACGTCGGTCCCGCGCCGCGCTGGTGCTGATCCGGACGCCGCGCAGATCCTCCCATGTAGGTAAGTTCCGGACATGACCAAGGCCGGAACCGGACCCGGACTCACCGTGGCACAGGCGGACACGCCCGCTCCCGCCGCCCAGCTCCCGCGGCGCCGGGGCGTCGAACTCGCGCTCATCCTGATGGCCGTCCTGCTGTCGGTCTTCGGCTACTGCAACGTCGGCCTGGCCCGGCACGACGCCCTCCCGCCCGGCGCCGCCGGCTACGGCGCCGGGCTCGGCGTGCTGGCGCTCCTCGCCCATCTCGCGGTGCGGCTGCGCGCTCCGTACGCCGATCCGCTGCTGCTGCCGATCGGCGTGCTGCTCAACGGCCTGGGCCTGGTGCTGATCTACCGGCTCGACCTGGAGACGCCGGGCGACCGCGCGGCCCCGGCCCAGCTGGTGTGGTCGACGCTGGGCGTGGGTCTGTTCATCGTGGTCGTCCTGCTCCTGCGCGACCACCGGGTCCTGCAGCGGTACGCCTACGTCTGCGTGGCCGCGGCGCTCGCCCTGCTCATCGTGCCGATCTTCTTCCCGGCGGTGAACGGCGCCCGCATCTGGGTCCGGATCGAGGACTTCTCCATCCAGCCGGGCGAGTTCGCGAAGGTGCTCCTTGCGGTGTTCTTCGCCGCGTACCTGGCCGCCAACCGCAGCGCGCTGGCGTACGCGGGGCGCCGGGTGTGGCGCCTCCAGCTGCCCACGGGGCGGGTCCTCGGCCCGATCGTGGCGGTGTGGCTGGTCAGCGTCGGCGTCCTGGTCCTGGAACGCGACCTCGGCACCTCGCTCCTCTTCTTCGGCCTGTTCGTGGTGCTGCTCTACGTCGCCACCGGCCGCACCGGCTGGATCGCCGTCGGCCTGGTGCTGGCCTCGCTGGGCGCGGTGGCCGTGGGCTGGCTGGAGCCGCACGTGCACAGCCGGGTGGAGGACTGGCTGCACCCCTTCGCGTCCATCGAGGCGGGCGACGGGCCGGGCCAGCTGGCCCAGTCCCTCTTCGCCTTCGCGGCGGGCGGGGTGACCGGCACTGGCCTGGGCCTCGGACACTCCGTACTGATCGGCTTCGCCGTCAAGTCGGACTTCATCCTGGCGACGGCCGGGGAGGAGCTGGGCTTCCTCGGCCTGACCGCCGTCTTCCTGCTGTACGGGCTGCTGGTGGAGCGCGGCTACCGGGCGGCGCTGGCCGCCCGCGACCCCTTCGGCCGGCTCCTCGCGGTCGGCCTCTCCTCGATCGTGGCGCTCCAGGTGTTCGTCATCGCGGGCGGGGTGACCGGGCTGATCCCGCTGACCGGGATGGCGATGCCCTTCCTGGCGCAGGGCGGTTCCTCGGTCGTCACCAACTGGGCGATCGTGGCCCTGCTGATCCGGGTCAGCCATGCGGCCCGGCGCGGGACGCCGGCGTGACCCGGCACATCCGGCACGCGGCCGTCTTCTGCGCGCTGCTGCTGGTCGCCCTGGTGGTCAACGCGGCCCGCGTGCAGATCGTCCAGGCCCCCCAGTACGACGGCAACCCGGCCAACCGCCGCCCCGACATCGCCCGCTACCAGCAGCCGCGCGGCGACATCCTGGTCGGCGGCAAGGCGGTCACCGGCTCCCGGGACACCGGTGAGCACCTGCGCTTCGAGCGGACCTACGCGAACGGGCCGATGTACGCGCCGGTCACGGGCTTCGCCTCGCAGGCGTACGGGACGACGTTCCTCGAACACGCCGAGGACGGCCTGCTGTCCGGCGCCGACCCGATGCTGGCGCCGCTGCCGCTGTGGAACGACGTGACGGGGGCGCAGAACCCGGGCGGGGACGTCGTGACGACGATCGACGGGGCGGCGCAGCGGGCGGCGTTCGAGGGGCTCGACGGGCGCAAGGGCGCGGTGGCCGCGATCGAGCCGGCCACGGGCCGGATCCTGGCCCTGGTCTCCACCCCTTCCTACGACCCCCAGCTGCTGTCCGGCAACAGCGCGGCCGCCGCCCGCACCTGGAACCGGCTGAACGACGACCCGGACAAGCCGATGCTGAACCGGGCGGTGAGCCGGACCTATCCGCCGGGTTCCACCTTCAAGGTCGTCACCGCGGCGGCGGCGCTGGACGCGGGCGTGGTGCGCGACCTCGACGCGCCGACCCGCTCCCCCGACCCGTACACGCTGCCCGGGACGCGGACGACGCTGACGAACGAGGCCGACGGCTGCCGCGACGCCTCGCTGCGGGAGGCGTTCGAGTGGTCCTGCAACACGGTGTTCGCCAAGCTCGGCGCGGACGTGGGCGTGGCGGACATGACGGCCATGGCGGAGGCGTTCGGCTTCAACGACGACGGGCTGCGCGTCCCCTTCCCCGTCGCGCGGAGCACCTTCGACTCCTCGGTGGACCGGGCGCAGCTCGGGCTGGCGTCGATCGGGCAGTACAACACGCGGGCGACGCCGCTGCAGATGGCGACGGTCGCGGCGGCGGTGGCGAACGGCGGTCAGGCGCGCTCCCCGTACCTGGTGGAGCGGACGCTGCGGGCGGGCGGCAGCCTGGTGGCGGCGGCTGGTTCGCGGCCCTCCCACGAGGTGATGCGCCCCTCGACGGCGGCGCTGCTCAAGGAGCTGATGACCGGCGTGGTGGAGCGGGGC
Organism: Streptomyces mayonensis; assembly: GCF_018982965.1. GTDB lineage: Bacteria > Actinomycetota > Actinomycetes > Streptomycetales > Streptomycetaceae > Streptomyces > Streptomyces mayonensis. The sequence continues at coordinate 31,299 of NZ_JACBYP010000059.1, read as the reverse complement.
ACCGGCTCGAATGCGGCGATCCCGGGCGCCACGGTGGGCGGCAAGACCGGCACGGCCCAGCACGGCGTCGGCAACTCGGGCACCCCGTACGCCTGGTTCGTCTCCTGGGCCCGGGGCGACGGGGACCTGGAGCCGAAGGTCGCGGTCGCGGTGGTGGTCGAGGGCTCGGCGGCGGACCGCGGCGGCATCAGCGGGGGCGGGCTCGCGGCGCCGATCGCGCGGGCGGTGATGGAGGCGGTTCTCGGGGGGGTGAGGCAAAGAGCGCTCACCGGCGAGGTTCCAGACTGGTGAGGTCGATGTCGATCGGGAAAGGGACGGTGAGCTTGAGGCGATTGTGGAAGATGCCGACCAACCCATAGACCTTACTGGCCGGGTCGAGTTCGTACGCGTAGACCACCGGGAGGTCGTGGTTCTCCTCGACTCGCCAGTAGTGCGGGATACCCGCCTGCGCGTATTTCAAGGGCTTCACCTCCCGATCCCGTTCCATCGACTCCTTGGAAACGACCTCAACAGCGATCACGACGTCTTCCGGCCGGTACCAGGTCTGCCTCGTGCCGACGAAGGCCTCCGCCCGGAACACCAGCACATCGGGCTCGGTCCGATTGCGTTCGCTGAGTTTGACGGTCATCTGCGTCATGACCTTCAGCTCGTCCGGCGTCTGGGCCAGCAGGGCGTGGTCCAGCAATCGGATGGCCAGAGAGTGGAAATTGGTCTGCGGACTCACGAAGACGAGGCTCCCGTCGATCAGCTCCGTGTGCGGAGGCAGGTTGGGAAGCTCGTCGAGGTCGTCCGCCGTCCAGCCGCCCTCCGGCGGACGGGGCCACTGGTAGTCGTCGTCCAGCCCGTAGTCGCGTGCGGCGCTCATGATCGCTCCCATGTGCCGGAGTCTGGCTGACGTGGTCAGCGTACCCAGGCCGAACACCGGCAGAGCGCCCCAACGAGTGATCGCGTGCCGCGCCTTTGACGCTCGCGCCGTCTTTACTCCCGGTCAACAAGTTCCGCCCAAGGGATTGACGGGCTTGCTGACAAGCAGTCTCATAAGTCGGAGCAGCTTGAGTAACCGCGGGTAACACGAACCGTTCGACGAGGTGGGTACAGCCATGACGACCCTGACGGAAGCCGACGCGCTCGAGGGCCTGCGCGACGCGCTCGGCCTGCTCAAGGACCGGGAGCAGGTGGCCGAGCGGCTACTCGTCTCCTCCGCCAAGCACTCCTTCGACCCGGACAAGGAGCTGGACTGGGACGCGCCGTTCGAGGACGGCAAGTGGTTCTGGCCGCCGGAGCTGGTGTCGCTGTACGACACGCCGCTGTGGAAGCGGATGAGCGAGGAGCAGCGCATCGTGCTCTCCCAGCACGAGGCCGCGGCGCTCGCCTCGCTCGGCATCTGGTTCGAGCTGATCCTCATGCAGCTGCTGGTGCGGCACATCTACGACAAGTCGGCGACGAGCGCGCACGTGCGCTACGCGCTGACCGAGATCGAGGACGAGTGCCGCCACTCGAAGATGTTCGCCCGGCTGATCTCGCGCGGCGAGACGCCGTGGTATCCGGTGAGCCCCGTCCACCAGCACCTGGGCCGCCTGTTCAAGACCATCTCCACCACGCCCGGCTCCTTCACCGCCACGCTGCTCGGCGAGGAGGTCCTGGACTGGATGCAGCGGCTGACCTTCCCGGACGAGCGGGTCCAGCCGCTGATCCGCGGCGTCACGCGCATCCACGTCGTGGAGGAGGCCCGCCACGTGCGCTACGCCCGTGAGGAGCTGCGCCGCCAGATGGTGACGGCCCCGAAGTGGTCGCAGGAGTTCACCCGGATCACGTCCGGCGAGTTCGCCCGCGTCTTCTCCGTCGCCTTCGTCAACCCGGAGGTGTACACCAACGTCGGCCTCGACAAGCGCGAGGCTCTGGCGCAGGCCAGGGCCAGCGGCCACCGCAAGGAGATCATGCAGACCGGCGCGAAGCGCCTGACGGACTTCCTGGACGACATCGGCGTACTGCGGGGGGTCGGACGGCAGCTGTGGAGGTCGTCGGGGCTGCTGGCGTAGTCCGGGCCGGTACGGGCCGCTGACGTGGGCGGGGGCGACGGGGTGCGGGTTACGCTGCGCCTCATGACCCCGCAGGCCTCCACCCCCGCCTATCGCCGCCTCAGCGTCGAGGAGCGCCGCGTCCAGTTGCTCGACGCGGCGCTCGCCCTCTTCGCGCACCGGCCGCCGGAAGAGGTCTCCCTCGACGACGTGGCGGAGCAGGCCGGGGTGTCGCGCCCCCTGGTGTACCGGTACTTCCCCGGCGGCAAGCAGCAGCTGTACGAGGCCGCGCTCAGGTCGGCCGCCGACGAGCTGGAACTGTGCTTCGACGAGCCCCGCGAGGGCCCGCTGCTGGCCCGGCTGGCCCGCGCCCTGGACCGCTATCTCGCCTTCGTCGACCAGCACGACACCGGCTTCAGCGCCCTGCTGCGCGGCGGCAGCGTGGTCGAGACCTCGCAGACCACGGGCATCGTGGACGGCGTACGCCGGGCCGCCGCCGACCACATCATGCGCCACCTGGACGTGGCCGAAGCGGGCCCCCGGCTGCGGATGACGGTCCGGATGTGGATCACGGCGGTGGAGGCGTCCTCGCTGATCTGGCTCGACGAGGCCAAGCAGCCGCCCGTCGACGAGCTGCGGGACTGGCTGGTGGAGCAGTTCCTCGCGGTGCTGACGGTCACCGCGAGGCGCGATCCCCAGACCGCGACCCTGGTCGAGGCGCTGGCGGCGGACCTCTGACAGCCGACGCCCGACAGCTGACGCCCGACGGCTGACGCCCGACGGCTGACGCCTGGCAGCTGACCTCTGCGCATCGGACACCGGTGCGGAGATCACCGACACTGGTGGCGTGAAGAGCGAAGACACCCCCTTCGAGGGCGGCCCCATGGACGGGCGGGTGCTGCCCGTCCTGGTCGGGATGACCGGGCACCCGCCGAAGACGTACCGCATCCCCGTGCCGGACCCGGACGGCGGCCCGCCCACCGTGCTGGTGTACCGGCGCGTGCCCCGGGACGCCGGGCCGGGACTCGGCTTCGCCCGCTGGAAGTACGCCTGGGATCCGACGGGCCGGAAGGGCCGGAAGGGTCCCGGCCGCAAGTGGCCGTGGTCGAAGCCGGATCCCGGCCCGGATCCCGGCCCGGATCCCGGCCCGGATCTTGCGAGGGCCGCCGATCCAGACGCCACGCCGGGTGGCAAGCCGGACGACGCCGACGGGTGACCCCGTTGCGCCGAACCGCGCACACTCGGCGCGCGGGGCCGGGGAAGCCGCCACATGCTCACCGTGCGGAGCGGACGAGCCGCCCCGCGACGGAGGTGACGGCATGTCAGGAAGGTTTCTGCGTCTGGTGTGTACGGCGGCGGTGGCGGCCGGGATCGTCCTCGCACCCGTGCCCGCCACGGCCGAACCCGAGCCCGGGGCGACCGGGACCGGGACTGGGACCGGGACCGGGACCGACGGGATCGGGGCCGAGGGGATCGAGGCCGAGGGGGCGGGGTCCGGTACCGACTGGACCGGGACCGGCCAGGCGGAGGCCGGGACCGACGGGGCCGGGACCGACGGGGCGGGGGCCGGCGGCGAGGACCGGTCGGTGTCCGGTTTGCTGACGGATCTTCAGCGGCTGTACCGGGAGGCGGAACAGGCCACCGAGACCTACAACGCCACCGAGGAGCGGCTGGCGAAGCAGCGCGCCGAGGTGCGCCGGCTGGACGCGGAGCTGGCCCGCAGCCGCCTCTCCCTGCGCGACAGCCGCGGCGCGGCGGGACGGCTGGCCCGGCAGCAGTACCAGAACAGCAGCAACCTCTCCCCCTACCTGCGGCTGCTCCTGGCCCGCGACCCGCAGCACGCGCTCGACCAGGGGCACGTGATCGGCCGGCTGGCCCGCGAGCAGGCGGAGACGGTCGGCCGCCTGACCGGTGACGCGAAGAAGGCCGCCGCGCTCTCCGAGCGTGCCCGCAAGGCACTGGCGGCGCAGCGCGCCCTCGCCGAGCGCCGCGAGCAGGAACGCGACGGCGTGCGCGAACGCCTCGGCGCCGTCGAGGAACTGCTCGCCACGCTCACCCCCGGCGAACTGGCGGCCCTCGCGGAGTTCGAACAGGACGGGATCGACGAGGCACAGGACCGGTTCCTCGCGTCCGGCGCACTCGGCGACGACGGCAAACCGTCGCAGGAGGGCGACCGGGCGGTGCGGTTCGCGGTGGAACAGCTCGGCAAGCCGTACGAGTGGGGCGCCGAGGGCCCGGCGTCGTACGACTGCTCGGGTCTGACCTCCGTGGCCTGGGAGCGGGCCGGGACGCCGATCCCGCGGACCAGCCAGGAGCAGTGGGCGCGCCTGGAGCACGTGCCGCTCGGTGAACTGCGCCCCGGTGACCTGGTGGTGTACTTCCCCGAGGCCACCCATGTGGCGATGTATCTCGGCGACGGCCTGGTCGTCCAGGCACCGCGCCCCGGCGCCGACGTCAAGGTGTCGCCGATCGCGGCCAACCCGGTCCTGGGCGCCGTACGACCCGACCCCGGCGGGCAGCCCGTAGGGCGGTACACACCGCCGAGGCTCCCCGAGGGGGCGTCGGACGGATCCGACGCGGGGTACGGGGGCACGCGGCCGTCCGGCGCGCGGGAAGCAGGTGCGCAGGAGGCCGGCGTCCGGCGGGGCAGGTGAGCGGCGCGCGCCGGTCAGTCACGGCGCGCAGCCCCGCGGACGTGTCCGCGCCGTGCGCCGGGACGGCGCGTCGGCCGCCTCGGCGCCGCGGACTGCGGCGCCGCCGACTGCGGCGCCGCGGTCGGTGGGCGCCCGCGGTGGGGGCTCGTGTCCCCGCCGGAGGCCTACGCGCCCGCCGCGCCCGAGACCTCCATCAGATAGCCCTCGGACTTCGCCGGGTCGTAGAAGAAGTCCTCGAAGTCGGACGGGTCGTTGAAGCCGTTGGCGACGCGGTCGGCGACGGGCTGGAGCTCCGTCGCCGCGCCGAACAGGTCGAGGATGTGCTCCGGCGGCGGGGCGAGCATGGTGTTCGTCCACTTGGTGACGTGCCGGGCCGTCTCCCAGTAGCGGTCGAAGGTCTGCTGCATCCAGGCCTCGTCGAACTCCTGCTCCCCGCGCTCCAGGATGGACGCGAGGTAGGAGGCGGCGCATTTCGAGGCGGAGTTGGAGCCCTGGCCGGTGACCGGGTCGTTGGCGACGACCACGTCGGCCACGCCGAGGACGAGACCGCCGCCGGGCAGGCGGCCGACGGGGTGGCGCACGGTGGGGGCGTAGCGGCCGGCCAGGGTGCCGCCGGCGTCGGTCAGTTCGACCTTGGTGGCCCGCGCGTACTCCCAGGGGACGTACTTCTCCATGAGTTCCAGGGTCAGGGAGAGGTGCTCCGCCGGGTCCTTGACGTCCTTGAAGACGTCGAGCGGGCCGCCGGGTATGCCCTCGAGGAACAGGATGTCGGCGCGGCCGGACGTGGTGAAGGCCGGCATGACGAACAGCTCGCCGACGCCGGGCACCAGGTTGCAGCGGACGGCCTCCGTGTCCGGGTGCTCCGGGCGCGGGCCCATCCCGTGGACGTAGGCCACGGCGAGGGCACGCTGCGGCTCGCCGTACGGGGAGCGCGCGGCGTCTCGGCCGAACATCTGGACCAGCTCGCCCTTGCCCGCCGAGACCAGGACGAGGTCGTAGGCGCGGGAGAAGTAGTCCAGGTCGCCGACGGCCGCGCCGTGGATGACCAGCTGGCCGCCGCGCTGCGCGAAGGTCTCCATCCAGCCGGCCATCTTCACCCGCTGGTCGACCGACTGGGCGAACCCGTCCAGGTGCCCCAGCCAGTCGATCGCCCGCTGCGAGGGACCCGGGTCGAAGGAGCCGGGGGCCGCCACCGAGACGCCGAGCCCCTCGATCTTCGGGGCCTGGGACTCCCAGAAGTTCAGCTGGAGATCGCGTTCGTGCTGGAGTGCCGTGTGGAACATGCACTGCGTCGACATGACCCGGCCGCTGCGGATCTCGTCCGCGGTCCGGTTGGACATCAGGGTGACCTCGTAGCCGTGCGACTGCAGGCCGAGGGCGAGTTGGAGGCCGGACTGGCCGGCTCCGACGACGAGTATCTTCCGCATGCGGTCCGTCTCCTACTCGGGGCTCGGGGCTCGGTACTCTCGGGGGTCGTCTGCCCGGGTTTCTGTGCTCGAGGTTCGTCTACTCGGGTGTTTCGTCGAGCGCGTGGCCCACGAGGGACAAGAGCGTCTCGATGGCCGAGATCCGGCGCCGCGCGTCCATGATCATGACAGGTATGTGCGCCGGGATCGTCAGGGCCTCCCGCACGTCCTCCGCCTCGAACAGCTCGGTGCCGTCGAAGTGGTTGACCGCGACGACGTACGGCAGTCCGCAGCTCTCGAAGTAGTCCAGCGCGGGCCAGCAGTCCTTCAGGCGCCGCGTGTCGGCCAGGACGACGGCACCGACCGCGCCGCGCACCAGGTCGTCCCACATGAACCAGAACCGCTGCTGGCCCGGGGTGCCGAACAGGTACAGGACCAGGTCGTCGTCGAGCGTGATGCGGCCGAAGTCCATGGCCACGGTGGTGGTGAGCTTGCCCGGGGTGGCGGTGAGGTCGTCGGTCTCCTCGCTCGCCTCGGTCATCAGCGCCTCGGTCTGCAGCGGCGTGATCTCCGAGACGGCGGTGACCAGCGTGGTCTTGCCGACGCCGAACCCGCCCGCGACGACGATCTTCGTGGCGACGGGCGCGCGCGTGGGATCCGTCTGCCAGGGCTGCAGGGGCCCGTCGGTGTCGACGAGCGGGGGGACGCCGAACACGGCGGCGTCAGAGACGACGGAGTCCACTGAGCACCCTTTCGAGCAGAGCGCGGTCCGGGCGGCCCGTGCCATGGGCGGTCCCGGTGCCGTACACACGGATCTTTCCCTGGTCCGCCAGGTCGCTGAGGAGGACGCGGACCACGCCGAGCGGCATCCTCAGCAGCGCGGCGATCTCGGCCACCGTACGCATGCGGCGGCACAGTTCGACGATGGCTCTCATCTCCGGCATCACACGGGAGGTGAGTGAGCCGGCGGTCAGCTCTCTGCGTTCCCCGGCGGCTTCGAGCGCGGCGGTGCCATCGGTGGCGCCGACGAACGTCTCGACGAGCAGCACGTGACCGAAGCGGGTCCGGCCGCCGGTGAGCGAGTAGGGGCGTACGCGGGCGGCTTTGCGGTCGGCGCCGCGTACGGGGAGGCTCCCCCGGCCGTTCCTCACGGCCTTCCCGGACTTCCCGGCCTTCGCGGGCTTCCCCGCCTTCGCGGGTTTCCCGTTTTCCCCGGCCTTCCCGTTCTCCCCGGCCTTCCCGGGACTGCTGCTCATCGGACGCTCCCCGTCGGCTCGGGTGACTGGGACGCCTCGGGCTCCAGCGACTGCCGGAGCTCGCTGCGGAGTTCGGGGGTCAGCACATGGCCGGCGCGGCCGACGAAGAGCGCCATGTGGTACGCGACGACGTTCATGTCGCAGTCCGCGGCACCGTGCACGCCGAGCAGTGAGCCGTCGCTGATGGACATCACGAACAGGCTGCCCTCGTCCATGGCGACCATCGTGTGCCGCACGGCGCCGTAGTCCATCAGCCGGGCGGCGCCGACGGTCAGACTGCCGACGCCGGAGACGACGGTGGCGAGGTCGGCGGCGGAGCCGCGCGGGCCCGCGCGGGATGCCTCACGGGCCTGTCGGGCCTCCTCGTTGCGCCCGGGGTCGGAGGACAGGAGCAGGAGCCCGTCGGAGGAGACCACGGCGACCGACTGGATGCCGGGCACCTCCTCGACGAGATTGGTCAGCAGCCAGTGGAGATTGCGGGCCTCGGTGCTCAGTCCGAAGGTACTGGGAGCGGTCAACTGCTTGCCTCCTCGACAGTGCCCCCCGTGGTTTCTTCGGTCGTGTCCGCCGCGGCGTCCGGCGCCCCGTGCTCTCCGGTACGGCCGGCCGCCTCCGCCTCCGCCTCCGCCTCGGCGTCGCGGCGCCCGGCCTCGGCGCCCCGGCGGAAGCCGCCCAGGCGGCGACGGAGCGCGTCGGCGTCGACGGAGCCCGCGGTGCGCGGCCGCGGGGCCGCCTCGGGCGTGGTGAGCCTCGGGGTCCGCTTGGGCAGCCCCTTGTCGGTGACGGGCTCGTCGCCCTCGTCCGGGAGGGCGCCGTCGTCCACGGCTCCCACGTACGCGGCCCCCTCGCCCGGACCGGCACCGTCGTCCGGGGCAGCACCTTCGTCCAGGGCTCCCGCGTCCGGGGCCGCCGCGTCCGGGGTGCGGTCGTGGGCGTCGGGGCCGATGGCGTAGGGGTCGGCGGAGCGCGGGCCGGGAATACGGGGTTCGGCGGGCTCCGCGGGGACGGGCTCCGGGCGGGGCTCCTCCGCGTTCCCCTCGGGATCGGGCCCCGGGCCGGGCCCGTGGCCGGGCTCCGGGTCGGGCTCCTCCGGGTTCTCCTCGGGTGCGGATGCCCCGGAGGGGGACGGGGGCAGCAGGAGCGCCATCGTGGTGTCGTCGGGGAGGTCGCTGTCGGGGTGCGTCCTGTCCGGGGCAGGGGCGGTGGCGGCCTCCGACTCGGAGTGCGGTGCCTCCTCCTGGGCCGTCCCGGACGCCGGCACCGAGTCCTCCACCGTCGCCGCGTCCGGACCCTGTCCCGCGTCCTCCGCCGGGACGTCGTTCCCGGCGGCCTCGTCGGCCTTCTCCGCCTCCTCCGCCTTCTTCTCTGTCTGCTCCTTCTGCTCTGCCGACTCCTCCTGCCCTGCCTTCTCGGCCTTGTCGGCCTTGTCGGCCTGCTCCGGCTTCCCGGCCTTCTCCCCGCGCCCCGGCAGGACGTTGGAGTTGGCCTCCGCGTCCGCGCCGGGCAGGGAGAAGGTGGCGGTGCCGTCGGACGGCGGCACGGTCGGGGCCAGCGCGGCCGGCGGCGCCTCGGCGAGCAGCGGGCTCGGGAGCACCACGACGGCGGCGACCCCGCCCTGCTTCTGCTCCCTCAGCCGCACCCGCGCCCCGTGCCGGTGGGCGAGGCGGGCGACGACGTAGAGGCCGAGCCCGAGACCGTCCTCGCCCTCCTGGTCGAACGGCGCGTCCGGGTCGAAGTCGGTGAGGCGGGCGTTGAGCCGCTGGAGGCGTTCGGTGGCCATGCCGATGCCCTCGTCCTGGACGGAGAGCATCACCTCGCCGTTCTCCAGGAGCCAGCCGGAGACCTCGACGGGCAGGTCCGGCGGCGAGAAGGAGGTGGCGTTCTCCATCAGCTCGGCGAGCAGGTGGGAGAGGTCGTCGGCGGCGAGCCCGGTCACGTGCGCGTGCGGCGGCAGCGCGGCTATGCGCACCCGCTCGTACCGCTCGATCTCGCTGACCGCGGCCCGCACGACGTCGACCAGCGGCACCGGTGAGGTGCTGTGCTGGATGTGCTCGGTCCCGGCGAGGACCAGGAGGTTCTCGCTGTGCCTGCGCATGACCGTGGCGAAGTGGTCGAGCTTGAACAGGGTGGCCAGGCGGTCCGGGTCCTGCTCGCGTTCCTCCAGGCCCTCGATGACGGCGAGTTGCCGCTCGACCAGGCCGAGGGTCCGCAGCGCGAGGCTGACGAAGGTGGAGCCGATGCTCTTGCGGACCACCTCCAGCCGGGCCGCGGACTCGGCGAGTTCGGCGCGCAGTTCCTCACGGGCGTCGGCCATCTTCTGCCGCTGGCCTACGAGGTGCTTGCGGTCGGACTCCAGCGTGGCGATCCGCGCGGCGAGCGTGGCGGCGTGCCCGTGCAGGGCGTTGACGGAGCGGACGACCTGGGCGAACTCGTCGTTGCGCCCGGTGAAGGCCACCGGGTCCTCGGCCGTCGGGTCCTCCGCGCCGGCGAGCCGGGCCGAGCCGCGGCGCAGTACCGACAGCGGGCGGGTGAGGGTGCGGGCCAGGGCGGTGGCGACGCCCAGGGCGAGCAGGATCAGGGCGCCGAGCGCGGCGATCCGGATCTCCAGCGCCGTGACGTCGTCGTCGCGCAGCTGCTCGAGCGAGCTGACGCGCTTCTCGTACAGGGCGGACTCGGCGCCGCGCATCGCGTCGACACGGGCGGACAGTGCGGCGTCCAGCTTCTTGGCGCCGGTGGCGAGGTCGCCGTCGGAGAGGGTGGGCTCGTCGGTGAGGTCGGCGAGGTACTTCTCGGCGGAGTTGACCTCGGGTCCGGCGACCGTGGCGTCGAAGCTGTCCCGGGCCTCCTTGGTCGCGCCCTCGCGGAAGTCGGTGAGCGCGGCGTCGGAGCGTACGCGGGCCTGCTGGGCTGCGGCGGAGAGCGCGTCGCGCTGCTCGGCGTCGGCGTCCGAGGAGGTGGTCGTCTCGGTCGGCAGGCCGGTGACCGGGTCGAGGACGGTCCGGGTGCTGCTCGGCACGGCGAGCGCCGCCAGCAGCAGACCGCGGGTGGCGGCGGCCTGCTGTACGGCGGTGTCCAGTTCGGCGAGGGCGTAGGCGCCGGCGCCCGCGCGGGGCGGCATCTGCTCCGCCAGTTCCTCGGCCAGCGCGTGGAGTTCGGTGATCGCCCCCGAGTACGCCTCGTGGGCCTCGGGCGCGGTGCTCTTGCCGGTGAGCGCGGCCCGGCGCAGGGCGGCCACGGTGTCCAGGTCCTCGCGCAGGGAGGCGGGCGTGCCGGTGTCGGCGCGCAGTTCCTCGACCTGCCGGTCGACGCGGGCGCTGCGCTGCTCGGAGGGCGCCTTGGACTTGGGGCGCCCGGCCGCGATGTAGGGGGTGACCTCGTCGCGCTCGTCGGCGAGGGAGTGGGCGAGGGTCAGCGCGCTCTGCGTCTGCTCGGCGAGCGTCACCAGGTCCTGCGAGTCGTGCAGTTGCCCCGAGGCGGTCACCACCGACGGGGCACCGGCCGCGGCGACGGCGGCGGCCACGACCGCGACGGCGACGATCAGGCGGTTGCGTACGTGGGTGGGACGGCCCTTGCCGACGGGAACCTCCGGCGGCGGAGGGGTGGAGGTGCCGGGGGTCCGCTCCGCGCTCCCCGTGGGGGCCGTCTGCTTGCCTGTGCGACGAGGCCGCGTCTTCTGCACCGGTGCTCGCATTCCTGACTCGTGTACCCGTGGGCCCGGGTGGCGCTCCGTCAACTGGCCGGTCGGCGCATGCACCCTCCGCCGTGCTCCGGGCCGTTCCCCGGCCGCCGGCAGCGTGCCGGGCGGGGTGACCGCGTGAGCGGGGCAGGGACCCCCACCGGTTCCCGACCCTTCCAGTGCCGGTGGGTGGTGAGCGCGCATCGTCCGACCCGCCACCCGAAGGAGTGAACCCCGGAGGGTAGTTGGGGAGCAAGTTCCCCCGGCTCGTGCCTCGGGGGTACGCGGCGTGCCGGTTGGACGTTCGCGACGGGCGGTGGCACTATGTGCCGCCACGTGCCGGCGGATCATGGAATTCTGCCCCGGAACCGGCTCCTGACCTGCGTCGCCGGGTTGTTCCCGACGAAGGCGCGAGGGGTGTGCCGGCCCGGCCGAAGGGTCGGGCAGACTGGCCGGATGCGCACCGAACTCGCCTCGGAACCAGGCCTCGCCGAGTACCCCAACGAGGACTTCGCGAGCGTCGGGCTACCGGCCTCCGGACAGGGTGGCTCACTCGTGGTGCTCGACGGGGTGACCCCGCCACGGACGGCGACGGGCTGCCTGCATTCCGTGCCCTGGTACACGGCGCACCTCGGCGGCGCGCTGACCGAACTGACCGTTTCCCTCCCGGAGGTTCCCCTCGCCGAGGCGCTGTCCCGCGCCATCGCCCGCACCGCGGCGGCACACGCGGGGACCTGTGACCTTTCTCACCCGCGTACGCCGCAGGCAACCGTCGTCCTCGCCCGCTGGTCCTCCGCCTCGGTCGAGTACCTCGTTCTGTCGGACTCGGCGCTGCTGGTGGAGGCACCGGACGGCACGGTCTCGGCCGTTCTGGACGACCGGCTGGCCCGGCTGCCCCGCGCGGCCCTCGCGACGGACGCGATGGTCGACGCCGACCTCCGCAACAAGGAGGGCGGCTTCTTCACGGCCGCCGCGGACCCGGCGGTGGCGGGGCGGGCGGTGACCGGCGTGCTGCCGCGCGACGGGGTGCGCACGCTGACGGCGCTGACGGACGGGGCCGCCCGCTGGGTGGAGAAGTTCCGGGAGGGCGACTGGGCGGACTGCCTGGCGCTGGTGCGCAAGCAGGGTGCCCAGGCGCTGGTGGACCGCGTACGGGAGCTGGAGCGCGCGGACGCGGCGGGCGACCGGAGGTTCCTGGGGCGCAGCAAGACGCACGACGACGCGACGGCGGTCTACGCGGAGCTTTGAAAGGGAACCGGCGCCCCGGCCCGGCGCCGCCTACTTCTCCATCCCGCGGTTCAGCTCGTGCAGCAGCCGGGCCAGTTCCGTCACTTCGCGCGGATCCCAGTCGGCGAGCCGGCGGGAGTACCGGGCGCGTCGGGCCTCGCGCACCCGGCCGACGCGGTCCTGGCCCTCCCGGGTGAGGGTGACGAGCCACGCGCGGCCGTCGGCGGGGTCGGGTTCGCGGGCGACGAGGCCGAGTTCCTCCAGGGCCCGCAGCTGGCGGGACATCGTGGCCTTGCCGACGCCGATGAAGGCGGCGAGGTCGGTGGCGCGCTGCCCGCCGCACTCGCCGAGCCGGACCAGCAGGCCGTACGCGGACGACTCCAGGTCGGGGTGGACCTCGCGGGCCATCTCGCCCTGGTTGGCCCGGGCCCGCCGCAGCAGGACCGTCAACTCCCGTTCCAGTGCCAGGAACTCCGGTTGGTTCACACCGCTGCCGGACAGGTGGGATTCGACTTCGCGACCGCCGCCGTTCCCGTCTTCGTGCACGTCAGCCCCTGCCTCGTTCTCCGGTCGTGATTTTCCGGTCGTGAAAGTTTCCGCCACGGCCCGTCGTCGCCGCAGCTCGGCAAGTATTTCGCAGGCTTAGACCAACGGCGGCTTCCGGGCCCTCTTCCCACGCTCCGTTCTACGTGCGTAGCGTCTTCACCGGACCCCACGGGCGGCCGAACAATGACATGGGCACACCATTCACGGGGTCTCCCGCTCGCGCATCCCCCACCGGGCACCACCGAGCCATCGGAGGGCACGTCATGCTCGTGCACAGATCCGGACCGGCCCGCGGACGGCGCTTCGCCGTCACCGGGATCCTGCTCGCCGCGTTCTCGCTCGTGTTCACCCTCCCCGCCGACGCGTCGGCGTCCGCGGACTTCCCACCGCGCGGCTCCGCCCACATGGGCATGGGCGTCGCGGCCCACGACGGGGTGCACGGCACCCCCGCCCAGAGCCGCGCGGTCCAGACGGAGGGCGTCGACGTCTCCAGCCACCAGGGCAACGTCGCCTGGCCGACCCTGTGGAGCAGCGGAGTCCGGTGGGCCTACGCCAAGGCCACCGAGGGGACCTACTACACGAACCCCTACTTCGCCCAGCAGTACAACGGCTCGTACGGCGTCGGCATGATCCGCGGCGCGTACCACTTCGCCACCCCGGACACGACGAGCGGCGCCGCCCAGGCCAACCACTTCGTCGACCACGGCGGCGGCTGGTCCCGGGACGGCAGGACCCTGCCGGGCGTGCTCGACATCGAGTGGAACCCGTACGGGGCGACCTGCTACGGCAAGTCGCAGAGCCAGATGGTCACCTGGATCCGCGACTTCCTGAACACGTACAAGGCCCGCACCGGCCGCGACGCGGTGATCTACACGGCCACCAGCTGGTGGACCCAGTGCACCGGCGACTACGCCGGTTTCGCCGCCGCCAACCCGCTGTGGGTCGCCCGGTACGCGTCCTCGGTGGGCACCCTGCCGGCCGGGTGGGGCTTCTACACGATGTGGCAGTACACGTCGTCCGGTCCGACGGTCGGGGACCACAACAGGTTCAACGGCGCACTCGACCGGGTGGTCGCACTGGCCAACGGTTGACGGTCCCAGGCGCACACGGCGACGGCTCGGGCTCCCCGCACAGCGCGGAGCCCGAGCCGTCCCCTTTACTCACCTTCACATCCGACCGCGTCCTCCCCCAGTGCTCAACGCCTGGGAGGTGCCCCCCATCGCCGCGACCGGAACCCGGGCCTCCGCACCGTTGGTCGCCGGGGCGAGGGCCAGTTCCAGGACCTGGCGGACGTCGTTCACGGCGTGGACGTCGAGCTTGTCCAGCACCTCCGCGGGGACGTCGTCCAGGTCGGGCTCGTTGCGCTTGGGGATGATCACCGTGGTGATCCCCGCCCGGTGCGCGGCGAGCAGCTTCTGCTTGACCCCGCCGATCGGCAGTACGCGCCCGGTCAGCGAGACCTCTCCGGTCATCGCCACGTCGGTGCGGACCAGCCGCCCCGAGAGCAGCGACGCGAGGGCCGTGGTCATGGTGACGCCGGCGCTCGGGCCGTCCTTGGGGACCGCGCCCGCCGGGAAGTGGATGTGGGCTCCCCGGTCCTTCAGGTCGCCGACCGGCAGTTCCAGTTCGGCGCCGTGGCTGCGCAGGAAGCTCAGCGCGATCTGTGCCGACTCCTTCATCACGTCGCCCAGCTGCCCGGTCAGGGTCAGCCCCGCCGCGCCCGTCTCCGGGTCGGCCAGCGACGCCTCGACGTAGAGGACGTCGCCGCCGGCGCCGGTGACCGCGAGGCCGGTGGCCACGCCCGGCACCGAGGTGCGGCGCTCCGCCGGGTCCTGGGCGGACTCGGGCACGTGGTGCGGCCGGCCGATCAGGCCGCGCAGGTCGGCGTCGGTGACGGTGAACGGCAGTTCCCGCTCGCCCAGCTCGTGCTGGGCCGCCACCTTGCGCAGCAGCCGCGCGACGGACCGCTCCAGGGTGCGCACGCCCGCCTCGCGGGTGTACTCCCCGGCCAGCTTGCGCAGCGCGCCCTCGTCGACGGTGACCTCGTCGGCGTCCAGTCCGGCCCGCTCCAGCTGGCGCGGGAGCAGGTGGTCGCGGGCGATGACGACCTTCTCGTCCTCGGTGTAGCCGTCGAGGCGGACCAGCTCCATGCGGTCGAGCAGGGCCTCCGGGATGGCCTCCAGGACGTTGGCGGTGGCGAGGAAAACCACGTCGGACAGGTCGAGTTCGACCTCCAGGTAGTGGTCCCGGAAGGTGTGGTTCTGCGCCGGGTCGAGGACTTCGAGGAGGGCGGCGGCCGGGTCGCCGCGGAAGTCGGAGCCCACCTTGTCGATCTCGTCGAGCAGGACGACCGGGTTCATGGACCCCGCCTCCTTGATCGCCCGCACGATCCGGCCGGGCAGCGCGCCGACGTACGTACGCCGGTGGCCGCGGATCTCGGCCTCGTCGCGGACGCCGCCGAGGGCGACGCGGACGAACTTGCGGCCCATCGCGTGGGCGACGGACTCGCCGAGCGAGGTCTTGCCGACGCCGGGCGGGCCCACCAGGGCCAGTACGGCGCCGCCGCGCCGGCCGCCGACCACGCCCAGGCCCCGGTCGCCGCGCCGCTTGCGCACGGCCAGGTACTCGGTGATGCGCTCCTTCACGTCCTGAAGGCCGGCGTGCTCGGCGTCGAGCACGCCCTGGGCGCCCTGGATGTCGTACGCGTCCTCGGTGCGCTCGCTCCACGGCATCTCCAGGACCGTGTCGAGCCAGGTGCGGATCCAGGAGCCCTCGGGCGACTGGTCGGAGGACCGCTCCAGCTTGTCGACCTCCTTGAGGGCGGCCTCGCGGACCTTCTCCGGCAGGTCGGCGGCCTCCACGCGGGCACGGTAGTCGTCGGACTCCTCACCGTCCTGCTCTCCATTGATCTCGCGCAGCTCCTTGCGGACGGCTTCGAGCTGGCGGCGCAGCAGGAACTCCCGCTGCTGCTTGTCGACGCCCTCCTGGACGTCCTTGGCGATGGTCTCGGCGACGTCCTGCTCGGCGAGGTGGTCGCGCAGCTGCTGCGTGGCGAGCTTCAGACGGGCGACCGGGTCGGTGGTCTCCAGGAGCTCGACCTTCTGCTCGGTGGTGAGGAAGGGCGAGTAGCCGGAGTTGTCGGCGAGCGCGGACACGTCGTCGATGGCCTGGACCCGGTCGACGACCTGCCAGGCGCCGCGCTTGCGCAGCCAGGCGGTGGCGAGTGCCTTGTACTCCGTCACCAGCTCGGTGACCTGGCCGGGCAGCGGTTCCGGGAGGGTCTCGTCGACGCGGGTGCCCTCGACCCAGAGCGCGGCGCCGGGGCCGGTGGTGCCGGCGCCGACGCGCACGCGGCCCCGGCCGCGGATCAGGGCGCCGGGGTCGCCGTCGGCCAGGCGGCCGACCTGCTCGACGGTGCCGAGGACGCCGGTCGCGGCGTGGGTGCCGTCGATGCGCGGGACGAGGAGGACGCGGGGCTTGCCCGGCTCGGACCTGGCGGCGGCCTGGGCGGCCTCCACCGCGGCCCGTACCTCGGCGTCGCTCAGGTCCAGGGGGACGACCATTCCGGGCAGGACCACTTCGTCGTCGAGCGGCAGCACGGGCAGGGTGAGCGGTGTGAAGGCGGCGGACTCAGCAGCCATGATCTCCCCTTCGGCAGTCAAGTTGAGTTACATCGACTCAATGAAAGAGAGCCCCGGATTGTTCCCTCCAGCGTGTTCGCTGTGAGCGATCGGGTACCGGGGTGACGTCACCCGCCCTGCCGTTGACAGCACCGCCCGACCGGCCGGCATTCCTTGCCGCCCGCCGGCCGACCGGCGTCCCCCCTCACCCAGACCGGCCGGCGTTCCTCCGCTCCCCCAGACCGACCGGCACCCCTCCGCCGGCACGGATGCCAGGATGGGCCGATGCCCCTCATCACCCACGACACCCCCGACGCCCCCGGTACCCCCGAGGTGCTGGACCGGCGCGAGGGCCCGTACGGCGAGGTCGTCCTGCGCCGGCACGGGACGCTGCTGCAGATCATCGCGAACGGGTGCTTCCTGATGGACACCTCCGACGGGCGTTCCGAGCGGCGGCTGATCGACGCCGCGGCCGACGCGCTGGCGGCGGCCGGGAAGGACACCGGGCCCGGCGGGCGCACCGCGCCGCACCTGCTCATCGGCGGGCTCGGCGTCGGCTTCTCCCTCGTCCACGCGGCCGCCGACCCGCGCTGGGGACGGATCGCGGTCGTCGAGCGCGAGCCCGCCGTCGTCGACTGGCACCGCACCGGTCCGCTGGCCGCGCTCTCCGCCGGGGCCCTGGCCGATCCGCGCACGGAGATCGTCCGGGCGGACCTGGTCGAGTACGTCCGTGAGACTTCCGACACGTACGACGCCCTGTGCCTGGACATCGACAACGGCCCCGGCTGGACCGTCACCGAGGGCAACGAAGGGCTCTACGCACCGTCCGGACTCGCGGACTGCGTACGGCTGTTGAGGCCCGGCGGGGTGCTCGCCGTGTGGTCGGCCCAGCCCTCTCCGGAATTCGAAGAAACCTTGCGTAATGCCGGTTTCCAGCAGGTGCGTACCGAAGAGATCCCCGTTGCCCGGGGCGTTCCGGACGTCGTGCATCTCGGCGTCGGTCCTGGATAGCAATGGCGCGGGGGATCCCCGTACGCTGCTGCTCTGACGCGGTTCATTCAAGCGTCAATCGCAGTCATGGGATCACCCCACGGATTCCGGAAGCACACCTCAGGGGCGGGCGATGGAGCAGACACAGACCTCCCACAACGGCGCGGCGACGGCCACCCAGGGCGCACAGCGCCGGGTGCTGGTGGTCGAGGACGACCAGACGATCGTGGACGCCATCGCGACCCGCCTGCGCGCCGAAGGGTTCCTGGTGCAGACGGCGGGCGACGGTCCGGCCGCCGTCGACACGGCCGAGGCCTGGCAGCCCGATCTGCTGATCCTCGACATCATGCTGCCCGGCTTCGACGGCCTGGAGGTCTGCCGGCGCGTGCAGGCCCAGCGACCGGTGCCGGTGATGATGCTCACCGCGCGCGACGACGAGACGGACATGCTGGTCGGTCTCGGCGTCGGCGCCGACGACTACATGACCAAGCCGTTCTCGATGCGTGAGCTGGCCGCACGCGTGCACGTGCTGCTGCGCCGGGTGGAGCGGGCGGTCGTGGCCGCCTCGACGCCGCGCAGCGGCATCCTGCGCCTGGGCGAGCTGGAGATCGACCACGCGCAGCGCCGGGTGCGGGTGCGCAGCGAGGACGTCCACCTCACCCCCACCGAGTTCGACCTGCTGGTCTGCCTGGCGAACACGCCGCGCGCGGTGCTCTCCCGCGAGCAGCTGCTCGCCGAGGTGTGGGACTGGGCCGACGCCTCCGGCACCCGGACCGTGGACAGCCACATCAAGGCGCTGCGCCGGAAGATCGGCGCCGAGCGCATCCGCACCGTGCACGGCGTGGGCTACGCGCTGGAGACGCCGAACCCGTGAGCAGAGGACGGGAGGCCGCTCCGAGGAGCCCCGGTCCCCGGAGCACCGGGGATCCCTGGGGCGGCGTACGCCCGTTCTCGATCAAGACCAAGCTGGGCGCGCTCGTCGTCACGTCGGTGCTGATCACCACCGGTTTGTCGGTGGTCGCGGTGAACACCAAGACGGAGCTGCGCTTCATCACGGTGTTCTCCATGATCGCCACCCTGCTGATCACGCAGTTCGTGGCCCACTCGCTGACCGCGCCGCTGGACGAGATGAACGCGGTCGCCCGGTCCATCTCGCACGGCGACTACACGCGCCGGGTGCGCGAGAACCGCCGCGACGAGCTGGGCGACCTGGCCGTCACCATCAACCGCATGGCCGACGACCTGGAGGCCCAGGACCTCCAGCGCAAGGAGCTGGTGGCGAACGTCTCGCACGAGCTGCGCACCCCCATCGCGGGCCTGCGTGCCGTGCTGGAGAACATCGTCGACGGCGTCACCGAGGCCGACCCGGAGACGATGCGCACGGCGCTCGGGCAGACCGAGCGGCTCGGCCGGCTGGTGGAGACGCTGCTCGACCTCTCCCGCCTGGACAACGGCGTCATACCGCTGCGCAAACGGCGCTTCGAGGTGTGGCCGTACCTGTCGGGCGTGCTGAAGGAGGCCAACATGGTCGCCTCGGCACGCGCGGGCATCGCCTCGGGGTCGGGCAGTCACACCCGTACCGACGTGCACCTGGCGCTGGACGTCTTCCCGCCGGAGCTGACGGCGCACGCCGACCCGGAGCGGATCCACCAGGTCGTCTCCAACCTCATCGACAACGCCGTCAAGCACAGCCCGCCGCACGGCCGGGTGACGGTCCGGGCGCGGCGCGGCGAGCTGCCCGAGTCCCTGGAGCTGGAGGTGCTCGACGAGGGCCCCGGCATCCCGCGTTCGGAGTGGCGCCGGGTGTTCGAACGGTTCAACCGGGGTTCGGTGTCCCGGCCGCACGGTCCGGGCAGCGACGGCGGCACCGGTCTGGGCCTCGCGATCGCGCGCTGGGCGGTCGATCTGCACGGCGGCCGGATCGGAGTGGCCGAATCCGAGCGGGGCTGCCGCATCGTCATCACTCTTCCGGGCCTTCCGTCGACGCCATGTTGACGTAGGGTTCACGGCGGAGCGTAAAGATCCACGACGTTCGCGCTGGCGGACACGTGTGATCAGGTAAAGACCCGCGTCGCTGAGCCGCCGGGTCCCGGTCTCCCGATCCCGCACGCAACAGAACCTCGCTTGTTTCCCGCCATTTCCAGCGCCGAAACGCGGTCCGCGATGTGACTTACGCGACGATGGACGGGCCCGGCCTGACCTTCCCGGTCGGGTAGGCGTAGCCTTGATTCCCGCTGTCCACCATCTTGTGAAGCGGAAGAGGGCGGTTCTCGCCGTGTCGCAGTCCCCCAGTAACTCGAACGTCTCGACCGACACCGACCAAGCGAGCAGCGCGGGCAAGAACCCCGCGACCGCGTTCGGTGCCAATGAGTGGCTCGTCGACGAGATCTATCAGCAGTACCTCCAGGACCCGAACTCCGTGGACCGAGCCTGGTGGGACTTCTTCGCCGACTACAAGCCGGGAGCGCCCGCGGCCCAGGCCGCCGCCCCCACCGCCTCGGGTGCCGCGACCACGGACTCGGGCAGCACGCAGCCGGCCGCCCCCGCCCCGCAGGCGCGGGCCGCCGCCCCGGCCGCGGCGAAGCCCGCCGCCGCCCCCGCGAAGCCGGCCGCGCAGGCCCCCGCGGCTCCGGCCGCGAAGCCCGCCGCCGCTCCGGCCCAGGCCAAGCCCGCCGCGCAGCCGAAGGCCGCCGCGCCCGCCGCGCCCGCCAAGGACGCCGCTGCCGCGCCCGAGGGACCCGAGACGGTGACCCTGCGCGGCCCGGCCGCCGCGGTCGCGAAGAACATGAACGCCTCGCTGGAGCTGCCCACGGCCACATCCGTGCGCGCGGTCCCGGTGAAGCTGCTGTTCGACAACCGCATCGTCATCAACAACCACCTCAAGCGCGCCCGCGGCGGGAAGATCTCCTTCACGCACCTGATCGGCTACGCGATGGTGCAGGCCATCAAGGCCATGCCGTCGATGAACCACTCGTTCGGCGAGAAGGACGGCAAGCCGACCCTCGTCAAGCCGGCCCACATCAACCTCGGCCTCGCCATCGACCTGGTCAAGCCCAACGGCGACCGCCAGCTGGTCGTCGCGGCGATCAAGAAGGCCGAGACGCTGAACTTCTTCGAGTTCTGGCAGGCCTACGAGGACATCGTCCGCCGCGCCCGCGACAACAAGCTGACGATGGACGACTTCACCGGCGTCACCGTCTCGCTGACCAACCCCGGCGGCCTCGGCACCGTCCACTCCGTGCCGCGCCTGATGCCCGGCCAGTCGGTCATCATGGGCGTCGGCTCCATGGACTACCCGGCGGAGTTCCAGGGCACCAGCCAGGACACCCTGAACAAGCTCGGCATCTCGAAGGTCATGACGCTCACGTCGACCTACGACCACCGGGTCATCCAGGGCGCCGCCTCCGGCGAGTTCCTGCGCCAGGTCGCCAACCTGCTGCTCGGCGAGAGCGGGTTCTACGACGAGATCTTCAAGGCGCTGCGCATCCCCTACGAGCCGGTCCGCTGGCTCAAGGACATCGACGCGTCGCACGACGACGACGTCACCAAGGCCGCCCGGGTCTTCGAGCTGATCCACTCCTACCGGGTCCGCGGCCACGTCATGGCCGACACCGACCCGCTGGAGTACCAGCAGCGCAAGCACCCCGACCTGGACATCACCGAGCACGGGCTCACGCTGTGGGACCTGGAGCGCGAGTTCGCGGTCGGCGGCTTCGCCGGCAAGTCCCTGATGAAGCTGCGCGACATCCTCGGCGTGCTGCGCGACTCGTACTGCCGCACCACCGGCGTCGAGTTCATGCACATCCAGGACCCGAAGCAGCGCAAGTGGATCCAGGACCGCATCGAACGCTCGCACACCAAGCCGGAGCGCGAGGAGCAGCTGCGCATCCTGCGCCGCCTGAACGCGGCGGAGGCCTTCGAAACCTTCCTGCAGACCAAGTACGTCGGGCAGAAGCGGTTCTCCCTGGAGGGCGGCGAGTCCGTCATCCCGCTGCTCGACGCGGTCATCGACTCGGCCGCCGAGTCCCGCCTGGACGAGGTCGTCATCGGCATGGCCCACCGCGGCCGGCTGAACGTGCT
This sequence comes from Streptomyces mayonensis, assembly GCF_018982965.1. Lineage (GTDB taxonomy): Bacteria > Actinomycetota > Actinomycetes > Streptomycetales > Streptomycetaceae > Streptomyces > Streptomyces mayonensis. The sequence goes on along the minus strand of NZ_JACBYP010000059.1, from coordinate 9,826 downwards.
GGCCAACGTGGTCGGCAAGTCGTACGCGCAGATCTTCCGCGAGTTCGAGGGCAACCTCGACCCGAAGTCGATGCACGGCTCCGGCGACGTGAAGTACCACCTGGGCGCCGAGGGCACCTTCACCGGCCTGGACGGCGAGCAGATCGCGGTCTCGCTGGTCGCCAACCCCTCGCACCTGGAGGCGGTCGACCCGGTCCTGGAGGGCGTCGCCCGCGCCAAGCAGGACATCATCAACAAGGGCGGCACGGACTTCACCGTCCTGCCGGTGGCGATCCACGGCGACGCGGCCTTCGCGGGCCAGGGCGTGGTGGCCGAGACCCTGAACATGTCGCAGCTGCGCGGCTACCGCACCGGCGGCACCGTCCACGTCGTCATCAACAACCAGGTCGGCTTCACCGCCGCCCCGGAGTCCTCGCGCTCCTCGATGTACGCCACCGACGTGGCCCGCATGATCGAGGCCCCGATCTTCCACGTGAACGGCGACGACCCGGAGGCCTGCGTCCGCGTGGCGCGGCTCGCCTTCGAGTTCCGCCAGGCGTTCAACAAGGACGTGGTGATCGACCTCCTGTGCTACCGCCGCCGCGGTCACAACGAAACCGACAACCCGGCCTTCACCCAGCCGCTGATGTACGACCTGATCGACAAGAAGCGCTCGGTGCGCAAGCTCTACACCGAGTCCCTCATCGGTCGCGGCGACATCACCCTGGAAGAGGCCGAGCAGGCGCTGCAGGACTACCAGGGCCAGCTGGAGAAGGTCTTCACCGAGGTCCGCGAGGCCGCCTCGCAGCCGGCCGCGTCGGAACCCTCGGACCCGCAGGCCGAGTTCCCGGTCTCCGTGAACACCGCGGTCACCGCCGAGACCGTCAAGCGGATCGCCGAGTCCCAGGTCAACATCCCGGACCACATCACCGTGCACCCGCGGCTGCTGCCGCAGCTGCAGCGCCGCGCGGCGATGGTCGAGGACGGCACGATCGACTGGGGCATGGGCGAGACCCTCGCCGTCGGCTCGCTCCTCCTGGACGGCGTGCCGGTCCGGCTCACCGGCCAGGACTCGCAGCGCGGCACCTTCGGCCAGCGCCACGCGGTCGTCATCGACCGTGAGACCGGCGACGAGTTCACGCCGCTGCTGTACCTGTCCGAGGACCAGTCCCGGTACAACGTCTACAACTCGCTGCTCTCCGAGTACGCGGTGATGGGCTTCGAGTACGGCTACTCGCTGGCCCGCCCGGACGCGCTGGTGATGTGGGAGGCGCAGTTCGGCGACTTCGTCAACGGCGCCCAGACGGTCGTGGACGAGTTCATCTCGTCGGCCGAGCAGAAGTGGAACCAGACGAGCGGCGTGACGCTGCTGCTGCCGCACGGCTACGAGGGCCAGGGCCCGGACCACTCCTCGGCCCGCCCGGAGCGGTTCCTGCAGCTGTGCGCGCAGAACAACATGACGGTCGCGATGCCGACCCTGCCGTCGAACTACTTCCACCTCCTGCGGTGGCAGGTGCACAACCCGCACCACAAGCCGCTGGTCGTCTTCACCCCGAAGTCGATGCTGCGTCTGAAGGCCGCCGCCTCGAAGGCGGAGGAGTTCACGACGGGCCAGTTCCGCCCGGTCATCGGCGACGACTCGGTCGACCCGGCCGCCGTCAAGAAGGTCGTCTTCACCGCCGGCAAGGTCTACTACGACCTGGACGCCGAGCGGAAGAAGCGCGGTCTGACGGACACGGCCATCATCCGCATCGAGCGCCTGTACCCGCTGCCGGGTGCCGAGCTCCAGGCGGAGATCGCCAAGTACCCGAACGCCGAGAAGTACCTGTGGGCCCAGGAGGAGCCGGCGAACCAGGGTGCCTGGCCGTTCATCGCGCTCAACCTGATCGACCACCTGGACCTGGCGGTCGGCGCCGACGTCCCGCACGGCGAGCGCCTGCGCCGCATCTCGCGCCCGCACGGCTCGTCCCCGGCGGTCGGCTCCGCCAAGCGCCACCAGGCCGAGCAGGAGCAGCTGGTGCGCGAGGTCTTCGACGCCTGACCCGCCCGCACACCCGCTCGTCCCGAGGGGCCCGGCACCGGATGCGTTCCGGCGCCGGGTCCCTCGGCGTTGCCGGGCCTCTCGGCGTCGCCGGGTGCGCGGGCGTGCGTCAGGTGCGCGGGTTTCAGTCACGCGGGTATCCGTCAGGTGCGCTGGGGTTCGAAGTCCCAGAAGGGGTGCTGCCGGGAGCCGAGCGCGCCCTCGGCCGCCGCTCGGGCGGACCGGGTGAGGGGGTGGCCGGTTCCCAGAGTGCGGGCCGCCCCGTCGGCGGTGTCCCGGCCCAGGGCGAGGGAGCGCTCGGTGTCCCCGGCGTACCCGTGCAGCGTCGACGCGTTGAGCGCACAGCCGAGCGTCCAGGGGTGGTCGGGGCCCACGGCGGCGGCCATGCCGGCCAGGGCCGCGTCGGCGAGGACCCGGGCGCGGCCGGTCTCGCCCGCCCGGTGCAGCAGCACGGCGTGGTTGGCACGGGCGCCCGCGGCATAGGGGTGGGTCGCGGTGAGGGTCGCCTCGTACTGGGCGACGACGCTTTCGCTCAGTGCGCGGGCCGGACCGAGGTCGCCCCGCTCGCGGGCGACGCAGCTCTGGCTGGTCATGAGGGCCAGTACCAGCGGATCGACGCCCCCGAACACCCGTTCCCCCTGCTCCAGTGCCTGGCCGAGGTGGTGCGCGGCGCCGGAGGTGTCCCCCACGGCGTACAGGCACAGGGCCAGGTTGTGGGCGGCCAGCAGCGTCTGCCTGCTGTGGGCGCCCAGCGCCGCGCGGGCCAGTCGCAGGTTGTCGGCCTGCCTCGTCGCGGCCTCGGCACCGCGTCCGAGCAGCCGGAGGTCGACGGCGTAGGAGGTCTCCGAACCCAGCGTCCACGGGTGCCGGTCCCCGAGCAGCCGGAGGCGTGCCTCCAGGGTGCGCAGATCGACGTGCAGGGCGTCCTCGTAACGGCCCAGCAGGCGCAGGGAGACGGCCACGTTGTTCTGCGCGTTCAGGGTGCGGGTGTCCTGGTCGCCGAGGAGTTCGCGGTAGGTGGCGTGCACCTGCTGCGAGATCTCCAGCGACCGGGCGTACCGGCCCAGGCCCCGCAGGTCGGCGGCCAGTCCGCCGAGGGCCCGCAGCAGCGCCGGGTCCCGCTCGCCGCGCTGCTCGCGCAGGTGCTCGACGGCCGCCTGCTCGATCTCCATCGTCCGGTGGTAGTCGCCGGAGGCGCGCAGCAGGTTGGCGTAGTGGTACGTCAGCTCCCAGACGAGCGGATGCTGTTCGCCCAGGCGCGAGCGCCAGATCCGGACGGCGTGGTCGCCGAGCCGCACGCCCGCTCCGTACTCGCCGGACAGGTACAGGTAGCGCAGCGAGTCGAGGACCAGCTTCTGCACGGCGGAGTCGGTGCTCGCGAGCACGTCGGCGTACTTCAGATGCGGCACGATCTCGGCGTACCGGGGCCACTGTCCGGGCACGGAGGGCGTGCCCCGGTCCGCCGCCGCCAGGGCACGCCGTACGACGTCGACCAGCTCGCCGCGTACGGCTGCCGGCATGGCCCGGTGCACCATCTGGTGGACCACGCGGTGCACGTACAGGTTCTCGCGCCCCGGGTCGGCGGGGTGCGGTTCGACCCGGACCACGGAGTACCGGAGCAGCTGTCCGACCGCCCGGTCCCACTGCCGTGCGTCGGTCAGCAGCCCGGCCACGGAGCCGGGCAGCCCCTCGTGCGGCATGTCCTGGAGCAGGTGCACGGGGACGAGGCCGGGGGCGAAGAAGGTGCAGAGCCGGAGCAGTTCGACGGCCTCCGGCACGGTCGCGCGGAGTCGGTCGAGGAGGATCGACCAGGCAGTCCGGAAGGTCATCGGGAAGTCCGCCGACACCTTCACCGGGTCGCCGTCGCTCACGGCGTCCAGCAGGGCGAGGTACTCCTCGAAGGACAGGTCCGAGTCGTTCAGCCAGCCCGCCGTCTGGTCGAGGAGCAGCGGCAGGTCTCCCATCGCCCGGGCCAGCCGGTCCGCCTCCGGCTCCGTCAGCCGGGGCGCGCGGCGGCGCACGAACGCCACCGACTCGTCACGCGGATAGGGCTGGACCTCGACCAGCTCGCTGTGGTGCTCGCCCCACTCCGGGTTCCGCGAGGTGATGAGGACGTGACCGGGACCGGAGCCGGCCGGGAGCAGGTCCCAGATCTGGTCCGGCTCGTCCGCCCCGTCCAGCAGCAGCAGCCACCTCGCACACGGCTCCCCGCGACGCAGCGCGTCCCGCACGGCGCGCAGCCGCTCGCCGTACCCCTGGCCGGTCTCCAGCCGCATCTGCGAGGCCAGTTCGGCAAGTTGGCGACGGCAGCCGGCCCGGTCCTCCGCGGTCACCCACCAGACCACGTCGTACTCCGAACCGAAGCGGTGCGCGTACTCGGCCGCGATCTGGGTCTTCCCCACCCCGGACATGCCGTGCAGCGTCACCACACCGCCCTCCGGTCCGGGCCCGTGCAGCAGCCCGTGCACCTTGCCCAACAGCGGCTCCCGGCCGGTGAAGCGGGTGTTGCGGCGGGGCACCCCGCCCCACACGTCCGGCATCTCCGCCGGGAACCGCGGCCCACGGCGCGACGGCGCCGCGTCCTCGGCCAAGGGTCCGGACGCCAGGTGCAGCCGGTCCAGCAGGCGTCGCTCCGCCTCCTCGGCGTTCACGTCGACCAGGGAGACCGGCGCCAGCACGGCCGCCGCCGACGGGAGGGCGGCGGAGGTGACCGCCACGGCGGCGAACCGGGACGGGTCGGGAGCCACCACGTCGCGCAGGGCCGCGTTCCATTCCTCGTGGCTGTCCGCGTCCTGGCCGAAGTACCAGGGGCTCAGGACCAGCAGGGCGCCCCCGTCCGGAGCCACCAGGTCGCGCAGCAGCTCCAGCGGCGGCGCGTCGTCCGTGCCGTCCCGGCGCGCGTGCACCACCCGTACGCCCCGGCTCTCCAGCCTGTCCCCGATCCAGGCCGCCCAGGCCTGGTTGAAACCGACGAAGCTGATGGTGACCGGCTCCCGAGCGGGACCGGCGTGCGCGGGGCGCGACGGCGCCGCGGGGAGCGCCGGCCGCGGGCGGTGCCGGGGATGCCCGCGCGGCCGGGGCCCCGGAAGGGCGGCCCGTACCGGGTCTCCCTCCGGGACCCGGGGCGCCGTGCGGATCTCGGAGTGCAGCTCCGCCTTGCGGACCGGAACGCCCCACTGGTTGCTGACCGTCAGCCACAGCGAGGCCGGTCCGGCGTCGGTGCCCGCGGAGACCCGGAACCGCGCGGGCCCGTAGGTGCCGCCGAAGCGGTGCAGGACGACGCTCGGTTCGCCCAGGGCGGAGCAGTCGAAGTACGGCGAGCCGTCCAGGGCGACGGTGAAGGTGAACTCCTCCTCGGGGTAGGGCCACGGGGCCGGGGCGCCGTCCTGGGCGGGGAGCGGTCCGCGCAGGTCGACGGTGACGAGGTAGTCGCATCCTGCCTCCGCCTGCCGGGGCCACGCGACGACGGGCTCGATCAGCAGCGGCTGCCCGGCGGCGCTCACCGGCAACCTCCCCCCTCGGTGCCCTCGGTCCGCTCGGTCCGCTCGGTGCCGAGCGCGTCCGTCGCGGTGAGCCGCAGGGCGGTCCTCGGATGCCCGTAGTAGTGGAACATGAACGCGTACAGGAGCCGCAGCACCCGCTTCTGGCCCACGACGTCGACCCGTCCGTCGTCGTTGCGGACCCGCGGCACCGCCGCCAGGGAGCCGAACTCCTCCAGAGCGCGTGCCCGGAAGGCCCGCAGGGTCCGCACCACCGGGCGGCGGGGGTGCTCGGCCACCTCGCGCACCAGGCGCCGCGCCATCGCCCGGGCCTCCAGGTCACCGACCCTCCCGGAGCTGACGATGCAGCCGCCCGCGCCCTTGCGCAGGAAGAGTTCCGCGAAGCCGCGCAGCGCCTGTTCGCCCTGCGCGCTGTTGTCCACGAACCGGCCGGAGTCGCAGGCGTTGAGGCAGACCAGCGAGCCGTCCCGCCGCAGTACGGACATCGGCTCGCCGTTCAGCTCGGCCCAGGTGCGGTCGCCGAGCGTGAGGCGCGGCACGGCGTCGCCGTACGTGCCGTGGCAGCCGAGGTAGACCAGCCCGGTGCGGTCCGCCTCGGTGTCGAGGTCGCTGAGGAAGGGTGTCATGAGTCCGTGGAACCGGCGGGCGTACGCGGTGAAGAGGTGGCCGTCGTCCGCCATGTCCTGGTGGAGGTAGCCGAGCACCTGGCCACGGCAGTCGCCGGTCTCGGAGGGCAGGCCGCCCTGGCTCAGGTCGCGCACGGTCGTCCAGCGGGCGACGGCGACCAGTGCCCCCAACGGCCCGCCCGCCAGGCCCGGCGCGGCGTTCTCGGGGAGGTGGAGCAGCTCCCAGGGGAGGTCGTACCCGGTGTCGTCCCACACGACGAGGCGCAGGTCGTCCCCGTGCCGGACGCGGATCCGGTTGATCCAGTGGGCGAGTTCGTACTGGTTGTCCGACCAGAGCCCGATGCCCCGCAGCACCTCGGAGGGGTAGTGCCCGTCGCCGTCCTGCCGCAGCCGGGCGAGGCTGACGGCGGGAGCGGCGCGCCGGGTGGGTCCGGCCGCGCAGTTCACCGACAGGTCGCCGCACCAGCCCTGCAGCCGGTAGCCCGGGAGCCCGTCGGCCCCGTCCGCGCGCAGGACCCGGAGCACGGCGAAGCCGTCCTCCAGACGGGCGCCGGGCCGCGCGTCGGTGCCGCCGAGCCCGGTCGGCGGTTCCTGGGCGCGGCGCAGGTTGCGCACCGAGGCCGCGGGTCGGCGCGCCGCGGCCTTCAGCCCCGGCAGTGCCGTGCGCAGTCCCGCGGCGCCGACGCCCGGCAGCCGGCGCGGCCCGCGCTGCGGATCAGTCACCGGCGTCCTCCGTTCCGGACCGGTGCCGCCCGTCGACGACCACCGCCCCGAGCCGGTCGGCGAGTACGTGGGGCAGGTCGCCGTACGGTTCCCGGCCCGGGTCGACGACCGCCACGTGCAGGCGGGTCCGGTCCATGGCCCCGATCCGTGCGGCGGCCTCCACCGCGTCCTCGATGCCGGCGGCGGCCACCCCACCGGCGGGGCGGCCGGTGTGGCTGACCCGCAGGGGCACGTTGCCGCGGCCGTCGGTCACGACCACCAGCCACGCCTCCGCCGGGCCGGTGCCCAGCCGGCGGAAGAGACGGCGCAGCGTGTGCGCCGCGAGTTCGACGCCGTGGGCGAGCGGCGTCGCCCGGCCGCCCCCGCGATGCAGCGCTCCCGGCACCCTGGGGTCCAGGACGCTGCGGGCGGCGAAGGACCCGGCCCGCAGTTCGTCGGCCGCGTCCGCGGCGCCGACCTCGATGACCTGCACGGTGGCCCGGCTGGTGTACGCCCACTGCAGGAAGGGGGCGAGAGTCTCCTGCCAGTTTCCGTCCGGCTCCCGGCAGGTGTGGTCCAGGAGCAGCACCAGGACCCGCTCGGGCGGGGCGGCCCGCACGTTGCTGTGCAGGTCGGCCGGCGAGACGGTGAACCGTTCGGTGCGCCGGGCCCGCTGGTGCACGGCGGCCTCGCGCACGGTGCGCACGTGGGCGATGTCCCGCAGGTCGGTGGCGCGGCGGGTGCCGATCACGGTGCCGCGCGCGGAGACGGGGCCGGTGGTGCGCCGCCGGGGGCCGCTCAGCGGCGTGGCGTCCCGTGCCCCGGCCGTCCCGTCCTCCGGGTAGGGACCCGATCCGGCCGGGGCGGGCGCGGGGCCGGGTGCGGTGCCGATGCCTTGGGCCGGTCCGGTGTCCAGCAGGGCCCGGTCGTCGCGCACCCGGTGGGGGTCCGGCCGGGCTGCGCCGTGACGTTCCGGGAGGGTGCCGGGCGGGCCCGCGGGTCCCGGCGCCGGGCCGGGCGGCTCGGGGGCGTCCTCCGGGCGGTCCTGTGCCCGGTCCGGCACGGCCACGCCGATGAGCCGCGCCGCGGCCTCGCTGTGTCCGGCGGACGCCGACGGCCGTCCCTCCAGCGCCGCGAGGGTACGGGCGAGCCGCACGAGCGCCAGCTGCCGGCGGACACCGGTGTCGGGCCCGAGGAGTTGCTGCGCGCGGGTGAGGGCCGCGTCGGTGACGGGCACGGGCCGGACGCCCGGGGCGGCGGTGCGCCAGGCGTCCGGGAGACCTGCGAACAGTGTTTCCAGCGGCCCGGCCGGACCGGGCAGCCGCAGCTCGGCGACCGACAGCCGTACGGCGAACCGGTCCAGCAGGTGCCGGCTGAGCCGTCCGGCGTCGGCCGCGCGGCAGGTCGCCAGCCAGCGTGCCCGGGGCCGGACCGTCCCGCGCAGCCCGCTGCGTTCGACGGTCGCGACCTCCGCACCGAGCAGTTGGACCGCGGCGCGCATCCCGGCGACGCCGAGGCGCGCCAGGTCGGGCACCACGACCAGCGGCGGCGGACCGTGCGCGTCGTCCGCCTCGACCAGCGGCCCCGGCTCGGTACGGACCGTGATGCCGTGCTCGCCGCCGCGGATGCGGGTGCGGGTCCACAGGTCCTCGTCCCGGTCGGCGGCGCCCAGCACGAGGGGCGGGCGGGCCGGTTCGGTGGTGCCCGCGAGGACGGCGCCGAAGAGGCGCACGACCGGTTCGACGAGCCTGGGGTCCAGGTCGAGGAGGAGCACGCCGCCGAGCGCGGGGTCGGCGGCCGCGCAGACCAGGGCCAGGCCGAGCCGGCGGATCAGGCCGTCGGGCGCGGGTGCGTCCGCGGAGCCGGCCGCACCCCTGTGCGGCGGGGTGGGCGACGCGGGCGGCACGGGTGGGGTGGCGGTCACCGCTCAGGCTCCGAAGAGGTCCTGGAGGCGGGCCTCGTCCTCGGGCCCCCAGTCGAAGGTGTCGCCGTGGGCCGCCTCCGGCCTCCGGTGCCGCAGCGCCATCGGCAGGACCCGCCGCAGGTGCCCGGGGGCCACGGCGTCCGCGCCCTCCAGGGCGGCGAGGGCCCGGGCCGCCAGCACGGCCACGATCTCCCCGCGCTGGCCCACGGCGTCGGTCCGCTCCGCGGCCTGCGCGCACAGCTCCAGCATCCGGTCGGGCACGTCGACGCCGCGGACGCGGTCCCTGGCCGCCGCCAGCCGGTCCCGGGTGCCGGTGTCGTCCCGCTCGGCGGCGGACAGCCACGCGGAGTCCTCGCTGGCCAGCTCGTGCTCGAAGTCGAGCACCGTGCGGAGCAGGAGGCGGCGGGCGGTCGCGTCCAGGGTCTCGGCGGTGACCATCAGTCCGAAGCGGTCGAGCAACTGGGGTCGCAGCCCGCCCTCTTCGGGGTTCATGGTGCCGACGAGCCCGAACGACAGGTACTTGGCGCCGGCCAGTCCCTCGCGCTGCACGGACAGGACGCCGGTGGCGGCGACGTCCAGGATGATGTCGACGAGGTGGTCGTCGAGGAGGTTGACCTCGTCGACGTAGAGCAGTCCCTTGTCCGCTGCGTCCTCCAGCAGCCCGGGCTGCGGCCGGGGCTCGCCCCGGATGAGCGCGTCCAGGTCCCAGCCGCCCACCACCCGGTCGTCGGTGGCGTTGATGGGCAGGGTGACCGGCAGCTCGCCGTGGGCCATCAGGGCGAAGGCGCGGACGAGCGTCGACTTGGCGGTGCCGCGGGGTCCGGCCATGAGTACGCCGCCGATGCGGGGCACGACGTGGTTGAGCTCCAGCGCCAGCTTCAGCTCGTCCTGGGCGACGACCCTGGAGTACGGGAGGATCCGCGGGCCGGACGCCGGGCGGCTCACGAGGCGGCCCCGTCCGCGGCACCGGGCGCCGGGCGGGGGCCGGTGCCGTCGGGGGCGGGACCGCCCGTCGGGGGGCCGCCGGTTGCCGGGGCGGCGAGGGTGGCGGGGG
>NZ_JACBYP010000058.1 GCF_018982965.1 Streptomyces mayonensis | reverse complement strand
CCGTGCGGGGGCCCGTGCGGGGCCTGTGTGGGGGCCGTGTGGGGGCCGTGTGGCGCAAGCCTCACCCTTGCGTGCAGGAGGCCGGAACCGCGCGCGGCGCGGGTCGCGTCTAGGGGGGCGTGCAGCGTCATGGGTTCCTCGGCGGCAGCGCCGTGCTCCGCATCCGTGCGACAGGAAGTGTGCTCCTGGTCGCGCATCTCGCTTTCGTCGCCTGGTACACGCTGCGTCCGCTGGACGTGCCCTGGGTACTGCCGCCCAATCTGCAGCCGTTCGCCGGCATCCGCGCCGACCTGGCGCTGGGCTGGCCCGAGGCGGCCCGCTCGCTCGGCGGGTCGCTCGCCCTGCTGGCGCCGCTCGGGGTCCTGCTGCCGATGGCCGGCGGACGGCCGGTCGTCTCGCCGCTGGCCTCCCTGCTGCGCACCCTCGCCGCCACCGCGCTGCTGTCCCTGGGTATCGAGATGCTCCAGACCGGGGTTCCCGGGCAGGTCGTCGACGTCGACTCGCTGCTGCTGAACACGGTCGGCGCGGCCCTCGTGCACCTCGCCGTCGTCCCCGCCGGCCGGGCCCGGCTACACCGCAGGTACCAGCAGGACATCCCCCAGGAGGAGCCCTCTCAGGGACGGACCCCGACGATTACCAGGGTCGGTGTAGCTCCCTAGGGCGACGTAATGTCCGGCTCGTCCTCGTAGCGTGGAGGGCAGATGAAGGGGAAGCCGAACGGCGACCCGTCCACACGCTCACGAAGGAGCCGCGATGTCCAGCCTCGCCCGCCCCACCCACGGCCGCATGATCGGCGGAGTGTGCGCCGCGCTGGCACGGCGCTTCGGCACCTCCGCCGGCACGATGCGGGTGATCTTCCTGGTCTCCTGCCTGCTGCCCGGCCCGCAGTTCCTGCTCTACCTGGCCCTGTGGATCCTCCTCCCCTCCGAGGAGAAGGCGGCCCGCACGGCCTGGTGACACCCGTACCTCCCCCTCTGGTACGACGGCGGGGCGCACCCGGCGACACCGGGTGCGCCCCGTCGGCGCGTGGGAGGGGTGGGGCGGGGCTCAGCCGCCGAGCGGGAGGCCGTTGACCCCGAGGCCCTGGGTGGGCAGTCCCTGCGTGGGCAGGCCGCCGAGCAGCTTGGCGGCCGGCTCGGTCGGCCCCTCGTTCAGCTGCTCCGCGACCAGCTGCTCGACGACCGGCTGGGCGGCGGTCAGACCCGTGTGGGAGATGCGACGGCCCTGCTCCAGCACGTTGCCCGCGCCGGGCGCCACCTGGGAGACCGTCTCCGCGGGGAGCGTCCGCGCGACGGAGTCCACCGTCTGCGCGGTGTCGGGGAGCTCGGGGGCCGCGGAGGCCGCGCCCGCACCGGCGGCGGCGAAGGCTGCGCCGAGGGCGGCGACACCGAGGGTCTTGGCAGCAGAGTGCTTCATGGAAATGCGTCCTCGTAATGGGGTGAGGGGGATGTGAGCGGTGCTCGACCGTAAACACGCCCCGCCCTCCGCGGCAAACATCGAAATGCGGACGGATTGTGAAAGCCGACCCGCACCACGTATTACCGTCACACCTCACTCACTCCTTGCCGCCCGCATCACCGCTGGTGGAAGCCGTCTGCTGGAACAGCCATTCGGACTTCAGCTCGGCATATCCGGGTTTGATCACGTCATTGATCATGGCGAGTCTTTCATCGAAAGGAATGAACGCTGATTTCATCGCATTGACAGAGAACCACTGCATGTCGTCGAGCGTGTAACCGAACGCCTCGACAAGGTGCTCGAATTCCCGGCTCATGCCGGTGTGGGACATCAGGCGGTTGTCGGTGTTGACGGTGGCCCGGAAGTGCAGCCGGCGCAGCAGCCCGATGGGGTGCTCGGCGTAGGAGTCGGCGGCGCCGGTCTGGAGGTTGGAGCTGGGGCACAGTTCCAGCGGGATCCGCTTGTCCCGGACGTACGAGGCGAGCCGGCCGAGCTTGACCGTGCCGTCCTCCTGGACCTGGATGTCGTCGATGATGCGCACCCCGTGCCCGAGCCGGTCGGCGCCGCACCACTGCAGGGCCTGCCAGATGGACGGGAGGCCGAAGGCTTCACCGGCGTGGATCGTGAAGTGGTTGTTCTCCCGCTTCAGGTACTCGAAGGCGTCCAGGTGGCGGGTGGGCGGGTACCCGGCCTCGGCGCCCGCGATGTCGAAGCCGACCACGCCGAGGTCGCGGTAGCGGTTGGCGAGTTCGGCGATCTCCAGGGCGCGGGCGGCGTGCCGCATGGCGGTGAGCAGGGCGCCGACCCGGATGCGGTGGCCGTTCTCCCGGGCGCGCCGCTCGCCTTCCCGGAAGCCCTCGTTGACGGCCTCGACGACCTCTTCGAGGGTGAGCCCCTTCTCGAGGTGCTGCTCGGGGGCGTACCGCACCTCGGCGTAGACGACGCCGTCCTCGGCGAGGTCCTCGGCGCACTCGGCGGCGACCCGGACGAGCGCCTCGCGGGTCTGCATGACGCCGACGGTGTGGGAGAAGGTCTCCAGGTAGCGCTCCAGCGACCCCGAGTCGGCGGCCTGCCGGAACCAGGCGCCGAGCCGGTCGGCGTCGGCCGCGGGCAGTCCCGCGTAGCCGGTCTCACGGGCGAGTTCCACGACCGTGCCCGGGCGCAGTCCGCCGTCGAGGTGGTCATGCAGCAGGACCTTCGGCGCCCGGCGGATCCGGTCGGGCGTCAGGGCCCTCGCGGAGTTCGTCATGGTGCTCGGGGTGCTCGGGGTGTTGGGGGTGTTGGGGGTGTTCGTCGTGGTGCTCCGGCTCGTCGTCTCCGCTGGGCTCGTCATTTCCGCACTCTAACTCCTACGCGCGTAGAACACCGGGCGAACGCACGAATCCGCAGCCGTGGCCGCGACCGCGGAGGGACGGCCGCACGGTTCGGCGGGAGCGCGGCGGTGTACGGATCCGCCGATATGTAACGGTGATTGCGCGGACAGGTGGCGTACACCCGGTCTTCTGAGAATGTTCTGCCATGGCACAGCAAGCGACGCCGGTCCGTCGGGCCCGGCTGGGGCGAACGCTCGGTCCGGAGGGGACGGCGGTGAGCGGCGTGGTGCTGCTGCTCCCCGGCGGCGACGAGGTGTCCAGCCGCAGACCGTCGCCGCTGCTGGCGACCGGGTCCGTACGGGCGCTGGGTCGCCGGATGGCGCGCGCGGGGCGGGACGAGGGGCTGGCGGCGCATGTCGTGCACTACCGCTACCGCGGCTGGAACGGCTCCGAGGCGCACCTCGCGCGGGACGCCGAGTGGGCGGCCGACGAGGCGGTACGGCGCTACGGCGACGTACCCGTCTGCCTGGCCGGCACCGGCATGGGCGGGCGGGCCGCGCTGCGCGCCGCCGGGCACGAGGCCGTCAACTCCGTGCTGGCGATCGCTCCCTGGCTGCCGGAGGACGACGTGGCGGCGCCGACCGAACCGGTGCGGCAGCTCGCCGGGCGGCAGGTGCTGATCGTGCACGGCACGAACGACGAGCGCAGCGACCCGGAGTTGTCGTTCCGGCTGGCGGCACGGGCGAAGAAGGCGAACCGCGCCGTGTGCCGCTTCGAAGTGCACTCGGACGGCCACGGGTTACGGCAGTACCGGGAGGAAGTCACCGCGCTGGCCGAGGATTTCGTGATGGGCGCGCTGTTCGGGCAGTCCTTCTCGCGCCCGGTGGAGGACGCGCTGGCCGCGCCGCCGCCGCTGGGACTGCGGATGCCGCTGGCGGCGGGGTTCGGTAAGTCGCTGCGGCGGTAACGACGCGAGGGGGACACGGGGTGCCGGGGGCAATGGGCGCCAGGGACCCGGGACGCGGGGACCCGAGGGCCCGGGGACGCGAGGGCCCGGGGACGCGAGGGCCCGGGGACGCGAGGGCCCGGGAGCCCGGGAACCCGCGGGGGGGGACGTGAGGGCCCGGGAGCCCAGCGATGCGCGGGTCAGGACGGCAGCAGGCTCCCCCTCCTCGACAGCAGGAACCTCTTGAACGCCGCCACGGGCGGCGTGTCCGTCCGCCCCGCGAGCCAGGCGACGCCGATCTCCCGGGCCGCGCGCGGGGCGGTGACCGTCAGTTCGACTACGCCGGGGCGGGGCACGGCGGGCGGGGGCAGCAGGGCGACACCGAGTCCCGCGGCGACCAGGCCGCGCAGGGTCTCCGCCTCCTCCCCCTCGAAGGCGACCCTGGGCCGGAACCCGGCCTGCCGGCACAGGGCGTCGGTGATGCGGCGCAGCCCGTAACCCGGCTCCAGGGTCACGAAGTTCTCGTCGGCGGCCTCGGCGAGGCGGATGCGTCTGCGCCCGGCCAGGGGGTGGTCGGCCGGAACGACCAGGCGCAGCTTCTGCTCGTCGAGCCGGCGGGCGACCAGGTCGGGGGCGTCGGGGACCGGCGAGGTCAGGCAGAGGTCGAGCTCGCCGGCGCGCAGGCGTTCCAGCATGGCCTCGCCGTAGTTCTGGACGAGACTGAAGCGGACGCGGGGGTGGTCGGCGCGGAAGGCGTGCAGCAGACCGGGGACGGTCTCGGCACCCATGGTGTGCAGGAACCCGAAGGCGACCTTGCCGGTGGTCGGGTCGGCGTCGGCGCGGACCTCGTCGGCGGCCCGCTCGACCTCGGCGAGGGCGCGTTCGACGGAGCCGAGGAAGGTGCGTCCGGCGACGGTCAGCGCGAGGGTCCGGCCGCGGCGCACGAACAGGTCGACGCCGAGGTCCTCCTCCAGGCGGACCAGGGCGCGCGAGAGGGTCGACTGGGGGACGTTCATCTCCTGGGCGGCCCGGGTGACGTGCTCGGTGCGGGCCACGCCGGCGAAGTGCGCGAGGCGGGGGGCGAGCAGCGCGACGATGTCTTCCGTGTCACCGGACGGTGACAGGCGGGGCCGTGAGCTTGACTGATGCACCATGGGAACGATTATGGCCATTCCATGCATTGGACGGATGAGTAAGGGGCTCCGTACCTTCGAGACATGACTCCCGCCGATACCGGGGCGTCCACGACCGTGGACGCCGCCCCAGCCGCTCCCTCGGACCCCTCGGACCCCTCGGACGCCGCGGACCCCTCGGCCCCCTCCGCCCTCCCGGCCCCTTCCGTCCCCGAGCCCTCCGACTCGCGCATGGCCCCGGGCGGCCCCGGTTACCGCCGGATGAGCCTCGCCCTCTTCCTGGCGGGCGTCGCGACCTTCGCGCTCCTCTACTCCACCCAGGCCCTGCTGCCGCTGATCTCGGGCGACATGGGCGGCACGGCGAGCGACGCGAGCTGGACGGTGGCCGCGGCGACCGGTGGCCTCGCGGTGTTCGTGCTGCCGATGAGCGCGCTGTCGGAGCGCTTCGGACGGCGTACGGTCATGACGGCGTCGCTGGCGGTCGCGGTGACCGTCGGGCTGCTGGTGCCCTTCGCGCCGTCGCTGCCGGTGCTGGTCGCGCTGCGGGCGGTCCAGGGCGCGGCACTGGCCGGGCTGCCGGCCTCGGCGACGGCCTACCTCGCGGAGGAGGTCACACCGCGGGCGCTGGTCACGGCGATCGGTCTGTTCGTGGCGGGCAACAGTGTCGGCGGCATGAGTGGCCGGGTCATCACCGGCTGGGTCGCCCAGGAGTGGGGCTGGCGGGTCGCCGTCGGGGTGATCGGCCTCGTGGCGGTCGGGTGCGCGGTGGCCTTCCGGCTGCTGCTGCCCGCGCCGACGCACTTCACGGCGGGCTCGCTGCGGCCGCGCGTCCTGGTCCGCACGGTCCGCGACCACCTGGCCAACCCGCTGCTGCGCCGCCTGTACGCGATCGGCGCGCTGTTCATGACGGTCTTCGGCGGCGTCTACACGGTGATCGGCTACCGGCTGTCCGAGGCGCCGTTCTCGCTGCCGCAGGGTCTCATCGGCTCGATCTTCCTGGTGTACCTGGTCGGCACGGTCTCGTCGGCGACGGCGGGCCGGCTGGTGAGCCGCCTCGGCCGCCGCGGCGCGCTCTACCTGGGCGCCGGTACGACGGCGGCGGGCCTGCTGCTCTCCCTGGCCCCCTCGCTGCCGACGGTCCTGCTGGGCCTGGTGCTGATCACGGCGGGCTTCTTCGCCGGACACGCGGTGGCGTCGTCGGCGGTCGGCAAGACCGCGCAGCACGGCCGTGCCCAGGCCGCGGCGCTGTACCAGTCCGCCTACTACGTCGGCTCCAGCGCGGGCAGCACGGTCGGCGCGGTGGCCTTCCACTCCGGCGGCTGGGCGAGCACGGTCGGGGTCGGGCTGCTGGCGGTGGCGGGAGTCGTGACGATCACGGTGGCCGGCACCCTGGCCGCCGCCCGCCACCGGGCCGACGACGCCCCGGCGCGGACGCCGGGCGTGTCCCACTGACGGGGCGTACGGGCGTACGGGCGTACAGGCGTACGGGCGCCGGGCCCGGCGTTCCGCCGACGGCACGGGGCCGGTGTCCCGCCAACGGCACGGGGCCGGTGTCCCGCCGACATCGGGAGGGCCGGTGTCCGACCGACGGCGCGGGGGCCGGTCCGCCAACGCCACGGGGCGACGTCCCACCGACGGCCCACGACCCGCATCCCACCGACGCGCGAGCGACGTCCCACCGACGGCGAGGGCCGGTGTCCCACCGACGGCGCGAGGCCGGAAGGGCGCCCCTGACCTGCGCCTTTTTTGACTGCACAGGCCATTGTCAGTCCCCTGCGGTAGCTTCCGAAGTGCGGGGTGCGAAGACGCGCCCGACGGGACGGCCACAGGGGTGGGTGGACGATGACCAACGGCACCGTGACGACGGAGCTGGACGCGGCGCTGGAGAAGCACCGGACCGAGCTGACGGGGTACTGCTACCGGATGCTCGGCTCCTCCTTCGAGGCCGAGGACGCGGTGCAGGACACCCTGGTCCGCGCCTGGCGGAGCTACGAGAAGTTCGAGGGCCGCTCCAGTCTCCGCTCCTGGCTCTACCGCATCGCGACCAACGTCTGCCTGGACATGTTGTCCGCGGGCAACAAACGGGCCCGTCCGATGGATCTCACCGAGGCGACGCCGCTCGCCCGGGCCGCCCTGTCGCCCCGCCCGGACCACACCTGGCTGGAGCCGATGCCGGACGCCCGTGTGCTGCCCTCGACCGCCGACCCCGCCGAGGCCGCGGTCGCCAAGGAGTCGGTGCGGCTCGCCTTCATGGCCGCCCTGCAGCAGCTGCCGCCCAAGCAGCGGGCGGTGCTGATCCTGCGCGAGGTGCTGGCCTGGCGGGCGAGCGAGGTCGCCGAGCTGCTCGGCACATCGGTCGCGTCGGTCAACAGCGCCCTGCAGCGCGCCCGCGCCACCCTGGCGGAGCGGTCGGACCGGGGCGAGGACGCGGCGGTGTCGGACCCGCTGGACGAGGAGCAGCAGAAGCTCCTGGAGCGCTACGTCGCGGCCTTCGAGGGCTACGACATGACGGCGCTGACCGCGCTGCTGCACGAGGACGCGATCATGACGATGCCGCCGTTCGACCTGTGGCTGGCGGGCCCGGCCGACATCACGGGCTTCATGACGACGCTCGGCGCGGGGTGCGCGGGATCCCGGCTGCGGCGGGTGGAGGCCAACGGGCTGCCGGCCTTCGCGCACTACAAGCCGGACCCGGAGGCGGGCGGTTTCGCGCCGTGGGCGGTCCAGGTGCTGGAGATCTCAGACGGCCGCATCACCGGGTTCCACTGCTTCCTCGACACCAAGCGGTGGTTCCCGCTGTTCGACCTGCCGCTCCGTCTCGAAGCGGAGGCCGACTAGGTCGAGCAGCGCGTGCAGGGCGGGGTCGGGGTCGCGCAGCCGGATGCGGCCACCGGCCCGCCGGGCGGCCAGCTCCAGCCGGGCCAGCAGGTCGACGACGGCGAGCCCCGGCGGTCCCAGACCGCCGACGTCGCACACGACCACCCCGGCCCGGGTGGTTTCCAGCAGCGCGCGCACCTCGTCGCAGAGCCGGGGCGTCTCCCCGCGGGAGACGGGCCCCGGCAGCACGAGTACAGCGGGTGTCACGGCGTCCACGTGCGGTAGACCCGGTGCGCGGCGGGAACTCATCGGTGTCCGCGTCATCGGTGTCTGCGTCATCGGTGTCCGCGATCAGAGATCACATTGACCTGCGCATGCCCTCCACCGGAGGGTTTGCTGTATGCCCCACCTACCGTCTCCTCCCTCCGTGCGGCCGCACATCACCGACCTCACCGGGGAGGCGACGCCGTGCAGGGGGTGCTGACCGGTTTCGCGGTGATCGCGGTGGTCATCGCCGTGGGGTACGTGCTCGGGCTGCGGGGCCACCTCGGCCCTCAGGGGCGCGAGGTACTGACGAAGCTCGCCTTCCACGTGGCCTCCCCCGCCCTGCTGTTCACGACCCTCGCGGAGGCCGACCTGTCGGTGGTCTTCTCCAGCCGCCTGCTGGTGACGGCGCTGTCCACGGTCGCGGTCGCCGGCGTCTTCGTCGCGGTGGGCGTCGTACGGGGCTGGGGCGTGGGCCGTACGACGATCGGCGCGCTCTGCTCCGGCTACGTCAACTCCGGCAACCTCGGCATCCCGATCGCCGTCTACGTGCTGGGCGACGCCTCGCTGGTGGCGCCGGTGCTGCTGTTCCAGCTGGTGCTGGTCACACCGGTGGCGGTGACGATCCTGGACCTGTCGGGCGGTGGCGCGCAGGGCCGTCCGCTGTGGCGGCGGCTGCTGACACCGCTGCGCAATCCGATAGCCCTGGGCTCGCTCGCCGGGGTCGCGGTCGCCGCGAGCGGTCTGCGGGTGCCGGCCCCGGTCATGGACCCGCTGACCCTCATCGGCAACATGTCCGTCCCGGCGGTGCTGCTGGCCTTCGGCATCTCCCTGTGTGGTTCGACGGTGCCGATGCGGGGCGCGGACCGGGAGCCGGTGCTGCTTGCGGTGGTGCTCAAGGCGGTGGGGCAGCCCGCGGTGGCCTGGGCCCTCGCCTCGGGCGTCTTCGGCCTGCGGGGCGCGCAACTCCTTGACGTGGTGGTGACGTCGGCACTGCCAGCCGCGCAGAACCTGTACACGTACGCGTCGACGTACGAGGTGGGCGAGCGGCTGGCGCGGGACGCGATCCTGGTGTCGACGGTGGTGTCCGTGCCGGTGCTGGTGGCGGTGGCGGCGGTGCTCGGGTGACGCCGGGGAGGTGAAGGCCCGCCGCCCACCACCTGACGTCGAGGCGCCGGGCGGTGGGCGATGGACGGCGGACGGCGCCCCGCTCAGCCGCTGTTGCCGACGGTCCGGCCGGGTCCGGTCGCCGGCAGGTCCGGCCCGGGGCTCGTATCCGTACCCGCGCCCGTCCCCGCGCCCTTGCCCGTGGGACCGGTGTGCCGGTCGGTGTCCCGGACGCCCTGCTGGTAGCGCATGAGCGCGCATCCGGCCAGCGCCACCAGGCAGATGACCGCGACGATCAGCAGGGCGTTGTCGACGCTGCCGGTCCGCTGCTCGACCTGGCCGAGGAGCGTGGGCGCGACGAACCCGCCGAGGTTGCCGACGGAGTTGATCAGCGCGATACCGGGGGCGACCATCGCGCCGACCAGGTACTGCTGGGGGATGACGTAGAACGAGGAGGCCGCCACCTTGAAGCCGACCGTCGCGACGATCAGCATGACGACGGCCAGTACCGGGGAGGCGAGGGCGGCGGCGGTCAGGCCGACGGCGGCGAGCACGAACCCGGAGCCGAGGACGGTGCGGCGCAGCCCGGTGCGGTCGGAGATCTGGCCGGCGGCCAGCACCGCGAAGAACGCCACGGCGAACGGCACCACGGAGATCACACCGATCGTGAACTCGCTGAGCCCGCCGATGTCGCGCACGAAGTCCGGCAGCCAGAAGGTGACGGCGTACTGGGCGAGCTGGGCGGCGAAGTACACGAAACAGAAGAGCAGCATCTGCGGGTCGCGCAGCATCGACCAGCGGGAGGGGGCCTTGTCGGCCTTGGTCGCGACCCGCTCGGCCTCCTCGGCGGCCAGCCGGTCGATCAGGGCCGTCTTCTCCTCCTGGGAGAGCCAGGGCGCCTCGGACGGGTGGGAGACCAGCCGGGTCCACACCACCAGGCCGATGAAAACCGCGGCGAGCCCCTCGATGAGGAACATCCACTGCCAGCCGTGCAGCCCGAGGGTGTCGTCCATGCTCAGCAGGGCGCCGGAGAGCGGCCCCGCGATGACCGCGGCGAGCGCCGACGCGGAGAACAGGGCGGCGTTGGCCCGGCCGCGGGCGGCGTTGGGGAACCACTGGGTGAAGTAGAAGATGACGCCGGCGAAGAACCCGGCCTCGGCGGCGCCCAGGGCCATGCGCAGCACGTAGAAGATGGTCTCGTTGTGCGCGAACATCATCAGCGCCGAGACCATGCCCCAGCTGATCATGATGCGGGTCAGCCAGAACTTCGCGCCGTAGCGTTCGAGCAGGATGTTGCTCGGGATCTCGAAGACGGCGTAGGTGATGAAGAACAGGCCGGCGCCGAGGCCGTAGGCGGCCGCGCCGATGCCCGAGTCCGACTCCAGTGCGTCCTTGGCGAAGCCGATGTTGACCCTGTCGATGTAGTTCACGACGAACATCAGCATGGTCAGCGGGACCAGGCGCCAGTAGGCCTTCTTCGTGGCGGCGGTGAGCGCCGGCGGGTCGGTGACGGCTGCGGGAGAGTGCTTCATCGCACCTGCCTTGGGGCGAGTAGGGGCAGTGACTGGCGCTGCGGCGCCGGGGAGGAGGGGCGTGCCCACCGGGCAGCCGGGCAGCCGGGCAGCCGGGCGACGGGGCGCGCGGCGGAGCGAGGCTCGGGAGGGATCA
This sequence comes from Streptomyces mayonensis, assembly GCF_018982965.1. Lineage (GTDB taxonomy): Bacteria > Actinomycetota > Actinomycetes > Streptomycetales > Streptomycetaceae > Streptomyces > Streptomyces mayonensis. Next base: position 38,742 of record NZ_JACBYP010000058.1, on the reverse strand, counting down.
CGAAGGACAGCAAGGACAGGAAGGACAGCAAGGACAGCAGGGATCAGGAGCGCGGGCACGGGGCCGGGGGAAGGCTCGTGCGGGCCGCCCGGCGCGCGGGAGGCGTGGTGAGGCTGCGCGGGGAAGCCGGGGCGCGTTGTTCTGTTCGTGCGGCCCGGCGGACCGCGGGGACTCGGTACGGACCGGGCGCGGAGCCGGTACGGGACTCGGCTCCCGCTCCGGCCGAGGGGCTCAGTGCGAGCGGTCCGCCGCCGGTGCGGGGTCGACCTGCCCGTCGAGAGCGGGCAGCACCCGCTGGATGAAGCCGGAGATGTGGGCGGCGAGCAGCTGCGCGGCCCGGTTGGCGTCGCCCGCCTGGGCGGCGGCGAGGATGTCCTCGTGCTCCTCCGCCTCGTCGCAGGGCCCGCCGGCGGACCGCCAGCCGGACACGCTGACCAGCGCCGCCTGGTCCCGCAGGTCGTCCAGGGTGCGGACGAGGATCGGGTTGCCGCAGGCCATGTAGAGGGCCTGGTGGAACTCGCGGTTGTGCAGGCTCATCTCCGCGGTGTCGCCGGCCCTGCCCGCCTCGGCGGCCAGGTCGAGCGAGCGGCGGGCCGCGCCGAGGTCACCGCCGTTGCGCACCGAGCGGCGGACGCCCTCGGGTTCGAGCAGCAGGCGCATGTCGTACACCGCGGCGGCCGCCGCGCTGTCCATCGCCCGGACGCTGGCGCCCCGGTAGGCGCTCAGCACCACGAGCCCGGAGCCGACGAGGGTCTTGAGGGCTTCACGGATCGGGGTCTTGGACATGCCGAGGGAGGCCGCGATGTCGGACTCGACGAGTGGCTGCCCCGGGCGCAGCCGGCCGGTCAGGATCGCCCGCCGGATGACGGACGCCGCCTGTTCGGTACGGTTGGCCAGCGGATCGACGTGTGCGAGGGAGAGTTCGACCGGCGCGAATTCCTCGCCCGTCGTGCGACGGTTGCTCACCGACTCTCCTCTCGCGTATGAGATACGATCCTACGGGCCTGCGACCGGCCGGGTCAACGCCCGGAGACCCGGAACAAACGGGACGCCTGCCCCTTCGCGGCTGCCGGCTCCGCCTCAGGCGACGCCGTCGGCGGTGACGGTCCAGGTGTGCACGGCCTGCTTCCTGATCAGGTCCAGGTCGTAGCTCACACCCACCCCGTGGCCGGAGGGGACCGGCAGCGTGCCGTCCTCGCCGATGCTCGTCCAGTCGTCGGTGTAGCCGCAGGTGTAGATGTGCGGCGAGGGGTTCGAGTGGTGCGGGGAGACGTTGGCGACCTCGTACATCGAGGTGCCCTGCAGTGAGGCGACGAGGTGCCGGTGGACGGGGCTGGGGCCGTGCACCTCGACGTTCACGCCCAGGGACTGCGCGAACTTGATGGTGGTGAGGGACCCGGTGACGCCGAGGTCGTAGTGCGCGTCCACGCGCAGCAGGTCGGTGCCGCCGGCCAGCAGGAAGTCGGCCTTGGCCTCGGGACCGGGCACGTGCTCGGTCTGCAGGATGGGGATGTCGAGCGCGTCCCTGAGCTGCCGGTGCTGGTGGACGCCGACGCCGATGGGCCGCAGCGGGTCCTCGTACCAGCGGAAGGCGGCCTCCTGACAGGCCTTGCCGACGAAGATCGCGTCGCTGAGCGAGTCGAAGACGCAGGCCGGGTCCAGCATCAGCTCGGCCCGCTCGCCCAGGGCCTCGCGCATCCGCGTGACGTTGCGGGCCTCCTCCCACTTGTCGCCCTCGTGCCAGCTGTGCATCTTGAACCCGCGCCAGCCGGCCTGCTGGAGCTGCCCGAAGAACTCGACGACCTGCTCGGAGGAGGACAGGCTGCCCGCCCGGTCGCCGTTGACGGTGGAGGCGTAGGCCGGCACGCGGTCGCGCCAACCGCCGAGCAGCTCGGTCAGGGAGGCGCCGTAGGCCTTGCCGGCCAGGTCCCACAGGGCGTTGTCGACGAAGGAGAGGCCGTAGTTGTGCATCGGCCGCGCCATGCGCCGGGCGGTGCGGAACAGCCGCTCGCGGTGCTGCCAGTCCCGCCCGACGAGGACGCGGGCGACGTCCACCGCCTGGAGCGCGGCCGCGCCGGCCGTGGCGTGGTAGGCGTACTCGCCGGTCAGCCCGTCGGCGGTGTGCACGCGCACCATCAGGTGGCCGCGCTGCCCGACGCTGCCGGGGCTGTAGTACCACGAGCCCGCCCGGTCCTCGGAGTCGAAGGTCCGGAGGTAGTCCGGCTCGTCCTCGTTGAACTGGATGATCTCGACCTTCTCGACGAGTGACATGGCGTTCCTCTCGTGTCCCGCGCTGGTGCCTGCCGGTTCGGGCCCGGCCGATCCGCTCGTATATCTCGTATACGAATGCCGAACCTAAGCAGCACACCTCGACACGTCAAGACTTCCGAACCGGAAACCTGACAGAAGCCCCCGGACGACTCCCGACCACGACGTCCGCTTTACGGTGACACGGGCGCCCGACGACACACCTGGCCCCTTGACCGCTCCCTCTCTCCTCTCTACTTTCATATCTCGTATATCAATAGGTGCCCTGCTTGAGGCGCCCTGATCGGAGGAGAGCATGGACCCCTCGCACCTGCGGTCCCGACTGGCCACCGTCGTCGCGATCACACCGACCCCCTTCACCGACGAGGACGAGGTGGACCGGCCCGTCCTCGAACGTGTGGTGGCCCGCCTGGTCGAGGGCCGGGTCGGCGTCGTCACCGTCAACGGCAACACGGGTGAGTTCTACTGCCTGACCCCGGCCGAGCGCCGCACCGCGGTCGACGTGGTGGCCGCCGGTGCCGCCGACCGCGCCCTGCTGCTGGCCGGTGTCGGGTTCGACGTCGCGACCGCGGTCGACGACGCGCGTTACGCCCGCGACCGGGGCGCCGAGGCGATCATGGTGCACCAGCCCGTGCACCCCTACGTCTCCGCCGAGGGCTGGGTCGACTACCACCGCCGCATCGCCGCGGCCGTCCCCGATCTCGGCATCGTGCCCTACGTCAAGAACCCGGCGATCGGCCCCGGCGAGTTCCGGGAACTGGCCGACGCCTGCCCCAACGTGGTCGCCGTGAAGTACGCGCTGCCGGACACGGCCGCCTTCGCCGTCGTCGCACGTCAGGCCGGTCTGGAGCGGTTCACCTGGATCGCGGGCCTGGCCGAACTCACCGCCCCCGGCTACGCGGCCGTCGGCGCGCAGGGCTTCACCTCGGGGCTCGCCGCCATCGCCCCGCACCTGTCGACGGGCCTGCAGGACGCCCTGACCGCCGGGGACTTCGACAGCGCGATGAAGACGTGGGACAGCGTGCGCGAGTTCGAGGAACTGCGGCTGGCGCGCAACAGTGCGGACAACGTCAGCGTGGTCAAGGAGGCCCTGCACCAGATCGGTCTGGGCGGCTCCTGGGTCCGCCCGCCGTCCGCTCGGCCCGCGCCGCAGGTCCGTGAGCGGATCGGCGCCATCCTGGAAACCTGGGGGGTCAAGTGACGACCACCGGCGAAACCATCACCACGGCGGACCCGAGCACCGGGACCGTCACCGGCACCGGCCTGCGCACCAGTACCGACGCCGAGGTCGCGGCGGCCTGCGAGCGGGCCGCCCGGGCCAGTGCCGAACTGGCCGCGCGCGGCCGGTCCTTCCGCAGCGCGCTGCTGCGCCGCATGGCCGAGGCCCTGGAGGCCGAGGGGCCCGAGGTCGTGGCCGCGGCCGACCGGGAGACCGCGCTCGGCGCCGGCCGACTGCAAGGCGAACTGGCGCGTACCGTCTATCAGTTCAGGCTGTTCGCCGACGTCGTCGACGAGGGCGGCTACCTGGAGGCGACGGTCGACCACGCGGGCGACACCCCGATGGGTCCCCGCCCCGACCTGCGCAGGATGCTGGTCCCGCTGGGGCCGGTGGCGGTCTTCGGGGCGAGCAACTTCCCGCTGGCCTTCTCCGTGCCGGGCGGCGACACCGCCGCCGCGCTGGCCGCGGGCTGCGCCGTGGTCGTCAAGGCGCACAGCAGCCATCCGCTCACGTCGGCCCTGTGCGGGCGGATCCTCGAGGACGCCGTGCGAGCGCACGGGGCGCCCGAGGGCACGGTGTCCCTCGTCCACGGCACCGACGCCGGTCTGACCCTCGTCGCCGACCCGCGCATCACGGCCGTCGCCTTCACGGGCGGCCACGCGGGAGCGGCGGCGCTGAAGACGGTGATCGCCGCGCGTGACGTGCCGGTCCCCTTCTACGGCGAACTCGGCGGCGTCAACCCGCTGGTGGTCACGGTGCGCGCGGCCGAGGAGCGTGCCGAGTCGATCGCCGAGGGGCTGGTGGACTCCTTCACCCTGGGCGGCGGCCAGTTCTGCACCAAGCCCGGCCTCGTCCTGGTGCCGCGCACCCCGGCCGGTGACGGCCTGGTCGACGCCGTACGCCGACGGGTCGCGGACCGCCCGCTCCCGGCCATGCTGAACGACCGGATCGCCGCCTCCTACGCCGGCGGCCTCGACCGCCTGGCCGCAACCGCGGACCTGACCCGCTCGGCGGAGCCGGACCGCGAGGGCTACCGCACCCGGCCGGCGGTCGCGGTGCTGGACGCCGAGCAGTTCGACGCGGCGGGCGTCGCAGAAGTCTTCGGTCCGGTGGCTCTCCTCGTCCGCTACAGCCCCGAAGCCCTGGAGCCGCTGCTCCGGCGGCTGCCCGGCGCCCTGGTCGGCACGGTCCACGGCGGCAGCGGCGACGACCCGGTACGCGACGGCGCCGCCGCGGCGCTCGCCGGGCGGAGCGGCCGGGTGCTCTTCGACGGCTATCCCACGGGGGTGGCGGTCAGCTGGGCCCAGCAGCACGGCGGCCCGTGGCCGGCCACCGACAACCAGCACACGTCCGTGGGCCCGGCCGGTCTCCGCCGCTTCCTGCGGCCCCTGGCCTGGCAGAACAGCCCGGCCCACCTGCTGCCGCCCGAGTTGCGGGAGGGGGACGCCTCGGTTCCGCGCCGGGTCGACGGCCGGCTGCGGCTGCCGGGGTGACCGGACCGACCAACCGGAACGGGGCGCCGCCCTTTGCCACCCGGCGGCGCCCTTCCGGTGTCAGGCCTCGGGGAACTCGCCGGTGTCGATGACGAGGTCGAAGGGGGCGGGGACCTTGAGGGGGTCGCCGAACTTCGCAGCGCTCAGCAGGCGGTAGACGTCGCCCTTCGGCTCGCCGTACAGCGTCGCCGTGGGTCCGCCCGGGGCCCAGCGGTCGACGAGGAGGTAGAGCGGGATGCCGGCGGTGGCGCAGGCCGCGGGCTTGGTGATGCGGTCGTGCCGGGCGTTGGACCGGGAGGTGATCTCGACGACGAGTTCTGCGAGGGCGGCGGAGACATGGCTGGTCTCTTCGCCCCGCTCCTCATCGACCGGTGTCACCAAGAGATCTGGGACGAACATTCCCAGCCGGGAGGGCACAGCGATGGACAGAGTCTGGAAAATCGCCCAATCCTCGGGGATCGCTGAGTAGAGACGGCGTCTGAATGCGATCCGCGATCACATTGTGGCGGTACGCGGGAGTGGGTGACACGGTGATGATCCCCTCGATAATCTCCACCTTGCTGCCCTCGGGCCACTCCATCTCCTCCCAGAACCGGACAAGCTCGTCCCAGCTCTGTTCGGGATCCTGGCTCACGGTGAGTGCGCTCATGGCGGTTCTCCCATCGGTGCGTCACCGATCCCAGCATGCCGAACGGGACCGGTACTGGTCTACCGATCCCGTTCACCCGAATGGGGAAACTGCAGGTCAGGCGATACGCTCCAGCACCACCGGCGAGGCCGTGAAGTCCGTGCCGGCCGGGGCCACGTCGTACGCGTCCTCCACCGCCGCGAGGGCGTACGCGAAGCGGTCCGGGGTGTCGGTGTGGAGGGTGAGCAGGGGCTGGCCGGCGGCGACGGTGTCGCCGGGGCGGGCGTGCAGCTCGACGCCCGCGGCGGCCTGCACCGGGTCCTCCTTGCGGGCGCGCCCCGCGCCCAGCCGCCAGGCGGCGACGCCGACGTCGTAGGCGTCGAGGCGGGTCAGGACGCCGGAGGAGGGCGCCTTGACGACGTGCTGCTCCTTCGACGTGGGCAGCGGCGCGTCCGGGTCGCCGCCCTGGGCCGTGATCATGCGGCGCCATACGTCCATGGCCGAGCCGTCGGCCAGCGCCTTCGCCGGGTCGGCGTCCTTCAGCCCCGCGGCGTCGAGCATCTCGCGGGCCAGGGCGAGGGTCAGCTCGACCACGTCGGAGGGGCCGCCGCCCGCCAGGACCTCGACGGACTCGCGGACCTCCAGGGCGTTGCCCGCCGTGAGGCCCAGCGGGGTGGCCATGTCGGTGAGGAGGGCGACGGTCTTCACGCCGTGGTCGGTGCCGAGGCCGACCATCGTGGAGGCCAGCTCCCGCGCGTCCTCGACCGTCTTCATGAAGGCACCCGAGCCGACCTTCACGTCCAGGACCAGCGAGCCGGTGCCCTCGGCGATCTTCTTCGACATGATGGAGGAGGCGATCAGCGGGATCGCCTCGACCGTGCCGGTGACGTCGCGCAGCGCGTAGAGCTTCTTGTCGGCGGGCGCGAGGCCGTCGCCCGCCGCGCAGATCACCGCGCCGGTGGTGTCGAGGACGTCCAGCATCTCCTCGTTGGACAGGAGCGCGCGCCAGCCCGGGATCGACTCCAGCTTGTCCAGGGTGCCGCCGGTGTGGCCGAGGCCGCGGCCGGAGAGCTGCGGGACGGCCGCGCCGCACGCCGCCACCAGGGGTGCCAGCGGCAGGGTGATCTTGTCGCCGACGCCGCCCGTGGAGTGCTTGTCGGCGGTCGGGCGGGACAGGGACGAGAAGTCCATGCGTTCGCCCGACGCGATCATCGCGGCCGTCCAGCGGGCGATCTCGCCACGGTTCATGCCGTTGAGGAGGATCGCCATCGCGAGGGACGACATCTGCTCGTCGGCCACCTCGCCGCGGGTGTAGGCGTCGACGACCCAGTCGATCTGCTCGCCGCTGAGTTCGCCGCGGTCCCGCTTGGTGCGGATGACGGAGATGACGTCCATGGCCATGTCTGGCTTTCCTAACGCGAGTTGCTACTTGGTGAGGTACTCGGGCCCGAAGGCCTGCGGGAGCATCCGGGACAGGGGGAGGATTCCCTCCGGGGTCTCCAGGAGCAGGTCCGGGCCGCCGAACTCGTACAGGAGCTGCCGGCAGCGGCCGCACGGCACCAGGACCTCGCCCTCGCCGTCGACGCACACGAAGTGCGTCAGCCGGCCGCCGCCGGTCAGCCGGAGCTGGGAGACGAGCCCGCACTCGGCGCACAGGCCGATGCCGTAGCTGGCGTTCTCCACGTTGCAGCCGGTGACCGTGCGGCCGTCGTCGACCAGGGCGGCGGCGCCGACGGCGTAACCGGAGTACGGGGCGTAGGCGTGGGCCATCGCCTCGCGGGCGGCGGTGCGCAGCGCGCCCCAGTCGACGTCGGTCACTTGCCCTGCCCCTTCCGGTACGGCATGCCGTCCGCCTTCGGCATCCGCAGCCGTTGCGCGGACAGCGCGAGGACGACGAGGGTGACGACGTACGGCGTGGCGGAGACGACCTGGTTGGGGACCTCGTTGGTACCGGCGTACCAGGCCGTCATCCCGGCAGCCGCGAGCAGGAGCACTCCTGCGGCGTATCGCTTCACGACCAGCAGACAGAGTCCTCCGACGACGAGCAGGACCGCGACGTAGGGCAGGGCCGAGTCGAGCCGGGACTGCATGTGGCCGTCGGCCTTCTCCCAGACCGCCATCACCGCCGCGAAGACCAGCGCCACCGCGCCGACCATGTACTTCTTCTTGAGCAGCACGCCGACGGCGGCGATCACCAGCAGCAGCGCCACCAGCAGCAGCAGCGCGTGCACGTTGGCCGAGCCGCCGCGCAGGTTGAGGCTGTCGGTGTAGCCGAAGAGGCCGGCGCCGATGGCGAGGCCGCCGGGCATCCAGTTGCCGAAGATCATCGCGGCGAGGCCGATGTAGCCGCGGCCGCTGGTCTGGCCCTCCAGGTAGAAGGGGTTGGCGACGATGGAGAGGAAGACGCCGCCGAGTCCGGCCAGGCCGCCGGAGATGATCACGGCGAGGTACTTGTACTTGTAGACGTTGACGCCGAGGGACTCGGCCGCGATCGGATTCTCGCCGCAGGAGCGCAGGCGGAGGCCGAACGGGGTGCGCCACAGGATGTACCAGCTGGCCGGGACCAGCGCGACGGCGATCAGGGTCAGCCAGGAGACGTCGGTGACCAGGCCGCCGAGCAGGCCGGCGAGGTCGGAGACGAAGAACCAGTGCTGGTTGTTGAGGCTGTCCAGGCCGCTGGAGAGGCCCGGGACCGAGAAGTGGCCGAGCGAGTCGACCGGCGGGGACTGCTTGGCGGAGCCGCCCTGGTGGCCCTCGAAGGCGAGCGGCGCGAGGTAGCGGGTGGCGCCGAGGGCGAGGATGTTGATGGCGACGCCGGAGACGATGTGGTTGACGTTGAAGGCGATCGTCACGACGGCGTGCAGCAGGCCGCCGAGCGCGCCGCCGACGATGCCGACGAGGACGCCGGTCCACGGGCCCCACTGGAAGCCGGCCCAGGCACCGAACCAGGTGCCGAGGATCATCATGCCCTCGAGGCCGATGTTGACGACGCCCGCGCGCTCCGCCCACAGGCCGCCGAGACCGGCGAGGCCGATCGGCACGGCGAGCTGGAGCGCGGTGGACATCTGGCTGACGTTGGTGATGCCGTTGGCGCCGGTGACGAGGCGGACGAGGGAGGTCAGCGCCAGGGCTCCGGCGATGACCAGCATCAGGACGGGCAGGGACATCCGGCGGCCGGTGGGCGCCGTGGGCTGCAGCGACGGCTGGTTGACGTCGGTCGCTGTGGTCGGGGCGGTCATCGGCCGGCCACCTCCTTCTCGGTGTTGTCGGTGGCGCCGAGGACGTGTCCGGCGGCCAGCTCGGCGCCCACCCGGCGCTGCTGGCGGCGCAGGCCCCACTCGCGGACGGCCTCGTAGGAGACGACCACCGCGAGGACGATCAGGCCCTGCATGATGACCGCGATCTCCTTGTCGTAGCCGTGGAAGTCCAGCTCGGGCGAGGCCTTGTCGAGCCAGGCCCACAGCAGGGCGGCGAAGGCGATGCCGACCGGGCTGTTGCGGCCGAGCAGGGCGATGCCGATACCGAGGAAGCCGATGCCGGTGGGGAAGTTGAGGCTGTAGGTGTGGGTGTCGCCGAGCAGGATCGGCAGGCCCGCGAGTCCGGCGAGTCCGCCGGAGATCAGCATCGCGGTGAGCACCATCCGCTTGGGGTTGACGCCGCTGGCCGCGGCGGCGGACTCGGAGGCGCCGGAGGCGCGCAGGTCGAAGCCGAAGCGGGTGCGGTTGAGGACGAGCCAGTAGCCGATGCCGAGGACGACGGCGAGGATCACCAGGCCGTAGATCTCGCCGGCGGCGCCCATGTCGATGCCGGGGACCCAGCCGGACTCGTGCATCTCGCCGGTGGTGTTGTTGTTGCCGATCTTGACGCCGAAGACGTCGGGCAGCCACAGGTAGCCGATGACGGCGGTGGCGATGGAGTTGAGCATGATCGTCGCGACGACCTCGCTGACCCCGCGGGTCATCTTCAGGACACCGGCGATGCCGGACCAGAAGGCACCGGTGAGCACCGCGGTCAGCAGGAGCAGCGGGATCTGCAGGGCGGCCGGCAGGTCGGCGTGGGCGCCGACGATCGCGGCCGTCATGGCGGCGAGCTGGTACTGGCCGTCGACGCCGATGTTGAAGAGGTTCATCCGGAAGCCGATGGCCACCGCGAGGGCGGCGATGTAGTACATCGACGCCTGGTTGACGATCAGGACCTGGATGTCGGAGAACCCGGCCTGCTCGAACATCAGGGCGAACGGTTCGACCGGGTTCTTGCCCGACGCGATCAGGACGATCGCGCTGAGCACGAAGGCCACGGCGAGCGCGATGACCGGTCCGGCCACCGCGAGGAGCACGCGCTCCTTGTCGAACTTCTTCATCAGCGGGCCTCGCCTTCCGCACCGGAGCCGGCATCGCCCGGGGTCTTGTCCACGCCCCGGCCGGCGTCGCCCGGGATCTTCTCCGCACCGGGGCCGCCGTCGCCCCCGGCCTCTCCCGCACCGGAGCCGTCGCCGTCCTCGGCCCCTCCCGCACCGGAGCCGTCGTCGTCCTCGGCCCCTCCCGCACCGGAGCCGTCGTCGCCCGGAGGCTCCTCGTGCTCCAGGTGGCCGCTGGCGGCGCCGGTCATCGCCGAGCCCAGTTCCTCGGGCGTGACGGCGGCCGGGTCGGCGTCCGCGACCAGCCTGCCGTCGTAGATCACCCGGAGGGTGTCGGACAGGCCGATCAGCTCGTCCAGGTCGGCGGAGATCAGCAGCACCGCCAGACCCTCGCGGCGGGCCTCGCGGATGTGGTCCCAGATCGCGGCCTGCGCGCCGACGTCCACGCCGCGGGTGGGATGGGCGGCGATCAGGAAGCGCGGCTTGTGGCTCATCTCGCGGCCGACGATCAGCTTCTGCTGGTTGCCGCCGGACAGCGAGGCGGCGGTGACGTCGATGCCGGGGGTGCGCACGTCGTACGTCTCCACGATGCGCCGGGTGTCCTCCTGGGAGCCCTTCGGGTCCAGCCAGACGCCCTTGCTGTTGGGCTTCTCGGTGACGTGGCCGAGTATGCGGTTCTCCCACAGGGGCGCCTCCAGGAGGAGCCCGTGGCGGTGGCGGTCCTCGGGGATGTAGCCGACGCCCTGCTCGCGGCGCTTGCGGGTGGGCAGCGCGGTGATGTCCTGGTCGAGGAAGCGGATGGTGCCGGAGTCCGCGTGGCGCAGGCCGATCAGCGCGTCGACCAGCTCGGTCTGGCCGTTGCCCTCGACGCCGGCGATGCCGAGGACCTCCCCCGCGTGGATGGTGAAGGAGATGTCGTCCAGGAGGGCCTTGCCGCCGGGGGCGGCGAGGCGCAGCGTGTCGACGGTGAGGACCGCGCGGTCGGTGACCGTCGACTCCGCCGTCTCCGGCGTCGGGAGTTCGCTGCCGACCATCAGCTCGGCGAGCTGGCGGGGCGTCGTCTCGGCGGGGACGGCGGTGCCGACCGTGGTGCCGCGGCGGATGACGGTGATCTCGTCGGCGACGGAGAGGACCTCGCCGAGCTTGTGGGAGATGAAGATGACCGACAGGCCCTCCGACTTGAGCTCGCGGAGGTTGTCGAAGAGGGCGTCGACCTCCTGCGGAACGAGGACCGCCGTCGGCTCGTCCAGGATCAGGGTGCGGGCGCCCCGGTAGAGGACCTTGAGGATCTCCACGCGCTGGCGGGCGGCGACGCCCAGCTCCTCGACCAGGACGTCGGGGCGTACGCCCAGGCCGTACCGCTCGGAGATCTCCTTGATCCTGCGGCGGGCCCGCGCGCCGATGCCGTACAGCTTCTCGCTGCCGAGGACCACGTTCTCCAGGACCGTGAGGTTGTCGGCGAGCATGAAGTGCTGGTGGACCATGCCGATGCCGCGGGCGATGGCGTCGGCGGGCGAGGAGAAGGTCACCTGCTCGCCGTCGGTCGCGATGGTGCCCTCGTCCGGTTTCTGCATGCCGTAGAGGATCTTCATCAGCGTCGACTTGCCGGCGCCGTTCTCGCCGACGAGGGCGTGGACGGTGCCCTTGCGGACGGTGAGGTGGATGTCGTGGTTGGCCACGACGCCGGGGAACCGCTTGGTGATCCCGGCGAGTTCGACGGCGGTCACCGATTCGTTGACCGCCGCTTTCGCCGGAGGGCTGCTGGACGCGTTGATGGCGCACTCTCCTGGGGACGGGGGCCGTCTACGCGCGTAGCGCCCCTACGGCATCTCAAAGCGGCGGCGGCACATCGACACGACGGGGTACGAGGAGGAGACCCGCAGGCTCCTCTCCGTACCCCGCCGAGCGGCGCAACCGGCGCGGTTACACGCAGTTCGAGGTGGTGCTGGTGGTGCTCAGCTGCTCTTGACCTTGATCTCGCCGCTGATGATCTTCTCCTTGGCCGTCTTGATGGCTGCCTGGAGCTCGGCGTCGTCCGCGAACTTCGGGTTGGAGTCCGAGAGGCCGATCTCGCCGGACTTCAGATCGCCCCGAACGATACCGGTCTCCGGCTTGCCGTCCTCGACCGACTTCGCGAGGCTGTACACCGCCGACGCGACGTCCTTGGTGGCCGAAGTCAGGATGGAGTCCTTGTACTTGGCGAGGGCTTCCTGCTTGTACTGGTCGGAGTCGACGCCGATCGCCCAGATCTTGTTGGCGGCGGCGGCCTCGATCACGCCCTGGCCGGAGAGTCCCGCGGCCGCGTACACGACGTCGGCCTTCTTCTCGATCTGGCCCTCGGCGGCGGTCTTGCCCTTGTCGGGGCTGGCGAAGCCGCCCTCCTCCGCGGTCTGCGTGAGGTACTGGGCGACGACCTTGACCTTCGGGTCGGTGTCCTTGACGCCCTGCTCGTAGCCGGCCTGGAACTTGTGGATCAGCGGGTTGTCCACACCGCCCACGAAACCGACCGTCTTCGTCTTGGTGCTCTTGGCGGCGGCGACACCGGCGAGGTAGGAGGCCTGCTCCTCGTTGTAGACCAGGTCGGCGACGTTCTCCGCCTCGATGGTGGCGTCGTCGACGATGCCGAACGTGGTGTCCGGGTACCGCTCCGCTGCCGCCTTCAGGGGCGCGGCGTAGGCGTAGCCGACCCCGACGACCGGGTTGTAGCCCTGCTTGGCCAGCGACACGAGCCGCTGCTCCTTGTCGGCGTTGGTCTCGCCGTCGGTGGGCTCGATGGCGGCGGTCTTGTACCCGAACTCCTTCTCCGCGCGCTGGAGTCCGGCGTGCGCGGCGTCGTTGAAGGACTGGTCGCCCTCGCCGCCGACGTCGTACGCGATGGCGAGACCCTTGTCGCCGTCGTCCGACCCGGAGGAGGTCGAGGTGCCACCGCAGGCGGAGAGGGCGAGGGCCAGGGAGGCGGTCGCTGCGCCTGCGACCGTGATCCGGGAAATCCGGCGCATGTCTGGTGCTCCTGTCGTACAAGCGCCGGGGACGGTTCGGCTGCGGCGCTGGCTTCGCCGCAGATTAACGCGCGTAGACCTGCCTGAAAACCCCTTCTGTCCACCTTGTTATAGGGCCGTGAGCAAGGCGGCGCGGACGGGCCCGGAAGGCTCGCCGGGCGCAAACGAAAGGTGGCGGAGGGTGACCCTCGGGGCTCGGGAGCGGAGGCGATTGGACACTTCGGCCCGGGCGACACGCCGCGCGGACGGCGCGTCGCCCGGGACAAAGTGCCCAGTCCCGGTTCTACTCCGTCTTCACCTTGATAGTGCCGTCGACGATGGCCGCCTTGGCCTTGTCCACGGCCTCCTTGGCACCCGGCACCTCGGCGAACTTCGGGTTGCTGTCGGACAGGCCCACGCCGTCGGACTTCAGGTCGAAGGTCCTGGTGCCGGTCAGCGGCTTGCCGTCCTCGACCGACTGGGCCAGGGCGAAGACCGCGCCGTCGATGTCCTTGAGGGCGGAGGTCAGGATGTAGTCCTTGTACGCCGCCAGGGCTTCCTGCTGGTACTGGTCGGAGTCGACGCCGATCGCCCAGATCTTCGCCTTCGCGGCGGCCTCGATCACGCCCTGGCCGGAGAGGCCCGCCGCCTGGTAGACGACGTCGGCCTTCTTCTCTATCTGGCCCTCGGCGGCGGCGCGCCCCTTGTCCGGGCTGGAGAAGCCGCCCTCCTCGGCGGTCTGCGTGAGGTACTGGGCGACGACCTTGACCTTCGGGTCGGTGTCCTTGACGCCCTGCGTGTAGCCGGCCTCGAACTTGTGGATCAGCGGGTTGTCCACACCGCCCACGAAACCGACCGTCTTCGTCTTGGTGGCCTTGGCCGCGGCGACACCGGCGAGGTAGGAGGCCTCGTTCTCGGCGAAGACGAGGGAGGCCACGTTGTCGCCCTCGACCACGGAGTCGACGATGCCGAAGGAGGTGTCCGGGAACTCGGCCACAACGGCCTTCATCGCCGGGGCGTAGGCGAAGCCCACGCCGATGACCGGGTTGTAGCCCTGCTTGGCCAGGGAGGTCAGGCGCTGTTCCTTGTCGGCGTCGGTCTCGCCGTCGGTGGGCTCGATGGCGGCGGTCTTGTACCCGAACTCCTTCTCGGCCCGCTGGAGACCGGCGTGCGCGGCATCGTTGAAGGACTGGTCGCCCTCGCCGCCGACGTCGTACGCGATGGCAAGCCCCTTGTCGCCGTCGCCGTCACCGCCGCCGCTCTCGCTGCTGGTGCCGCCGCAGGCCGTGGCGGCGAGTGCGAGCGACGCGGCCCCCACCGCGACGCGGGCCAGTCTCGATGTCCGACGCATCTGAAGTTCCCCATTCTCCAAAGCCCCCAGCGGGCGCTCGGTTCGGCGCACATTAACGCGCGTAGAAACCCTTGGGAACGGGGTCGTGCGGGGCCGTTATCCATTCGTGCCGATGGCCGGTTACGCCCTTGTGAACCATCGTTTCGAAGGGGCGCGAAAGGGGTGCGAAGGGAATGCGGACGAGGGTGAACGGAGTCGAACGGAGGCGAACAGAGGTGTACGGGCGGGTACGGGTGTCCGAGGGCGCACGGGCGGGTACGGCCTGCCGCGGACGGGCCGCGGCAGGCTCGGGAGCGGCCGGGTCACGGGCCCGGGGCGGTCACTGCACCGCGTCGATGAGTACCGCCGCGGTGAACATCTCCACGCCGACCGTGATCGCGCGCTCGTCGACGTCGAAGTCGCCCTGGTGCAGGTCGCGGACCGTGCGTTCGCCGGGCGGGCGGACGCCGAGGCGGGCCATCGCGCCGGGCACGTGCTCCAGGTACCAGGAGAAGTCCTCGCCGCCGAGGCTCTGCTCGGTGCCCTCGACGGAGTCGGTGCCGCGCCGGGCGGCCATCGCGGCCTGGAGGAGTTCCGTGCTGGTGACCTCGTTGACGACCGGGGGGACGCCGCGGACGTAGGTGATCTCGGACTTGGCCCGGTACAGGTTGGCGATCTCGTCGATGGCGCCCACCACGAGGTCGGGCGCCTGTCGCCAGGAGTCGAGGTCGAGGCAGCGCACGGTCCCGGCGAGTTCGGCGTGCTGCGGGATGACGTTCGGGGCGTGCCCGGACTCGATACGGCCCCAGGTCAGGGCGAGTCCGCTGCGGCTGTCGACGCGCCGGGCGACGAGCGGGGGCACGTCGGTGACCACGCGGGCGGCGGCGGTGACCAGGTCGGTGGTGAGGTGCGGGCGGGCGGTGTGGCCGCCGGGGCCGTCGAGGGCGACCTCCAGCCGGTCGCAGGCGGAGGTGATGGGGCCGACCCGCAGCCCGATCCTCCCGGCGTCCACGCGGGGGTCGCAGTGCACGGCAAGGATGCGGCGCACCCCGTCGAGTGCGCCGCCCTCGATGGCGTCGGCCGCGCCGCCGGGCAGCACCTCCTCGGCGGGCTGGAAGAGCAGCCGCACGGGCCGGGGCAGCAGGCCCTGCTCGTGCAGGGCGGCGAGGACGAGGCCGGCGCCGAGGACGACGGTGGTGTGCACGTCGTGTCCGCAGGCGTGGGCGCGGTCCGGCACCCGCGAGCGGTACGCGCACTCGCTCTTGGTGTCCGGGATGGGCAGGGCGTCGATGTCGGCCCGCAGGGCGAGCATGCGCGGTCCGCCGGACCACTGTCCGGAGTCGGTGCCGGTGCCGATGTCGCAGACGAGCCCCGTTCCGATGGGAAGCACGCGGGGCTTCAGGCCGGCCCGCTCCAGCCGTTCCTTGATCGCGGCGGTGGTGCGGAACTCCTGGTTGCCCAGCTCGGGATGCATGTGGAGGTCGTGGCGGAAGGCCACGAGCTCCGCGCGCAGCGCCTCCGGCAAGGTGCCGGGCAGCGTGGGTTCACCGGGAGTGTCGGCCTCGGACTCTGGGGACATCAACACGTT
The DNA here is from genome assembly GCF_018982965.1 of Streptomyces mayonensis. Taxonomy (GTDB): domain Bacteria; phylum Actinomycetota; class Actinomycetes; order Streptomycetales; family Streptomycetaceae; genus Streptomyces; species Streptomyces mayonensis. The sequence continues at coordinate 22,881 of NZ_JACBYP010000058.1, read as the reverse complement.
CACCCTCTGAAGGGTAGGACGCCGGGGTGGCCAACTGTCCCTCGATCAACAAAATTTCAGCCCGTCAGGGGAAGAAAGTTGGCCGCTCGGCGCATGGCTCTCAACGGGGGTGGGTACACTCACCCGTTTTGTGGCCTCGGCACCCGGCTCCGTCTTCCTGTTCACTTGCTCCCCTCACGCATACCACGCTACGGCTGGGCCACGCCGGAGCCGTCCGCATGGCGGCCCTCCGCGCCGGGGCCCGGGGCCCACGCCAGGGGCCGTTGCCCTCAACGGCTGTGGCGGGCCGGACCCGCACCGGCCCTTTCCGGTTCCGCCGCCCCTCAGCCTCTTCCGGCAATCGCTCGGAATACAAGCACCGGGCCCTGGACAGCTACAGGTGGGACGTGCCTCCGAGCGCACCGTCGGAAGGGGCAGAAAAATGGCAGACCCGAGTCGGCAGGTGGTCCGTGAACTGGTCGCACGCTACTCCGCCAAGATCATTTCGGGAGAGCTGGAGGCCGGAAGCGAGATGCCGGCACGGCGCGAGGCCATGCATCGGCACGAGACATCCCGGCAGACCATCGACAAGGTGTTCAGCACGTTGAGCGAGCGAGGCCTGATCGATGTGCTGCCCGGGCCACGCCGGGCCCGCGTCGCCGACATCCGTGGCTCGCACTGCCTGGAGGGAGTCCGTCACCGCCGGGCCGCGTTCCGCCTGCACGCCGCGTTGGACGCCGCGGCCCGCGCCGCCGGCGCACCGGTGGAGGTCCTGGGAGACGTGAACATCGTCCTGCCGTCCCGGCTGGTCGTGCCCGACCTGGTCGTGGCCGACGCCCACGCGGCCTCCGAGGATCCGGCCACGATCGACGTCGAGGCGGTCCGGCTCGTCGTCGAACTCGCCGCCCCGGGCGACCGCACCGTGGAGCGCAAGGGCAGTCGCGCACTGTACGCGGAGGCCGCCGTCCCGCATTTCTGGTGTCTGAAGACCGAGTCGGCGCCGACACTCACCGTCTACGAGCTGAAGGGCGACCAGTACGTGGAGCGCTCCGTCGCCTCCGCGGGCGCGACCGCTCATCTGGACGCGCCCTTCCCCCTCTCCGTCGATCCGCTCGGGCTCGTGCGCCAGTAGCCGGCAGCGCCGGGCGCGGCTCCCGTCGGCTACCCCGCCCCCGTCACCGCCGAGAGCCGGTGGACGTCGCGGGCCGAGCCCGTCACGCCGGACAGGAAGCCCCGGGCCCGCGGGGAGGCGGTCTCGGTGAGCCAGGCGGGGTCGATGTCGCAGACGGCGACGCGGACCTCGGTACCGGCCAGGGCCAGCGGGAGGGTGTGGACGACGGTGGAGGGGAAGCTGAGGACGGTGCGGCCGACCGGGCCGCGGCGGGCGATCAGTTCGAGGGGCAGGTCGGGGCGGACGATCTGCAGCCCCGTCTCGACGGCCAGCCGGTGCAGCTTCTCGGCGCTCTCGCGGCGGTGGGCGAAGTAGCGGGCCGCACCGTGGGCCTTCGCCAGGCCCCGCACGGCGTCCACGTACCGGTCGGCGTCGACGACTCCGGTCTCGACCAGGGAGGTGCCGACCATGTCGGCGCCCTGGGTGACGCGGGGCGGGCCGAAGCGGGCGCGGGTCCAGCCGAAGTCGTTGGCGGTGACGGTGACGCCGTCGGGGACGTCCTCGATGGGCATGGAGGAGAAGACGGAGACCTCGCGGTCCGCGGCCGGGGTCAGCCGGTGCCGGGCGGAGCGGGACACCGGGGCGAAGAGCAGGTCGCGCGGGCCGGGGCGGCTGCCCTTGCGGTGCCAGCGGACCAGGCGTTCGCCGTGGGCCAGCTGGGTGACGAACTCCATCGTGGCCGTGCCGTCGTCGACGACGACGAGGTCGTGGGCGCGGGTGATGGTCAGCAGCAGCTGCACGTAGCGGGAGAAGGGGTCGCCCATGACGATCCGTTCCGCCCGGCGCAGTTCGGTGGTGAGGCCGCCGACCGTGCGGAAGGGGGCGGTCGCCCCTCCTCTGGCCTCCTCCCAGCGGATCTCGTGGCCCTCCTGGCGGGCCAGTTCCGCCATGCGGCGCAGCTGGCCGCGGGTCATCGGGTCGACGGGCGAGAGGACCACGAGGGTGAGCTCCGCGCCGGGTGCGCGGGTGTGCGCCCACTCCAGCACGTTCAGCAGTTGTACCGGGCTCTCGACGAAGGCGAGAGTGCGGGGGCCGGCATTCCCGGCGCGGGGGCTCATCGGCGTAGGACCGTCCCGTGGTGAGGGCCTGATGGGGGTGTCGAGACCCGGCGCCGGACAGGGCGTCCGGCCCCGGGTGTCGTACTGGGGTCAGACCGTGACCGGCTCGCCCGCGGCGGCGGCGATCTCCGCCTCGGCGACGACACCGGTGACGCGGCGCAGCTTCTTCATCGGGCCGAGCTCCGAGTCGTAGACCTTCTTGACGCCGTCGCCGAGGGAGGCCTCGATGGTGCGGATGTCGCGCACCAGGCGGGTCAGGCCCTGCGGCTCGACGGAGGCGGCCTGGTCGGAGCCCCACATGGCGCGGTCGAGGGTGATGTGGCGCTCGACGAAGGTGGCGCCGAGGGCGACGGCGGCGAGCGTGGTCTGCAGGCCGGTCTCGTGGCCGGAGTAGCCGATCGGGACGTTGGGGAACTCCTGCTGGAGGGTGTTGATGACCCGCAGGTTCAGCTCCTCGGCCTGCGCCGGGTACGTCGACGTGGCGTGGCACATCAGGATGTTGTCCGAGCCGAGCACCTCGACCGCGTGGCGGATCTGCTTCGGGGTGGACATGCCGGTGGAGAGGATGATGGTGCGGCCGGTGGCGCGCAGGGCGCGCAGCAGCTCGTCGTCGGTCAGCGAGGCGGAGGCGACCTTGTGGGCGGGGACGTCGAACTTCTCCAGGAAGGCGACGGCCTCGGTGTCCCACGGGGAGGCGAACCAGTCGATGTTCTTGGTCTTGCAGTACTCGTCGATCTGGCGGTACTCGTCCTCGCCGAACTCCACGCGGTGGCGGTAGTCGATGTAGGTCATGCGGCCCCAGGGGGTGTCCCGCTCGATGTCCCACTGGTCGCGCGGGGTGCAGATCTCCGGGGTGCGCTTCTGGAACTTGACGGCGTCGCAGCCCGCCTCGGCGGCGGCGTCGATCAGCTTGAAGGCGTTCTCCAGCTCGCCGTTGTGGTTGATGCCGATCTCACCGGTGACGTAGACGGGGCGGCCGGGGCCGGCCTCGCGGGTGCCGAAGCTGCGGATGCGGGAGTTCGTGCTCATGCTGGGGTTCCTTACTTGGACTGGGTGAGCGTGGGGGTGGTTTCGACAGGGGGGTCGAGGGCGTCCAGGGACGGGCCCAGGAGCCAGGTCGCGACCTCGCGGATCGCGCCCTCGCCGCCGGGGACGGTGGTGACCGCGCGGGCCGCGCCGCGTACGGCGTCGTGGGCGCTCGCGACCGCCACGGGCCAGCCGACGAGGGCGAAGCACGGGAGGTCGTTGACGTCGTTGCCGACGTAGAGCACGCGTTCGGGCGCGATGCCCTGTTCCTCGCACCACTGCTTGAGGGCGAGGTCCTTGCGGTCGATGCCGTGCAGCACGGGGAGCTTGAGCTTGCGCGCGCGGGCGGCGACGACCGGGTTCACCTCCGTGGACAGGATCAGCATCGTCAGTCCGCTGCGGCGCAGGGCGGCGATGCCGAGTCCGTCGCCGCGGTGGACGGAGACGAACTCGCGTCCGTCGGAGTCGATCAGCACCCGGTCGTCGGTCTGGGTGCCGTCGAAGTCGAGGACGACCGCGTCGACGTCGTCGGCGGTCGGCAGGGCGCCGGGCCGGGCGGCGTCGAAGTGCGGCGCCAGGGCGCGGGCGCGGGCCAGGTCGTGCGGGTCGTCGACCTCCAGGACACGGGCCGGGTCGGTGCGGACCAGTTCGGTGCGGCCGAAGAAGCGGTGCCCGTGCTCGCGGAAGCCGGGGGCGGCCATGGCGTAGGCGGCGCCGGTCTCCAGGAGGTCCTGGGGGCGGTCCTGGCGGCGGGGGCGGTACGACTTGTCGTGGTTGACGCCGTAACCGCCGGAGTCCCGGCCCGCGCCGTCCTCGGACGCCTCGTCCGTGCCGTCGCGCCACACGAAGCCGTGGAACGCCGCCACCGTCACCGCGGTGTCCGCGCCGCCCTCGGCGACCGCGCCGGCCACGCCGTCGATGTCCTCGCGGACGATGAAGGGGCTGGTGCACTGCACGAGCAGCACCACGTCGACGGCGGCGCCGTGCAGGGCCTCGTGGGTGTCCATGGCGTGCAGCACCGCGGCCTCGGAGGTGGCCGTGTCCCCGGCGATGGCGGCGGGCCGCAGCACGACCTCGGCGCCGGCCTCGCGGGCCGCGGCGGCGATGGCCTGGTCGTCGGTGGAGACGACGACGTCCGTCACGAGGCGGGTGGCCCGGCACTCGCGCACCGCGCGGACCACCAGGGGGACGCCGCCGACGGGGGCGAGGTTCTTCGCGGGCACTCCCTTGGAGCCGCCGCGGGCGGGGATGACGGCGAGCACCCGGCGCACCGAGGCGCCCTGGCCCGCTTCCGGGTGGGTCATGGGGTCTGCTCCTTGCGCAGGGGACTGCGGAGAGTTCGGGGTTCGCGGGGAGTCCGGGCCGTGCGGGGCGTCCGGGGTTCGCGGGGAGGCCGGGCCACGCCGGGAGTCCGGGGTCCGCGGGGAGGCCGCGCCGTGCGAGGCGTTCCGGGTTCGCGGAGAGACCGGGCCACGCGGGGAGTCCGGCGCCCCCGAAGAGACCGCACCGTGTGAAACGTCCGGGGTTCCCTGAGAGGCCGGGCCACGCGGGGCGTCCGGCGTCCCCGGAGAGGCCGCTCCACGCGGAGAGTCCGGCGCCCCCGAAGAGACCGCACCGTGCGAGGCGTCCGGCGTCCGCGCGGTGGTCGTGCTCGCGGGTGTCGGGCGGCCGGTCACAGCTCCCCCATGCGGCGGATCACCGGGGCGACGCGCTGGACGCCGTGGCGGTAGGCGCCGCGGGCCGCCCGGCGGACGACCTGGCGGACGGGTCCCGGGGCCCGGTCGGCCGCGGGGGCGCCGGGCAGCGGGGTGCCGTCGGGGGCGAGATGGTGGCGGGCGAGGATGCCGGGGAGGTAGCCGGGCGCGGTGACCAGCGTGTAGTAGGGGGCGAGCGGGGGCAGGCCGCCGGGCCGGGCGAGGAGGGCGGCGATGCGCGCCCGGGCCTCGTCGAAGGCGGTCTCGTAGCCGCCGTCCGCCGCCACGCCCTGCCGGGCGACCCACTCGGGGTCGGGCGCCGGGCGGTGGCCCTCGTCGAGCTGGTCCCAGGAGGCGAGGCAGCCGGAGCCCACGAAGTGGTGGTTGCCGAGCGCCTCGCGCACCCCGAGGTCGCTCAGGACGACGGTGGGGATGCGGCGGTGCAGGGATTCGAGGGCCGCCGTGGAGCTGACGGTGACCAGCAGGTCGGTGCGGTCGAGGACCTCGCCCATGTGCCCGTAGACCAGGCGGAAGTTGGCCGGCGGGTCGGCTCGCTGCACCAGCTTCTGGTAGGGCAGTTCCTCGATGTGCGTGGTGTGCTCGCCGGGCCTGGAGCGCAGCTTGAGCAGGACCTCGCGCTCGGGGTGCCGGCGGGCGTGGCGGATCAGCCGTTCGAGGAGGTACGTACGGTCCCGGCGGCTGTCGGGCACGGAGGGCTGGGCCGCGAAGACGACCGTGTAGGGGCGCTCCCCGCCGCGCTCCCCGTCCCCCTCGCCGTCCGGTTCGCCCGCGTAGGTGGCGCCGCCCAGGAAGGGCAGGGCGACCTCGGTCACGGCGGACGCGTCGGCGCCGACCCCCTCGTACACGGTGCGGAACCGGTCCGCGTCCTGGCGTGAGTTGGCGAGGACGAGGTCGGCGCCGTGCCGCAGCAGCAGGCCGTCGGCAAGCTTCTCGTAGACGACGCCGACGTAGCCCGTGACGACCGCGGGCCGGTCGGGGCGGTCCTGCCAGATCCGGGCCAGTCCGTGCAGCATCGCCTGGACGCCGCCGCCGACGAGGGCGAGGACGAGGACGTCGTACGACTCCTCGCCGTGCGCCTCGTCCATGGCGCGCAGGAACTCGACGGCGGTCACCTCGCGGAGCGAGTCCGCGTCGACGCCGACTTCCCGCAGCTGGCGGGCGGTGGGGGTGGCTCGGCCGCGCAGGAGGTAGCCGTCGAGCCGGACGTCCGCGTCGCCGAGGGTCTCGGGAGAGACGCGGGACGCGGTGAGCGCGCCCCATTTCCACCGGGTGTCGGAGTCCGCCAGTACGGCGACTCGCAGGGCCTTCGTTGCACTTGCTGGCACGTCGTAGACGCTAGGAAGGCATTTCTAGGAACCGCCCAACCGGAATCCAACAAAGGGTGAACAGAACATCGCCGAATGGGGAATCGGATCGCCCCGCCATCCTGAACAGGCGCACTTCACGGCTTCGCCACGCCTCGTTCACCGCGTGTCAAGGTTCAGGTAAAGCACGATGCCGGGCTGCCGCCTAGCGTCATTGTCGTGCCCAAGCTCTCCGTCATCGTGCCGTTCTACAACGTGCGGCAATACGCACCCGACACCCTGCGGAGTCTGCGCGCGAACGCGCGGGACGACTTCGAATTCATTCTCGTCGACGACTGCTCGTCCGACGGGACCGCGGACCTGCTCGCGCGCGCCGAGTCCGAGCTGCCGGGGGCGGTGCTGGTCAGACACGAACGCAACGGCGGCCTGGCCACCGCCCGCAACACCGGCATCGACCGGGCGCGCGGCGAGTACCTGACCTTCCTGGACGGCGACGACTGGCTGGCCCCCGGGTACTACGACCGGCTCGTGGCCGCGGTCGAGGGCCTGGGCTGCGACTTCGTGCGCACCGACCACGTCCAGTGCACGGCACGGGCGCGGCTGGTGCACCGGGTGCCGCACGGCCGCCGCAACGTGCGGCTGAACCCGCGCGACGCGATCCTGCCCGCCCACCGCTCCACCTCGGTCGACTACGCCTACGCGTGGGCCGGTGTCTACCACCGCCGGCTGGCCGAGCGCGGGCTGCTGCACTTCACCGACGGGCTGCGCACGGCCGAGGACCGGCCGTGGATCTGGAAGCTGCACCGGGAGGCGGAGTCGTTCGCGGTGACCGGGCTGCTCGGTGTCTTCTACCGGCGCGGGGTGGCGTCCTCGCTCACCCAGATCGGCGACGTCCGCCAGCTCGACTTCATCCGGGCCTTCGACGAGGTCGTGGCGGGTGCGGCCGGGGACGCCGACGCCGCGCGGCTGCTGCCGAAGGCCGTGCGCACGTACTGCGCGATCATCTCCCACCATCTCGGTTCCGTCGAAAGGTTCGAGCCTGCCGTGGCCCGCAAACTGAAGGCGATGAGCGCCGCCGCGCTGCGGCGGATGCCGCAGGACGCGCTCGACGACGTACTCGGGTCGATGGACGCCGAGCGGGCCACCCGGCTGCGCAGGCTGCGCCGCCGCGCGGGTGCGGAGGTGGCGGCGTGAGTACGCAGATCTTCATGGCGTCGACGCTGTACGGCGCGGCCACGCTGGCCGCCGCCCTGGACAGCGGCTGCTTCGACGCGGCCGACCGGCGGATCCTGCTGGTCTCCAACAACGCGGCGACGCCCGAGACGACGCCGTCCCTGGACACGATGCCGGGCTTCGAGCAGCTGCGGACGCGCTTCGACGACGTGCTGTCCTGGAACGAGACGATCTTCCCCTTCCATCCCGGCGGCTGGTCCCCGCGGGTGGAGGACGCGCCGATGTGGGAGCGGTATCTGCGGCTGGCCTGGGGGCTCGGCGACGACGAGGTGGCGCTGGCCGTGGAGTCGATCCAGGTGCACCCCGCGCTGGGCGTCGCGCAGATCTTCACGGACGCGCCGCTCACCGTCTACGCCGACGGCCTGATGAGCTACGGCCCCACCCGCAACAAGCTCGACCCGCTGGTCGGCACGCGTGTGGAGCGGCTGCTCCACCTGGACCTGGTGCCGGGGCTGAGGCCGCTGCTGCTGACCGAGTTCGAGGTCGAGGCCGAGGTCGTGCCGACGGAGGCGTTCACCAAGGTGCTGGCCGGGCTCGCGGACACCGGCGCCGGTCTGCCGGACGTGGAGCGGCCCGCGGTGCTGCTCGGGCAGTACCTGTCGGCGCTGGGCATCCTGAGTGCCGAGGAGGAGGAGAACCTGCACGTGCGGATGCTGACGGGCGCAGTGGGCCTCGGGCACACCCGCGTGGTGTTCAAGCCGCATCCCACGGCACCGGCCCGGTACACCAGCACCCTGGAGCAGGAGGCGGAGCGGCTCGGCGTGGAGCTGACCGTGGTGGACACGCCGGTCCTCGCCGAGGTGCTGTACCGGCGGATGCGCCCGGCGCTGGTGGTGGGCTGCTTCTCCACGGCCCTGGTCACCGCCTCCGCGCTGTACGGCCTGCCGGTGGCCCGGGTGGGCACCGAACTGCTCCTCGAGCGGCTGACGCCGTACGAGAACAGCAACCGGGTCCCGGTCACCATCGTCGACGCGCTGCTGCCGGAGCCGTCCGAGTCGGCCGCCGTCGCCGAGCGCCGGCCGGGCACCGGCACCGACGACCTCGCCGCGCTGGTGCGGGCCGTCGGGTTCGCGATGCAGCCCAAGATCCTGCCCGAGCTGCAGCCGGCGGCCGAGGAGTACCTGCGGGCCCACCTGGACACCGGCACCCGCCGGTACTTCAAGAAGCGCCGCCTGACCTCCCTGGGTCTGCCCGGCGGTGTCCCCTCCCAGCTGGCCTTCCTGCCGCGCAACGCGACGGCACGGCGGGTGGTGCGCACGGCCCGCGGGCTGAAGCGCCGGGTGGGGCGCCGCTGATCCCCCGCACGTCCGCGCGCCGCTGATCCCCGCACGTCCGGGCGCCGCTGCCCCCTCGCACGTCCCTCTGACCTCCGCGCCACCGATCCCGTGAGATCCCGTGAGATCCCGTGAGGCATGACATGACGCACATCGGCCGGCTCTACGACCTCCTCGACGACGTCCGCCTGCCGGACGACGCGATCCCCTACTCGCAGGTCAGCCCCTGGGAGTTGCGGTTCCTCCACCTGCTGGGCCGCCACCACCTGACCGGCGAGGGCCGGATCGTGGAGCTGGGCTCGGGCGGCGGCGGATCGACGTACGCGCTGGCGCTCGGCCTCAGGGAGAGTCCCGTCTTCGACGAGCGGACGGGGCGGCTGCACGCCTACGACTTCTTCCGGGTGGGCAAGGGCACGTTCGCCACCGAGAAGTTCTTCACCTCGGGGAGCAGGCCCGAGGGCGACGACTCCTTCCTGGAGGACTTCCGCTCCCGGCTGGAGCCGTTCCTGCCGTTCCTGGAGATACACGCCGGCGACCTGTGGCAGACCTCGGACCCGCTGGACACCAGCCCGGTGGAGTTCCTGCACGTCGACATCGCCAAGACCGCCCGGGTCTTCCGCTGTGTCAGCGAGCGGTTCCTCACCCGGCTGCGGCCCGGCTCGGTGGTGCTGCACCAGGACTTCGCCGGTCCCCGGCTGCCGTGGCTGCACCACAGCACCGGCGCGCTGCTGCCCTACGTCGAGATCGCCGGTCCGCCGATCCGCTCCACGCTCGCCTTCGAGGTGGTCCGGCCGATCCCCGAGGACGTGCTGAAGCGGATCTCCGAGGACGCCTACACCGTCGACGAGAAGCTGGCGCTGATCACCGCCGTGCAGGACCGCGTCGACCGGGACCACACGGGCGGCATCCCCTTCAAGTCGGTCCTGGAGTTCGCCAAGGCCTACGTCGCGCACTACGCGGGCGACCACCGGCGGGCCTGGTCGATCGCGAAGCCGCTGACGTCGGACGAGTACCTGAGCCGCACCCGGGCCGACCACTTCGCGCAGGTGCGGAAGGCGTACGAGCAGGACCGGGAGCAGAACGGGAGCGGTTCGCGGCTGGGGCGCCTGGTGAGGAGGGCGGTCGGCCGCTGACACGGCGCCGTCGGCCCTCCCCGGCAGCGCGGGGGCGGGCCAACGGCGCCGGCGTCAGGCGCCGAGGATCGCCCTGATGTCGGCGGCGTTGGCCTCGGTGACCTTCCACAGCTCCCGCTGGCGGTCGTGGACGTCGGCGACCGTGGCCGCGTGGTCGTCCAGGATGCCGAGGGCCCGCTCGGTGAGGACGGCGCCCAGGTTCCTGTCGTGGACGGACACGCCCCACTCGGGGCGCTCGATGTCGGCCAGGAAGTACGCCATCTTCGGGTGCGAGATCAGGCTGACGATCGGCGTGCCGACGCCGAACGGGATCATGCCGGCGTGGCCGCGCATGCCGACGACCAGGCGGGTCCTGGCGTACAGGTCGCGGATCTCGTCGTTGCCGAAGTCGTACATCGGGATGACCGGCAGCGAGATGCCGTGCTCGCGCCGCAGGTCGAAGGCGATCTTCTCGTCGTCGAGCGAGTGCGCCACGCACCGGACCTCGGTGTGCGCGCCGATGCGGCGCACGGCCTCGGCGATCTCGCCGAGGAAGTGCCCGTAGTCGTGGCCGAAGCGCAGGCCCGCGCGGTCGTAGGCCGCGTTGAGCAGGACGGTGTCCTCGCGGTCGGCCGGGTCGGTCCAGCCGGGGACCAGTTGCCGGCTGACGGTGGTGGGGCAGGGCTGGAAGCGGATCCGGTCGTGCAGGTGGGCGGGGAGCATCGCCCGGACCTTGGCGATCGAGCCGTGGTTGCGCAGCCCGAAGAAGGAGGACTTCTCCACCAGCAGGCGCAGGCTCTCGCGGAACCGGCCGGCCCGGTAGGACTGGCCGTCGAACGCGTTGAACCCGACCGCGTACACCATGATCGGCACGTCGACGGCGCGCAGGTGCTCGTCGGGGACGTTCCACTGCCAGGCGCTGTTGCCGTTGGGCATGGTGTCCGGGATGAACAGTCCGCCGCCGCCGATGACCAGGCCGCGCCGGGCGTTGACCCGTTCCACGGCCGCCTCGTCGAAGTAGCGGTGGGCGTGCACGGAGTGCCAGCGCCGGCTGCTGGTGTCCGTCCCGAAGCCGAGCCGCACGGTCTCGGGCAGCAGCTTGTCGCCGGCGTTGCCCTGCCGGTCCATGTAGAAGGCGACGTGCGCGAGCTGGTCCTCGGGGGCGCCGAGCTCCTGGGCGGGCACGGTGGCCGCGCGCTCGGCCCACAGGCGGCTGGAGCGGTGGGTGATGTCGACGGAGAGCCCGGCCGTGGCGTGCCGCAGCGCTCCGACGTTGTCGCCGTGCACCCAGGCCAGCTGGGCGAGCCGGGCGTGGGCGGTGGCGGCCCGGTTCGGCGCGGCGGTGGCGAGGAGCAGCCGGGCCCTGGCCTCGTCGTTGCGGGAGACGCTCATCAGGGCGTGGCCGAGGACCTCGTGCGGCCAGGCCTCGTCGAGCGGGATGCGCACGCCGGAGAGGATGTCGACGGCGTCCTGGTAGTCGCCGGCCGCGATGTGCGCGGCGGCCACCTTGCGGGCGTACTCGACGTTGCCGGTGCGCCTGACGTGCGGGGTGCCGAAGTGCACGAGCAGGTCGTGGTGGAGGGCGCCCGGGGAGTTCAGCCAGGCGGCGTGGAACTCGGCGTCCGGCAGGTCGAACTCGCGCCAGCGCTCCTCGGCCAGCGCGTATCCGGCCTCGCCGCCCTGCCAGGGCTTGTGCCGCCCGGTGAAGTGCAGGATCGCGGTGTCCTCGGGGACCGGCAGGTCGCCGGACAGGCGCCGCTTGACGAAGTTGTAGCGGGCGTCGAGGCGCACGAAGTCGCCGTCCAGGACGGCGTTGAGGATGCCCTGGTCGTGCTTGTCCAGCTCGTAGTCGCCGCTGCGTCCGGTGGCGTCGAGCCGGGCGCAGAACGCGTCGGACAGGTACTCGCGCTGGATGACGAGGAGCCCCGAGTTGAGCTTGTGCTGCCCGTAGAAGAACTGCGGGACGGCCGCCAGGCCTTCGCGCAGGCGCAGCAGTTCGCCGAGGTCGCCGAGGACGACCATGTCGGTGTCCAGGGTGATGACGGTGTCGTAGTCGCGGATGCGGAAGACGTCCAGGATGAAGTACGCCTTGCGGACCAGGTAGTTGTCCTGGTCGCCCTTCCGGTACGCGTCGTAGCGCCCGGTGTCGACGCGGCGCAGCACGATGCGGGGGTGCAGGGCGCGGATCTTCGCGATCGAGCCGGGGCGCAGGTCGTCGTGGAGGACGACGAAGTCCTCGCACACGCCGGGGTTGGACAGGGCGAGGCTGCGCAGCAGGGCGAGGAAGCCGGGGAGGTAGTTCTCGTCGACGTAGGAGGCGAAGGCGACGCGGCGCTTGCCGGTGAGGTCGTGGGCGGCGGTCACCGGGGCCTGGGACGCGGCGGCCGGTGCCGGGGAGGTCGTCGTCATCGCAGGGATATCCTCGTGTCGGTCACGTGCTGGGCCCGCTGCATGACCCATTCCTTCTCGCTGGTGTATTCGTGCACGGACGTGATGGCCAGCTTCATCGCCTCCGGCACGCGGTAGGCGCCGCTCTCGTAGAAGTCGAAGCCGATCAGGTCGAGCTTGGGGCTGACGTCGAGGAAGTCCAGCAGGAACAGCATGTTGAAGCCGGTGGTCGGGATGCCCGACCAGACGTCGGAGCCGAGCCTGCCGATGTTGCGGACGGGCCAGCGCAGCGACTCGTCGCCGAGGCAGTCCTGGGCGCCGGGGACGAGGCGGTTGCGCAGGGACCACTTCCAGTCGCCGGAGACCCCGCCGAAGACCAGGCGGGTGTCGACCTTCTGGTCCCAGTTGAAGGCGTGCTTGTGGATCGTGGCGTGGATGTCGGTGCGGCTGCCGGTGTGCCGCGGGTCGATCCGGTACGAGTTGAAGCGCACGACGAGGTCGTAGGCGTCGATCTCGGCGCCCAGGGAACTGGTGCCGACCCGGCCGGAGTTGGCGATCAGGCAGACGGACTTGCCGGCGATCCGGTTGCGGAACTCGCCGAGGGAGATCCAGCGCACGCCGCCGACGGTGGGGTCGGCGACGGGGCCGCGCATCCGGTTGCGGCGCTGTTCGGCGTAGAGCGCGAGGACCTCGGTGAGGGCCGGCAGGTCGTCGTCGACGGGGATGCGCAGGTCCAGGTACTGGTCGAGCAGTTCCCGCAGGTCGGTGGCGGGTGCCTGTTCCTCGGCCAGGGTCAGGAGCGCTCCCACCAGCCGTGGCTCGGCCGCCGCCCAGTCCCCGGCGTCGTGCGCGGCCAGTCCCTCGGCCCACACGTCGGTGGCCGGGCCGCGGGCGTGGTCGCGGGCGCGGGGGCACTGCCGGGCCAGCAGCGCGAGCAGTTCGCGCTCCTTGTCCGCCGCGCCGCGCAGGCCGGCGATGCGGGAGCGGACGCCGAAGCCGTCGGTGTCGGTGAGCGCGACGTACTTCTCGTACGCCTCGACGGCACCGGCCTCGTCGCCGAGCGCCTCCAGGAGCCGGGCGCGCAGCCGCCAGCCGGCGCGGGAGTTCTTCCGCTGGGCGAGGACGGTGTCGCTGATGTTCAGGGCGAGGTCCAGCTCGTCGTCGTAGCCGCACTGGAGGGCCTTGTTGGCGACGGCGAGCAGCGCGTCGAGCAGGTCGCCCGGGATGGCGGGGGCCGGGGCGGCCGAGCCCCTGACGGCGCGCTTGAGCAGGGCGGTGGCACCGGACGGGGCCGCGGCGGGCTCCTCGGTGCGGTGTGTCCCCCAGACGACGAGCAGTTTGCGCAGTTCCTCGGCGAGTTCCGCGCGGCGCCGGTCGAGGCTGCCCACGAGCTTGCCGCTGTGCACCGCGCAGGCGCGCAGGCAGGTGTCCAGCTCACCCCCGGGCGCACGTCTGTTCTGGACCCTCGTCATGCCACTCCTGGTCTTCTTCTTCGTCTTTTTTTCGCTTCTTTGCCACAGCGGTTTCGCCGGCTGCGGGATGAGGGGATGCCGGGCGAATTTAGAAAGCAATAACGACGCAGAGGTGAACGGCCCGGGTCCAGGGGGCGAATCGTTGCCGCATCGAACAATCTCGTGTGTGAATCGGACTGACGTACTGGTTACCGTGCTCCGGTACCTCACAGCGGAGTCACCGCTGCCAGAGATCCGCCCAGCCGTCAGACATCCGCCTAGGAGAATTCCGTGACCAGCGCGCCCGTCCGACCGGTGGCCGAGGGGGCGCCCGCGCCGGACTCCGCGCCGGCGCCCACTTCAAAATCCGCTCCCCCGCCGCGCCGGGTGTCCCGGCTGCGCGCCCTGGACGGGCTGCGGCTGCTGGCGGCGCTGATGGTGGCCGCGTACCACTACGGGGGACGCGGCGGCGAGGTCACCGGAGCCTGGGGGTCGTCGGCCGAGGTCCAGTTCCCCACGCTGCACACGCTGTTCGCGTACGGCTGCCTGGGTGTCCAGGTGTTCTTCGTGATCAGTGGCTTCGTCATCTGCATGAGCGGGTGGGGGCGGTCCCTGCGGTCCTTCTTCGCCTCCCGCGCCGCCCGCCTGCTGCCGGCCTACTGGGCCGCGGTGATCCTGGTGACGCTCGTGTTCGCCCTGCCGTCGGTCGCCTACGCGACGGTGTCGCCGAGCGACGGCCTGGCGAACCTGACGCTGCTGCACGAGTCCACCGGCGCGGACCGCGTCCTCGGCGTGGACTGGACGCTGTGGGTGGAGATCCGCTTCTACGCCCTCTTCGCCCTCTGCGTCGTCCTGCCGGGCGCGACCCGGCAGCGGGTGATCCTCTTCTGCGCCTGCTGGACGCTGGCCGCGGTGATCGCCCAGGCGGCGGACGAGCCGCTGCTCAAGCTGACCCTGATGCCCGAGTACGCCCCGTACTTCATCGGCGGCATCGGCCTGTACCTGGTGCACCGGGACCGGCGCGACGTGTACGCCTGGGGCATCGTCGCCGTGAGCTGGCTGCTCGGGCAGCACGCCACCGTGCAGAGCCTGTGGCGCCCTCCGTCCCCGGACGCCTTCGCCAACCGCTCGTCCGTCGGCATCATCCTCGTCGTCACCCTGGGCTTCGCCCTGGTCGCCGTCATCGCGCTCGGCTGGCTGCACTGGGCGAACTGGCGCTGGCTGACGGTCGCGGGCGCGCTGACCTACCCCTTCTACCTCGTCCACGAGCACCTGGGCTGGGTCGTCATCGAGGCGCTCCACCAGGACCTGGGCATCCCCTCGTACGCCACGTTCCTGCTGACCGTCGTGGCGATGCTCGCGCTGGCCTGGCTGCTGAACCGGTACGTCGAGGACACGCTGACCCCGCGGCTGCGGACCGCGCTGTCCAGACCGCGCTGAGCCACGGGGCCGGCGCGCGGCCGTTCCGGCATCGGCCCCCGCGCGGCCCGCCTCCGTCGGCGCGACGCACCACGTCCGGCTCCACCAGGTGCAACTCCACGTTCGGCTCCACCACGTTCGGCTCCACAACGGATTCTCCACAACGGATCGAGGTCCCTGGACATGAACAGCCGTGCCCTTCTCCGCAGTTCGGCCTCCCGGCGGCTGCTGCGCCCGGTGGCCGACCTGATCGACCAGCGCATCGAACGGCAGGTCAGGTCGGCGATCCGGCGCGCGTCCGGCCCGGCGGCGGGCGGCGGGGACACCGAGCGGCTGGCCCGCGAGGTCGACCGGCTCAGGGAGCGCCAGCTCTCCTTCGAACTGCTCGTCGGCCCGCAGGGGCGCCGCAACTCCCGCATCCTGGCGGGCGGCGCGCTGGAGCGGCTCTACGGCGAGGTCGCGGCCCTGGCGGACGACCGCGCCGCGGCGGAGCGCAACGTCGCCGCCGCCTACCGGCTGCTGGTCGCGCTGGAGTCCCTGGGTGTCGGGCGGATCGCGGGCGGCACCATGAACATCTGCGGCAAGCTCGCCACGGTCCCGCTGCTCGACCCGCCGAACGACGACGTCCTGGAGATCGGCACGCTGTACGGCCTGTTCTCCGCCGGACTGCTGCGGATGATGGAGCGCGACGGCCGCAGCCCCGGCCTGACGATCGTCGACCCCTTCGCCGGCATCCAGCTCCAGCCGGGCACCGGCCAGGCCGCCGACCCCACCGGAGCCCCGGTCGACGAGCACGCCGTACGCACCAACCTCGGCCTGGCCGGTGCGGCCGGTGCGGCGGCACGGATCCAGCGGGGCTACTCCGAGGACCCGGAGACCCGTGCGGCCGTCTCGGACCGGCGCTACGGAGTGATCGTCGTGGACGGCGACCACTCGGCCAAGGGTGTCGCGCAGGACCTGGAGTGGGCCGAGGAGATCGCCGCGCCCGGCGCGATCGTGGTCCTGGACGACTACGGGGACCCGCAGTGGCCGGGGATCAAGGAAGCCATGGACGACCACCTGAAGGGTGAGAGCCGCTTCAGGTATCTGGGGAGGACGGCCCGCTCGGCCTACCTCCGGGCCTCCTGACCCGGGTGCGGGAACGCCCCGGAGCCGGGCCGTCTCCGGGTCCGGCAGGGGCGTGTGGGCACAGCCGGCAGGGACGTGCGGGCACAGTCGGCAGGGGCGTGTGGGCACAGTGGGTGACGGCGTTAACCCGTTGAGCGATTTCTGGGATCTTCCGCCCATAAGATTGTGCGGAAAGGCTGATTCCAAGCGGTCGCGGGTGCATCCTCTTCCCCATGGCGACTGCTCAAGAGACGCACAAGTACCCCGGCGAGCTGAACGACGTCCCGGGCTGGTTCTGGCCGCTCGACCAGATGCTGTTCTCCTGGTTCCTGGAACGCCAGGAACGGCTGGACACCCACGGAGACCTGCTGGAGCTGGGCGCCTACCTGGGCAAGAGCGCCATCCTGCTGGGAGACCGGCTGCGGGACGACGAGAAGCTCACCGTCTGCGACCTGTTCGGGGCGGAGCCGCCGGACGACGCCAACCGGGCGGAGGCCGCGAAGTCGTACGCGTCGCTGACCCGGCAGGCCTTCGAGCGCAACTACCTCTCCTTCCACGAGAGCCTGCCGACGGTCATCCAGGCGCCGAGTTCCGCGGTCCTCGACGAGGTCGCCCCCGGCTCCTGCCGCTTCGTCCACGTCGACGCCTCGCACCTGTACGAGCACGTCGAGGGCGACATCGGCGCCGCGGAGAAGCTGCTGGTGTCCGAGGGGATCGTCGTCCTCGACGACTTCCGCAGCGAGCACACGCCGGGCGTGGCGGTCGCCGCCTGGGAGGCGGTGCTCAACCGCGGGCTGCGCCCGGTCTGTCTGAGCAGCCAGAAGCTCTACGCCACCTGGGGCGATCCCGAGCCGGTCCAGGAGGAGCTGCTGGCCGCCCTGGGCGAGCGCGAGGACATCGCGGTGACCGTGGAGCAGGCGGCGGGGCACCGGCTGGTGCGGACCCGCGCGCGGGTCAAACGGCTGTCGCCGGCGCCCTCGCTCCCCGCCTCCCGGCACCCCGCGCCCGCTCCGGAACCCGCGCCGAAGCCCGCGCCCGCACCGGCGGCGCCCGCGGCGAGCCGCCCGGGCACCGCGGGCACGGCGGGCCGGACCGCGTCCCGGCCGCCGAAGCCGCGCTCGCTCCCCCGCCGGGTCGCGATCGACCTGCTGCCGCCGGTCGTCACCCGCACGGTGCGCCGGTATCTGGCGGCGCAGCGGGCCAGGGCGGCCGGGCCCGGCAAGGCGGCGGGGGCCGCTCAGTCGAGGCCGTAGGTGGCCGCGACGCCCTCGACCACCAGGGCCAGCGACTCCTCGAAGTGCTTCTCGTAGTCCGTGAAGATCTCCGCGCCCGCCGCGGCCGACAGGGGGTAGTCGGCCAGCAGGCGGGCGCGTTCGTCCACGTCGAAGCCCTCCCGGCGCTCCCCGGGCAGAGGCTCGACACCTTGCTCCTCGGTGACGAAGCCGAGCGTGAACATGTACGTCGTCGTGGCCGCCCGCACCGCTTGGGCGAGGGTGAGCCCGGTGGCGACGAGCAGCCGCAGCGTCTCCTCCATGTGCTGGGCGTGCACCGCGCCGGTGAAGCGTGAACCGCTGAACACCTTGGCGCCGTCCCGGTAGCCCAGCAGCGACGCCCGCAGGCCGCGGTTGACGGTGAGCAGCCGCTCCCGCCAGGTGTCGGCCGGGTCGAGCGGGGTCCCGGCGACCATCCGCCGGTACATCTCGGTGGCCATCTCGTCGAGCAGGGCCTGCTTGTCCTTGAAGTGCCAGTAGAGGGCGGGCGCCTTGACGTCCAGCTCCCTGGCGATGGCGCGCAGGGTCAGGCCGTCGAGGCCCACCTCGTTCAGCAGCTTCAGCGCCGTGTCCGCGACCCGTCGGCGGTCGAGGGGGGCGCGTCGTTCCGTACTCACGCTTGACAGCTTAACGCCGTTAAGGCCATCCTCGGACCCAAGCGGCACTTAACGACGTTAAGGAGATACGCATGAACACGGATGTTCTGGTCGTCGGCGCGGGCCCCACCGGCCTCACGCTCGGAATCGACCTGGCCCGGCGCGGTGTGGACGCACTGATCCTGGAGCGCGCGGACGAACTGTTCCCCGGCTCACGGGGCAAGGGCTTCCAGCCCCGCACGATGGAGGTGTTCGACGACCTCGGGGTCCTCGACGCGATCCACGCGGCGGGCGGCACCTACCCGGTCTGCATGATCTGGCGGAACGGCGAGCGGGTCGGCGAGCAGCACCTGTTCGGCCCGGCGCTGACGCCCAGCGAGGACTCGCCGTACAACAGGCAGTGGATGGTGCCGCAGTGGCGGACGCAGGAGATCCTGGCGGCGCGGCTGGCCGAACTGGGCGGCGAGGTCGCCTTCGGCCAGGAGGTCGCCGGTCTCGACCAGGACGCGGACGGTGTCACCGCGCACCTCTCCTCGGGCGGCACGGTGCGCGCCCGCTACCTGGTCGCCGCCGACGGCGGCCGCTCGGCCGTGCGCCGCGCGCTGGGCATCGGCATGACCGGCGAGACCGTCGACCCGCACCCGATGCTGGTCGCGGACGTCCGGGTCGCCGGTCTCGACCGGGACAACTGGCACGTCTTCCCGCCCGCCGGCGGTGTCGGCCTGCTCACCCTCTGCCCGCTGGCCGGCACCGAGGACTTCCAGCTGATCGCGCAGTTCCTGGACGAGGACGCGGAGGTCGACCTCAGCCCGGACGCCGTCCGCAAGGTCGTCGCGGAACGCTCGCACCTCGCCGCCGAGAACGTGACCGAGGTGCGCTGGGCCACGGACTTCCGTCCGCGCGCCGCCCTGGCCGACCGCTTCCGCGCGGGCCGGGTCTTCATCGCGGGGGACGCGGCGCACGTGCACTCACCGGCGGGCGGCCAGGGCCTGAACACCAGCGTCCAGGACGCCTACAACCTGGGCTGGAAGCTGGGCACGGTCCTGGCGGGCGACGCCCCGGCCGCGCTCCTGGACAGCTACGAGGAGGAACGGCGCCCGGTCGCAGCGCAGATGATCGAGCTGTCGACCGACGTCCACCACGGCAAGGTGCAGCGCGGCGGGGCGACCCGGCAGATGGGGCTCGGGTACCGGGAGTCGCCGCTGACGGTGGAGACACGGGCGTCGGTCGCGGAGGGCGCGGTACGGGCCGGGGACCGGGCCCCCGACGGCCGGGTGGGCGGCGTACGGCTCTTCGACGCCTTCCGGGGGCCGCACTGGACCCTGCTGGCCCTGGGCGCCGACGCGCCCGCCGGCGTGGGCGCGGCGGTGCGGGTGGTGCACGGACAGGCGCACGGGGCGTACGGCGCGGGGCTGTTCCTCGTACGGCCGGACGGGTACGTGGGGTGGGCCGGGGACACGCCGGACGGGCTGGCGGCCTACCTGGGCCGGTTCGGGCTGACCGGCTGACGGGCCGTACGCCTCCCGCCCCCGGCCCCCGTCCCTCCGGGGCGGCGCCCCGGCCCGGCGCCCCGGCGCCCGGCGGCCGGGGCCGTGCCGTCAGAAGACGTCCGAGGGCACATAGGCGCCCCAGACCTCGCGCAGGGTGTTGCAGACCTCGCCGACGGTGGCGCGGGCGCGCAGGGCGTCCTTCATGGGGTAGAGGACGTTGTCGTCGCCCTCGGCGGCCTTCTTCAGGGCCGTCAGGGCGGAGTCCACGGCCTGCTGGTCGCGTTCCGCGCGGAGCCCGGCCAGGCGTTCGGCCTGCTGGGCCTCGATGGCCGGGTCGACGCGCAGCGGCTCGTAGGGCTCCTCCTCGTCGAGCTGGAAGCGGTTGACCCCGACCACGACCCGCTCGCCCGAGTCCGTCTCCTGCGCGATGCGGTACGCCGAACGCTCGATCTCGTTCTTCTGGAACCCGTGCTCGATGGCGCTGACCGCGCCGCCCAGGTCCTCGACCTTGCCCATCAGCTCCAGCGCCGCCGCCTCGACGTCGTCGGTCATCCGTTCCACCACGTACGACCCGGCGAACGGGTCGACCGTCGCCGTCACGTCCGTCTCGTACGCCAGCACCTGCTGCGTCCGCAGCGCCAGCCGCGCGCTCTTGTCGGTGGGCAGCGCGATCGCCTCGTCGAAGGAGTTCGTGTGCAGGGACTGCGTGCCGCCCAGAACCGCGCCCAGCCCCTGCACGGCCACCCGCACCAGGTTGACCTCGGGCTGCTGGGCGGTCAGCTGCACGCCGGCGGTCTGGGTGTGGAAGCGCAGCATCAGCGACTTGGGGTTCTCGGCGCCGAACTCCTCCTTCATCACCCGCGCCCAGATCCTGCGGGCCGCACGGAACTTGGCGACCTCCTCCAGGATCGTCGTACGCGCCACGAAGAAGAAGGAGAGGCGCGGCGCGAAGTCGTCCACGTCCATGCCGGCCGCGACCGCCGTGCGCACGTACTCGATGCCGTCCGCGAGCGTGAAGGCGATCTCCTGCGCGGGAGAGGCACCCGCCTCGGCCATGTGGTAGCCGGAGATGGAGATGGTGTTCCACTTCGGGATCTCGGCCCGGCAGTACTTGAAGATGTCCGCGATCAGCCGGAGCGAGGGCTTCGGCGGGAAGATGTACGTCCCCCGCGCGATGTACTCCTTCAGCACGTCGTTCTGGATCGTGCCGGTGAGCTTGTCGGCGCCCACGCCCTGCTCCTCGGCGACCAGTTGGTAGAGCAGGAGCAGCAGCGCGGCGGGTGCGTTGATCGTCATCGACGTCGAGACCTTGTCCAGCGGAATCCCGCCGAACAGCACCCGCATGTCGTCGATCGAGTCGATCGCCACACCCACCTTGCCGACCTCGCCCGACGCGATCGGCGCGTCGGAGTCGTGCCCCATCTGGGTCGGCAGGTCGAACGCGACCGACAACCCCATCGTCCCGTTCGCGATCAGCTGCTTGTACCGGGCGTTGGACTCCGTCGCCGTGCCAAAACCCGCGTACTGACGCATCGTCCACGGCCGGCCCGTGTACATCGACGGATACACACCCCGCGTGTACGGGTACGCCCCCGGCTCCCCCAGCTTCTCCGCCGGGTCCCAGTCGCCCAGGGCCTCGGGCCCGTAGACCGGTTCGATGGGCAGCCCGGACTCGGACTCGCGCGTCATGGTGTGATGCCTCCCGCTGAGTACTGCTCGAAGCTACCCGTCTGCCTGCCCGCAGTGCGGGCCGATTCTTCAACGGACTGTATCCGCGCGCCTGCACCCGGTGGAGCAGCCCGCGCTGGGACCTTGCTCACAAGCTCCCTGCGGTCCCGCTCACAACCATGCCGTGCCGTTCGTACGGCGTCGTCCGCGGGGAACATCTCAGGGGACATCCGTGCAAGGCCGTGAGAGGGCGGGGGGCCGTGATGCGTATGAGGGGCATGGGGCACAGGAGCATGGGGAACAGGGGCACGGGGAACACCGGACGGGCGGTCGTCCTCGCCCTGGGGGCCGCGCTGGTGGTGGGCGGCTGCACCGTGCAGGGCACCGGCGTGGACGGCAAGGGGCGCACGCCGGTGCACATAGACGTCTCCGGCGCCCCGTCCGAGCACCGCCCGGCCGACCGCGGGCCGTCGAGCGCCCCGCCGCCGGTCCGTTCGCAGGCGAGAGTGCTGTGGAAGGGCGGCGACACCGGCCGGGACGTGCGCGAACTCCAGGCGCGGCTGCGTCAGGTCGAGTGGCTCGACGACGGGCCCACCGGGACGTACGACGACCTGACCGAGCAGGCGGTGAGCGGCTTCCAGGGCAAGCGCGGGCTGCCGAGGACCGGCAGTACGGACACGGCGACCTGGCAGCGACTGCTGGACATGACACACGAACCGGGCAAGTGGGAGCTGTACCTGATGGGCGGGCAGCCGGCCGCCGCGCCCGACCCGCGCTGTCTGACCGGACGGGTGCTGTGCATCAGCAAGACCAGCCGGACCCTGCGCTGGATGGTCGACGGCCGGACCGTGTCGACGACGGCGGTGCGTTTCGGCTCGCAGCACACGCCCACCCGCGAGGGCGTCTTCGAGGTCTACTGGAAGTCCCGCAACCACTGGTCGACGCTCTACGACTCGGCCATGCCCTACGCCATGTTCTTCAGCGGCGGCCAGGCCGTGCACTACTCCTACGACTTCGCGGCCCACGGCTACGCGGGCGCCTCGCACGGCTGCGTCAACGTACGGGACGAGGGCGCGATCGCGGACCTGTACGCGCAGGTGCGGAACGGCGACAAGGTCGTCGTGTACCAGTGACGTCGTGCACGAGTCAGGTCGTGTACGAGTGAGGTCGTGTACGAGTGAGGTCGTGGACCCGGTGGGAGCGGGTACGGCGCTCGGGGGCGCGGGCGGGACCGGGGGAACGTGTCCCGCCCGCGCCGAGGTGCACGAGCCGTAGGTACGGGGGGAACCCCGGCTCGGTGCGGAAGCCGATGACCAGTCGGCTCACTCATTACTGCGCGCGGGCGGCCGAAAGTGTCACACCTGCGGCGGATGGTTCTTCGGAGCGCACGAAGCCGCAGGTCAGGGGGTGTCCGTGACGCCGGTGCCGCCGGTGGCACCGGTGCTGTCGGCGGTGGCCGTGGCGTGCGGCGCGTATGCGGGTTGCGAGTGAGGGGCGTGACGGGAGTGGCGTGGGTGGTGCGGGTGGTCCGGGTGGTCCGGGTGCTCCGGGTGCTCCGGGTGCTCCGGGTGCTCCGGGTGCTGAGGATGGTGGGAGGGCTGGTGGGGGTGGCGTACGGG
>NZ_JACBYP010000057.1 GCF_018982965.1 Streptomyces mayonensis | reverse complement strand
ATCCCACCCCCCGCACGACAACGCACCCGCGCCCCGCGCCAGCCCGACCAACGCCTCCAGATCACACCCGTCGGCCACCTGCGCGGCCATCGCCGCGACCGCCCCCACCGCCTCCGCACCCCGCTCGGCGACCGGCACCAGCCCCAGATGCCGCGACGGCACATCCACCTGCGGCGCCCGCCGCAGCACCCCCAGCACCGGTACCCCGACGGAGTCCAGCGCCTCCCGCAACAACGCCTCGTGCCGGTCGGACGCGACCTTGTTGAGGATCACGCCCCCGATCCGCACCTCCGGGTCCCAGCCCACGAACCCGTGCACCAGCGCCGCCACCGACCGGGACTGCGAGGACGCGTCCACGACCAGGACGACCGGTGCCCGCAGCAGCTTCGCGACCTGCGCGGTGGACGCCAGCTCGCCCTCCCCGGCGGCACCGTCGAACAGCCCCATCACACCCTCGACGACCGCGATGTCGCACCCGCGGGCCCCGTGCACGAACAGCGGCCCGACGAGGTCGGGACCGCACAGGTAGGCGTCCAGGTTGCGCCCCGCCCGCCCGGTGGCGAGCGCGTGGTACCCGGGGTCGATGTAGTCGGGCCCGACCTTGTGCGGCGACACCGTGAGCCCACGCGCCGTGAGCGCGGCCATCAGCCCGGTGGCGACGGTGGTCTTGCCGCTGCCGGACGAGGGCGCGGCGACGACCAGCCGGGGAACGGCGGGGCCGGAGGGGCTGGAGAAGCCGGACGAGCCGGACGAGCCGGACGGGCCGGAGGAGACGGACGGGCCGGAGGAGACGGACGGGCCGGAGGAGGCTGACGGACTCACCACTCGATGCCCCTCTGCCCCTTCTGCCCCGCGTCCATCGGATGCTTGACCTTGGACATGTCGGTCACGAGGTCCGCGAACCCCACCAGCTTCTCCGGCGCGTTCCGCCCGGTGATCACGACG
Source organism: Streptomyces mayonensis (assembly GCF_018982965.1). GTDB lineage: Bacteria > Actinomycetota > Actinomycetes > Streptomycetales > Streptomycetaceae > Streptomyces > Streptomyces mayonensis. The sequence continues at coordinate 49,194 of NZ_JACBYP010000057.1, read as the reverse complement.
TGCTGGGTCCCGGGCCGCTCCCGCAGCACGGACACCACCTCGTCGGTGTCGACCCACCCCCAGTGCATCGGGTAGGCGAACTCGTCCAGCACGTACAGCTTGTACGTCTCGGCGGCCAGGTCCCGCTTGACCTGCTCCCAGCCCTCCCGGGCCTTCTCCTCGTTGTCCAGCTGCGCGTCGCGCTGGACCCAGGACCAGCCCTCGCCCATCTTGTGCCAGTCGACGGACCCGCCCTCACCACTGGCGCCCAGCACCCGCAGCGCGTTCTCCTCGCCGACCTTCCACTTGGCCGACTTGACGAACTGGAACACCCCGATCGGCCACCCCTGGTTCCAGGCGCGCAGCGCCAGCCCGAAGGCGGCGGTGGACTTGCCCTTCCCGATGCCCGTGTGCACGACGACCAGCGGACGATTGCGCCGCTGCCGGGTCGTCAGCCCGTCGTCCGGCACGACGCTCGGCTTGCCCTGCGGCATTACGCGGCCCTCCTGGCGCCCTTGCTGCCCTGCCCACTGCCCTGGACGTCCCTCACCAGACCGGCGATCGAGTCCGCCCGCAGCTCGTCCAACGTCACCGCCGTACCGCCCAGCTCACCGGCGAGCTGCCCGGCCAGCCCGAGCCGCACCGGCCCCGACTCGCAGTCCACGACCACCGATGCGACCCCCTCGGCCGCGAACAACCGCGCCGCACGCCCCGCCAGCGCGACCGGCTCGGGCCCACCGGTGGCCCGCCCGTCCGTCACCACGACCACCAGCGCGCGCCGCGCCGGATCCCGCAGCCGCTCCACGCGCAGCACCTCGTGCGCCTTCAGCAACCCGGCCGCGAGCGGCGTACGCCCCCCGGTCGGCAGCGACTCCAGGCGGACCGCCGCCGCGTCCACCGACGAGGTCGGCGGCAGCGCCACGTCGGCGGCCGACCCCCGGAAGGTCACCAGCCCCACCTTGTCCCGCCGTTGGTACGCGTCCAGCAGCAGCGACAGCACGGCACCCTTGACGGCACTCATCCGCTGCCGCGCGGCCATCGACCCGGAGGCGTCGACGACGAAGAGCACGAGGTTGCCCTCACGCCCCTCCCTGCTCGCCTGCCGCAGATCGTCCCGGCGCACCACGAGCCCCGGCCCGCTGCGGCCCCGCGCCCGCTGGTGCGGTGCCGCCGCCTGCACGGTGGCCGCCAGGTGCAGCTTGGTCAGCGACCCCTGGGGACGCCGGGCCCCGATGGTCCGCCCGTGCTCGGTCCGCGCCCGGGACCGCCGCCCGGCGGCACCCTCGCCGAGCCCCGGCACGCTCAGCACCTTGGTCCGGAACGGCTCGGCGGCACGCGCCGGGGACTGCTCACCGCCGCCACCGCCGGAGGGCTGCGGCTCCCCGCCCTCCCCGGCCTCGGGCCGCGCGGCGGCGTCACCGTCCCCGCGAGGCGCGTCGTCGGGCTCGGGCTGTCCACCGGGACCGCCACCGGGCCCCGGACCGGGATCGTCGTCCCCGTCCCCGTCCCCGTCCTCGCCCTCGCCTTCGTCCTCGCCGTCCTGCCCGCCGAACTCCTCCAGCGTCTCGTCCAGCTTGTCCTCGTCCAGCCCGGGGGCGTCGAAGGGGTTCCGCCGCCGCCGGTGCGGCAGCGCCAGCAGCGCCGCCTGCCGCACGTCCTCCGCCAGCACCTCCGTCCGCCCGGCCCACGCCGCCAGCGCGGTCGCCGTCCGGGCCATCACGATGTCGGCCCGCATGCCGTCCACCTCGAAGGCCGCACAGGTCGCCGCGATCTGCCGCAGCGCCCCGTCGCCCAGCTGCACCGACGGCAGCAGCTCCCGCGCCGCCACGATCCGCGCCCGTACGGCGGCCTCCTCGTCGGCCCAGCGCCCGGCGAAACCGTTCGGATCGTCGTCGTACGCCAGCCGGCGCCGTACGACCTCCACGCGCTGGTCGGGCTCACGCGAGGCGGCGACCTCGACGGTCAGGCCGAACCGGTCCAGCAACTGCGGCCGCAGCTCACCCTCTTCGGGGTTCATCGTCCCGACGAGCAGGAACTTCGAGGCATGCCGTACCGACACGCCCTCGCGCTCCACGTAGGAGGCGCCCATCGCGGCGGCGTCGAGGAGCAGGTCGACCAGGTGGTCGTGGAGCAGGTTGACCTCGTCGACGTACAGGATCCCGCGGTGCGCGTCGGCCAGCAGCCCCGGCTCGAAGGCCTTCACGCCCTCAGCCAGCGCCCGCTCGATGTCGAGGGCGCCCACCAGCCGGTCCTCGGAGGCACCGACGGGCAGCTCGACCATCCGCGCCGGCCGGGAGCCCGAGGCCCCTGTCCCGTGCGGCCCGTCCGGGCAGCCGGGGTCGGGCGAGGCCGGGTCGCAGGAGAAACGGCACCCGGAGACGACGTCCACCTCCGGCATCAGCGCCGACAGCGCCCGCACGGCCGTGGACTTGGCCGTGCCCTTCTCGCCGCGCACGAGGACGCCGCCGACGGCCGGGCTCACCGCGTTGAGGAGCAGCGCGAGCCGCAGGTCGTCCTGTCCGACGACAGCCGTGAACGGAAACGGGGTACTCACTTGTCGTCACCTTCCAGGTCGCCCTCGAGCTCCAGATACGTGGCACGCAGCCGCTCCAGCGTCTCCGCGTCCGGCTCCGCCCACAGCCCCCGGTCCGCGGCCTCGAGGAGCCGCTCGGTGATGCCGCGCAGCGCCCAGGGGTTGGACTTCTTCATGAAGTCCCGGTTCTCCGCGTCGAAGACGTACTCCGCCGACAACTTCTCGTACATCCAGTCGTCCACGACCCCGGCCGTGGCGTCGTAGCCGAAGAGGTAGTCGACGGTGGCCGCCATCTCGAAGGCACCCTTGTAGCCGTGCCGCCGCATGGCCGCCATCCACCGCGGGTTGACCACCCGCGCCCGGAAGACCCTGTGTGTCTCCTCGCCCAGCGTGCGCGTCTTCACCTGATCCGGAGTGGCGGAGTCGCCCACGTACGCCTCCGGGCTCTCGCCCGTCAGATGCCGCACCATGGCCACCATGCCGCCGTGGTACTGGAAGTAGTCGTCGGCGTCGACGAGATCGTGTTCCCTGGTGTCGACGTTCTTCGCCGCCACCGCGATCCGCCGGAACGCCGTCTCCATGTCCCCGCGCGCCGGCCGCCCGTCCAGCCCGCGCCCGTAGGCGTAGCCGCCCCACACCGCGTACACCTCGGCGAGGTCCGCGTCGCTGCGCCAGTTGCGGGCGTCGATCAGCGGCAGCAGACCGGCGCCGTACGCGCCCGGCTTGGAGCCGAAGATGCGGGAGGTCGCCCGGCGCCGGTCGCCGTGCTCGGCGGTGTCCTCGTCGGCGTGCGCGCGGACGAAGTTCTGCGCGGCGGGCTCGGCCAGTTCCGCCACCGCCCGTACCGCGTCGTCGATCAGCCCCACGACGTGCGGGAACGCGTCCCGGAAGAAGCCCGAGATGCGCACCGTCACATCGACCCGCGGCCGGCCCAGCTCGGCGAGCGGCACCACCTCGAAGCCCGTCACCCGGCGCGACGCGTCGTCCCAGACCGGACGGCACCCCAGCAGCGCCAGGATCTCGGCGATGTCGTCGCCCTGGGTGCGCATCGCGGACGTGCCCCACACCGTGAGGCCGACCGACTTCGGGTACTCACCGGTGTCGGTCAGGTAGCGCTGGACCAGCGAGTCCGCGAGCGACTGGCCCACCTCCCAGCTCAGCCGGGACGGAATCGCCTTCGGGTCGACGGAGTAGAAGTTCCGGCCGGTCGGCAGGACGTTGGCCAGCCCGCGGGTCGGGGAGCCGGACGGCCCCGCCGGGACGTAACCGCCGTCCAGGGCCCGCAGGATGTGCCCGATCTCGTCCGTGGTCCGCGCGAGCCGCGGCACGACCTCGGTGCAGGCGAACTCCAGCACGGCCGCCGCGCCGGGCAGTTCGGTGCGCAGCACCTCCCCGACCAGGGGAGCGCTCTCGGCGACCGCCCAGCCGCGTTCCTCCATGCCCTCCGCGAGCCGCCGGCACAGCTGCTCCAGGAGGTCGATCGCGTCGGCCGCCGAGCGGGCCGGGCCGTCCACCAGGTCCGTCAGCTCCACCGGCACCTTCACCGGGGCGCCGGGCCCGGCCAGCAGCTCCTTCTCCACCAGCCCGAAGTGCTCGGCCAGACAGGCCCGCAGGCCCGGCAGGGCGTTGGCCTGCCCGCCCCACACCTGCGAGGCGCGCAGCACCGCCAGGACCAGGTTGACGCGCGGTTCGCCGACCGGGCCGCCGCCCAGGACGTGCAGGCCGTCGCGGATCTGGACGTCCTTGATCTCGCACAGGTAGCCGTCGATGTGCATGACGAACTCGTCGAAGTCGTCGTCGTCCGGCTGGTCGTCCACGTGCAGGTCGTGGTGGAGCTCGGCCGCCTTGACGAGCGTCCAGATCTGCGCCCGGACCGCGGGTGCCTTCGTCGGGTCCAGGTCGGAGACGAGGGCGTACTCGTCGAGCAGCTGCTCCAGTTTGGCCAGGTCGCCGTAGGTGTCGGCGCGTGCCATCGGCGGTACGAGGTGGTCGACGACCGTGGCGTGTCCGCGCCGCTTGGCCTGGGTGCCCTCGCCGGGGTCGTTGACGATGAAGGGGTAGATCAGCGGCAGGTCGCCCAGGACGGCGTCCGGCGCACAGCCCGCGCTCAGGCCGAGGCCCTTGCCCGGCAGCCACTCCATCGTGCCGTGCTTGCCCATGTGCACGATCGCGTCGGCGCCGAAACTGTTCTCCAGCCAGCGGTACGCGGCCATGTAGTGGTGCGACGGCGGCATGTCCGGGTCGTGGTAGATCGCGATCGGGTTCTCCCCGAAGCCGCGCGGCGGCTGGATCATGACGACGACGTTCCCGAACTGGAGGGAGGCCAGGACGACGTCGTCCCCGTCGACGTACAGGGAGCCCGGCGGTTCGCCCCACGCCCCGGTCATCGCGTCCCGCAGCTCCGGGTCCAGCTTCTCGAACCAGGCCCGGTAGTCGGCCAGCGGCACCCGCGCGGGCGCCGCCGCCAACTGGTCCTCGGTCAGCCACTCCACGTCGTGGCCGCCGGCCTCGATCAGCCGGTGGATCAGCTCGTCGCCCTCGGCGGGGTACCCGGTGACCCCGTACCCCGCCTCCCTGAGCGCGTCCAGGACCCGGACCGCCGACGCCGGGGTGTCCAGGCCCACCGCGTTGCCGACGCGGGAGTGCTTGGTCGGGTACGCCGTGAAGACCAGCGCGAGCCTCTTGTCGGCGTTCGGCTTGTGCCCGAGGGCCGCGTGCCGTACGGCGATCCCGGCGACCCGTGCGGCCCGCTCGGGGTCGGCGACGTAGACCGGGACCTCGTCGGGGCCCTGTTCCTTGAAGGAGAACGGCACGGTGACCAGACGCCCGTCGAACTCCGGGATGGCGACCTGCATCGCCGCGTCCATGGGGGAGAGGGCGGCGTCCGAGGCCTCCCAGGCGGCGCGGGAGGAGGTGAGGCAGAGCCCTTGCAGCACGGGCACGTTCAGGTCGGCCAGCGCGCCGACGTCCCAGGCCTCGTCCTCGCCGCCCGCCGACGCCTCGGAGGCGTGCGTGCCGCCGGCCGCGAGGACCGTGGCGACCAGGGCGTCGGCCCGCCCCAGCAGCTCGTACAGCGCGGGGTCGGCGCCGCGCAGCGAACCGCAGTACACGGGCAGCGCGTTGGCGCCGCGCGCCTCGATCGCGTCGCACAGCGTGTCGACGAAGGCGGTGTTGCCGCTCAGCTGGTGGGCGCGGTAGAAGAGCACGCCGACCGTGGGACGGCCGTCCACGACGTCCCGGGAGCCGTGGACGCCGAACTCCGGCATCTTCCGCGGCTCCTCGAAGCCCTCGCCGGTCAGCAGCACCGTGTCCGACAGGAAGCGGGCGAGCTGGGTGAGGTTGTCCGGGCCGCCCTCGACCAGGTACCGCAGCGCCTCGGCCACCACCCCGGCCGGGACCGACGACTCCGCCATCAGCTCCGCGTCCGGCACGCTCTCGCCGCCCAGCAGGACGGTCGGGATCCCGGCGGCCTTCAGCGCGGCAAGACCGTCCTCCCAGGCGCGTTTGCCGCCGAGCAGGCGGACGACGGCGAGGTCCGCGCCCTCGACCAGGCCCGGCAGCTCCTCGTGGACGCCGACCCGGGTCGGGTTGCCGATCCGGTAGGCGGCGTCCGACGCGCGGGCCGCCAGCAGGTCCGTGTCGGCGGTCGACAACAACAGCACTGTGCTCATGCGGGCGCTCCCGGTGGAATGAAGGGCAGTCCTTGCGGCGCGCCGGACTCGATGAGCCGCCACAGCGCGTCGGTGTCCGCGTGGTGTTCGATCAGGTCGCCGAGCCGGTCGAGCTGCTCCTCGCGCAGCGCGGCGAACGAGGTGCCGGCGGCCGGCACGAAGCGGCGGCCCGCGGCGGCCGCCACCTCGCGCAGGAACGCCCGCCGGAAGCCGTCCGACTCCAGCGAACCGTGCCAGTGCGTGCCCCAGGTCCGGCCGACCCGGCAGCCGTCCAAGAAGGGAGTACCGCCCGTCACTTCGGCGACCCCGTGGTGGATCTCGTACCCCTCGACGCGCTCGCCGAGGGCCTCGCCCACCGGACGCGTGAGGGTCTTCTCGCGGGCGAACCGCACCCGCACGGGCAGCAGTCCGAGCCCGTCCACGTGCCCGGCGCGCGACTCGACCTCGTCCTCGATGTGCTCGCCGAGGAGCTGGAAGCCGCCGCAGATCCCGAGCACCGGCCGGTCCTCGGCGGCCCTGCGGGCGATCGCGTCCGCGAGTCCCCGCTCCCGCAGCCACGCCAGCGCCCGTACCGTCCCGCGCGTCCCCGGCACGATCACCAGGTCGGCGTCGGCCAGTTCCTCGGGCCGGTCCACGAACCGCACCACGACGCCGGGTTCGGCGGCCAGCGCGTCCACGTCCGTGAAGTTGGACATCAGCGGCACGGCACAGACCGCGACCCGCAGCACGTCCTCGCCGACCGGCGGCGCGACGGCCGACTCCCGCACCGTCCCCCGCAGGGAGACGCGCAGCCCGTCCTCCTCGTCGATGCCGAGCCCGTGCCGGAAGGGCAGCACCCCGTACGTGCGCCGGCCGGTGAGGCCGTGCAGCATGTCCAGCCCCGGCTCGAGGAGCGAGACGTCGCCGCGGAACTTGTTGACGAGGAACCCGGCGACCAGCGCCTGGTCCTCGGGCGCGAGCAGCGCCACCGTGCCGAAGAAGGAGGCGAAGACGCCGCCGCGGTCGATGTCGCCGACGACGAGGACCGGGAGCCCGGCGCCCCGGGCGATCCCCATGTTCACGATGTCGGTGCGGCGCAGGTTGATCTCGGCCGGGCTGCCCGCGCCCTCGCAGATCACCGCGTCGTACGTGCCGCGCAGTTCGGTCAGCGAGTCGAGCACCGTGCCGAGCAGCCGCTCCTGGCGCCCGCCGTGGTAGCCGCGGGCGCTCATCTCCCCGACGGGCCTGCCGAGCAGCACCACTTGGCTGCTGCGCTCGCCGCCCGGCTTGAGCAGCACCGGATTCATGTGGGCGGTCGGCTCCACGCGGCACGCCTGGGCCTGCATGGCCTGCGCCCGCCCGATCTCGGCGCCCTCGCGGGTCACGAACGAATTGAGCGACATGTTCTGCGCCTTGAAGGGCGCGACCTTGACGCCGTGGCGCACCAGCCAGCGGCAGATCCCGGCGGTGACGACGCTCTTGCCGGCGTCGGAGGTGGTGCCGGCCACGAGGAGGCCACCGTTCATGACGCACGTCCCTTCCCGGCCATGGCGCACGTCCGTCCCGTACCGGTCATGACACGCGGCTGTCCCGTACCGGTCATGACACGCGGCCGCCCCTTCCCGGTCACGGCGGAGGTCCGTCCCTTCCCGGTCACGGCGCGCATCCGTGACGTCCCGGCGATGCCGTGCGCGAGCAGCCGTGCGCCCGCGCACACGCCCAGCGCCAGCCAGCCCACGCGCCGGGAGAGGCGCACGGCGCGGTCGATGTCGCCGGACCCGGCCCGTACGGCGCGTCCCGCCGCCCCGTTGAGGACGGGCCGGTGCTCCACCCGCCCGCCGTAGGACAGCGTCCCGCCGAGCCGCAGGCCCAGGGCGCCCGCGAACGAGGCCTCCACGGGCCCGGCGTTGGGGCTCGGGTGCTGCCCCGCGTCCGCACGCCAGGCCCGCAGTGCGCCGCGCGGATCGCCGCCGGCGACGGTGGTCAGGGCGGCGGTCAGGCGGGCGCCCGGCCAGCCCGCGAGGTCGTCGAGGCGGGCCGAGGCCCAGCCGTAGCGGCGGTATCTGGGGGACCTGTGGCCGACCATCGCGTCCAGCGTGTTGACGGCCCGGAAGCCGAGCAGCCCCGGCACCCCGGCCACGGCGCCCCAGACCAGGGCGCCCACCACCGCGTCCGACGTGTTCTCGGCGACGGACTCCACGACGGCCCGGGCGATCCCGTCGGCGTCCAGTGCCTGCGGGTCCCGCCCGCACAGGTGCGGCAGCCGGGCCCGGGCAGCCTCGACGTCCCCGGCCTCCAGGGCCCGTCCGACCGCGCGGGCCTCGCGGGCCAGCGAGGTGGAGCCGACCACGGCCCAGGTCGCCGCGCCGGTCAGCGCGACGGAGGCGGCGGGGGAGCGGCGTACGGCGCGTGCGGCGGCCGAACCGAGGGCGGCGGCGCCTCCGGCGCACACGAGGGTGTGCAGCGCGCCCCACCCCCGGTGGTCCCGCCACAACTGCTGTTCCACGGCACCGGCGGCACGGCCGAATGCGGCGACCGGGTGTCCGCGGCGCGGGTCGCCGAGGAGGAGGTCGCCGAGAAGGCCGGCCGCGGCGCCGTACGCGAAGACGCGTCCGGCACGCACGGGCTCAGCCGGTCACACGGTCAGGAAGGAAGCACCTGGTAGTGAACGTCGGGCGGCAGCCGGGCATCGCGTCATGTCCTCACTCAGGGTGTCCACGCCCTGGTTCGAAGAGTCCGGCGGTGAGAGTTCCTGGCTCCCGGGGCTCCTGTTTCCCCGGTCACAGTGGCGGGACCGCGCCGGATTCGCACCGGGCTTCCTCTCCTGCCGCCGTAGATGGCTCCGGAAGTCCACCATGGTCCCCGAACACCCGTCAACCTGGCCTTGACCTGCGACGGGAGAGTGTGCGAAGGCCCACACCGGGCGGTGCGGGCCGACACGCGAAGGGGCGGGGGCGGGAAACGGTTCGAGTCCGTCTCCCGCCCCCGCCCCTTCGCGGGCGCCGCCCTGAACGCGACGACGGGCGCGGCGCTTCAGGCGACGAGACGGGCGCGGTGTTCAGGCGACGGTGTTCAGGCGACGATCAGATAGATCCCGTACGCCACCGCCGCGGCACAGGCCGCGAAGCAGGCGTACGCGCCGGTGACCGCGAGGGCCGCGGAGCCGCCCCGGGCGGCGGCCTGCTCCTGGCGGGAGAGACCGACGATGCCGAGGGTGAACAGGCCCACCAGGGCCACGGTGACCACGAGGCTGACGCCGAAGACGGAGCCGAGGGCTGCCCAGTCGATGCTCATGGAGGTTCGCTTTCCTTCGTTCCCTGGGGCCGGACTCAGACGGTGGTGGCGGCCGAGGAGGCGGCCTTGGACGCCTGCGGGTCGGACGGCCCGGACGGTTCGGCCGGGGCCGCGACGGTGGCCGTCAGGTCCTCGGTCACGCCCGCCGGCGGCGGCGAGACGGCGGCCATCGCGGTGGTGACCACCCCGGCCGGCTCGGGCTGTCCGGGCGCCCCGGCGACCGGGTCCGTGTCGACGTCGACGACGTTGGTGTGGTCGACGACCTCGCGCCGGGAGATCCGCCAGATCGCGAAGCTGGAGGCGACCAGGAAGAGGGCGACGAGGGCCGTGCCCCAGTCGCCGAGCCGGCAGACCCACTCGGCGAGCGCGGCGACCAGGGCCGCCGCCGGGAGCGTCAGACCCCAGGCGACGAACATCCGGGTGGCCGTGGACCAGCGGACCACACCGCCCTTGCGGCCGAGGCCCGCGCCCATCACCGCACCGGAGACCGAGTGCGTGGTGGAGAGGGAGAAGCCGAGGTGGGAGGAGGCCAGGATGACCGTGGCGGCGCTGGTCTGGGCGGCGAAGCCCTGCTGCGGCTGGAGGTCGGTCAGGCCCTTGCCCATGGTGCGGATGATGCGCCAGCCGCCGAGGTAGGTGCCGAGCGCGATGGCCAGGCCGGCGGAGAGGATCACCCACACCGGCGGGTCGGAGTCGGGGGCGAGCGAGCCGCCGGCGACCAGCGCGAGGGTGATGATGCCCATCGTCTTCTGGGCGTCGTTGGTGCCGTGGGCCAGCGAGACCAGACCGGCGGAGGCGATCTGCCCGGCGCGGTAGCCCTTCGCGGCGGCCTTGCCGTCGGCCTTGCGGCCCAGCGAGTACGTCATCCGGGAGGCGAGCATCGCCGCGACGCCGGCCACGATCGGGGCGGCGATCGCCGGGAGGAGCACCTTGGTGACGAGTACGTCGCCGTGGACGGCGCCGATGCCCGCCGAGGCGACGGCCGCGCCGATCAGACCGCCCATGAGGGCGTGCGAGGAACTGGAGGGGAGTCCGACCAGCCAGGTCAGCAGGTTCCAGAGGATCGCGCCGACCAGGGCGGCGAAGATGACCTCGGGACGGATGCCGGTCTCGTCGACGAGACCCTTGGAGATCGTGTTGGCGACCTCCACGGAGAGGAAGGCGCCTACAAGGTTGAGGACGGCGGACATCGCCACCGCCACCTTGGGCTTGAGCGCACCGGTCGAAATGGTCGTTGCCATCGCGTTCGCGGTGTCGTGGAAACCGTTCGTGAAATCAAACGCGAGTGCGGTTACCACCACAATCGCGAGGATCAGCGAGAAGCTTTCCATTTACCCAGGCAATCGTTCGAGGTCGTTGGCGCGACGAACGTAGGTAACCAGGGTGAACGGAAGATGAACTGAGCAGGGCGTCACAGTGACCGGAAGCGGGGCCGCCGCCTCCCTGTCCGTGACCGCTCCGGTGCTCTCCGGAGACGCCCCTGGCAGGATCGCCGCGAGGCCGCTCGACGGCGGGGACGCGAGGGCGCTCGGGCGCCCGGGAGGAGACGGTTGCCGTGACACATGCGCGGGACGGGCGGACGGACGCGACCTGGGGCCGGGGCGGGGGAGCGGCACGGGCGTCGGACGAGATCTCGGACAACGCCTCGGACAGTCCCACGGACCGGGCGTCGGACAGTCCCTCGGACCGGGCGTCGGGCAGATCCTCGGACCGGGCGTCGTCCCTGTCCCCGTCCCTGCCCCCGTCCCTCGCGTCGGCCTGGGACGAACTGGTCGCGACCGCCCGGCGGACGGTCGCCGACGGCCTGGTCGTCGGAACCTCCGGCAACGTCTCGGTGCGCGTCGGCGACACGGTCCTGGTCACCCCGTCCGGCGTGCCCTACGACCGGCTGACCCCCGACGACGCGACCGGCGTCGGGCTCGACGGCCGGCAGGTGCTCGGCACCCTGGTCCCCACCAGCGAACTGCCCATGCACCTCGCCGTCTACCGCGCCGACCCCGGCGCCCGGGCCGTCGTCCACACCCACGCCGTGCACGCGACGGCGGTCTCGCTGCTCGTCCCCGAACTCCCGCCGGTCCACTACATGACCGCGGCCCTCGGCGGCCCCGTCCGCGTCGCCCCGTACGCGGCCTACGGCACCGGCGAACTGGCGCGCGGCATGCTCGCCGCCCTCGCCGACCGCACCGGCTGCCTGCTCCGGAACCACGGCACGGTCACCTACGGCACCTCACTCGACCAGGCCTACGACCGCACGGCCCAGCTGGAGTGGATGTGCCGCCTCTGGCTGACGGCCGCCTCGGTGCCGGGCCGCACGCCGTCACTCCTGACCGAGGCCCAGCTGGCGGAGGTGTCCGAACGCCTCCGGGGCTACGGACAGCGCTCCTGACGTTCCCCGGGGCCGCACGGGGGTACCGGAGGAACCACCGACCCCCACCCGCTGCCACCCCGCCGTCACCCGCCCTTCGGCGCCCACTGGCCGCCCGAGGACTCCCCCAGGAGACTGGCCCCATGCGCACTGTCACAGGAACGGTCGCCGCCCTCACCGCGACGCTCGCGGCGGGCGCGGCCGGCATCGTCGCCGGCCGGCTGGCCAGCGACGCCGCGCTCAAGGCGCCGCCCGGCCGGCCGCTGCCCACCGAGCCCCGGCTCACCGTGCACGGCACCGCGGCCGGGCAGATCACCCTCACTCGGGACCTGGCAGCGCTGCGCCCCGGCCGGTACGGGCTCGCCGGCGACGGCACGCACGCCGTCGTCGGCCCGGTCCTCGACGGTGCGCAGCACGGCGCCGACACCGTCGTACGCCGCCTCGAACGCGTCACGCACGGCACGCTCGAAGCCGGGGACCGGGCGTGGTTCACCCCGAACCTCTACGTCGGCGACCCGGGCAGCGCCCTCGGCCTCGACCACACCGAGGTCAGGATCCCGGGCGAACTCGGTCCGCTCCCGGCCTGGTTCGTGCCCGGCGCCCGTCCGACCTGGATCATCGCGGTACACGGCCTGGGCACCACCCGCGAACACGCCATGAACCTGATGGCCCCCCTGCACAGCAGGAACGTCGCGGTCCTCGCCCTCGCCCACCGCGGCGACGTCGGAGCCCCTCCCTCACCCGACGGCCTGCACCACTTCGGGGAGACCGAGTGGCGGGACGTGGACGCGGCCGTCCGCTACGCCCTCGACCACGGCGCCCGCCAGGTCGTCCTGCTCGGCTGGTCCACCGGCGCCACCATGGCCCTGCGCACCGCCGCGCTCTCCGGCGTGCGCGAGCGCATCGCGGGGCTCGTCCTGGACTCCCCGGTCCTCAGCTGGGAGACCACCCTGCGCGCCCTCGCCGCCGCCCGCCGTGCCCCGGCCCCGGTCCTGCCGCTCGCCGTCCGCGCCGCCCAGGGCCGCGCCGGGCTCCGCGCCGACCGGGACGCCGGCACGGCGGGCCTGTACCGGCCGGCGGTCCCCACCCTGATCTTCCACGGCCCCGGCGACACGGTGGCCCCGTGGCGCCTCTCCCGGCGCCTCGCCGACACCCACCCGCGGCTGGTCGCCCTGCACACCGTCAAGGACGCCCCGCACGCCGCCATGTGGAACGCCGACCCCGCGGACTACGAGGAAACCCTCCGCCGCTTCATGACTCCGCTGGTGTGAGGGGCCGGGGGCTCCGGGACTGCGCAAGCTGCGGCGGCTCCGGGCTCCGGGGACTGCGAAAGCTGCGGGGCTCCGGGCTCCGGGCTCCGGACGTGGCACCGCGACGGGCCTCGCCGCGCGCCCCCTCCGACGGGAGGGCGCACCCCCGCCTCCCGGACCCCTCCCGGACCCTTCTCGGCAGGAGCCGCCCCCCGTTCCGTTCAGCGCTGTACCACTGGCCTGTTCCCGTGCCCGGCCAGTGTCTCCGGCTCCCGACTCGGCGTGCCCCGAGGGCCGTCGGGGCATTCCGTTTGGGTTTTCGGACCGTCAACCGGAAGACTGCACCCGTGACGTCCCGTATCCCGCGCGACTCCAGGCTTCGACTCGTCCGCCCGCGACCCCTGGCCGCCGCCCCCCAAGCGATCAACCAGCGGCGTCCGCGCCGCCCCGCGCCACGTCCTCCCGAGGGCACACCGGCCCGGTCGGAGCTGGCCAGAATGGCGCGCTCCGGCCTCGCCGACGCGGCCCGCGTCGCCCACTGGGCCGACACCGCCCTCGGCCCCGGCCGGGGCAGCGCGACCTCCGACGGCAAGGCCACCCTCTCCGACACGACCGCCGGCCAGGCCGCCCGCGAACTGGGTCTGACCGCGGCCCAGGTCCGCGCCGACTGGGACACCGCCCGCCTCGCCGGACTGATCGAGGTGCACGGCGACACCGCCCGCCCGGGCTGGCGGCTGCGCGCCTGGAACCGCGACGACAGCGCCGTGCTGCGCGGCTGGGTCGCCCTCTTCGACGCCTGGTCGCTCGCCCACCCCGAGCCCGCCGGCCAGGAGCCCGCCGCCGTCGCCGAGGTCGTCTCCGCGATGCCGCAGGTGCTCTCCTTCCTCCAGCTCTCCGCCGGACCCGTCCCGGTCGAGCAGCTCCTGGACCTGCTGGAGCAGCGCGTCACCGAACTGCGCACCGAGCGCTGCGAGGTGCCCTACGGCCCCCAGCTGGAGCCCGGCACCCCGGGAGCGGCCCCGTCCGTCCCCGACGCCGCCGACACCCCGCTCGCCCCGCTCCTCGACTGGGCGCTGCACGCCCTCGCCTCCGTGGGCGCGCTCACCTGCGGCGACGGGCAGGCCACCCTCACCCCGCTCGGCAACTGGGCGGTCTGGGTCAAGCTGGAGCAGATCTGCGTCGCAGCCCAGAGCCCCGCCGGCAACATCGAGCAGTCCGCCGAGGGCATGCTCCGCGGCTGCGCCAGGCTCCGCCCGAACGCCGCCCGCGCCGAGTACCGCGCCTGGCTCGCCGCCCGCCCCGTCGGCAACGCCGTCACCGAGCTGCTCGGTGCCGCCCGCGGCGAGGACGCCCTGCTGCGCGGCCTCGCCTTCGAGGCGCTGCGCGTGGTCGGCGCCCCCGCCGAGCCCGACGTCCGCGGCGTCGCCGACGAGCCGACGCTGCGGCCGTACGCCCTGCTGTGGCTGGCCGAGCACGACGGCGCCGACCCGGAGGACGCCCACGAGGTCCTCACCCGCCGCGAGGCGACGTGGCTGTGGGTCGACACCGCCGCCGCCGTCGCCGACCACGGCGAGGCCCCGCTGCTCGTGCGGCACCTGGAGTCGGCGGTGCAGCCCACCGTCCCGGCGTTGCTCGACGAGGTCAGGGCGGTCGGGCACCCCCGTACCGTGCAGGTCCTCGTGGCCCTCGCCGCCGCCCACCCCGACCCGGCCCTGGCCAAGGCCGTGCGCCGGGCGGCCTTCCAGGTCCACACCGGGGGCAGCTGAGCCCGCGGCCCCCTGCGGGCGCACGGCCGGGGGCTTCCCGTGCGCCTCGCGCGTACGTCCCCCCGCGCACCTCCGGCGCGTACGCAGTGACAACGCTCGCGGGGAAAAGCGGTTGCACGCCACCGTTAGACTGGCCCCCATGGCCATTCTCCTCGTGCATTAGCCGGCGGGACCTCTCCTCAGCCGCCCATTCCGCCACCCACCCGCCCAGGAGTCTGACCGTGATCTCCGCCTCCGGCATCGAGCTGCGCGCCGGTGCCCGCGTCCTCATCGAAAGCGCCACCTTCCGCATCGCCAAGGGCGACCGCATCGGCCTGGTCGGCCGCAACGGCGCCGGCAAGACCACCCTCACCAAGGTCCTGGCCGGTGAGGGCCAGCCCGCCGGCGGCACCGTCACCCGCTCCGGCGAGGTCGGCTACCTCCCGCAGGACCCCCGCACCGGTGACCTCGACGTGCTCGCCCGCGACCGCATCCTGTCCGCCCGCGGCCTGGACACGCTGATCCGCAAGATGCGGGAGAACGAGCAGCGCATCGCCAACGGCCAGGGCGCCACCCGCGACAAGGCGCTGCGGCAGTACGAGCGCCAGGAGACCGAGTTCCTCACCAAGGGCGGGTACGCCGCCGAGGCCGAGGCCGCCACCATCGCCGCCGCGCTCAACCTGCCCGACCGTGTGCTCGGCCAGCCCCTGCACACGCTCTCCGGCGGTCAGCGCCGCCGTATCGAGCTGGCCCGGATCCTGTTCTCGGACGCGGACACGCTGCTGCTCGACGAGCCGACCAACCACCTCGACGCCGACTCGATCATCTGGCTGCGCGACTACCTGAAGACCTACCGCGGCGGCTTCGTGGTGATCTCCCACGACGTCGACCTGGTCGAGACGGTCGTCAACAAGGTGTTCTACCTGGACGCCAACCGCTCCCAGATCGACATCTACAACATGGGCTGGCGGCTCTACCAGCAGCAGCGCGAGGCCGACGAGAAGCGCCGCAAGCGCGAGCGGCAGAACGCGGAGAAGAAAGCATCCGCCCTCCATTCGCAGGCCGACAAGATGCGCGCCAAGGCCACCAAGACGGTCGCCGCGCAGAACATGGCCCGCCGCGCGGACAAGCTGCTGGCCGGGCTCGAGGCCGAGCGGAAGTCGGACAAGGTCGCCAAGCTGCGCTTCCCCGAGCCCGCGCCCTGCGGCAAGACCCCGCTGACCGCCGAGGACCTCTCCAAGTCGTACGGCTCCCTCGAGATCTTCACCGACGTCGACCTGGCCATCGACAAGGGCTCGCGGGTCGTCATCCTCGGCCTCAACGGCGCGGGCAAGACCACCCTGCTGCGCCTGCTCGGCGGTGTCGAGAAGCCCGACACCGGCCAGGTGATCGAGGGCCACGGCCTCAAGCTCGGCTACTACGCGCAGGAGCACGAGACCCTCGACCCCGAGCGCACCGTCCTGGAGAACATGCGCTCGGCCAACCCGGACCTCGACCTCGTCGAGGTCCGCAAGACGCTGGGTTCGTTCCTCTTCTCCGGCGACGACGTCGACAAGCCCGCCGGTGTCCTCTCCGGCGGCGAGAAGACCCGTCTCGCGCTGGCCACCCTCGTGGTGTCCTCGGCGAACGTGCTGCTCCTGGACGAGCCCACCAACAACCTCGACCCGGCCAGCCGCGAGGAGATCCTCGGCGCGCTGCGCACCTACAAGGGCGCGGTCGTCCTCGTCACCCACGACGAGGGCGCCGTCGAGGCGCTCCAGCCGGAACGCATCATTCTGCTTCCGGACGGCGTCGAGGACCTGTGGGGCGCCGACTACGCGGACCTCGTCGCGCTCGCCTGATCCTCGCGCTCGCCTGCCGGCCGCTCTGGTCGTCGCTCTCGCGTGACCGTCGATTCCGCTTGATCGAATGGATGATCCACTGGTGATGGATCATTCGGCCGATCCGTGATCCACCATCTGTGTGAGATCTCCTCATCAAGAGGTGTGTCGTACATCAATTTCGCGGCCGGATCCCCTTTGCCCGGGGGTTCGGCCGCGGCGCCTTTCTGACCTGGAGTTACGCGGAGAAACCCGTTCGGCGGTACGGGCGCGATTCTCTGGAATTCCGCATTCCGTATGTGGGGACCGGCTCCTGTCGTCACAACCTTGTCTCATCGACCTTGCCGAATGGGTGGCCATGAGGGCCGGGAGGGGTGATCATGAGAAGACCAGAGCGCACTTCCCATGAGGAGGCACGGGTGGCCGAGACTCTGAAGAAGGGCAGCCGGGTGACCGGCGCCGCGCGCGACAAGCTCGCGGCAGACCTGAAGAAGAAGTACGACGCCGGTGCGAGCATTCGGGCGTTGGCCGAGGAAACGGGCCGCTCGTATGGCTTTGTGCACCGCATGCTCAGCGAGTCGGGCGTCACGCTCCGAGGGCGTGGCGGGGCTACCCGGGGCAAGAAGGCCACATCGGCCTGACATCCCGGGCGACCCCTCGACTCCGAAAGTGAAGGTGGTCACCCGGTCGGTCGCATGACCGTCCGGGTGGTTACTGTGCAGTCACTTAGCTCCGCCCCCGCACGGCGCACAGCCCGGCGCGGCGGCGGGGACGACGACCGCACTTTCGGAGGCGCCCCATGGCTTCGCCCGTCCACGACCCCGGTCCCGCACTCGACCGGGACGGCGTGCGGCTCACCGTCGACGACGCCGTCGCCACGGTGACGCTGACCAACCCGGCCAAGCGCAACGCGCAGAGCCCCGCCCTGTGGCGGGCGCTCACCGAGGCCGGCCGGCTGCTGCCGGGCTCCGTCCGGGCCGTGGTGCTGCGGGCCGAGGGCAAGTCGTTCTCGGCCGGGCTCGACCGGCAGGCGTTCACGCCCGAGGGCTTCGACGGCGAACCGTCGTTCCTCGACCTCGCGCGCGGCGGCGACGCCGAACTCGACGCGGCCGTGGCCGAGTACCAGGAGGCGTTCACCTGGTGGCGGCGCACCGACATCCTGTCCGTCGCCGCCGTCCAGGGGCACGCCATCGGTGCGGGCTTCCAGCTCGCCCTCGCCTGCGACCTGCGGGTCGTCGCCGACGACGTGCAGTTCGCCATGCGCGAGACCAGCCTCGGCCTCGTGCCGGACCTCACGGGCACGCACCCCCTGGTGTCCCTGGTCGGATACGCCCGCGCGCTGGAGATCTGCGCGACCGGGCGCTTCGTCATGGCCGAGGAGGCCGTGAGCAGCGGGCTCGCCAACCTCGCCGTGCCCGGGGACCAGCTCGACGGTGCCGTACAGGACCTGGTGTCGGCGGTCCTGGCGGCGCCGCGCGACGCCGTCGTCGAGACCAAGGCACTGCTCCAGGGCGCCCAGCACCGGGACTACGAGGCCCAGCGCGTCGCCGAACGGGCCGCGCAGGGCCGGCGGCTGCGCGACCTGGCCGGGCTGGGGGAGTAGCACGGGAGGGCCCGCGCCCGGCAGCCTCGTTCCTCCGGTCCGCCGTATCCACGGCGCGCGGCGCCGCGACCCCGCCTACCGTGGATCGCAGGACCCCCACCGGAAGGGACGTAGGCGATGAGCGACATCGAGAGCCACCGGACCGGGCAGGACACGAGCGACACCCCCGGGACGGCCAGGAGCCAGACGATCCGGCGTGGCGGCGGCGACGCCGGGACCCGGGGACGGACCACCATCGCCGACGGCGTGGTGGAGAAGATCACCGGAATGGCCGCACGCGACGTCGCCGGTGTGCACGCGATGGGCAGCGGGATGTCCCGCACCTTCGGCGCCGTGCGCGACCGGGTGCCGGGCGGCACCAGGTCCGGGGTGACCCGCGGGGTGAAGGCCGAGGTCGGCGAGAAGCAGACCGCGCTCGACCTGGAGATCGTCGTCGAGTACGGCGTGTCGATCTCGGACGTCGCGCGGGACGTGCGGGAGAACGTGGTCGCGGCCGTGGAGCGGATGACCGGTCTGGAGGTCGTCGAGGTCAACATCGCGGTCAGCGACGTGAAGCTGCCCGACGAGGAGGACGAGGAACCGGAGCCCCGGATCAAGTGACACGGACGCCGGCCGACAGGGCGAATACCGCCGACAGGGTGAATGAGGGGAGCGCACCATGAGCATGGCCGTGGTCGGCATGATCGCCGGCATGGCACTCGGATTCGCCGGCTACTTCGGCGGTTTCGGCGCGTTTTTGCTGGTCGCTGCGCTGGGAGCCGTCGGGTTCGTCGCCGGGCGCCTCCTGGAGGGGGACATGGACCTCGGTGACCTCTTCCGCGGCCGCGACGACCGGCGACGGTGACCGGCGTGACCGGCGGGGTCGGTGAGGTGCTGCAGCCCGCGGCCGCCGTGCCGCCCCGCGAGCGCGGTGCCACGCGGATCGCAGACCGGGTCGTCGCCAAGGTCGCCGCGCGGGCGGCGCTGGAGGCGCTGGGCCCGCTCCACCCGGACGCGGCGCGCCCGTACGCCACCGTGGTCGTCCACCACGACACCGCCCGCGTCAGCGTCCACCTGGAACTCGACCACCCCAGCGACATCGGCGCCCGCTGCGCACAGGTGCGTCACCAAGTCGTCCAGCGGGTACGGACTTTGGTGGGCATGGCGGTGCCCGAGGTCGCGGTCAGGGTGGAGCGGCTGCACCTGGCGGCCGAGTACGGCGCGAGCCACGGGAGGACCCGATGAGCGAGTCCCAGGGCTCCGGTTCCCGGGGCTCCGGCCCCGGTTCTCCGGGCTCCGATTCTCCGGGCTCCGGTTCCCCGGACTTCGGCACGGGCGAGGGCAGCACCCAGCGCCTGCCGGTCATGGAGCCCGGCACGCAGCCCGGCGGGGCGCCGTCGCTGGAGAAGCGGCCGCCGGACCCGCCCGACGACCCCGGCACGCCGGACCTCGCGCGGGCGGGACGCTTCTGGTCGGCACGCCGCGTGCCCGCGGGCATCGTCGCGCTGCTCCTGCTGCTCCTCACCGGTGTCTTCCTCTACGACATCGCCGCCGTGCGCACCGGCCGGCCGGCCCTCGGCTGGCGCCGCGACCTGGCCCGGCAGCTCGCCGAACGGCCCCTCGACGACATCTGGGTCCTGGTGGGGGCGTCCGTCGCCGCGGCCCTCGGGCTCTGGCTGCTCGTCCTGGCCCTCACTCCCGGCCTGCGCCGGGTGCTGCCGATGCGCCGCACCCACCGGGACGTACGCGCCGGGCTGCACCGGGACGCCGCCGCCACCGTGCTGCGGGACCGGGCCATGGAGGTCTCCGGGGTGCAGTCGGCGCGGGTCAGGATGCGCCGCCGCCGGGCGCGGGTGCGCGCGCTGTCGCACTTCCGGGAACTGGACGACGTACGGGCCGACCTGGACGGCGTGCTCGACGACGCGGTGCGCGGTCTCGGCCTGGCCAGGCCGCCCGCCGTGTCGCTGCGGGTGGCACGCCCCGGACGGAAGGGGTGACGCGGTGCTGCGGACCGTGAACCGAGTGCTGACCGGCCTGGCCGGTCTGGTCCTGCTCGCCGTCGGCGGCGCGGTGCTCGCCGTCGCGTTCGACGCGCCCCCGCCCTCCTGGTGGCTCCACCAGGGACCCGACGACGTGCTGCTCACCACCGCCGAACGCACCCGGTGGCGCGACGCCGGCTGGTGGTGGCCGGTCGTCATCGCCGCCCTCGCCGTCCTGCTGCTGCTCGCCCTGTGGTGGCTGGTGGCGGTCGTGCGCCGGCGCCGTCTCACCGAGGTACTCGTCGACACCGGGGACGGCGAGAGCGCGACGCTGCGCGGCCGGGCACTGGAAGACGTCCTCGCCGACGGGGCGGACCGGGTGGACGGCGTCGAACGGGCCGGGGTCCGGCTCACCGGCCGCCGGAACGCCCCGGCGACCCGCGTCCGGCTGCTCCTGGCCCCCCACGTGGACCCCGGCACCGCACTGCACGACCTCACGACCCGCGCTCTGGCCCACGCCCGCACCTCGGCCGGCCTCACGTCCCTCCCGGCCGAGGTCCAGCTGCGGGGCGTCAAACACGGGGCGGAACGCGTCAGCTGACGCCGCGGAACCACCGCACCGGTCACCCGGCGCCCTGCCTCCGGGGCGTGCTGCCTCCGGCGCTCCGGCGCTCCAGAGCTCCGGGACTCGGGCGCTTCAGGGCTCCGGCGCTCTGGTGCTCCAGGGATCCGGCGCTCCGGCGTCAGAACCCGTGCCGTACCCCGCCGTCCACGGGCAGCATCACGCCCGTGACGTACGACGCGGCGGGCGAGAGCAGGAAGGCGGCGGCGCGGCCGAACTCCTCCGGCACGCCGTAGCGCCGCAGCGGGATACGGGCCTCGGAGGCCGCCCTCGTCGCCTCCGGGTCGGCCGAGGCACCGTCCAGTTCCCGCACCCGGTCGGTGTCGACGCGGCCCGGCAGCAGGCCGACGACGCGGACGCCGCGCGGGCCCAGCTCGTCGGCGAGGGACTTGGCGAAGCCCGCGAGACCCGGCCGCAGGCCGTTGGAGATGGTCAGGCCCGGGATCGGCTCGTGCACCGAGCCCGACAGCACGAAGCCGATGACGCCGCCGTCCTCCAGCTCGGCCGCCGCCGTGCGGGCCAGCCGCACGGCGCCGAGGAAGACCGATTCGAACGCCGACTGCCACTGCTCGTCCGTGTTGTCGGCGGCGAACCCGGCCGGCGGCCCGCCCACGCTGATCAGTACGCCGTCGAAACGGCCGAAGCGTTCACGGGCGGTCGCGATCAGCCGCCCCGCGGCCTCCGGGTCGGCGTTGTCCGCGGCGACCCCCACCGCTCCGGGGCCCAGCGCGGCCGCGGCATCGGCGACGCTCTTCTCGTTCCGGCCCGTGAGGACCACCTTCGCCCCGTCGGCGACCAGTTCGCGCGCGGTGGCATTGCCCAGGCCCCGGGTGGCTCCCGTGACGACGTACACCCGGTCCTTCAGTCCAAGATCCATGGTCCCTATCCTGCATCCTCGTCCCCGAACAGGGCGAGGGCCGTGTTCACCAGGCCGACATGGCTGAAGGCCTGCGGGAAGTTGCCGAGCTGCCTTCCGGCGACCGGGTCGTACTCCTCGGCCAGCAGCCCCACGTCGTTGGCGAGCCCCACCAGCCGCTCGAAGAGGTCCCCGGCCTCCTTCGTCCGGCCGGTCGCGTGCAGTGCGTCCGCGTACCAGAACGAGCACACCAGGAACGTCCCCTCGCCGCCCGGCAGCCCGTCGACCTGCGGGCCCTCGGTGCTGTAGCGGCGCACCAGGCCGTCCCGGGTCAGCTCCGCGCCGATCGCGTCGACCGTGCCGACGACGCGCGGGTCGTCCGGCGGCAGGAAGCCCACGCGCGGAACGAGCAGCAGCGAGGCGTCCAGCTCCCGCGAGCCGTAGTACTGGGTGAAGGTGTTGCGCTCGGGGTCGTAGCCCTTCTCGCACACCTCGCGGTGCACCTCGTCCCGCAGCGCCCGCCATCCGTCGGGGTCGCCGCCGCCCAGCTCGGGATGGTGCTCCAGCGTGCGCACCGCCCGGTCCAGGGCCACCCACGTCATCACCTTCGAGTGCACGAACTGCCGGCGCCCGCCGCGCACCTCCCACAGCCCCTCGTCCGGCTCCCGCCACACCGTGGCCAGGTAGTCCATCAGCGCGCACTGCAGTTCCCACATCTGCGGCCGGGGCCGCATACCGGCCAGCCGGGCCAAGGACAGGGAGTCCATGACCTCGCCGTACACGTCCAGCTGAAGCTGGTTCACCGCGTCGTTCCCGACGCGTACGGGCGTGGACCCGGCGAAGCCCGACAGCCACGGCAGCTCGGACTCGGGCAGCCGCCGCTCACCCGCCACGCCGTACATGATCTGCAGGTCCGCCGGATTGCCCGCCACCGCGCGCAGCAGCCAGTCGCGCCACGCCTCCGCCTCCTCCACGTAGCCGGCCGACAGCAGGGCGCCCAGGGTGAGGGTGGAGTCGCGCAGCCAGCAGAAACGGTAGTCCCAGTTGCGTACGCCGCCCGGCTCCTCGGGCAGCGAGGTGGTGGGGGCGGCCACGATGCCGCCGGTGGGCCGGTAGGTGAGCGCCTTCAGCGTGATCAGGGAACGGACGACGGCGTCCCGGTGCGGGCCCTCGTAGGTGCACCGCGCCGCCCACTCGCGCCAGTCCTCGACGCTGTGCTCCAGCGACATGTACGGGTCGACGAGCGGCGGGCGGGGCTCGTGCGAGGGGTGCCAGGTCAGCACGAACGCGACCCGCTCGCCCGCCGCGACCGTGAACTCCGCGTGCGTCCCGAAGTCCTCGCCCCAGCTGTGCACCTCCGGCTCGCTGCGCAGCCACGCCGAGTCCGGACCGGCGACGGCCACCCGGTGCCCGTCGGCCCTGCGCACCCACGGGACGATCGAGCCGTGGTCGAAGCGCAGCCGGAGCACGCTGTGCAGGGTGACCTCGCCGCTCAGGCCCTCCACGATCCGTACGAGGTCGGGGGCGCGGTCGCGCTGCGGCATCAGGTCGGTGACCCGTACCGAGCCGTCCGCGGTCTCCCACTCGGTGTCCAGGACGAGGGTGTCGGGCCGGTAGGCACGCCGCGTGCAGCGTTCGGCGCCCTTGGGGGCCAGGCGCCAGTAGCCGTTGTCCGCGTCGCCCAGGATCCTCGCGAAGCAGGCGGCGGAGTCGAAGCGGGGCAGGCAGAGCCAGTCCACGGAGCCGTCCGTGGAGACCAGGGCCGCGGTCTGCTGGTCGCCGATGAGCGCGTAGTCCTCGATGCGGGTGTGCACGGGTGACGCCTTCCCGGCCGGACGCGGAGCAATCGGCTCCGACCGCGTGCCCCCACCGGACGGGCCCTACGGCGGGGCCTTACGGCGGGGCCCTGCGACGGGGCACTGCGACGGGGCCTTACGAGGGCCGGCCCCGCGGCGGCTCTACGGCGAAGACGTCACACCGTCGCGGGCTCGGACTGCACCGGCTCGGCGTTGTCGTCCTCGGCGGCCTCCCGGTCGCGCTTCTCGCGCCGGACCAGGAACCACCAGCCGACCGGTACGGCCGCGGCGAACAGCCACCACTGGATCGCGTACGCGTAGTTCAGCGCGGCGTTCTCGTTGCCGGGCCTGCCGATCGGCTCCGGCGTGTCGCCCTTCGGTTCCGGTTCCTTCAGGACGACGTACCCGCCGAGCACCGGAGCGTTCAGCCGCTCGGCCTGCTGCTCGCTGTCGATGAGCATGATCTGCCGGTCCGGCAGGCCCTGGAGGTCCTTGATCCCGCTCGCCTCGGTCGTCTCGTCGGGCATCAGCCGGCCGGTGACGGTGATCTCCCCGCCGGGCGGGGCGGGAACCTCCGGGTACTCGGTCTGGCTCGCCCCGTCCGCGGGGATCCAGCCCCGGTTGACCAGCATGACCTTGCCGTCGTCGAGGACGAACGGGGTCAGCACGTGGTAGCCGATGTTGTCGTCGGAGTCGGTGCGGCGGCGGACGACGACCTCGCCGTCCGGGTCAAAGCGGCCCTTCGCGGTCACGGTGCGGTACCGCTCGTCCGTCGTGATCCTCTTGCCGGGGGCGGTCAGCGACTCCGCGGGCACCGGCGCCGCGTCGAGGGCCCGTGCGACCAGGTCGTTGCGGGCGGTGCGTTCCTCGTAGCGGTGCATCTGCCACAGGCCCAGCCGGATCATCGTGGGGATGAGCAGCACGGCGACCAGCGTGAGGATCACCCACTGGCGGGACAACAGGAAGCGGTACACGCACCGACGGTACCTCGGCCGGGTCAGGTGCCTGCGGCCAGGCCCCCGTGAGCACCGGACCGTGTTCGACGGCGGACACGAAGGGCCGGCACCGTCACGGTCCCTGATATCCGTAGACGCGATCGAAGCGCCGGGCGGCGAGGTCCTGGCGCCGGATCGCCCAGATGAAGGTGGTGAACTCCGCAACGGACTCCAGAGCCTCGTCCTCCCGGCAGACCCAGGAGGCCAGATCGACCCAGTCGTCGCCTTCCTTCTTCTCCAGAATTCCGGGAAGGTCACTCTCGTGCCAGCCCCCGAGCTGGATGGGCATGGCGACCCATGACTCCGGCTCAGTCAGCGTCCCCCATTCGTCACCGAGCACACCGGCGATGACCAGCGGATCTTCGTCGTCGTCGACGTCTTCCTCCTCTTCCGCCTCCTCGGTGATGTCGATGCCGTCGGACGTGGAGAACCCGGACCCGGCCACCCGCAGGGGCCGCTCCGGGTACGGAGTGTTCATGGTGGACGGCTCGGGGGAGGAGCGGGGACCCGTCGGCGTTCCGGCCGGGACGTAGCACGTGGCGGCGTCGCCCGTCGCACCGCCCACACCCACCGCGGCGAAGAACAGCAGGTGGCCGTCGGGCGGCATCGGGAGATCGGTGGCACCGGCCGGCAACGCGGCGCAGTCGATGGAGAAGATGAAGGGAAGGGACGGGTCCGGCGCATCGTGCGGCAGCATCGGGGCGCCGCCCATCCGGCCCACGCACAGCGGCCCGTCCTCCACTGCCAGATGGACGGCGGGGCGGATGCGGGCTATGAACGCCTCCACCTCGTGCGGGGGGATGCCGCGGGCGGCGGCTCGGGGGCGGAAGAGTTCGGCCGCAGCGGCGAGCTTTTCTTCGAACATGCGTTCATGGTAGGGGTCGTTCCGAGTGCGGCCGGCCGTTTCCGGCGTACTCGGAACAGCCCTGCACGGGCGGCCCGGCCGTCGTCGACGGCCCCGGCACTGCGGGTACTTCCGCCGGGCTGCCACCGGCGATGCCGGAGCCGTCGGTGCGCTCAGACCTTGTCGACGATCCCCGCCCTCCCCTCCGCGCGGGCGCAGTGGGCGCCGCAGAACCAGTGGCCGTCTACCTCGACGCCCTGGCCGATGATCTGCACCCGGCAGTGCTCGCAGATGGGGGCCATCCGGTGGATCGCGCAGGAGAAGCAGTCGAAGACGTGCACCGCTCCCTGGGCGTGGACCTCGAAGGACATTCCGTAGTTGTTGCCGCATACTTCGCATGTCGCCATGCGCCACAGGGTGGGCCGTCGCCACGGCGCGGGCGAGCGGCCGGCGGGCGAGTCGCCCGGAATCACCCGTCCGTACGGCTCACCCGCGCGCGGCCCGCGGTCGCCGTACGGTCCACGGCTGTCGCACGGCTCACCCGTCCGCGGGCTCGACGTCCGCGAGCAGCTGCCCGAACGCCGCCTCGTCCACCACCGGTGTGCCGAACTGACGGGCCTTGACCACCTTGGAGGTGCCCGAGTCCGGGTCGTTGGTCACCAGCAGGCTGGTCAGCCGGGACAGGCTCGTGGCGACGTGCAGCCCCGCCTCCGTCGCGCGGTCCTCGAGGAGGTCGCGCTCGACTGAGGTGTCGCCCGAGAAGGCGACCCGCATGCCCTGCTTGAGTCGTTTGCCCTCTTCGTACCGGCCCGGATTGGGATAGGGGCACGCGGGCCTCTTCCGGGAGGGGCGCCAACTGGTCGGCCGGTAGCCGCCGTAGCCCGCCTGCTGCCCGATCCGGGGCGTGGGCCGGTCCGTCCACTCGGTCAGCGGCCGGCACTCGTGCAGCGGCAGCCGCACCCCGCCCGCCGCCGCGGCCGCCAGGCTCGGCCGGAACGCCTCCGCCAGCACCCGTGCGTCGTCCAGCGCGTGGTGGGCGCGCTGCTGCACGACGCCGAAGTGCGCGGCCAGCGACTCCAGCTTGTGGTTGGGCAGCGGCAGGTCCAGAGCCTTCGACAGGGCGATGGTGCACAGCCGTTGGCGCACCGGCGCCTCGCGTTTCGCGCGCGCGTACTCCCGGGCGATCATCTGCCAGTCGAAGACGGCGTTGTGCGCGACGAGGACGCGCCCGTCGAGGCGCGCCGCGAACTCCTCGGCGACGTCGTCGAAGAGGGGAGCCCCGCGCAGCACGTCGCTCGTCAGACCGTGTATCCACACCGGGCCCGGATCGCGCTGCGGATTGACCAGCGTGTACCAGTGGTCCTCGACCTCACCGCGGGCGTCCAGCCGGTAGACGGCCGCCGAGATGATGCGGTCGTCGCGGGCCAGGCCGGTGGTCTCCACGTCGACGACCGCGTACCCCTGCGGGTACGCGGCCGGCCACGCCGTGGCGGACGGCGCTGCGGTCGTGCGGTCTTCGAGCATGGTCAATGAGGATACGGGCCGGGACGGACACTCCGGACCCCGAGGTGTCCCGCGCCGTCAAGTTCCGCCCGCCCGGGAAGGGTTGCGGCACCCCGGAGTCCGGGCAGCCCGGAGGCCGGGCATCCCGCTCACCCCGGTCACCGTGTTCACCACCGGATCGGCACCGGAAGGGCCGTCAGAAGTCCCGACACCGCGACCACCACGCCCAGCGCCACGACCTCCGCGCGCGCGGGAGAGCAGGCGGACAGCGGGTCGCTCGCGCGGGCCAGCCGGATCCTGGCCCACAGGGCGAGGACGGCCACGGCGGCCACCAGCAGCACCTTGGCGAGCAGGACCCGCCCGTACGCCGTGTCCGTCAGCTGCTCCAGGATCGTGCCCGGCGGCATCCGGCGCAGCGAACTGCCCACCCCAGTCGCCGTGAGGGCGGCCAGCAGAACGGCCGCCACGCGCGCGTAGAGCCCGAGCAGAGCCGGGCCCGCCTCGGCCTCCCGCCACCGCCGCAGCACCCGCAGCGCGTACAGCAGGCCGCCCACCCACAGCGAGGCGCACGTCAGATGGACGAGGGTCAGACCGGAGCCCAGCAGCGGGCTGTACTCGGTCGTGGGGTGCGCGCGCAGCGCCTCCGCGACGACGACCGCGGCCAGCGGCCAGACCTGGAGTCCGGGCCGGCGCGAGCCGGTGCACAGCCAGGCGGCGAGGAAACCGTTGACCTCCAGCAGTGCGAGCTTGCCGTCCCGGGACTCGTACAGTCCGCCGACGTCGATGTCGGCCATGCCGCCCGGCACGAGGTTGCCGGTCGCCACCACCGAGGCCAGCCCCAGCGCCGCGAGGAAACCGGCGGCGGCCGCGTACGGGGACCAACTGCGGGGCCGGTCCGGGGGAGCGCCGGGCAGCGACCGGGCGAGCCGGTTCACGAACAGCTCGCCGAGCGGAACGCTCAGCGCGGCGAAGAGCACGGTGCGCAGCAGCGCGATGCCGCCGGTGCCGGGCGCCTCGGCCTCCCCGGTGCCGTGCAGGGCGGGGGACGGCCCCAGCACGGGTATCAGCGCGGCCAGCGCCACCAGCACGAGCACGGCCGCGGTCCGGCCGGTGCCGGAGGAGCGTGAGCGTCTTCCGGTGCCGGCGGTCCGGGGCGGGGGTTGTATCGGCGTCACCCCAGGATCTTCACCAACTCCCCCGAAACGGGCAAGTTCCGAGGCGGGGGGGGGGGGGGGCCCCCCCCCCCCCCCCCCCGCCCCCCCCACCCCCCCCCCCCCCCCCCCGCCCCCCCCCCCCCCCCCGCCCCCGGCGGCCGCGCCCCCCCCCCCCCCCCGCCTCACACGCGTCACGTCACACACGGCACACGCGCGCGGTGCTCAGCGCGTGACCGGTGTCAGCGGCTCACCGCGTCCAGGGCGTCCGCCATGCCCCAGCCGTAGAAGCCGTTGCGGTTCTTCGGGCCCTCGCACACCGCGTCGACCTTGCCGTCGCCGTCGATGTCGTACGGGTCGGTGCACGCGGTGGCGTCGGCCTGGGCGTACAGCAGGGCCTTGACCAGGGCCGGGGAGGCGTGCGGGTGCGTCGACTTGATGAGGGCGGCGACGCCCGCGACGTGCGGCGAGGCCATCGACGTACCGGCCATGTAGCCGTACTCGCCGCCGGGCAGCGTGCCCAGGATCAGACCGCTGGTGGCGGGTGCGTCCGGCGTCTGGTAGGCCGTCGAGTCGCCGCCGGGCGCGGCGATGTCGATGACGCCCCGGCCGTAGTTCGAGAAGGACGACTTGAGGCCCTTCGCGCCGGTCGCCGCGACCGTCACGACACCCGGCAGCTGGGTCGGGATGTCCAGGCACTCGGACGGGTCGACCACGCGGTCACCGGGGGTGCCGTCGTTCGGGGACGACGGGTCGGTGATCTCGTCCGAGGTGAGGTCGTAGTTCTCGTTGCCGGCCGCGGCGACGTTGACCGCGCCCTTCTTCTCCGCGTACCGCGTGGCCCGCGAGACGGCCTCGACGAGCGCCTTCTGGTCCGGGTCGTTCTTGCAGTTGAAGTACCACGGGTCGGTGTAATAGCTGTTGTTCGTCACGTCGACGCCGTGCTCGGCCGCCCACATGAACCCGCAGACCACGGCCTCGGTGTAGAAGAAGCCGTCGGGGTTGGAGACCTTGATGCCGGCGACCTTCACCCCGGGCGCCACGCCGGTCATGCCGACGCCGTTCTTGGCGGCGGCTATCTCACCGGCCACGTGGGTGCCGTGCGGGCTCTCCTCCGCGCTCGGCCGCCAGGCGCCGTCGGTGGTGTCCGGCTTGCCCGCGACGCAGTTGACGGACGCCTTGCGGTCGAAGTTCGGGGCGAGGTCCGGGTGGGTGTCGTCGACGCCGGTGTCGATGACGGCGACGGTCACCTTCTTGCTGCCCAGCGACTTCTCGTGCGCCTTGTCCGCCTTGATGGCGGGCAGGTCCCACTGCAGCGGCTCCAGCGGGTCCTGGCCCTCGGCGGCCTGCCCGGCGGCCTCCGCGGCGGCCAGCTCCTCGCCGCTGAGCACCTTCGGCGCGCCCGTGTCCGTCGTCGCGGCCGAGGGCAGCGGCGCGGTGCGGGTGGCGCCGGCCGACTGCACGCCGCGCACCTTGCGCACGGTCTTGGCGAAGTCGGGGTTGGCCGAGTGGACGACGACCACGCCGATCCGGTCGTACGACGTGACGATCGTGCCGCCCGCCTTGGCTATCGCGCGCCGTACCGTCGCGGAAGGGCGGTGCCCGCCGGCGACGTTGACGACGTAGCTGAGCGGGGTCCCGTCCGTCGCCGCGGACGGGGCGGCCTGGGCCGCGGGCGCCGCGGCGGCCGGGGTGCCCGGCAGGAACGCCAGTGACGCGGCCACGGCCATACCGGCCGGGATCGCGAGGGCACGGCGGTGACGCGGGTGAGGTGCGGTCATGCGGAATGTCTCCAGTCCGTTGGGGAAACTCGGGATACTCGTGCTGCCGGCGCGTGGCGGGGCGGCATCGGTGCCTGCGGGGCGGGCAGGAGTGCCTGCGGGGCGGGCAGGGGTGCGCGCGGGGCGTCTCCCGCCTTCGTGTGCGACACCTTCACCCCCGGTGCGACCGGCATCGCGAGGGCGAGTCCGGGTCCGGAGCGCGGACGGCTCGGGAACGCAGATGATCCATGGGGTCTCCACATCATCCGGCAAACGGCACCTGTCCAGGACGGGATGCGACGCGGGCAGGTACATGACGTAGTCGTGCAGGGTGAAGCTATCCCCAGAAGTCGCTGGCCAGCAATGACCCCAAGGGACGACTTCGGAAAGTGCCACGGACGTTGAACCGGGTCCCGAGGGGCGCCGTGTCGTTGGGCAGGGAGTCCGAGCACGACCGGTTCCCTGCGAGAACACCGAGGTCCAAGCCGTCATGTCCGTCGTACGAGGAGACTCCGTGGCCACCGACGCACCGCCCCCCTCGAAAGAGGAACGCCCACTTCCCTCCGCCGAGGAGTTCTCCGAAGTGCAGCAGAGCGCTGAGTTCGCCGAACTGCGCCGCTCCTTCCGCTCCTTCGCGTTTCCGCTGACGATCGCCTTCGTCGCCTGGTACCTGCTGTACGTGCTGCTGTCGAACTACGCCGGCGGCTTCATGGGCAACAAGCTGTTCGGCAACATCAACGTGGCCTTCGTCTTCGGCATCGCCCAGTTCGTCACCACGTTCCTCATCGCCTGGTGGTACTCGCGGCACGCCGCCGCGAAGCTCGACCCCAAGGCCGAGGCCATCAAGTCCCGGATGGAGGGCGGCGCATGAGCCCCGCACAGACCGTTTTCGCCGCCGAGCTGGCCGCCAACGAGGCGAGCGAGCACCGGCCGCTGATCATCACGCTCTTCTCGGTCTTCGTCGTCGCCACGCTGTTCATCACCGTCTGGGCGGGCCGTCAGACCAAGGACGCCGCGGACTTCTACGCGGGCGGCCGCCAGTTCAGCGCCTTCCAGAACGGCCTCGCCGTCTCCGGCGACTACATGTCGGCGGCGTCCTTCCTCGGTATCGCCGGCGCCATCGCCCTCTTCGGCTACGACGGCTTCCTCTACTCCATCGGCTTCCTGGTCGCCTGGCTGGTCGCCCTGCTCCTGGTCGCCGAGCCGCTCAGGAACTCCGGCCGGTACACGATGGGCGACGTCCTCGCGTACCGCATGCGCCAGCGCCCCGTGCGCACCGCCGCCGGCACCTCCACGATCGTCGTCTCGATCTTCTACCTGCTGGCCCAGATGGCGGGCGCCGGCGTCCTCGTCTCGCTGCTGCTCGGCATCACCTCCGACGCGGGCAAGATCCTCATCGTCGCCCTCGTCGGCGTCCTGATGATCGTGTACGTCACCATCGGCGGCATGAAGGGCACCACCTGGGTCCAGATGGTCAAGGCCGTGCTGCTGATCGGCGGCACCATCCTGATCACCTTCCTGGTGCTGCTGAAGTTCGACTTCAACATCTCCGACCTGCTCGGCAAGGCCGCCGAGAACAGCGGCGCGGGATCCGCCTTCCTGGAGCCCGGCCTCCAGTACGGAGCGAGCGGCACCACCAAGCTCGACTTCATCTCGCTGGGCATCGCCCTGGTGCTCGGCACCGCCGGCCTGCCGCACATCCTGATCCGCTTCTACACGGTGCCCAACGCCAAGGCCGCCCGTAAGTCCGTGAACTGGGCGATCGGCATCATCGGCGTCTTCTACCTGATGACCATCGCCCTCGGCTTCGGGGCCGCCGCGCTCGTCGGGAAGGACGAGATCATCGCGTCCAACCCGTCCGGCAACACGGCCGCGCCCCTGCTCGCCCTGCACGTCGGCGGCGTCGACTCGGCCTGGGGCGCGATCCTGCTCGCCACGATCTCGGCGGTGGCCTTCGCGACCATCCTCGCCGTGGTCGCCGGTCTCACACTCGCCTCGTCCTCGTCCTTCGCGCACGACATCTACGCCAACGTCATCCGCAAGGGGCAGGCCACCGAGAAGGAGGAGATGAAGGCGGCCCGCTGGGCGACCGTCTTCATCGGCATCGTCTCCATCGCCCTCGGCGCCCTCGCCCGCGACCTGAACGTGGCCGGCCTGGTCGCCCTGGCCTTCGCGGTCGCCGCGTCCGCCAACCTGCCGACGATCCTCTACAGCCTGTTCTGGAAGAGGTTCACCACCCAGGGCGCGCTCTGGTCGATCTACGGCGGTCTGATCGTCGCCGTCGGCCTGGTGCTGTTCTCGCCCGTGGTCTCCGGCGACCCGACGGCGATGTTCCCCGACGTCGACTTCGCCTGGTTCCCGCTGAAGAACCCGGGCATCATCTCCATCCCGTTCGGCTTCCTGATGGGCTGGCTCGGCACGGTCCTGTCGAAGGAGGAGCCCGACAAGGCGAAGTACGCGGAGCTGGAGGTCCGGTCCCTGACCGGCACCGGAGCCCACTGACCCCGGCCCGCTGGTCCCGCTCGGGGGCCGGTGACTCCGCCCCGGCCCCACCCCGCGCGCGGCCCCGTCGTAGGTCCCTACGACGGGGCCGCGCCGTACGTCGTAGGGATCGGGCCACGGCCGATGTCGGTGCGGTCACGTAGGCTCGCAAGTACAGGAGATTCAGGAGGAGCGGCAGGAGGAGACAGGCACTCCGCCGGTCCGCGTCGAGGGAGGGGGCCCACGTGCTCATCGACACCTACGGCCGAGTGGCCACCGACCTGAGGGTCTCGCTCACCGACCGCTGCAATCTGCGCTGCACCTACTGCATGCCCGAGGAGGGCCTGCAGTGGCTGGCCAAGCCCGACCTGCTCACGGACGACGAGATCGTCCGCCTCATCGACATCGCGGTCACCCACCTCGGCATCGAGGAGGTCCGCTTCACCGGCGGGGAGCCGCTGCTGCGCCCCGGCCTGGTCGGCATCGTCGAGCGCGTCGCCGCCCTCGGACCCCGGCCCCAGATGTCCCTCACCACCAACGGCATCGGCCTCAGGCGCACGGCGACGGCCCTGAAGGCGGCGGGCCTGGACCGGGTCAACGTCTCGCTGGACACCCTGCGCCCCGACGTCTTCAAGACCCTCACCCGCCGGGACCGCCACAAGGACGTCCTGGAGGGCCTGGAGGCCGCCCGCCAGGCCGGTCTCACCCCGGTCAAGGTCAACAGCGTCCTGATGCCGGGGCTCAACGACGACGAGGCCCCCGACCTGCTCGCCTGGGCCGTGGAGCACGACTACGAGCTGCGCTTCATCGAGCAGATGCCCCTGGACGCCCAGCACGGCTGGAAGCGCGAGGGCATGGTCACCGCGGGTGACATCCTCACCTCCCTGCGTACCCGCTTCGAGCTGAGCGCCGAGGGCTCCGAGGAGCGCGGCTCCGCCCCCGCCGAGCGCTGGATCGTGGACGGCGGCCCGCACCGCGTCGGCGTCATCGCCTCCGTCACCCGCCCGTTCTGCGCCGCCTGCGACCGCACCCGGCTGACCGCCGACGGCCAGGTCCGCACCTGCCTGTTCGCCCGCGAGGAGACCGACCTGCGGGCCGCCCTGCGCTCCGACGCCCCCGACGAGGAGATCGCCCGCCTGTGGCGGCTGGCCATGTGGGGCAAGAAGGCGGGCGCGGGCCTCGACGACCCCACGTTCGTGCAGCCGGACCGCCCGATGTCGGCGATCGGGGGTTAGGACGGCCGGGACGGTCCGGACGGTCAGGACGGAGTCAGGTCCTGCCGGGGTTCTCCGGGGACGTGTCCCAGTCCGCCAGCGGGACCACGTCCTTGAGGAAGCCCCGCACCCCGAGGAACTGGGACAGGTGCTCCCGGTGCTCCTCGCACGCGATCCACGTCTTGCGGCGTTCCGGCGTGTGGATCTTCGGGTTGTTCCACGCCAGCACCCAGACGGCGGCGGCACGGCAGCCCTTGGCGGAGCAGACGGGGGCGGTCTCCGGGGCGGCGTCCGGCGCGGTTCGGTCACTCACAGGTCCGTCTCACAGGTCTGTACGGGTCCACGGGGCCACGGGTCCACACGGGTCCACGCACACAGGGTTTCACAGGGTTCACACAGGAAAGGTCCGCACAAGGCGACGCCGAGCAGCCACGGGGGGAGCTGCCCGGCGTCGGTCCGTCGCTCCGACGGGGGATGCGGAGCGTGTACGAAGTATGTCACGGGTCGCCCACGACCTGGCACCGGAACGACATGATTCATCTGAGCATTTCTTCGGCCTGGCGTGGAATCGACGCCCGCCCGACGGCCCGCACCGCGGTCAGGAACGACCGCGCGCCCCACCCGCCGCACCCGGCGACGGGTCCGACACAGCACTCTCCGGTACGGATTCCGCGTCCGTCGAACCACCCGCGGCGCGCGGCGGCGTGAGCATCGGGGGCGTCGGTGCCGTCACGAACGTCGACGGCAACGATGGCGCGTTCTCACGCCCCGCGTTGGCGATCACGACCGCGATGTAGGGCAGTGCCGCCCCGAGGACCAGGGCCACGATCGCGACGTGCCGTTCCACGTTCCACAGGCAGACGGCGAGGATCACCGACGCCGTACGGATCGACATCGAGATGATGTACCGGCGCTGCCGCCCGCGCACGTCCTCCTGGAGGCCCGTCCGGGCTCCGGTGATCCGGAACACCTCGACGCCGCCGGCACTCTGCTTCCGCATCCGGTTCCACCATCCGTCCGTGTCGGACCGTCCCCGCCCCGCTCCCGTCCGCGGCCGCTCGGGGACTCCGGTCCCGGACAACTCACCACGTTACGCCGCACCCCCGCCGCTCACGAGACCGGGTCACCCCCTGTTCCGTCCGCCCGGCGCGGGCCCCTCGGCGCAGGAGCCGTCCCCCGTTCGGCCGTGCCCGGCATGCGCCGAACGCGGTACGGCCGAAGACTGGCGGCAATGCTCGCTGGAGCCGTACGAGGAGGCAGTCATGGGCTGGTTGTGGGCGATCATCGTGGGATTCGTGCTCGGCCTGATCGCCAAGGCGATCATCCCCGGCAAGCAGCACATGCCGCTGTGGCTGACCACCATCTGCGGCATGATCGGCGCGATCGTCGGCAACGCGATCGCCCGCGCGGCCGGCGTCGACGCGACGTCCGGCATCGACTGGTGGCGGCACCTCTTCCAGCTGGTCGCCGCGATCATCGTGGTCGGTCTCGGTGACGCGGCCTACACGGCCGTACGCGGAAACAAGCGACGCGAACGCGCCTGAGGAGGGCACCACCGCGAACCCCGCGGGGGCGGCTCCGGGAACCAGAGTTCACCGGAAGCCGCCCCCGCAGCCCGTCGACCGCACCCCGGCCCGCCGAGTCGCCGGGCGGCCGGTCGCTCAGGCGCCGGTGACCTCCACCGCCGCCAGGTTCTTCTTGCCGCGGCGCAGCACCAGCCAGCGGCCGTGCAGCAGGTCCTCCTCGGCGGGGACGGCGTCCTCGGCGGCGACCTTGACGTTGTTCACGTAGGCGCCGCCCTCCTTCACCGTCCGCCGCGCGGCCGACTTGCTGGCCACCAGGCCGACCTCGGCGAACAGGTCGACGACCGGGGCGGGCTCGGCGACCCGCACGTGCGGCAGTTCGGAGAGGGCCGCGGCCAGCGTCCGCCCGTCCAGCTCCGTCAGGTCGCCCTGCCCGAACAGGGCCCGGGACGCGGCGATCACGGCGGCCGTCTGGTCGGCGCCGTGCACCAGCGTCGTCAGCTCCTCCGCGAGCGCCCGCTGCGCCGCCCTGGCCTGCGGACGCTCCTCGGTCTGCCGCTCCAGCTCCTCCAGCTCCTCCCGGGAGCGGAAGGACAGGATGCGCATGTACGTCGAGATGTCCCGGTCGTCCACGTTCAACCAGAACTGGTAGAACGCGTACGGGGTCGTCATCTCCGGGTCGAGCCAGACGGCGCCGCCCTCGGTCTTGCCGAACTTGGTGCCGTCCGCCTTGGTCATCAGCGGCGTCGCGTACGCGTGGACCGACGCGTCCGGCTCCAGGCGGTGCAGCAGGTCCAGGCCCGCCGTCAGGTTGCCCCACTGGTCGCTGCCGCCCTGCTGCATCGTGCAGCCGTAACGGCGGTAGAGCTGGAGGAAGTCCATCGCCTGGAGCAGCTGGTAGCTGAACTCCGTGTAGCTGATGCCCTCGGAGGACTCCAGCCGGCGGGCGACGGAGTCCTTGGTCAGCATCTTGTTGACCCGGAAGTGCTTGCCGATGTCCCGCAGGAACTCGATCGCCGACAGGCCCTCGGTCCAGTCGAGGTTGTTGACCAGCACCGCGGCGTTCTCGCCCTCGAAGGTCAGGAACGGCTCGATCTGCTCCCGCAGCCGCTGCACCCAGCCCGCGACGGTCTCCGGCGAGTTCAGCGTGCGCTCCGCGGTCGGGCGCGGGTCGCCGATCTGGCCCGTGGCTCCGCCCACCAGCGCCAGCGGCCGGTGCCCGGCCTGCTGGAGCCGGCGCACCGTGAGCACCTGCACCAGGTGCCCCACGTGCAGGGACGGCGCGGTCGGGTCAAAACCGCAATAGAACGTGACGGGACCGTCCGCGAGCGCCTTGCGCAATGCGTCCTCGTCGGTGGACTGGGCGAACAGCCCGCGCCACTTCAGCTCGTCGACGATGTCCGTCACGGTTCTCGTGTCTCCTTGGTGTGATCTTGCGTCGAGACGTATCGACCGGTCTCGTAATCGGGTACGAGGTTATACGCCCTGACTGACAGAGCTCATATTGAAATCGGGCACCCGCAGTGCGGGCATCGCGGCCCTGGTGAACCAGTCGCCCCACTCCCTGGGCAGCGTCTTCTCCGTACGCCCGGCCTCCGTGGCCCGCCCCAGCAGACCCACCGGCGACTCGTTGAACCGGAAGTTGTTCACCTCGCCGACGACCTCGCCCTGCTCGACGAGGTAGACGCCGTCCCGGGTCAGCCCGGTCAGCAGCAGCGTCGCCGGGTCCACCTCGCGGATGTACCACAGGCAGGTCAGCAGCAGCCCCCGCTCGGTGCTCGCGACCATCTCCTCCAGGGACCGGCCGGGATCGCCCCCGTCCAGGACGAGGTTGCCGACCGCCGGGGCCACCGGCAGTCCGGTCAGCCCGGCGCCGTGCCGCGTGGTCGTCAGCCGGTGCAGCTCACCGGCCCGGATCCACTCCGTCGCCGCCACCGGCAGCCCGTTGTCGAACACCGACTGGTCGCCGCCCGAGGAGTGCGCCACCACGAACGGGGCGCTCTCCAGGCCCGGCTCGTGCGGGTCACTGCGCAGGGTCAGCGGCAGCGCGCCCAGCCGCTCACCGACCCGGGTGCCGCCGCCCGGCTTCGAGAACACCGTGCGCCCCTCGACCGCGTCCCGCCCGGAGGACGACCAGTACTGGTAGATCAGCAAATCGGCGACGGCGGTCGGCGGCAGCAGCGTCTCGTACCGCCCCGCCGGCAGCTCCACCCGCCGCTCGGCCCACCCCAGCCGTACGGCCAGGTCGGCGTCGAGGGCCGCCGGGTCGACGTCCTTGAAGTCCCGCGTGGCCCGCCCCGCCCACGCCGACCGTGTCCGGTCCGGCGACTTCGCGTTCAGCTCCAGCGTCCCGCCCGGCTGGTCGTGCCGCAGCCTGAGCCCCGTCGACGTACCCACGTACGTCGACGTCATTTCATGGTTGGCGAACCCGTACAGCTCCCGGCCGCCCGCACGCGCGCGTGCGAACGCCTCGCCGAGCGCGGGCGCGAAGTCGGCGAACACGGCCGACGACGTCTCGGCGGGCGCGTCCGTGAAGTCCGGCGCCACCGCCCCGCCCGTCACCAGCGGCTGCGCGTCCTCGGCCGGACCGGCACCCCGCGCGGCGGCCTCGGCGGCCCGCACCAGGGGCTCCAGCTCGTCCAGGGTCACGGCAGAGCGCGACACCACGCCGGACGCCGTGCCCTCGCGCCCGTCGACGGTGGCGACCACCGTCAGCGTGCGCCCGCGCGTGACACCGTTGGTGGTGAGCGCGTTGCCCGCCCAGCGCAGGTTGGCGGTGGACTCCTCGTCGGCGATGACGACGCACCCGTCCGCCCGCGACAGCTCCAGCGCCCGCTCGACGACCTCGTGCGGCTTGTTGCTGCGGACGCTCATCGACCGGCCTCCTGCGTCGTGTTCAGAATGTTGACACCCTTGAAGAGGGCGGACGGACAGCCGTGCGAGACGGCCGCGACCTGCCCGGGCTGAGCCTTGCCGCAGTTGAAGGCACCGCCCAGGACATACGTCTGCGGGCCCCCGACGGCCGCCATGGACCCCCAGAAGTCGGTGGTCGTCGCCTGGTACGCCACGTCCCGCAACTGCCCCGCGAGCCGCCCGTTCTCGATCCGGAAGAACCGCTGACCCGTGAACTGGAAGTTGTACCGCTGCATGTCGATGCTCCACGACCGGTCCCCGACCACGTAGATCCCGCGGTCGACGCTCCCGATCAGGTCCTCGGTCGACAGCCCGCCCGGGTCCGGCCGCAGCGACACGTTGGCCATCCGCTGCACCGGCACGTGCGCGGGGGAGTCGGCGTAGGCGCACCCGTTGGACCGCTCGAACCCGGTGAGCTTCGCGATCCGCCGGTCCAGCTGGTAGCCCACCAGCGTGCCGTCCTTCACCAGGTCCCAGGACTGGCCCGCGACGCCCTCGTCGTCGTACCCGATCGTCGCCAGCCCGTGCTCGGCGGTGCGGTCGCCGGTGACGTTCATCAGCTCGGAGCCGTAGCGCAGCGTGCCGAGCCGGTCGAAGGTGGCGAACGAGGTGCCGGCGTACGCGGCCTCGTACCCGAGCGCCCGGTCCAGCTCGGTGGCGTGCCCGATGGACTCGTGGATGGTCAGCCACAGGTTCGACGGGTCGACGACCAGGTCGTACAGCCCCGCCTCGACGCTCGGCGCCCGCATCTTCCCGGCCAGCAGCTCCGGGATCTCGGCCAGCTCCGCGTCCCAGTCCCAGCCGGTGCCGGTCAGGTACTCCCAGCCGCGCCCGACCGGCGGCGCGAGCGTCCGCATGGAGTCGAACTCGCCGCTGGAGTCGTCCACGGACACGGCGGTGACCACGGGGTGCAGCCGTACCCGCTGCTGCGTGGTCGAGGTCCCGGCGGTGTCCGCGTAGAACTTGTTCTCGTGCACGGTGAGCAGCGAGGCGTCCACGTGATCGACCCCGTCGGCCGCCAGCAGCCGGGCGCTCCAGTCGGCCAGCAGCGCCGTCTTCTCCGCGTCGGGCACGGCGAAGGGGTCGATTTCGTACGCCGAGATCCAGGTCCGGTCGGCGTGCACGGGCTCGTCCGCGAGTTCCACCCGCTCGTCGGACCCGGCGGCCCTGATCACCTGCGCCGACAGCTTCGCCATCGCCACCGCCTGCGAGGCGACCTTCGCGGCGGCGTCCAGGGTCAGATCCACGCCGGACGCGAACCCCCACGTACCGCCGTGCACCACCCGCACCGCGTACCCGAGGTCGGTGGTGTCCGAGGACCCGGCGGGCCGGGCGTCCCTGAGCCGCCAGGAGGCGCTGCGCACCCGCTCCAGCCGGAAGTCGGCATGCTCGGCCCCGAGGGCCCGCGCACGGGCCAGGGCGGCGTCGGCGAGGGGGCGCAGGGGGAGTGCCGTGAAGGACGGATCGAGATCATGGGGCACGGGTGGGGATCCCTTCAAACGCGGGCGGGCACGAGAACAACTCCCGTGCCCGCCCGCCGGTGTCATGTAAGGCCGAACTTAGCCGCCCGCGGGTACGCCCGCCGCGAGCGCCGTGAACGCGGCCCACGCCGTGGGGGTGACGGCGAGGGGCCGGATGCTCCTGTCCTTGGAGTCGCGGACGTGCACTGTTTCGGGGCGCATGGCGACCTCGACGCAGTTGTCGCCTTCGCTGCCGCTGTAGCTGCTCTTGTACCAACTCAGCTCACCAGTGGTGCTCATAGCGCTCCTCGCATCTGTTCCAGCAGCTTCACGGTAGCCCGGCAGTCCAGGGCTTGGGCACGCAGCCTGCCATAGCGCTGGAGCAAGACGCTTGCGTCCTTGGGCGTGGAGATCAGATTGCTGGATCGCTGTCCTTCGGTGTAGCCGATCCACTGGTGAGCAGACGTCTCAGCAAGATACAACTGACCGTCGATCCCGCAGTGGTCCTCCTGGACGATGGGCATGATCTGGATCTCGACGTTGCGCCGGGTGCCCACATCAAGTAGGTGGTTGATGACCTGCTTGGTGACCTCAGGCCCGCCCATTCGCCGTGCCAGGACGCCCTGCTCAATGACGAAGCTGAACGTCGTGTTCGGCTTGGCGACAAAGAGCTGCTGACGATCCAACCGCGCCGTGACCTGACGTTCGACATGCTCCTCGGACACCGGCGGCAGCCGTCGGTCCATGATCGCCCGGATGTATGCCTCCGGCTGCAACAGCCCAGGAACCGCCCGGCACTCATATGCGTACAGGGAGATCGCTTCCTCCTCGACGCTGGCCCACTGCCGGAACCACGAAGCCAACCCCGCCCTTCGCGTCAGACTCCTCGCCGCCGCTGTGAGGACCTTGACCGCGACCGGCCCCAGTACTTCCTCCGCCCTTGACGGCAGGTCCCCCGGAGGGAACCGCTTGCCCTGCTCGATCTTGGCGACGTAGGCCGCCGAGTACTGCACCCGCAGGGCGAACTCCTCCTGTGTCAGGCGGGATTCCTCGCGCAGGGCCTTGAGGACCGCGCCGAAGGTCTTGAGACTGTCGGAGAGTTCCGTTTCCGTACCGTTCGCGTTGCCGCTGTCCGCCTTCATCGCCGCGTACCTCCCGTACCCGCCTTTTCACGCCTCGCCCAACGACGCCCAACCCACCCAGGGTCACGGAGCGTTACCCACCCAGTCCAGAGTGTGCACCGATACAGCCGCGCGTGTATGGGCATCGTGCCTGTTGGGGATCGGGGGCGGATCGGAACGCTGGGCGCATGTCAGCGCCACGGGCCCAAGGGGCCGTAACCGTAAGTGTGTTCGCTCAGCGGTTCTCCGCCACGCGCAGGGGCGCCCGCCTCGCCCGCAGACTCGCCACCCACCAGCTCGACCTGTGGCACCTGCCCTACGGCGGTCCGGTCTCCGACACCGTCGCCCTCGTCGTGGCGGAACTCGCCGCCAACGCGGTCGTGCACGGCTGTGTCCCGGGTCGAGACTTCGAACTGCGGCTCGCGTACGACCGGCCCGCGGGGCTCGTCCGCGTCGAGGTGTCCGACACCCACCCGGACCTTCCGGCGACGTCGGGCCGGCCCGACGAGGACGCCGAGGACGGGCGGGGCCTGCTCCTCGTGGCGGCGGTCGCCGACCGCTGGGGCGTGGAGGGGCGAACGGGGCCGGGCAAGACGGTGTGGGCCGAGTGCGCCGCCCCAGACGCGCATCTGGTGGCTCAGGGAAAGATCAAGTTGAAGTCGGCCACGGCCGCCGACCGGCACAGCATGCCGCACTACGAAGTGGCGGAGGACGTTGATCCGCTGGCGGTGCTCCTGGCCGAGCGCGAGGAAGACGACCGTTGATCTGCATGGATACGTCGGCGTTGGTCACCTGGATGGCCCGGCGCAGTCACTGGGGTGCGTTGGACGCCTTCCTTCAGCAGCGGGCCACGGAGCCGCTCGCCACCAGCACCCTCGGCTTCGTCGAGACCGTACGGACACTGGACCTCATGGGGCACTTTCCCAAGGCGATGGAGGACCTCGACGTCCGCATCACCGAAATTCTCCTCACCCGAGAGGTGCGCGACGGAGCGGCGTTGCTGGTCGGGCGCCTGAAAACAATGGACGCCGTCCATGTGGCCAGCGCACTGGCGCTACGGGACGACCTGACGGCTCTGGTGACCTACGACCGCAGAATGCTGGAGACGGCTCGCGCGGAAGGTCTGCCCGCCCACGCGCCCGGCATGGAGGACTGAAGCCCCGCGCGGTTCTGTAGGGACCCGACAGTCAGCCCCGTAAGCCACTGTGGGTGCCCGAGTCTCTGCGGGAGGTCCGGGACCGATAGGTTTTCGAGGAAGCCGCCTGCCGTCGGTGCCCTCCGCGAGGGCGCTCCGGCGGGTGTACGACCGCTAGGGAAAGGGTGATCCGTTGAGCCGCTCGGTTCTCGTCACCGGAGGAAACCGGGGCATCGGCCTCGCCATCGCCCGCGCCTTCGCCGACGCCGGCGACAACGTCGCGATCACGTACCGCTCGGGTGAGCCGCCGGAGGGCTTCCTGGCCGTCAAGTGCGACATCACCGACACCGAGCAGGTGGAGCAGGCCTACAAGGAGATCGAGGAAGCGCACGGCCCCGTCGAGGTCCTGATCGCCAACGCCGGCATCAACAAGGACCAGCTCCTCATGCGGATGTCGGAGGAGGACTTCACGTCCGTCGTGGAGACCAACCTCACCGGCACCTTCCGCGTCGTCAAGCGCGCCAACCGCGGCATGCTGCGCGCCAAGAAGGGCCGCGTCGTCCTCATCTCCTCCGTGGTCGGGCTGCTCGGCTCGGCGGGGCAGGCGAACTACGCCGCCTCCAAGGCCGCGATGGTCGGCTTCGCGCGCTCCCTCGCCCGTGAGCTGGGCTCGCGCAACCTCACCTTCAACGTCGTCGCGCCGGGCTTCGTCGACACCGACATGACCAGGGAGCTGAGCGAGGAGCAGCAGGCCAAGATCCTCGCGCAGGTGCCGCTGGGCCGGTACGCGCGGTCGGAGGAGATCGCCGCGACGGTGCGGTTCCTCGCGTCGGACGACGCCTCGTACATCACTGGAGCCGTCATCCCCGTAGACGGCGGACTGGGAATGGGTCACTGATCACCATGAGCGGAATCCTCGAGGGCAAGCGCGTCCTGATCACCGGTGTGCTGATGGAGTCCTCCATCGCCTTCCACGCCGCCAAGCTGGCCCAGGAGCAGGGCGCCGAGATCATCCTGACCGCCTTCCCGCGGCCCACCCTGACCGAGCGCATCGCCAAGAAGCTGCCCAAGCCCACCAAGGTCATCGAGCTGGACGTCACCAACGACGAGCACCTCGGGCGGCTCGCCGACGTGGTCGGCGAGGAGCTGGGCGGGCTCGACGGCGTCGTGCACTCCATCGGTTTCGCACCGCAGGACGCGCTCGGCGGCAACTTCCTGAACACGCCGTTCGAGTCGGTCGCCACCGCCATGCACGTCTCCGCGTACTCCCTGAAGTCGCTGACCATGGCCTGCCTGCCGCTGATGCAGAACGGCGGCTCCGTCGTCGGCCTGACCTTCGACGCGCAGTACGCCTGGCCGCAGTACGACTGGATGGGCCCGGCCAAGGCCGCGCTGGAGGCCACCAGCCGCTACATGGCCCGTGACCTGGGCAAGCAGAAGATCCGCTGCAACCTGGTCTCGGCGGGCCCGATCGGCTCCATGGCCGCCAAGTCCATCCCGGGCTTCGCCGACCTCGCCTCCGTGTGGGACAGCCGCTCCCCGCTGGAGTGGGACCTGAAGGACCCGGAGCCGGCCGGCCGCGGCATCGTGGCGCTGCTGAGCGACTGGTTCCCCAAGACCACGGGCGAGATCATCCACGTCGACGGCGGTCTGCACGCCATCGGCGCCTGAGCGACGGTCGCGGATCGCTGATCACCGATCGGTGATCGCTTACGCGGGGCCCGCATCCTCCAGGGGAGGGGCGGGCCCCCGGCATGTCTCCCCGGCGTGTCTTCCGCCCCGGGCGTGTCGCCCAGCTCAGCCGATCGTGCGGAACCGGCCGGGGTGGCACAGGAACGGGTAGTCCGCCGCCTCCCGGCGCGCCGTCTCGGCGTCCCCCGCGCGGATCGCGTCCACCAGGCGGGTGTGGTCCATGTGCGCGTCGGGCGTCAGCTCACTGCCGACGTCCCCGCGCAGCCAGTCCCGCATCACCTCGTCCAGGTCCGCGTACATCGCCGTCATCGCGTCGTTGTGCGAGGCGGCCACGACGGCCAGGTGGAAGTTGGCGTCCGCCGTCACGAACGCCTCCGTGTCGCCCGTCTCGAAGGCCTCCTCGCGGCGCACGAGCAGCGCGTCGAGCTGCTTGAGGTCCTTCTCCGTGCGCCGTTCGGCGGCGAACCGCGCGGCGGCCGACTCCAGCGTGGAACGCAGCTCCGCGATGTGCCGGGGGTCGGTCTCCGCGAAGCGGCGCTGCATCACGCCCGCCAGCTCACTGGTCGCCACGACGTACGTGCCCGAGCCCTGGCGGATGTCCAGCAGGCCGTTGTGGGCCAGCGCGCGGACCGCCTCGCGGACCGTGTTCCGCGCGACCCCGAGCTGTTCGACCAGCTCGGGCTCGGTCGGGATGCGGGAGCCGACCGGCCACTCGCCCGAGGCGATCTGCTGCCGCAACGCCGAGATGACCTGCTCCGACAGCGCTGAACGGCGGGGATGGCTCAGTGGCATGGCTCACCTTCGGACGTGCGGGGCGCGAGTGGACAATCAATCATCCCATGATTCTATGATGGACCTCATGGTTAGTGAGGAAACCCGGACGGAGACCCGTACGGACATGTCGGAGACCCGTACGACACCGGCGACGCGTGCAGTGCCCGGCAAGGCGCCCTCCGCGCGCGCGTGGACGCCGTGGACGACCCGCCTGCTCGTCCTCGGGATCGTCCTGGCCGCGTTCAACCTGCGTCCCGCCATCACCAGCCTGGGCGCCCTCCTGGAGGAGGTCCGCGACGGGCTCGGCATGAGCGGCAGCGTCGCCGGACTCCTCACCTCCGTACCCCCGCTCTGCTTCGCCGTCTTCGGGGTCATGGCGCCCCGGCTCGCCCGCCGCTTCGGCCCCGGCGCGGTCGTCTGCGCCGGCATGGTCGCCATCACCGCGGGCCTGCTGATACGCCCGTACGCCGGCGGCACGGCCGGATTCCTGGCGGCCACCGCCCTCGCGCTGATGGGCATCGCGGTCAGCAACGTCCTGATGCCGGTCATC
This sequence comes from Streptomyces mayonensis, assembly GCF_018982965.1. Lineage (GTDB taxonomy): Bacteria > Actinomycetota > Actinomycetes > Streptomycetales > Streptomycetaceae > Streptomyces > Streptomyces mayonensis. Next base: position 4,607 of record NZ_JACBYP010000057.1, on the reverse strand, counting down.
GTCAAGCGGTACTTCCCCGACCGGGTCGGCTCGATGACCGGCCTGTACTCGATGGCCCTCGCCTTCGGCACCTCCGTCGCGGCCGCCGCGACCGTGCCCGTGACGAACGCCCTGGGCGGCGGCTGGCAGCCCGGCCTCGCGGTGTGGGCCGCGCTGGGGGCGGCGGCCGTCCTGCCGTGGGTCCCGTTCGTACGGCACCGCGAGGCGCCGACGGCCGCACCGGCGCAGGAGGGGGCCGCGGGGACCTCGGGGGGCCAGGGAGCCGCGCCGGCCGCCGAGCAGCCCCCGCTGCGGATCACGCGCAGCCGCACGGCCTGGGCGCTGGCCGTCTTCTTCGGACTCCAGGCCACCGCCGCCTACATCACGATGGGGTGGATGGCCCAGATCTTCCGGGACTCCGGCGTCTCGGCGGGCACCGCCGGGCTGCTGCTCGCCGTCATCATGGTGATGGGCGTACCGCTCGCCTTCGTCATCCCGCGCGTCGCCACCCGGCTGCCCCACCAGGGGCCGATCGTCGTGGTCCTCGGCGTGTGCGGACTCGCCGGATACGCCGGTCTGTACTTCGCCCCGGTCGGCGGCGCCTGGGCCTGGGCCCTGCTGCTCGGCGTCTCCAACTGCGCCTTCCCGCTCGCGCTGACCATGGTCGGCATGCGGGCCAGGACCGGTGCGGGCGTCGCCCAGCTGTCCGCCTTCGCACAGAGCACCGGCTACCTGATCTCCATCCCGGGACCTCTCCTCGTGGGCGTGCTCTACCAGCACAGCGGCGGGTGGGGCCTGCCGATCACGCTGATGTGCGCCCTGATGGTGCCGCAGATCGTGGTGGGTGTCCTGGCGGGGCGCGACCGCACGGTGGAGGACGAGGCGGGCCGCTGATCCGGGCGGACGGCGCGGCGGTGTCCCGGCCGTGCGGTGTGGCGGCCCGCCGGACCCGGTCGTCGGCGCGGATGCGAGACTTGCCGCATGCCAGTCCTCGACCCGAACCCGCAGCACGGCCAGAAGAAGATGCTCATCGTCTTCGGTTCCTTCCTGGTGATCTTCGTGATCATCGGTATCATCGCGACGATCGCCTCGCCGTGACCTCCGCTCCCGCTTTCGAGGGTGGGGTTAACCCCCCGTCCCCTAGGGGGTGAGGGTCAGGGTCAAGTGGGTGGACTTCCGGATGGGTTGGGGCCCGCGGATTCCGTAACTTCGAGATGTGCCCGCGACAGGCGGACCGCGGAGCACGGACCAGGGAGCTCGAAGACCAGCGGAGGCACTCATGGCGGTCACCACCCACACCGGGCCTCCACGGGCCGCGAGGGCGACCGGGGCGACTGTGGCCGCTGCGACGAGCGGGGCGGCCGCGACGAGCGGGACGACCGGGACGACCGGGAGCGGCGTCGAGACGCGGCTGCGCTGGTGGGCCCTCGCCCTGCCCGTCCTCGCCTTCATGACGCTGCTCCTGCTGATACTCAACCCGGCCGACGCCCAGGCGGCCACCGAGCAGCCCGCGATCCTCCACCTCCTGGAGCGACTGCAGCAGCTGATCCTGCGCTGAGGCCGCGCCGACGGCCCCGGAAGTGCTCACAGCGGTGAATCCGCATGTCAACTCCCTGCGCCCCGTGGTCTGTTTCATGCGAAGCTGGATGCCATGAGCGTCGCAGAACCCCGCAGGATTGTCCTTTTCCGGCATGCGAAAGCCGACTGGCCACAGGTGACCGACCACGAGCGACCGCTCGCCGAGCGGGGCCGCAAGGACGCCGCAGAGGCCGGGCGCCGGCTGGCGGACACCGGTGTCCCGTTCGACCAGGCCCTGTGCTCCACGTCGACCCGGACCCGCGAGACCTGGAAGCTCGCCGTCCAGGAGTTCCCGCACCGGCCGAAAACCGTCTACGAGGAGCGGATCTACGAGGCCTCACCCGGCGAGCTGATCGCCGTGCTCAACGAGACCCCCGACGACCTGCGCAATGTGCTGGTCATCGGCCACAACCCGGGTATGGAGGGGCTCGCCGAGATCCTGGCGGGCTCGGCCGAGGACGAGGTCCGTGAGCGGATGGGCCGCCGGGGCTTCCCGACCGCAGCCTTCGCCGTCCTGACCTTCACGGGTGACTGGAAGGACGTCGAGCCCGGCCGCGCCTCACTGGTCGACTACTGGGCGCCGACGGACTGACCGGAGCCAGCGACTGGTCGGGCCCGGGCGTTGGCTGCTCGATTGGACAGTTTGTCCCGGGCGACACGCCGTCTACGCCGGCGTGTCGCCGGGACAAAGTGTCCCATCACCGATGACAGCGGATCGCCGGTCAGGCCCGGCCGAGCGGCAGACCGACTCCCGCGCCGAGACCCTCGTCCAGCGTGTCGGCGGCCTCGACCTCCTCGCGGGTGATGCCGAGCAGATAGAGGACCGTGTCCAGGAAGGGCACGTTCACCGCGGTGTGCGCCGCCTCGCGCACCACCGGTTTCGCGTTGAAGGCGACCCCGAGCCCGGCCGCGTTCAGCATGTCCAGGTCGTTGGCGCCGTCACCGATCGCCACGGTCTGCGAGAGCGGCACGCCCGCCTGCTCGGCGAACCGGCGCAGCAGCCGTGCCTTGCCCGCCCGGTCCACGATCTCCCCGGTCACCCGGCCGGTCAGCCGCCCGTCGACGATCTCCAGCGTGTTGGCCTGGGCGAAGTCCAGCCCCAGCCGCTCCTGCAGATCATCGGTGACCTGGGTGAAGCCGCCGGAGACGACGCCCACCTGGTAGCCGAGCCGCTTCAGGGTGCGGATCAGGGTGCGGGCGCCCGGCGTCAGCCGTACCTCCGCGCGGACCTTCTCCACCACCGAGGCGTCCAGCCCCGCCAGCAGCGCCACGCGCGCGTGCAGCGACTGCTCGAAGTCCAGCTCCCCGCGCATCGCGGCCGCCGTCACCTCGGCGACCTTGTCCTCGCAGCCCGCGTGCGCGGCGAACAGCTCGATGACCTCGTCCTGGATCAGGGTGGAGTCCACGTCCATCACGACCAGGCGCTGCGCCCGACGGTGCAGCCCCGCCGCGACGACCGCGATGTCCACGCCGAGCGCCGCGGCCTCGGTGGCCAGCGCGGTCCGCAGAGGCTCGGTCTCCGCGCCGGACACGGCGAACTCGACGGCCGTCACCGGATACTTCGCCAGCCGGAAGATACGGTCGATGTTGCTGCCGGACTCGGCGATCCGGGCCGCTATGGCCGCCGTGGCCTCGGCGGTGAGCGGGTGCCCGAGCACCGTGACCAGGGAGCGGCCGACACCGCGCGGCCGGTTGTCGCCGATGCCGGAGATGATCTCCGCCTGCAGCTTCAGCGACTCGGCCCAGCTGTGGACGGTCGCCCGCAGGTCGCCCTCCAGACCGCGGGGCGGCTCGGTCACGAGCGCACACAGCACGATCCGGCCACGGGTGACGACCTGCTCGATGTCGACGACGTCGACGGAGTAGGCGGCGAGAGTGTCGAACAGGGCGGCCGTGATGCCCGGCCGGTCCTTGCCGAAGATCTTGACGAGAAGCGTGGGAACGTCAGAGGTCTGCGTAGCGCTCATGGTGTTCCCACCGTATCCGGCACTCGGTGCCGGACGCCGCCGAGGTCCGCCTGACGGACAGGAGGGCAGGCACGCGGTGGTCCGGCCACGGCCTTCTCCGTCAGGTCTCTTGGTCAGGTCTCTCCACCGTCGGTCACTGCCCGTCCCCGGGCCTCCGCGGCGGTGCGGGAGGCGGGGTAGGAGGCGGCGGTGGTGGCGGGGGTACCTCGCCCCAGGGCCGGGACGACGGCCGTTCTCCCGGTCGTGGAGGACGGCGCGGGGTTCCCGGTGCGGGTCCGGGTTGTCCCGCGACCGTAGGAGCCCCGTACACGTCGTACCACCCGTCGGCGCCGCTCTCCTGCTCGTGCCCGGCAGCACTCCCGCGCGGTGGCGCGGCGTCCCGCTCCTGGCCCGCCCCGGCCGCCTGGCCCACACGGTCCTCCTGGTCCTCCTGGTCCTCCTGCGGTCCGGGCCCGGCCCTGTCCTGCCACCGCAGATAGGGGTTCGTGCTCGCGTTGGGCGGCCGGTGCGGCAGGCCCGGCCGGTACGGCCCCGCCCACAGCGCCCTCGCGGCGGCCGGATCACCGACTCCGCCGCCTCCACCGCCACGACCCCCGACACCCTCCGTCACCGTCAAGGCACTCAGTGCCAACGGCGTCGCGCCCGTACCCGCCGCCCCGCTCACCCGGGCCAGCAACGCACCGGCGGCCCCCGCCCCCGCACCCCACACCGCGCCCAGCAGCAGGGCCGCGCCCAGGTGCCCGTGCAGGTCGAGGCCCGCGCCGAAGGCATCGATACCGAGGACCGACACCGAGGCGTCCACGGACACCTCCGTCAGCAGGGCAAGGAGCGGCAGCGCCAGCGCGGTCGCGACGCCGAGCCGCAGTGCACAACGCCCCGCGAAACCGAGAGCCGACGACGGACCCGGCGCCCGCCCCGATGCCGGAACCGACACCCCGCCGGACGCCACACTCGCCGCGACCCCCGGCGCCGCACCGAACCCCGGCACCGCACCGAACCCCGGACTTGTTCCAGCGCCCGGACCTGTTCCCGCCCCCGCTCCGGGACCTGCCCCCGCGCCCGTACTCGCGCCTGGACCTGCCC
>NZ_JACBYP010000056.1 GCF_018982965.1 Streptomyces mayonensis | reverse complement strand
GGCAACGAAAGCGCCCCCGGCAGCCCGACAGGGCCGCAGGGGGCGTCACTCAACCCGGCGCGGCTAGCGCAACCGCGGCGGTCAGCCCACCGCGGCGATCGAGCGGCCCGCCCACTCCGGAGCCGGCTCGGTGAGCTCCGTGAAGTGGTGCCGGACGGTGTCCGGGAACCCGGTGGCCCGGCCCGCCCGCTGGTCGACGTGGACCGCGAGCAGTTCCGTCGTCGCCACCGGGGCCGCGCCCGGCTCCGGCTCCGACCTCGGTTCGGACACCGTGTACATCTCGTGCACGAAGCGCGCCTTGCGTGCGGCCGCCCCCAACACGCGCGTACGGATGGCGAGATGGGCGCCCTCGGGTACGTCCTTGAGATAGCGGACGTGGGACTCGACGGTGTAGAGGGAGCAGCCGGTGGACTCGCGGTATCCGCCGTCCAGACCCGTCTCGATCATCAGCGCGTCCGTGGCGTGGCCGAAGACGAGGACGTAGAAGGCCTCGCTCATGTGGCCGTTGTAGTCGATCCACTCCGGGCGCACCGTGCTGTGGAACAGCGGGAGCCGCGTCATCGGGAGTCCTCCTCGCGGTCCAGGCGGCCGGTGGAGCGCAGCACGTCGACGACGCCCCGGTCGCGTTCGGCCACCAGGTCCGCGATGGAGCGTCCGTCGGCCGCCTCGTCGCAGCCCGCCACCACCGCGTCGTACAGCTGCTTGTCCAGTTCAGGTGCTTCCAGACGCGTCCACGGCGACTTCAGCGACGGGCCGAAGTGGTCCAGCATGTGCGCCATCCCGCCCTCGCCGCCCGCGAGTGCGAACGTCAGCATCGGGCCCATCACCGCCCAGCGCAGCCCGGGACCCTCGGTGATCGACAGGTCGATGTCCCGGACCGTCGCCTCGCCGTTCGCGACCATGTGCAGCGCCTCGCGCCACAGGGCCTCCTGGAGGCGGTTCGCGATGAAGCCGGGGACCTCGTTGTCCATCGTGATGACGGATTTGCCGGCGACCTCGTAGAAGCGCGAGGCCCAGGCGACCGCCGCCGCGTCGGTGTGTTCGCCGCCGACCACCTCGACGAGCGGGATGAGATAGGGCGGGTTGAACGGATGGCCGACGACCAGGCGCGACGGGTCCGCGGCCGTGGTCTGCATGTCGCTCATCGGATAGCCGGAGGTCGAGGAGGCGATGACGACGCCGGGCGGTGTCGCAGCGTCCAGCCGGGCCAGCAGATCACGCTTCAGGTCGAGCTTCTCTGGCGCGCTCTCCTGGACGAACTCGGCCTCGGAAACCGCCTGTTCGAGGGTGTCGGTCACGGTCAGCCGGTCGGTCGAAGCGCCCTCGGCCAGGCCGAGGGAGGTGAGCGTCGGCCACGCGGCGTCGACCAGGCGGCGCAGTTTGCGTCCGGCGTCGGGTGCCGGGTCCCAGGCCGTCACGTCGTAGCCGCGCGCCAGGAAGTGGGCGACCCAGCCGCCGCCGATGACGCCGGCGCCCACGCAGGCGACGCGGCGGACGTTCTCGGGTGAGGTCATGGGGGGTCCTTCATCGGGGGAGGGAGGGGAGGGAACGGGAGAGGAGAAGGGAATTACTGGCGCGGCTTGAGGCCGAGGGTGGCACGGGCCTCGTCCGGCGTCGCGACGCGTGCGCCGATCGACTCGGTGATGGCTACGGCCCGTTCGACGAGTTGGGCGTTGGTTGCCTTGTTGCCCTTGCCGAGATACAGGTTGTCCTCCAGGCCCACCCGGACGTGGCCACCGAGCAGGATCGACTGCGCGACCCACGGCATCTGCATCCGGCCGAGCGCGAAACTCGCCCAACGTGCGCCGTCCGGCAGCATGTTGACCATCGACTGAAGTACGCCGGGATCCGCGGGAGCGCCCCACGGGATGCCCATGCACAGCTGGAACACGGTCGGGTCGTCGAGCAGCCCCTCCGCGAGCAACTGCTTGGCGAACCAGAGCTGACCCGTGTCGAAGATCTCCAGCTCGGGCCGCACGCCCAGTTCCTGGATGCGCCGCGCGCCCGAGCGCAGCATGTCGGGCGTCGAGACGTAGAGGTTGGAGCCGTCACCGAAGTTGAGCGAACCGCAGTCCAGTGTGCAGATGTCGGGCAGCAGGTCCTCGACGTGCGGGAGGCGCTCCAGGCCGCTGACGAGGTCCGTGCCGGGCAGGTGGGTCAGCGGGTCGTCCGGGTCGATGACCAGGTCGCCGCCCATGCCGGCGGTGAGGTTGATGACGACGTCGGTGCCGGTCTCCTTGACGCGTTCGACGACCTCCCGGTACAGCTTCGGGTCGCGCGACGGGTCGCCGGTCTCCGGGTCCCGTACGTGGATGTGGACGACGGCGGCTCCGGCGGCGGCCGCCTCCACGGCGTTCCTGGCGATCTGCTCCGGGGTGACGGGGACGTGCGGGCTCTTGCGGACGGTGTCGCCGGCGCCGGTGAGCGCGCAGGTGATGATGACGTTCTCGGTCATGGGCATGCGGGGGCCTCCCGGGATCTTGCCGCTTCGACGTGACGGCGGAGCGGGTGCGGGGTGCGGGCGGGTGCGGGGTTGCTGTGGCTGTCGGGACGACTCGAGTGGCTGTGGTCGGCCGACCGGCTGTTGTGGCTGCCGGGGCCGACGTCCGTCGCCGGCGGGCTAGGGGATCAGGATCGTGTGGGTGACATGGGTGGTCAGCGCCGCGTGCATCGCGTCCGCGGCCGTGGCGGACGCCGGTTCGCCCACGGAGAGGACGTGCGTCGCCAGGCCGTCGATCAGTGCGGTCAGCGTCAGTGCCGCCGCCTGCGGATCCAGCCCGGCACGGAACACGCCCTGTCCGACGCCCCGGCGCACTACGTCGGCGACGGTCTCCCGCCACTGCCGGTAGTACTCGGAGTGCAGCCGGCCCACCGCCGTGGAGCGCGCGGCCTCGGCCCACAGATCGAGCCACACCGCCCACTGGCGGCGCTGCTGCGGGGTGCGCGGTGTCTGCAACTCGATGAGCTGGTGCAGCTCCGCCGCCGCGTCGTCCGCCTCGGCGAGCCGGGCGGCGCGGCGCGCGGTGTCCTCGTCCATGCACCAGCGCACGGCCGCCTCCAGGAGTTCGGCGCGACCCGGGAAGTGGTAGTGGATCGCGGCGCTGCTGGTGGCGCAGGCGCGGGCGATGTCGGCGACCCGCACCGCGTGGAAACCGTGCTCCGCGACCAGCCGGACCGTCTCGCGGACGATCTGCAGCGGTCGCCCGCCCGTCACCCCGGCGTCCGGGACCGCGGCCTCCTCGCGAGGCCGGGTGCCGAGCAGCCAGCCCGCGTCGACCCGGCCCTCGTCGGCGATCCGCGCCAACTCGGCGGCCGTGAAACGGCGGGTGCCGCTCAGCGAACGGGAGAGCTTGGACGGATCCATGACGACACGGCGCGCGAACTCGCGCTGGCTGACGCCCGCGTCCGCGATGACCTCGCGGACGCGGGCGGCGGTGTCGGCGGTCGGTGCGCCGTCGAGGACGTCGTCGGTTTCCACGGGCCACGACCCTAGACGCACGTTGCGGAAAACTCAACAGTATTGGAGGAGAGTAGTGAGAAAGTACTGGTGAAACGCCCTATTGAGATTCTGACCGGCGAGACAGTCAGGACTGCAACGCCCCTGGAGCGACCCGTCCCCTGCCGCCTCCTGTCGTCTTCGCTGTGCCCCGCAGTCGCCCATGCGCCGGAGCGCAGCGGTGTCCGGTTGTCGCCCGTCCGCGTTAAATGCGTGGACCCGGAACCTCGTCCGACGGGAAACTTCCTGCTTCCGAACCACCGGGAGTGTGATGGGGACCACAGAGAAGCAAGGGGCGGCGCCGGGCAGGGGCGCGGTCGTCCTGGCGCTGCGCCACTACGGCCGGGAACTGCTGCGACTACGACGGCTGGCCCTGCCCGCGCTGCTGCTGCCGGCCGTCGGCAACATCGGCATCCGCTACATCGGCCCGCTGCTGATCGCCAAACTGGCGGGCCGGGCCGCCGACGACGGCGGTCTCACCCTCGGCTCGGCCCTGCCGTACGTGCTGGGTTTCGGGGTGACGCTGCTGCTGGCCGAGGCCGTGTGGCGGGTGGGGCAGCACTGCCTGAACCGCGTGGACGCCTTCGGCATGGAGCACCTGTACGTGAGCGGCATGGACGAACTCCTCGCCAAGGACGCGGCGTTCTTCCACGACAACTTCGCCGGTTCCCTGACCAAACGGGTGCTCAGCTTCGGCAAGCGCTTCGAGGACTTCGTCGACACGATGACGTACCGGATCGTGGGCAGTCTCGTCCCCCTGGTCTTCGGGGCCGTGGTGCTCTGGAGCTACGAACCGATGCTCGTCGCGGGTCTGCTGGTGATGATCGCGCTGACCGTGGTGGCCGCGACACCGCTGATCCGCCGGCGGCAGCGGCTCGTCAACGACCGAGAGGCGGCGATCGCCCGGGTCTCCGGGCACGTCGCCGACAGCCTCATGAACATGGAGACCGTCCGGGCCTTCGCGGCCGAGCCCCGGGAGGCCGTCGAACACCGCGACCGGGTCGCGGAGTCCCGGAGGCTGACGCTCAGGTCGTGGGACTACGGCAACCTGCGTGTCGACGTCCTGATCGCTCCGATGTCCGTGCTGACCAACGTGCTGGGCCTGGTGGTCGCCGTCGCCTTCGGCGGGCCGGGACAGGGAGTGGAGGAGCTCGTCGTCGCCTTCACCTACTACGCCAACGCCACCCAGATCATGTTTGAGTTCAACCAGATCTACCGGCGGCTGGAAAGCTCGATGACCGAGGCCGCGCAGTTCACCGAGCTGCTGCTGGATCCGCCCACCGTGCTCGATCCGGCAGAGCCCGAACCCCTCGCGCCGCAGCACACCGGTATCGCGTTCGAGGGCGTGACCTTCGCCCACGCGGGAGCGGAGCCGATCTTCCGGAAACTCGACCTGGACGTGCCCGGCGGCGCCCGGATCGGTCTGGTCGGCAGGTCGGGGGGCGGCAAGACGACGCTCACCCGGCTACTGCTGCGGATGTCGGACCTCGATCGAGGACGCATCCTGATCGGCGGTCAGGACATCAGCCGGCTGCGCCAGGCGGACCTGCGCTCACTGATCGCCTACGTCCCGCAGGAACCCGCGATGTTCCACCGCAGCCTGCGGGACAACATCGGCTTCGCCCGCCCCGGCGCCACCGACGAGGAGATCCACGCGGCGGCCGAGGCCGCACACGTCACGGAGTTCGCCGGTCAACTCCCCGACGGCTTCGCCACCCTGGTGGGGGAGCGTGGAGTGAAACTCTCGGGCGGCCAGCGCCAGCGGGTAGCCCTCGCCCGCGCCATCCTGCGCGACGCGCCGATCCTGCTGCTCGACGAGGCGACGAGCGCACTGGACTCGGAGAGCGAAGTCCTCGTCCAGGACGCCCTGTGGCGGCTGATGGACGGACGCACGGCCCTGGTGGTCGCCCACCGCCTCAGCACCGTCGCCGGCATGGACCGCCTCGTCGTCCTCGACCGCGGCACCGTGGTCGAACAGGGCAGTCACGCGGAGCTGCTGGCCGCCGGCGGCGCCTACGCGAAGCTGTGGCAGCACCAGTCGGGCGGCTTCCTCGGCGAGAGCGCCGAGCCGGTGCCCGGCCACTCGGCCGCGGAGCCCCTCACGGGCGACCTGCCGCGACCGGCCGACCCCGCGCCCGACCCGTACCACGGCCCCGTCTCGCCCGCCCGCACGAGCGCCGGCTACGACAGCCCCTGACCCAAGTCCTTGTCGAGCTCCGTACGGAGGCCTCCGAGAGCGACCACGTCGTCGGGGCCTCCCGAGTGGGGGCCGCCGAGCCATGCGGTGTACTCGTCCACCTCGGTCAGCACCCACTCCAGATCGAAGAGACGCAGCCGGTCCTGGCGCGGCACCGAGCCGTACCGGTCCAGCCAGTCGCGGCCGACGGGCCAGAGGCCGGACACGTCGCGTTCGGCCGGGGCCAGCATGAGGCTCTCGGTGTCGACGAGTACCACGCGGCCGCCGGTGACCAGCTGGTTGTGCACCCCCGGTTCCCCGTGGGTCACCACGAACTCGTCCGGATCGACCGTGCGCGAGAGCGCGGCGTACTCCTCGTACCACCCCTCGACCCGGGAGCGGCGGTCCGCCGTCAGGGCTCGGGCCTCCTCGCCGAGCGGGCCGTCCGTCCAGGGCCGGTCGAGGAGGACCGCCAGGTCGTCGACGAAGGACGCGGGCACGCGCGGCGCCCACTCGGGCAGCGGCACCGGCCGGGCCGCGTGCAGCCGGGCCAGCAACTCGGCCTCGGCGCCGGGCGCCCCGGGCTCCCGCGCGTCCCCGAGCCACGGGGTGACGCTGACCGCGAGGCGGTGGGACTCGGCGGGCAGCGGAAGGGTGTAGGTGCCGGATCCCGCCACGGCGGGGACGTGCAGGAAGTCCAGCCCGGCGGCGTGCAGGGAAGCCGCGCCGGCGTACGCCGACTCCAGCGACTTCGCGTCGTGCCGACGGCCCAGCTCGTCGACGGTGACGAACCACCGTGCCTCGCCGCCCGCGGTGGCACGCCAGTGGTGCGCCCCGAACCCGACCGGCTGGTGGTCGAGCGCGTCCACGTCCGGGTCCCAGTGCGCGCGCACGAGTGCGAGCAGTTCGCTCTCGTCCACATGGGCCGGTCGGTCCTGCATGTCTGACTCCTCGGTTCCCGCGTACCGACACTCCGCGGTCCCGATCGTCACCAGCGGACTCCCCGGGGTCAACTCCAATAACCGTGAGGCGCGCCTCTCCGCGCGCCTCCTTCGGACCGCTGCTGTTTCCCGAAGACGGGGGAGGGGGCGCCGAAGGCGGCGTGGGACGGGTCGCCGTCAAGACTGTTGACTCATGCATGCATCCCCTGCATCCTATAGGAAATAGGAAAGGCGGAGTCACTTGTACAGTGCAGACACCTGGCCGATCGCCGCGGCCCTGCTCCAGTTCCCCCACAACCTCCCCGACGGCCGCACCACGCACGACCAGACCGCCGAGGAGTGGGCCCGGACCCTGCGCGAGGTCGCCCACGCCGGCTTCTCCGAGGTGGACCTGACCGACAGTTGGGTACGGCCAGGCGACCTGGACGGCGGCCGGCTGGAGGAGCTCAAGCAAGCCGTCGTGGCGGCCGGTCTCGTCGCACCGGCCATCTCGGCGATCCGCCGCAGCGTCATCGACCCGGCCGACGGCGACGGCAACCTGGCCTACTCGCACCGCACCGTCGACGCGGCAGCCGCCCTCGGCGTGCCGGTGGTCTCCTTCGGACTGCACCGGCCGCTCAGCCCGGAGCAGCAGCGGGTGCTGTGGTTCTGGACCGTGCCCGGCCCGAAGGACCCGGAGGGCGACCGCGACACCTGGCAGAAGGCGGTCTCGCGGCTGCGCGAACTGGCCGATCACGCCGCCGGGGTGAACGTCTCCCTGACCCTGGAGATGTACGAGGACACCTACCTCGGCACCGCCGACTCGGCCGTCGCGCTGCTCACGGACATCGACCGGGACAACGTCGGCCTCAACCCCGACCTGGGCAACCTGCTCCGCATGCAGCGGCCCGTCGAGTCGTGGGAGTCGATGGTCGAGAAGACCCTGCCGCACGCCAACTACTGGCACGTCAAGAACTACTACCGCAGCGAGGACCCGGCGGACGGAACGGTCCTCACCACGCCCGCGCCGCTGGAGTCGGGCTTCATGAACTACCGCAAGGCCGTGCGGTTCGCCCTGGAGCACGGCTTCACCGGCGCGTTCTGCGTGGAGCACTACGGCGGCGACGGCCTGAGCGTCTCGGCCGCCAACCGGGACTACCTGCGGCGGGTCCTGGCAGCCGCGGCCGTCTGACCGACAGCACGGCCGGCCGCGTCCGCTCGGCCGTGCCCGCCACGGCCCGCCCGCTCACGGCCGCGTCCGCCGCCGGACGGGCGCGCGCCGCACCCCCTGGCCCCTCACGCACCACGTCCGCCCGCCGGCGGATGCCCACGACGAAGTGGAGACCTTTCGATGACACAGCTGTTCGGCGACCCTGAGCAGTTCGGCGAGGAGGCGCTGCGCGGCTTCGCCGCCGCCCACCCCGGCCACGTCACCCCGGTCGACGGCGGTGTCGTCCGCAGTGGCCCGCTCGACGACGGCCGGGTGGCCGTCGTGGTGGGAGGAGGCTGCGGACACTACCCGGCGTTCCACGGGCTGGTGGGCCCCGGCCTGGCCGCGGGCGCGGTGGTGGGCAACGTGTTCACCTCGCCCTCGGCCCGACAGGCCGAGACGGTGGCGCGGGCCGCGGAGCGCGGCGGCGGCGTCCTGTTCGGCTTCGGCAACTACGCCGGTGACCGGCTCAACTTCGGCATGGCGCAGGAACGGCTGAGAGCCGCCGGGCTCGACGTACGGACCGTCGTCGTCACCGACGACGTGGCCAGCGCCCCGGCCGGACGGCGCCACGAACGCCGGGGCATCGCCGGCGACTTCACCGTCTTCAAGGTGGCCGGCGCGGCGGCCGAGGAAGGGCTCGATCTGGACGGTGTGGAGGAGGCCGCCCGGCGCGCCAACGACCGCACCTTCTCCTTCGGTGTCGCCCTCTCCGGCTGCACCCTTCCGGGCGCCGACCGGCCCCTGTTCACCGTCCCGGACGGCATGATGGCGGTCGGCCTGGGCATCCACGGCGAGCCGGGCATCGAGGACCGCCCGCGGACCGACGCCGCCACGCTGGCCCGCACCCTCGTCACCCGGCTGCTGGAAGAACGTCCCGCGGGGTCCGCGGGCCGGGTCGCCGCGATACTCAACGGCCTGGGCGCCACCAAGTACGAGGAGCTGTACCTGCTGTGGGGCCACGTCGATGCGGAACTGCGCGCGGCCGGTCTCACCGTCGTACGGCCCGAAGTGGGCGAACTGGTGACCAGCCTCGACATGGCCGCCGTATCCCTCACCCTGACCTGGCTGGACGAGGACCTGGAACGCTGGTGGTGCGCCTCGTGCGACGCCCCCGGCTACCGGCGCAACCCCGCCCTTCCCGCCGCGGCGCCGCGTGTGGTGGAGGCCGCCGCCGTGACCGGTGCGGGAGCCGCCCCGCCGCCCGCGGACGAGGCCTCCCGCCGGGCGGCCGCAACGGTGCTGCAGAACCTGCGCGCCGTGCAGCGGGCACTGCACGACAACGCCGACAGCCTGGGCCGCATCGACGCGGTCGCCGGTGACGGCGCCCACGGCCGGGGCATGTGCAAGGGCATCGACGCCGCCGTCCGGGCGGCCGGCCTCGTCGCGGAGCGCGGCGGCGGCGCCGCCACGGTCCTCACCGCCGGGGCGGACGCCTGGGCCGACGAGGCGGGCGGCACGTCGGGGGTGCTGTGGGGCGTGGGCCTGCGGGCCCTGGCCGAGGCGCTCGGCGACACCGGCGCGGTCGACGGCGAGACCGTGGCCGCCGGGGTGCGTGGAGCACTGGACGCGGTGACCCGCCTGGGCGGTGCCCGGCCCGGCGACAAGACCCTCGTCGACGCTCTCGGCCCGCTGGCCGAGCAACTCGGTGCCGGGGTGGCCGAGGGCCTCCCCCTGGGCGAGGCGTCCCGGCGCGCAGCCGGGGCCGCCACCCGCGCCGCCGAGGCGACCGCGTCCCTGCGTCCGCGCACCGGCCGGGCGGCACCCCTCGCCGAGCGCAGCCTCGGAACCCCGGACGCCGGCGCGACCTCCCTCGCACTGTGCGCCCGTACGGCCGCCGGCGTCTGACGGCGGGCAACGCCCACCGCGGCCCACGTCCTGGACGACCGCACCGGCCGGGGACGCGTACCGGCAGTCACCCGTCGCCGCGCTCACGCGGGCGACGCCCTCGCCCCTCGCGTCCCTCCCTCACTCACTCCCCGTTCCCCACCCGACCTGCCACCGGAAAGGAAGTGCGACCACCATGACGGACACCTCCGCGGCCTCCGACGGACTGCGTGTCGTCGTCGGCTGCGACGACGCCGGCTTCGCCTACAAGGAGACCCTCAAGGCCGACCTCGAGAACGATCCCCGGGTCGCGGCCGTCACCGACGTCGGTGTCGGCGCGGACGAGCACACCGCCTACCCGCACATCGGTGTGGCGGCGGCACGCCTGATCGCGGCCGGACAGGCCGACCGGGCCCTCCTGGTGTGCGGCACCGGCCTGGGCGTGGCCATCAGCGCCAACAAGGTGCCCGGTGTCCGGGCCGTCACGGCGCACGACAGCTTCTCCGTGGAGCGGTCGGTGCTGAGCAACAACGCCCAGGTGCTGACCATGGGGCAGCGGGTCATCGGTCTGGAGCTCGCCCGCCGGCTGGCCCGCGAGTGGCTCGGCTACCGCTTCGACCCCGCCTCGCCCTCCGGCGAGAAGGTCGCGGCCCTGGACACCTACGACCGCGGCGACACCGCGGACCGTGCCGCCTCCCGCGAGGCCGACGCCTCTCGCTGACCTCGCTCGGCCGGGACCGCCGACCGCGACCCGTCCTCGCCCGTCCTCTCCCTGGCCTCCGCGCAGGACGGCGGCTGGACCGGACACGACACCCTGCTGCTCGCCATGGTCGGGGTCGCCATCGTCGTGATCGTCACGCTGATCAGCGTGCTCGACTTCCACCCCTTCGTCGCGCTCATCGCCGGCTCGCTGGTGCTCGGCATCGGAGCCGGCATGGGCCTCGACAAGGTGGTCGAAGCCTTCGGCGACGGCATGGGCAGCACTCTCGGAAGTACCGGTGCGCTCATCGCACTCGGGGCCGTCCTCGGCAAACTCCTCGCCGATTCCGGCGCGGTGAACAGTATCGTCGACAGGTTCACCGCCCGCTCGGGCGCCCGCTCGCTGCCCTGGCGCATGGCGCTCATCGCCGTCGTCATCGGGTTGCCGATGTTCTTCGAGGTCGGACTGGTCCTGCTGGTCCCGCTCATCGTCGTGATGTCCCGGCGCACCGCCACCCCGCTGGTCCGCCTCGCCGTTCCGGCCCTCGCCGGCCTCGGTGCCCTGCACGCCTTCGTGCCGCCGCACCCCGGCCCGCTCGTCGCGGTGGACGCCCTGCACGCCGACGTCGGCACCACGCTCGGACTCGGCCTGATAGCGGCGGTCCCGGCAGTGATCATCGCCGGGCCGCTCTACGGCAACTACATCGCCAAGCGGGTCCACTCGGAGCCGCCCGCGGCGCTGGTGGAGTCGCTCGTGGTGGACGAGGAGAACAGCGACGGCCGCCGTACCCCGTCGTTCACCGTCTCCCTGCTCACCATCGCGCTCCCGGTGGTGCTGATGATCGCCAAGTCGGTGGTGGACATAGCCTTCCCCGGCGACGCCTGGTACAACACGGTCCTGGACTTCCTGGGCAACCCGCTGGTGGCCATGTTCCTCGCCGTCCTCGTCGCCATGACCACCTTCGGTTACGCGCTGGGCACCAGCAGGGCCGAGGTCCGCTCCATCGTCTCCTCCGGTCTGCCGCCGGTGGCGGGCATCCTGCTCATCGTCGGGGCCGGTGGCGGTTTCAAGCAGCTGATCGTCGACTCGGGAGTCGCCGACGCCATCGGCAAGGGAGCCGCCGAGGCGAACATCCCCCTGCTGGTCCTCGGCTGGCTGGTGGCCGTACTCATCCGCCTCGCCACCGGCTCGGCGACGGTGGCCACCACCGCGGCCGCGGGCATCATCGCCCCCATGGCCGCCGGTACCGGACAGGTCGAGGCGAGCCTGCTGGCCCTGGCCGTGGGCGCCGGCTCCCTGTTCTTCTCGCACGTCAACGACGCGGGCTTCTGGCTCTCGAAGGAGTACTTCGGCATGTCGGTCGCCCAGAACGTCAAGACCTGGTCCGTCCTGTCCACCCTCGTCGCCGTGGTCGGCCTGGCGATGGCACTGCTGATGCACGCCGTCCTCGTCTGACGACCGCACCGGGCCGTGACCCGAACGGCCCACAGGTCCACCGGCCCACACCGGCCCACGCCGGTCCGCACCGGCCCCCTCCGGCCCACACCGGTTCTCCGGTACCACCGGGAGCCGGACGGGCCCACCGCCCGCACACACCGAGACCCGAAGGAACACACCGTGTCCGAGCCGCACACCAACGCCCCCGCAACCGCCGTACTCGGCCTGGGCGCGATGGGCCTGCCCATGGCGACCCGTCTGGCCGGGGCCTTTCCGGTCCGCGCCTTCGACATCTCCGGACCGCGGCGCGACCTGGCCGCCGAGGCGGGCGCCGTCCCGGCCACCGACCCCGCCGAGGCGGTCGACGGCGCGGACGTCGTCGTGGTCGCCGTCCGCGACCAGGCCCAGCTGAACGCCTGTCTGTTCGGCGACGGCGACGGTTCCACGGGGGCCTGCAGCAGACTGCGACGGAACTCCGTGGTCGTCGTCACCAGCACCGTCGGCGTCGACGCCGTCAAGTCCGCCGCCGCGCGCCTGGCCGAACAGGAAGTCCTGCTCGTCGACGCCCCCGTCAGCGGCGGCGCGGTCCGGGCCGGAACCGGTGAACTGCTCATCATGGTGGGGGCGGACGAAGCCGCGCTGGCCGTCTCCCGCCCGGTCCTGGACCGGCTGGCCACCACCGTCCACGTCGTGGGCGGCCACGTGGGCGACGGACAGATCATGAAGACCGTGAACCAACTGCTGTGCGGCATCCACACCGCCGCCGCGGCCGAGTCCCTGGCCCTCGCGCACTCCCTGGGCATCGACGCCGACGCCGCGGTGGAGGTGCTCGGCCAGGGCGCCGCCGCCTCGTTCATGCTGGCCGACCGCGGCCCGCGGATGGCGCAGCAGTACCGCCGCGCCGCCGACGGTTCGGGCGGGCCGGAGCTGCGGTCGCGGCTGGACATCATCCGCAAGGACATGCACCTGGTGGTGGAACTGGCCAAGCAGGCCGGGGTGTCGACACCGGTGGCGGCCGCGGCCGACCAGCTCTACCAGCTGGCGATGGCGCAGGGCCTGGCCGCCGAGGACGACTCGGCCCTGGTCACCCTGCTCTTCCCGCACACCGGGACCTGATGCGGGCCGCGCGGTGTCCGGCCCGGGCTGCGCGACAGGGCCTCCCGCCCGGGCCGCTAACCTGGGATCCGCCACGGTGAGGCGCGAGGAACGGCGCCCGGCAGAACGGAGGGCAACTACATGGGCGGCACCGTTAGGCGGACGGTCGGCGGACCGGTACGCACCGCACTGATGGACGAGGCCTACGAAGCCCTGCTGTCGCTGATCCTCGACGAGGGCCTCGCCCCCGGCACGCCGCTGCGCATCGACACCATCGCCCGCGAGTGGGACGTCTCGGCCACTCCGCTGCGCGAGGCCCTGGCGAAGCTGGAGCACACCGGCCTCGTCCGCCGCGTCCCGCTCAAGGGCTACACGGTCGCGCCGATGCTCACCGACGAGGAATTCTCGCAGCTGATGGCCGCCCGCCTGCTCATCGAGCCCTACAACGCCCGGCACGCCTGCGAGCGGGACGCAGCGGGCACCACGCAGTCGCTCCAGGAATGGCACGCGCGCATGACACAGGCCGCCGTGCAACGAGACAACGACGATTTCCGGGCCTATCTCCAGGCGGATTCCGCATTCCATGACGTCATCGCCAAGAAATGCGGAAACCGTTTCCTGTGCGATGCCATCGATCCGCTCGGAGCGCATGTGCAGCGCTTTCGGAGATTTCACGGGACACGGGTGACGGACACGGAAATCGCCCTGGCCGAACACCAGGCGATTCTGGACGCGTTCGACGTCGGGGATCCGGAGCAGTGCGAGACGGCCATGCGCGCACATCTGCAGGGGGTGGCGGACCGCGCGGCACGGTCCTGAGCCGCTCCTGACCCTCCCGCCTGCCGCCCCCGCCCGCCGTACGGCGACGCGGGCCGGCGTCGACGCCTGCCCGCCTTCCGGGCGATTTCCGTACTGCCGCTGCGATTTCCTGCGCCTGAGGGCGGCGGGAAATATTCGAATAATTTCCGTCGGACGGTTGACCGGCCCGATAAATGGCTCATAAATTGAAGTCATCTTCTGGCCGGAAGAGAGCACCACTGTCATGCTCGCCGCCCCGGCATTCTTTCCCTCCGCGGGACTCCCGCGGGAACTCCACGGGCGCGGTGAACTCCGTCCATTCCACGGAACAAGGTGTGCAAGGTATGCGCAGAACGCAGAATTCGCGGACCGGCCGGCGCGGCAGGACCGCCACCGCCCTCACCGGTCTGCTCGTCCTCGGCGCGACGGCCCTCGGCTCCGGCACGGCGCAGGCCGCGGACCGGACCGCCATCACGGTCAATCCTCATCAGCGGTACCAGGTCGTCGACGGGTTCGGTTTCTCCGAGGCCTTCCAACGCGCCCGCCAGATTCAGGACCTCCCCTCCGAGAGCCGGCAACAGGTCCTCGACCTGCTCTTCAGCGACGACAAGGGCGCCGGCCTCACCGTCCTCCGCAACGGCATCGGCTCCTCGCCCACGGACGAGCGGGACTGGATGAAGTCGATCGCGCCCGAGAGCCCGGGCGCCCCCGACGCCGCCCCGCACTACGTCTGGGACGGCGACGACAACGGGCAGGTGTGGCTCACCAAGCAGGCGCAGAAGTACGGCGTGCAGAACATCTACGCCGACGCCTGGAGCGCACCGGGCTACATGAAGACCAACGGCGAGGACAGCAACGGCGGCGAGCTGTGCGGCGTGCGCGGCACGGACTGCGCGTCCGGCGACTGGCGCACCGCGTACGCCAAGTACCTCGTGCAGTACCTGAGGTTCTACCAGCAGGAGGGAATCGACGTCACCCACGTCGGATTCACCAACGAACCGGACCTGACCACCGAGTACGCCAGCATGCGCTCCGACGGCTACCAGGCCGCGGACTTCCTGAAGGTGTTCGGTCCGCTGCTGGGGAAGTCGGACCTGGACACGAAGATCGCGTTCGGGGAGGCCACCGGCTGGCGCGACCAGGAGGAGATGCTCCAGGAGATGAAGTCGGTGCCCGGCGCCGCCCGGTACGTCGACACCGTCGTCGGTCACGGCTACCAGGACGCGCCGTCCTCTCCGCTGAGCACGGACAAGCCCACCTGGCAGACGGAGTGGGCCGACCTCGACGGCGACTGGAACAACCACTGGGACGCCATCGGCAAGGCGGGCGAGGGCCTGGAGTGGGCGAACAAGATCCAGGACTCGTTCACCGAGGGAGGCGTCAGCGCGTTCCTGTACTGGATCGGCGCGGAGAACACCGACAGCAACAGTGCGCTGATCCAGCTGAAGGACGGCGAGGTCGACGCCTCGGCGCGCCTGTGGGCCATGGCCCAGTTCAGCCGCTTCGTGAAGCCGGGCGCCCACCGGGTCGCGGCTGAGAGCCCCAACTCGCTGCTGGGCGTGAGCGCGTTCGAGAACAAGGACGGTTCCGTCGCCGTCCAGGTGATCAACAACGGCCACCAGAACGCGTCCACCGACCTCGCGCTGCCCGGTGTGAACGGGGTCTCCGTCAAGCGCTACCTGACCAACGAGGAGCACGACCTGAGCGCACTGAGCCCCGTGCGCGGTGCCCGCGGTCACCTGACCGCGGACGTCCCCGCCCGCTCCATGGTCTCCTTCGTCCTCCCGGCGAAGGGCTGACCCGCCACCTCCCTCCCCGTGGACGGACGCCCCGGCCCGAACGGTCCGGGGCGTCCGTCCACGGTTGACCTTCATGCTGCTTGAAGGCCGAGGATGACGGCGTGCCGAACACAAACGCCGAACTGATGCCGATCGGGGTCTTCGCCCGGTGTACCGGGCTGACCGCGAGCGCCCTGCGCTTCTACGCCGACTCCGGTCTGCTGCCGCCCGCCGAGGTCGACCCGGGCTCCGGATACCGCTACTACGGTGCGGACCAGGTGGAACGGGCCACCGCGCTGCGCGGGCTCCGCGAACTCGCCATGCCCCTCACCGCGGTCGAAGCGGTGCTCGGCGCCGGAGCGGGGGACGCCGCCCGGCTGATCGACGAGCACGTCGCGAAGGTCCTCGGGGACGCGGAGGCGGTGCGGGAGAAGGCCGCATCGGTCAAGTCGTCGCTCACCCACGAGCCGAGCGTCCCGGTCGCCGTGCTCAGGGGGCCCGTTCTGGCCGACGCGATCGAGCAGGTCCTGACCGCGGCCGTGCGCGAGCCGGGCATGCCGGTACTCGGCGCGCTGCGTGTCGAGGCGACGACGGAAGCGGTCACCCTGACCGCGACGGACCGCTACCGTCTGGCGACCCGGACCCTGGTCCCGGTGGAGGCCGCGGCCGCTTCCTGGGCCGCCACGGTCGACGGCGACGAACTGCGGGCCGCCGCCGGGGAGATCCGCCGCAGCGCGGCGGTGCGGATCGAGGCGACGCCGCACGCATGCCTGCTGCGCACGGCGGACCGGGGAGACCTGCACTGCCGGCTGCTGGCGGACGAGTATCCCGACCACCGGTCGATGCTCGCGGCGCTGCCCGGGCCCACGACCCGGGCGGCCGTCTCCAAGGACCTGCTCCTGAGGGTCCTGGAAGACCGGCTGGGCGAGCGGATCACGCTGCGGATCACCCGGGACGGCCTGACGGTTCCGGCGGCGGAGGTCGATCGTACGGGCGCCACGGGCGCGCCGCTCCCGGCTGCCACGACGCTCACGGCCACCACGACGGGGCGGGACCTCGAGATCTCCTTCGAGCCGACCACCCTCTACCCGGCCGTCAGCACCGCCGTCGGCCCCGACGTGCTGCTCGACCTGCGTGGGCCCGGCCGGCCCGTCACGATCCGCTCCGCCGACCGCGGTGACCTCACCACCCTGGTCATGCCCGTCGCACCCGACCACCCCGCCTGAGCGGAACCGGCAGAGGACCCACCATGAACGAAAGCCCCACGGACACCGCCACCGCCACCGACCCGACAATGGACGCCATCGCCCGAGCCGTCACCGAAGGACGCACCGGCGCCGCCGCCTCCGCCCGGCAGAAGCTGCTGACCCTGTGGGCCACGATCGGCGTCACCGGCGACCCGCTGCACCGCTGCACCCTCGCGCACCACCTCGCC
This sequence comes from Streptomyces mayonensis, assembly GCF_018982965.1. Classification (GTDB taxonomy): domain Bacteria; phylum Actinomycetota; class Actinomycetes; order Streptomycetales; family Streptomycetaceae; genus Streptomyces; species Streptomyces mayonensis. The sequence goes on along the minus strand of NZ_JACBYP010000056.1, from coordinate 33,613 downwards.
GACCTCTACGAAGACCCTGCCCAGGCCCTGGCCTGGGACGTCCGCGCCCTGGACGCCGCCGGCGCCGTGACCGAGCAGCGCGTCCAACGGCACCACACCGGGCTGCACATCGCCGGTTTCTACCCGTCCCTGCACCTCAACCTCGCCGACGACTACCGCCGCCTCGGCTCCTTCCACGCAGCGGCGGAGCACCTCACCGCGGCCCGGGAGCACGCCCCCGACCTGCCCCACGACGCGTACGGGGCCTCCCTGCGCACGGCCCTCGACGAGGTGGCCGAGGCCGTCTCCCGCCGGGACACCACCAGGAGGGCCTCCGCCCCGGGTCCCGCGGGATGACTCCCGCTGTCACTCGGCCGGACGAGGCCGGCCTCCCCGGCGGCCCGCCTGACGCGTCCCGGTCGCGAGTAAGCTGCACCAATGCGCGCATACTCGCACGGAGCGGTCCGCCGGTGACCGGGGGACCGGCGCCCGCGCTGTTGTCCCCGTCGCTGCGCCCGTGGCTCGCGCCGGCCGCGGCGCTCGCCGCGCTGCTGCTCCTCGTGCTCGGCATCCGGTACGCCGACGACGGAGCCCCCGGCACGGTGGACACGCGGGTCTCGGCCGCGGTGTACGGGCCGGGCGCACCGTGGCGGCACGTGGCGACGGCCACGGACTTCCTGGGGGAGCCCGCGGGCGCGGTGCTGCTCGTCGGGGCCGCCCTGACGGGCTGCCTGCTGTTGCGGAGCCCTCGCGCGGCGGTGCTCGTCGTGGCCGGGACCGGTGCGAGCGTGGCGACGACGACGCTGCTCAAGCGCGTCGTCGGACGCACCATCAACGGCGGGCACCTGTCCTACCCGAGCGGCCACACCGCCTTCCTCACCGCCTTCGCCCTCGTGCTGGCGCTGCTGGTGACCGGGCGGCTCGGTCTCGGCAGGACGGCGGGCACCCTCGTCGTGCTCGGCGCGGCGCCGGCCACCGGCGCCGCGATGGGCTGGGCGCAGGTCGCCCTCGGCGCGCACTACGCCACCGACGCCCTGGGCGGCTGGTGCACCGCCCTGGCCGTGGTCCCGGCCACAGCCTGGCTGGTCGACCGGGCCGCCGACCGGCCGGCCAGGGCGATGGCCGACGCGAACCACCTCTGACGGGGCGTTACTTCACCAGGGAGCCGGGGCCCGTCACGCCCGCCGGCGGAACACCGGCTTCACCGGCCGTCCGGCGAGCCAGGGGGTCGGGTCACCGGCCTCCAGCGCCTTGCGGTAGACCGCGCACGCCTCGGCCACCACCTCGACGGTGTGCTCGATGTCGGCGTCGTCCAGCGCGCTGCTCACCACGAACGACGGCGCCAGCACCCCGCCCGCGAGCAGCCGGCGCAGGAACAGGGTGCGGTACTCCTGCGAGGGCTGCCCGTTCTCGTCGAGGGTGGCGAAGACCAGGTTGCTGGCCCGGCCCCGGACGACGACGTGGTCGCCGACGCCCGCGTCGGCCGCGGCCCGTCCGACTCCGGCGGCCAGTCGCTCGCCCAGGGAGTGCAGTCGCGCCGTGACCCCCTCCTCGACGTAGACGCTCTGTACGGCCATGGCGGCGGCCAGCGCGTGTGTCTCCGCACCGTGGGTGGTGGACAGCAGGAACACCCGGTCGCCGGAGTGCCGCAGCCCGCCCCGCTCCATCAGGGCGCGGCGTCCGGCCAGGGCGGAGACGGCGAACCCGTTGCCCAGCGCCTTGCCGAAGGTGGAGAGGTCGGGCACGACGCCGTACAGGCCCTGGGCGCCCGCCTCCGACCACCGGAAGCCGGTGATCATCTCGTCGAAGACCAGGACGCAGCCGTGCCGGTCGGCCAGCTCGCGCAACCCCTCCAGGTACCCGGGCGGCGGCTCGGAGTGCGCCGCCGGCTCGAGGACCAGGCACGCGATCCCGTCCTCGTACCGGGCGAGCAGCTTCTCCGTGGCAGCCAGGTCGCCGTACGGGAACGACAGCGTCAGTTCCGTGGTCGCGGCCGGAACACCCGCGGACATCGGCGTGGTCCCGATGAACCAGTCGTCGACGGAGAAGAACGGGTGGTCGGCGCAGACGGCCACCCGCGGGCGCCCGGTGGCGGCGCGGGCCAGGCGTACCGCGGCCGTGGTGGCGTCGGAGCCGTTCTTCGCGAACTTGACCATCTCCGCGGTCGGCACCGTGGCCAGGAAGCGTTCCGCCGCCTCCAGTTCGACGACGGAGGGCCGTACGAAGTTGCTGCCGCGGTCGAGTTCCCGCCGCACCGCCTCGACCACGCGGGGGTGGGCGTGGCCGAGGCTGACCGACCGCAGGCCGGAGCCGTACTCGACGTAGCGGTTGCCGTCGACGTCCCACACGTGGGCGCCGCGGCCGCGGCTGATGACCGGTGCCAGGTCCTCGGGGTACTGGTCGTCGCCCTTGGCGTAGGTGTGCGCGCCGCCCGGCACCAGGGCGTGCAGCCGTTCGTTCGCCGCCCGCGAGCGGGGCAGCGCGAAGTCCTCACCCGTCACGGCGGTCTCGACTCCCCTCGTGCTTCTGGCGCTGCAGGAACTCGGCCAGACCCGGTGCCTCCCGGTCCCGCCGGGACACCGACGTGGGAGGCAGCGGCCACGGAACGGCGAGGTCCGGGTCGTCGAAGGCGATCGTCACGTCCTCGGCCGGATCGTGCGGGCGGTCGATCCGGTACGAGGTGTCGGCGGTCTCCGTCAGCGCCTGGAACCCGTGGGCGCAGCCCGCCGGGACGTAGAGGGTCGCCTGCGTCTCGCCGGACAGCTCGAAGAAGCCGCGGTTCAGGTACGTCGGCGAGTGCGGACGCAGGTCCACGACCACGTCGAAGACCTTCCCGTACGAGCAGCGCACCAGCTTGGCCTCGCCCGCCCCGGAACGCAGGTGCAGGCCGCGCAGCACACCCCGGGCCGAGCGGGAGAGGCTGTCCTGGACGAAGGCGTCCGGGTCGATGCCCACCGAGCGGACCACGTCGGCGTCGAAGGTGCGGCAGAAGAAGCCGCGTTCGTCGGCGTACGGCGTCGGCTCGAAGAGGTACGCGCCGTGGATCTCCGCGACGTCGGTCACTTTCATGGGGCCTCCTGCCGGGCACGGGAACGGGCACGGGCGCGTGGGTCGGTGGTGCCGGAACCGGACGCCGGCCGCAGGACCGCGGTCAGCGCGGCGAACTGCTGCTCGACGCGCCGGACGGCGGCCAGGTTCCGCTCGGCGAGCGTCCGCCGCACCTCGGCCGACCGCTGCTCCAGCTCCCGGAACTGCTCCAGGAGCCGGTCGGCATCGACCTCGCGGGCCGGGTGGCAGTACGGGTCCAGTCCCATGTCGGCCATGAGCGAGTCGCTCTTCGCCGAGTAGCTGATCGCGAGGGTCGGTGTGCCGACCCGCAGCGCGCAGACCAGGTTGTGGTACCGGGTGGCCACGACGGTGTCGGCACACGCCGTCTCCTTCATCAGGTCGGCCAGCGACGCCGCCTCGGCGACGGTGACCAGCGGCGAGTCCACCGCGTCGACGATCGCGTCGGCCACCGGCCGGTCCAGCTCGTCGCCGGTCAGCAGCCGGACCGGCCTGCCCTCCTCGGCCAGCGCGCGCACGAACCGGGTCGTCCCGTCGAGGTAGCGCCGGTGGATCTCCTCGGCCCGGTCGCGTTCGTCGTTGCTGCCGTGGAAGTCCATGACGCCGACGCAGACCGGGCCGGGCGTGCCCGCGGGCTCGCCCGCCGAGGGCGCGGGCAGGGCGAACACGAGGTCCGCGTACACCTCGTCCCGCGCGGTGTCCACGCCCATCGCCCGCATCGCCTCCCGCGACTGGGTGTCCCGGTACGACCGGTACGCGGCCAGCCGCGTCGACCAGCGCGTCAGCGCCCGCGTCGGCCGGCTGCCGATCGGGCCCGCGCCGACACTGACGAGCGCGACCCGGGTGCGCAGCAGGCGGCCGGTGGCGCAGAGCAGGAAGAGCGAGTACGGGAACCCCCACGGCCGCAGCGGCAGCGTGGTCTCCAGGACGCCGGTGCCCGGCACGATCACCGCGTCGTGCCGGCGCACCCAGGCGGCGGTGCGCACCGCGTCGACGATCTTGCCCAGGCCCTTGCCCGCGATCGCGCCCGCCCGGGAGGCGGTCCGGTACTCGCCCCGGTACCAGTTCAGCCGCGTCGTGGGGATCCCGTACCGGGTCGCGACGATCTCGGGTCCGCCGCACATCGCGTCCACGACCGCCTCGGGGTGAGCGGCGCGGAGGTGGTCGAGCACGGCCTCCAGCGATCCGTCGTTGCCGGTGTTGCCCGCGCCCAGCAGGCCGAACAGCCCCACGCGTAAAGGGGACTTGTGCTCCGTCGTCATGCGTTCTTCCCTTCGCGGCCGGCGACGAGGTCGTCGACGGAGACGGTGAGCCGGTCGGGGTCGACCGGGGTGCGGTCCTCGACCCGTTCGCCGGCGCCCGGACGGACCCGGCTGGTCGCCCAGGCGGCCAGATGGCGGTAGCACGCCTGCCGGTCGGCCACGGACAGCGGCGCCCGCCGGACGGCCGAGACGAAACCCCAGACGTACTCGGCGAGCAGCCGGGGTGTCGGGTGCAGCGGGCCCGCCCGGCGCGGGTCGAGGTTGACGCACCGGGAGCGCTTGGAGGGGTTGGCCCGCTCGGCGCGGGTGGGGTGGTCGCGGCGGAAGTACAGCAGCTCCGGGACCTGGTGGAAGGGCCCGTGCAGGGTGATCTCGGCGACGAACGTGCGGTCCGCGTGGTGGTAGCTGTCGTGCGGCTTCACCCGGCGCAGCACGTCGGCCCGCATCACGCCGTAGAAGTCGTCGCCCCCGGGTTCGAACAGCAGGCTGCGGAACCGTTCGGGCGCGCGCGGCGAGTCGGTGGCGAGTCCGTACTCGTAGGGCACCTTGACCTTGCCGTCGCCGTCGACGACCGCCTGGCCCGAGTGTGCGAGGACCACCCCGGGACGCTCGTCGAGCGCCTCGACGCAGCGGCGCAGCAGGTCCCGGGCGTAGAGGTCGTCGTGCGAGGCCCACTTGAACAGCTCGCCGCGGCACTCGGTGAAGACGTAGTTGTGGTTGGGCGCCGCGCCGATGTTGCGGGGCAGCGCGATGTACCTGACGCGCGAGTCCCGCGCGGCGTAGCGGCGGCAGATGTCCTGGGTCCCGTCGGTCGAGGCGTTGTCGGAGACGACCAGTTCGAAGTCCTCGTAGGTCTGGCCGAGCAGGGCCTCGAAGGACTCGGCCAGGTACTCCTCGCCGTTGTACACGGGCAGGCCGATGCTCAGCCGGGGACGGTGGGTCATGGGTTCCTCGTCTCAGGGACTTCGGGTACTTCCGGTACTCCGGTTGTTTCGGGGACGGGTACGTGACCGCGCTCGCGCAGGGCGGCCCGCAGGTGCAGCCACCATGCGGCCGAGCCGCACAGGGACGCGGCGGCGGCGCCCCAGGCCGAGCCGACCGTGCCGCCGGCGACGGCGCCGGCGAGCCCGCCGCCGACGTAGCAGGCGGAGGCGAAGAGCTGGCAGCGCAGGCTGCGCCGGGCCGCGGCGAGCGCGCGCAGCCCGGCCGCCGCGCCGGTGCCGATGCCGGCGCCCGCGACGCTCAGCGTGACCGGCAGGACGAGTTCCGAGGCACCGCTCCAGACGTCGCCGAGCACCAGCTCGCCCAGCCGGTTGGGCAGCAACAGCAGCACCGTGCCCCACAGCAGGGCGGCGACGGCCTGGCCGCCGCCGAGCATGAGGCAGAACCGGCCCAGCCGGTGCGGGGCCTGCCGCAGCACCCGCGCCGACTCGGCGACGGTGACCAGCGACAGGCCCATCAGCACGGCGAGGAACGGGCCCATCAGGAGCTCGGCGCCCCGCACGACACCCACCGCGCCGACCCCGACGATCGCGCCGAGCCCGTACGCGCGCAGCTGGCTCGCACCGCTGACCCCGACGTTCTCGACCAGATACCGGTAGCCGAGGTCGCGCTGCTCCCGCAGCCATGCGCGCGCCTCGGCCGGCCTCGGCCGGATGCCGGACTGGAGGCAGCCGTAGGCCGCGGCCACCGCGGCGGACCCGCCCCAGGCGAGGACGAAGGCGGACACGCTGCCCACGTGGGCCGCCGCCACCATGGCCGGGACGAGCGCGACGCCCCACACGACGTCGTTGACGAACGCCTTGCGGCCGGTCCCGGCGGCGAAGAACGCATAGCGCCACGCGTCCTGCAGCAGCAGCCCCGGCAGCACGACGCCGAGGCAGGCGAAGGCGGGACCCACCGTGCCGCCGACCGCCAGGCCGACGGCCAGGCAGGCCGCGCCGATGGCCGCGGCGACGCCGAGAGCGGTGCCCGAGGAGCGGGCCACCGCCCCACGCCAGGCCGGTTCCGGAACCCCGCTGAACCGCACGACGAGCGGGTCGGTGGCCAGCCCGCGGGAGACGTTGAGCACCACCCCGTAGGTCACCCAGGCCAGGCTGAACACGCCGAACGCGGTCAGCCCGAGCTCGCGGGCCACGTAGACGCCCACCACGAAGTTGGACAGGCTGGAGGCCGCCTGGTCGGCCAGCCCCCAGGACAGCCGGCCGACCATGCCCCGGGTGCCGGCCCGCGGGGCTCGGCCGGCCCGTGCCGCGGGCGTCCTCTTCTCCTCCCCGGTGGCCATCGGCGTCATGCCTTGATCAGCCCGGCGCCGTGCAGGGCGTCCGCCGCTCCGGCGACGGTGTCGAACGGCAGCCCCGACCGGTCGGCGACGTCCAGCAGACCGTGCTCGCCGTCGGAGAGGCTGAGTACCCACAGCATGGCCAGCTGGGCCTGCTTGGCGTCGCTGCGGCCGCCGAGCGAGTCGTACAGCCCGCGGCGGCCCAGCTGCGGTTCGCCGTAGGGGCTGAGGTTGACGTAGCGCCGGTTGCGGTCGAGGACGGCGAACGCCTCGCGGCACACGGCGAGCGTGTCCGCCATCGCCGCGGGGGAGACGAAGTCCAGGTCGTCCGCCGAGGTGTGGTACTCGGGGTAGCCGGCGTACGGGGTGCGGGTGAGCGAGCCCACGCCCAGGTCGAACCCGGGCGAGCAGTACTGCCGCTCGTCGTAGCCGTAGGGCGTGAACTCGTGGACACGGTGCGGGCGTCCGGAGGCGGCCAGCACGTGCCGCAGCACCCGGTCGATCTCCGCGTCGCCGCGTCTGCTCTGCTTGTACGTCAGCTGCCCGGCGTCGCCCGCACAGGCCAGCACCAGCCCGTGCCTGACCCGTTCGATCCGGTCCCGGTTGCGGGCCAGCCACGTGATCGCCCCGATGGTGCCGGGCGCGAAGACGAACCGGTACGTGTAGTACGGGTTGCGCTCCGCCAGTTCCCGGGCCAGGAACGCCGCCACCGCGATCCCCGCCAGGTTGTCGTTGGCCAGCGACGGGTGGCAGACGTGGCAGGAGACGAGCACCTCGTCGGGGACCCGCCCGGGGACCACGTGCTCGGCGTAGGTGAGGTGGCCGTCCTCCAGCGTGGAGTCGACACGGACCTCGTACTCGCCGTCCGGCAGCGCGTCCAGGGTCTCCTGGGCCAGGCAGAATCCCCACGCCGGCTCGTAGTAGCTCGTGCGGTACGGCACCCAGGCCGGGCGGTCCGGCAGGGTGTGCAGGTGCGGGCGCAGCTCGGCCAGCGGCATGGTCGCCGACACCGGCACGCTGTAGCCGAGCACGTGCAGACTGGAGGCGGCGAAGTCGACGACCCGGCGGCCGGCGGCGTCGGCGACGTACGCGTCCCGGATGTTCCACTCCTTGGGCACCGTCCAGTCGAGCACCTGTGTCCCGGTCGGCACCTCGTGCACGTGCAGGGGGATGTACTCGTCGACGATCCGCAGGGTGGCGCGCACACCGTCGCCCGTGATGCTCCGGCACAGCGGGTAGAGCCGCTCCACCAGCGCGTACATCTCCTGCCCGGACCCGGTCATCGGCGCCGCCGCAGGGTGTCGTCGACGGCGCCGCTCGTGGTGGCCGCGCGCAGTACCGCGAGGCGGGTGAAGCGCTGCTCGAAGCCCTCCCGGGTGAGACCGAAGTCCCGGTAGGCGTCGGCGAGTTCGGCGGCGCCCTGCTTCACCGTCCACGCACAGTCGAAGCCGGGCACCGCGGCGCGGAAGCGGGAGAAGTCCACCCGGTACGAGCGCGGATCGGCACCGGTCTCCCCGGTGATCACCACCTTCGAACCGGACACCGCCGCGGCCACCTGCTCGGCGATCTCGGCGACCGTGACGTTGTTGACCTCGCTGCCGATGTTGAACGCCCGGTCGTGCACCGCCTCCCGCGGCGCGTCCAGGGCGGCCGTGAACGCCCGTGCGATGTCCGCGGCGTGCACCAGCGGACGCCAGGGGGTGCCGTCGGAGAGCACCAGCACCTCGCCGGACAGCAGCGCGTGACCCACCAGGTTGTTCAGCACGATGTCCGCGCGCAGCCGGGGCGAGTACCCGAAGGCGGTGGCGTTGCGCAGGTACACCGGGCTGAAGTCCCCGTCGGACAGCGCGTGCAGGTCGTCCTCCACCCGCACCTTGGACTCCGCGTACGGCGTCACCGGGCGCAGCGGCGCGTCCTCGGCCACCAGGTCGTCACCGCCCGCGGTGCCGTACACCGAGCAGGTCGAGGCGTACAGGAAGCGCTGCACCCCGGCGTCGCGGGCCAGCCGCGCCAGCCGCACGGAGGCGTGGTGGTTGATGTCGTAGGTGAGCTCAGGTGCCAGCGAGCCCAGCGGGTCGTTGGAGAGCGCGGCCAGATGGATCACGGCGTCCACCCCGGCCACGTGCTCGGCCGTGACGTCGCGCAGGTCCACCCGCTGCCCCGGAGGGTCCGCGGGCGTCGGGCCGAGGACGCAGTCGGCGAACAGGCCGGCGTCGAGACCGACGACCTCGTGCCCGGCGGCGGCCAGCACCGGGGCCATCACGGTGCCCAGATAGCCCTGGTGCCCGGTCAGCAGTACGCGCAAGGTTCAACCCCCCAGGTTGAGAGTGAGTTTGGTGACGGCGAACGCCTCGGCGTAGCGCGCGTGGCATTCGATGCCGCGGATCCGGGCGAGACCGAGGAAGGCCTCCCGGTCGTACCAGGGCCGGTGCCGCTGCGAGGGGTAGTGCTCCTGCAGCAGCCGTACCTTCTGCTCGGCGGTCTCGGCCGGCAGCGGCTGGTAGGCCGACGGACGGCCCAGGTCGCCGTCCCACTTGACGATCTCGTAGCCGAGGACGAGATGGTCGCGGAACGCGGTGGTCGTCAGCTGCGCCAGGCCGCGGTGGTCCTGGTGCGCGTCGTCGGTGCGCGGCGCCAGCACCAGCTCCGGCTCGCTGCGCCCGCGCAGCTCCTCGACCGCGTTCTTGGCCTCCTCCCAGTGCGCCGGCATGCGGCCGTCCGGCAGCTTGAGCACGGTCAGCCGCAGGTCGGCGCCCGGGCAGAAGGCGGCCAGCGCGGCCCGCTCCTCCTGCTCCCGTTCACCGTCACCGCCCGAGAGGACCAGCGCGTCGACCCGGACGCCGGGCCGCGCCAGACAGAGGGTCAGCAGGGTGCCGCCCGCGCCGATGGCGATGTCGTCGCAGTGCGCGCCCACCGCGACGACCCGGTCCAGGCGCCCGGCGCCCAGCCGGATCACGCGGACCCCGCACCGGCGGGCGCGGCAGCGGCGTCCCGCTCCCACACGGCCCACGGGCGCTCGCCCCGGGTGTAGGCGGCGTCCAGCGCGGCCCGCTCCTTGACGGTGTCGGTCGGCTTCCAGAAGCCGCGGTGCCGGTGCGCCACCAGCCGGCCCCGCTTGGCCAGCCCCGCGCATCCGTCGGCGACCAGGTCCCCGTTCTCGGGGATGTGGTCGAAGACCTCCTGGCGGAGCACGAAATAGCCGCCGTTCTCCCACAGCGGCAGCTCACTCACCGGGGTGATCCCGCCGACCAGGCCGTCCTCGCCCAGGTCCACGCAGTGGAACGAGGACTGCGGCGGCACCACCATCATCGACGCGCCCGCGTCCCGCCGGGCGAAGCGGTCGATCATCTCGGGCAGCGGCGCGTCGGTGAGCACGTCGGCGTAGTTGGCGAGGAACATCTCGTCGCCGTCCAGGTGGTGCCGCACCCGGCGCAGCCGCTCGCCGATCGGCGACTCGATGCCGGTCTGCGCGAACGTGATCGTCCAGTCGGAGATGTCGGTGGACAGCAGCTCGGTCCGCCCGCCGCGCAGCACGAAGTCGTTGGACGCCGTCTCCTCGTAGGTGAGGAAGAACTCCTTGATGTGGTGGGCCCCGTAGCCCAGGCACAGGACGAACTCCGTGTGCCCGTAGTGCGCGTAGTAGCGCATGACGTGCCAGATCAGCGGCCGCGGCCCCACCATCGCCATCGGCTTGGGCACGTCGTCGGCCGCGCCCTCGCGCATCCGCATCCCGTAACCGCCGCAGAACAGTACGACCTTCATCGCTCGACCTCGACAATGCTCAGTTCCGGGATGGGGAAGACCAGCCGGCCGCCCCACTCGTGCACGAAGGACAGCTGCTCGACCAGTTCGTCCCGCAGGTTCCACGGGAGGACGAGCACCCAGTCGGGCCGGTCGGCCTCGATCTGCTCGGGCGGCAGGACGGGGATGCGGGCGCCCGGGGTGAACCGGCCGTGCTTGTACGGATTGCGGTCCACCGTGTAGGCCAGCAGGTCCGGGCGGACCCCGCAGTGGTTGAGCAGGGTGTTGCCCTTGCCCGGCGCGCCGTAGCCGACCACCGTCTCGCCGCGCTCGGCGGCCTCGATCAGGAACCGCAGCAGGTCCCGGCGGACCTTGGCCACCCGGGCGGAGAACTCGGCGTACCCGGTCAGCTCCCGCAGCCCGGCCGCCTTCTCCCGCTCCAGTACGTCGGTCACCCGCCTGCCCGGCTCGCCCGCCGCTTCGGACGGCCGGGCCCACAGCCGGACGGAACCGCCGTGCGTGGGCAGCAGTTCCACGTCGACGAGCGTGAGCCCGCCACTGGCCAGCGCCCGGATCGCGGAGGCGACCGTGTAGTACTGGAAGTGCTCGTGGTAGATCGTGTCGTACTGGTTCTCCTCGATCAGCGTCAGCAGGTGCTGCACCTCGATCGAGACCCAGCCGTCGTCGGCGACCAGGGCGCGCAGCCCCCGGGTGAACCCGACCACGTCGGGGATGTGCGCGTACACGTTGTTGGCGACGACCAGGTCCGCCGGGCCGTGCTCCTCGCGGACGGCCGCGCCGGTGGCCGGGTCCAGGAACTCGGTGAGCGTGGGCACCCCCGCCTCCCGCGCCGCGGCGCCGACGTTCACCGACGGCTCGATGCCGAGGCAGCGGACCTCCCGGTCCACCAGGTGCCGCAGCAGGTACCCGTCGTTGCTCGCCACCTCGACGACGAAGGAGCCGGGACCCAGCGGCAGCCGCTCGACGGCGTCCGCGACGAACGTGCGGGCGTGCTCCACCCAGGACGTCGAGTACGAGGAGAAGTACGCGTACTGCGTGAACGTCTCCTCCGGCGTGATCAGCGGCGGGAGCTGCGCCAGCCAGCAGTCGGTGCAGACCCGCAGGTGCAGCGGGTACGCCGGTTCCGGCTGGTCCAGCTGGTCCGCGGCGAGGAAGCTCTCGCACGGCGGCGTCGCCCCGAGGTCGACGACGCTGGCCATCGCCTCCGAGCCGCAGAGTCGGCATCGTGTCATCTGCTGTTCCCATCCCCCCTGCCCGCGCGGGTCCGCCCGCCGCGAGCCAGTGCTGACCGACCCGCGATCGCGGTGCGGTACTCCTGAACCAGGCGCTCCAGCCCGACGGCCGGACTGAAGCCCTGCTCGTAACGGCGCCGGGCCGCCCGCCCCATCTCCCGGTTCCTCTCCGGCCCGTCCGTGATCCGCCGCAGACAGGACGCGAGCGAGGCGGCCTCGCCCGGCCGGTGCAGCAGTCCGGTCACCCCGTCCTCGACCAGTTCGACGAAGGCGCCGTGACCGGCGGCGACGGTCGGTACCCCCGCCGCCATCGCCTCCACGACCACCAGGCCGAACGCCTCCAGCCACGTCGACGGCGCCACCACGGCCACCGACCGGGCCACGGCCCGGCGGACCTCCGCGGTGTCGTACAGCCCGGCCCAGCGCACGTCGCGCCGGCCCGCCGCCCAGGCGGCCACCTCGCGCTCCAGCGGCCCGGTGCCGGCGATCACCAGCGGCACGCCCACCCCGCCGTCCGCGGCGAGTTCGTCCCACGCGGCCATGAGCAGCCGCACGCCCTTGGCCTGTGCGAGGCGCCCGAGGAAGAGCAGGTGCTCGCCCGGGCCCGTGCGCCGCACGTCCGGGTCGGGCACGAAGTTGTGCTTCACCACGAGGCGTTCGGCCGGCAGCCCGGCCCCCACCAGGACGTCGCGCTGCGCCGCGGAGATGCACAGGAACCGCTCCACGCCCGACTGCCACCGCCGCCGGTTGACCGACAGGCTCACCGCCAGCGGCACCGTGGCCAGCCGGGAACCGCGGTAGCAGCCGTGCCGGACGGCCGGCAGCGGCGCCGCACCGACGCACTGGGTGCACGGCCGGCCGTCCCGCTGCAGCGTGCCGGGCGGGCAGACCTGGGTGTAGTTGTGCAGCGTGGCGACGGCCGGCACCCCGGCGTCCGCGCAGGCGGCCAGCACCGCCGGGGACAGCAGCGGGAACACGTTGTGGACGTGCACCACGTCCGGCCGCTCCCTGCGCAGCCGGTCGGCGAGCTCCTTGCGGACCGCCGGGTTCCACGGCACGGTGAGCGGGATCGCGGCCTTGCCGAGCAGCGACCGCGAGCCGATCTCGTCGCTGCGCCGCTCGAACACCCCGACCCGGTGACCGGCGCCGCGCAGCAGCGCCACCTCCTGGTCGACGACCTTGTTCTCGCCGCTCGGCTGTGCCGACGCGTAGCGGTTGTGCACCACGAGGACGTGCATCGTCAGATCACCTCCGGCTTCCGGGCCCAGCGCGGGACATGACGGCGAGGCGGTTCGGGCGCCGGGGGCGGCGCGGGCCGGGCGGGCGCGGCCAGCAGCGACGCGGCCACGGCCAGGTGCAGCAGGTACGGCGAGGCGTCACCCAGCCCGGCCTCGGTGTACGAGGCCAGTGCGCAGTAGCCGATCAGGAAGATCGCGCAGGCCCGCTCCAGCGACGGCGGCCGCAGCAGCGCCACGCCCCCCAGGACGACGAGGAAGGCCGCCACCAGGCAGATCCCGGTCAGACCCTGTTCGTGGTAGACCGCCAGCCAGCTGTTGTCGATCGGCAGCCCGCCGAACGACTTGTCGCCCAGGCCCATGCCGAAGATCTGCTCACCGGTCGACCGGGGCTCCGCCAGCAGGGCGTCCCATACCTTGGCCCGGCCGGTGAGGCTGGAGAAGTACTCCTCGTCCTGCCCGCGCAGGAACCACGCCCGCAGCGCGGCGGCGAACCCCACCGCGGCCACCGCCGCGCACAGCACCGCCCAGGCGAAGAAGCGGCGCGCGGCGGCACTGGTCAGCACGAGCGAGCCGATGGCCAGCGCCAGTCCCACGAGCAGCCCGATCGTGGCCGTACGGGTGTGGGTCAGCACCAGCAGCACGAGCGAGGGCACGACGACCACGGCCGCGCTCACCCGGTCGGTGCGGCGGCCCAGCAGGAGCAGCACGGCCAGCCCCACGACGACCGCGGCGTACTGCCCGATCTGCGGCGGGGTGAGCGGCCACAGCGCGCCCACCAGCCGCCCGCCGTAGAGGTCGGGCAGGGCAGCGCCCGGTGAGATCAGCGCGCCCGCCACGACCGAGACGAGGACGAAGAAGTACATCCGGACGTGGTGCCGGACGAAGGCCGTGCCGCCGTCCCACCAGCGGGTGAGCAGCCACAGCGTGCCGACGAAGAGCCCCAGCCGGGCGCAGCGGAACAGCGCGCCGAAGCCCGACTCCAGGCTGACGCTGGAGATCAGGCTCGGCACCAGCAGCAGCGAGAGCAGGAACAGGAAGGCACTGGACCGCACGCGCAGCCGCAGGTTGAGCGCGAGCGCCAGCGCGAACGCGGCGACCAGCGCGCCCATGGTGACGATCTGGATGAGCGAGCGGGGCAGCGGCACGATCGTCTCCGCGCCGGCCGAGCCGAGCGTGTTGAGGACCAGCAGCCCCCACACCGTCCCGACGGCCTTCGGCGTGCGCTGTGCGGGTGCCCCGCTCACCGCGGCGCTCACCTCAACCACCGTCCCGTGCGCGCAGGGTGCTGCCCGCGTCCTGCTCGTACGGCGCGCGCTGCCACTGCCCGAAGTCGAGCACCCGGCTCGGGTCGTGCGCGACGAACTTCCACGGTCCGACATAGGTGTTGTCGTGCCAGCGGTTGTGCTGCTCGCGGGTGATCGCATCGGCCACCAGCTCGCCCTGGTACGGTGACCAGTCCGGGTACGTCCCGTAGTTGGCCAGCACCGCCATGCGGTCGCACATCTGCGTGCAGTCGACGACGGAGGTGTCCAGCACGAAGCGGTTGTCGTGGATGTCCACGCGCTGGGTCTTCCACCGGCAGTCGGAGTAGAACGGCGCGTCGGCGATCCCCGGCTGGGCGCAGCGGTCGGTGTCCTTGACCAGCAACGTGCAGTCGCCGGACGAGGTGTTGGCCGGGCTGTTGCAGAACCGGTCCGCGTTCTCCCACAGGGTGATCCCGGACCAGTTGTTCTCGAACACGTTCCGGTAGACCTCGATCTTGTCCGTGCGGGCCCCGACCCGTGGCTCGCCGCCGGACTCGGACAGGTACACGGTCGCGAACGGGAAGGTGTCGCCGCGGTCGGCGTACCTGCGTCCCTCGACCCAGTTGTTCCGCCGGATCGTGTTGTCCCTCAGGACCGCGTTGTAACTGGTCTCGTAGATCAGGGCGGCACCGTCGTTGGCCTCCAGCACATTGCCCTCGATGCGGAAGTCGTTGTTGTTGGTGTCCGCCCACAGCCCGGTACCGCGGTTGTCGTGCACCCAGTTGCCGCGGATGTCGGCGCCGTCGACGGCCCAGAACTTGACGCCCCCGGTGCAGCCGCAGCCCGGCCGCCGCCGCTCCCAGTCGCCCGTGTTGTTGCCGGTGATCTCGTTTCCCTCGAGGACCAGGCCGGTGATGGAGTCGTCGCCCTTGTAGGCGTTCATGCCGTACTGGCCGTTGTCGCGCAGACAGCTGGCGCGGACCTTCTGGCGGGCGCCGGCCATCAGCCCGGCGCCGGAGTTGTCCTGGACCGTCGCGTGCTCGATCACCCACCCGTCGGCCGAGTCGTGGTTGACCACGCCCTCGTCGTGCGGCGCGGCGAACTTCTGCACGGTCAGGTGGCTGATGGTGACGTCGGGCGCGGTGCCGCCGAACGCGTACTGGTTGGTCCTGCCGCCGTCGAGCACCGCGCCCGGTGCGCCGAGGTAGGTGTTGCCCTCCTTGGGGACGACCTGGGCGAAACGGTCCGGATCGAGTTTGTGTCTGCCCGGCCGCAGCCAGAACGTGGTGTGCGGCGGGCTGCTCCTGGTCTTCGCGGCCAGGTCGCCGGTTGTGGCGGGGTCGACCGTCACCGCACCCGCGGGCGCCTTCGCGGGACCCGCGGCCGGCTTGGCGCACACCCGGGCCACGGACCGCGCCCCGGTCGGGGAGGGCGCGGCCGACGACTCCGGCCGTGCGCCCGGCGTGCCGCCGTCACCGTCGCCGTCGTCGCCGCCGCTGTCGCAGCCGGTCGCCGCCAGCAGGACCAGCACCAGCGGTGCCGCCGCCCGTGCCGGGTGCCGCCACTTCACTCGCACGCGCCCTCCCTCCCCTCTCTAACCGTTGAACCCGTTGAGCCCGTTGAACTTGAGCACGGTGGTGAACTCGTGTGCGCCGTCGGCGAATCCGGTGCCGACGAGCGTGGTGGCGGGCTCCTTGCGGCCGAAGCCCGGGGAGTACCAGCCCAGCGGCGGGCCGGTCTCGCCGCGGTGCGTCCGCCAGGAGAGCCGGCCGGGCAGGTCGAGCACCGCGGAGCGCTCCTCGCCGTCCCGGTTCCAGGTGAGCACCGCCCGGCTTCCCGCCAGGTCCGCGGTGACGGCCGGTCCGAGGTGGAACGCCAGACGCACGGCGCGGCCCTCGCCGCGCACCTCGTCGACCACCCGCAACTCGCTTGTGGTTTCAGTCAGTTCCACCCGGCGGCGGTGCACGGAACGCCCGTAGCCGTCGTGCTCGGCGCACCAGTGGGACACCCCCTCGTCCGACGTCCGCACCGACAGGACGCGGCTGCGGGCGTGCCGGGTCCACAGGAACGGTCCGCCGGACACGGACTGGTCCGTGCCGTCCAGCTCCAGGGTGTTGTGCGCCAGGGTCGACCGGAAGTACCGCCGCCACACGGGCTGCCCGTGGTAGCAGTACGTCCCCGGGTCGGCGAGCACGTCGACCCCTTCGTGCCGGACCTCCACGGACAGCGCGTCCGCGTGGGCGTGCGCGGCGATGGACAGGAAGCCGTGCGGACCGCCGTCGCAGCGGCACCAGATCCCCGCGGGACCCCGCAGGACGGTGAGTCCCGCGTCCGCGAAGTGGGCCGGGCGGCGGGCGGGCCGCGACACGGCGGGCGTCGTTCCCGGCTTCCCGTACGGCCTCACGAGCGCGGCCAGCAGCGGGGTGCGCACGTCGGTGCTGGTGACCGCGGGCCACCAGCCGAGCGAGCCGAACACGGCGTTCCCGGTGGCCAGCAGCGAGGCCCAGCGGTCGGTGCCCGCGCCGTCCACGACCAGGCCGTGACCGTCGTCGGCGTCCCCCTGGCGGGGCGGCCGCAGCCGGTCGTCCACCACGGCCGCCAGCGCGTCGGTCATCCGCAGCAGCACCAGCCGGACCGTCGCGGGCACCGGCACCCGGGCGGCGTCCGCCTCCGCCAGCGCGGCCAGGCCGAGTTCCAGCACGAGACCGTGGTACTCGGTGGCCAGCTCGCGGTTGAGGCCGGAGCCGAAGGTGTTGCTCCGCAGGTGCCGCTCCAGCGACCTGAGGGCGTCGGTCCGCCAGCGCGCCGAGGCGGGGAACCATGCGAACGCGCAGGCCGCCGCGAACTGTCCGGCGGCCTCGGCGACGACGTGGTTGTTGGCCGAGGAACCCCGGCTGGGGAAGGCCGCCAGCCAGCGCTGGTGGTGCCAGATCTGCTCCAGCGCCACCGGGTTGTCCTCGAACAGGGCGGCCGCGCCCGGCCAGCCGTCGAGCAGCCGGCGGACCCACACCCAGGACAGCAGCCGGATCCCCAGCTCGATGCCGCTGGTCCAGTGCACGCCCCGCAGCGGCGCGTTGGACGCCCACCACGACCGCAGGTGCTCGGCGACGCGCTCGGCGTACCGCTCGTTCCCGGTGACGGCGTAGGCGGCGGCGAGCACGGTGAGGTACTGGTGCCGGGACAGCTCCCAGATCTGCTTGATGTCCCCGACCGCCTCCTCGTCCCGGTACGGCACGTCGAAGGCGTAGCCCCAGGGAGCCCGGTGCCCGGTCTTCGGGTCGTACCACCAGTCCGGGTCGGCCAGGTCGTCGCGGAGCACGCCGAAGTACTCGACGTGCCCGGCCATCAGCCGGTCCGCCTCGGCGACCAGGCGTTTCGCGGCGTCCGGCGCCACCGCGGCGACGGCCCGGGCGGGCAGGACCGCCGTGAACCGGGCGCCGGTCACGGGCGGGCACGGGGGCCGCGCCGAGCGCCACCGGCGCCTGCGCACCGCGTCGGCGGCCCGGCCGCCGACCTCCCGCGGCCCCATCCGGGACAGCCGCCGCAGGTACCAGCCCGCGCTCATGGTCATCGCGCCTCCGCCGGCGTCACCGGCGCACCGGCCGCCAGCGCGGTCGGTACGGCGAGGGTGGCGGCGGTCGTGGCGACCAGCGACCTCAGCGGCACCGGCATCGCACCGCCCGTCCGCACCGCCCTGACGAACGCGGCCAGCTGGGCGGCCTGGCCCTTGTCCCGGGCCTTGGGCAGCCGCGGACCGACCCACCTCTTGCGGCGGCCGTCGTAGACGGCGGCCCGCAGGAAGTCGTCCAGCCGCAGCGCGCGGCCGTCCGCGACCAGGTCCAGGGTCTCCTTCGGGAATCCGGCCGGACCGGTGGTGACGTAGGAGAGGGTGGCGGTGGACCCGTCCGGGTAGCCCAGGACGACCTGGAGGTCCTCGCCCCCGGGCGTGGCGGTCGCGTACACCGAGACCGGGTCGGCCCCGAGCAGCCAGCTCGCGGTGTCGACGAAGTGCCCGCCCTCCCCGGTGAACCGCGAACCCTCGGTGCCGCGCCGCAGGTACCAGCTGCCGTGGTCCAGCCGGCCCGCGTTGACCAGGTAGCGGACGTGCGCGGGACCGGTCCGGGTGCCGAACTGCCTCCTGGCCTCCCGCAGCAGCGGGGCGAACCGGCGGTTGAAGCCCACCTGCAGCCGGTCGTTGCCGGACTCCTCCACCGCCGCCAGCACGCCGGTCAGTTCGTCGCCGGTGAGCGCAAGCGGCTTCTCCACGAAGACCGCCTTGCCGGACAGCAGCGCCCTGCGGGTCAGTTCGGCGTGCGAACTGTGGCGCGTGACCACGAAGACCGCGTCGACGGAGTCGTCGCCGAGCACGGCGTCCAGGTCGGTGGTCGCCCCGGCGAAGCCGAACTTCCGCTGCGCGTTGGCGGCGGACAGCGCCGTCGTGGTGACGACCGTGGCCAGCTCGACGCCGTCGCGCCGGGCGAGATGCGGCAGCAGCATCGAGCTCGCGTAGTTCCCCGCGCCCACGAACGCGAGGCGCACGGGGGTGTTCGCGGCCCGGGCGGCCCGGTCCGGCTTCGCGCTCGCCGCGGGCAGGGACACCGCCGGTGCCGGTGCCGGTGCCGGTGCCGGTGCCGGTGCCTGCTCCTGCTCCTGCTCCTGCGCCAGGGGTGTGCCTCCGGACTCCTGGTCCGGGTACCGGAAGAGCACGGCCACCGCCTTCAGCGTGCCGTCGTGCAGGTTCCGGTACGTCTCGACGGCGTCGTCGAAGTCGGCGGTGCGGGAGATCAACGGCTCCACGTCCACGCGGCCGCGGGCGGCGAGGTCCAGGAAGCAGGCCAGGTTGCGGCGCTCGGTCCAGCGCACGTAGCCGATCGGGTAGTCCCGGCCCTCCAGCTCGTACTCCGGGTCGTAGCGCCCGGGGCCGTAGCTGCGCGAGAAGCGGACGTCGAGCTCCTTCTCGTAGTACGCGTTCCACGGCAGGTCCAGGCGGCACTTGCCGATGTCGACGACCCGGCCGCGGTCCCGGCACAGCCGCGCGGCCAGCTCGACGGGCTGATTGCTGCCGCCCCCGGCGGCCAGGTACACCTGGTCCACCCCGTGGCCGCCGGTGAGCCGGGCGACGGCACCCTCCACGGCGGGGGAGGACGGGTCGCCGCAGGCCGCCGCGCCCAGCCGCTCGGCCAGCTCGCAGCGGGCCGGGTCGGGATCGGCGCCGACGACGCGTACGCCCGAGGCGGCCAGCAACTGCACCACCAGCTGCCCGATCAGGCCGAGGCCCACGACCAGGGCCACCTCGCCGAGCCGCGACTCGCCCTGGCGGACACCCTGCAACGCGATCGACCCGACCGTGCCGAAGGCCGCGTGCCGCGGCTCGAGACCCTCGGGCACCGGGACGCAGAGGTTCTTCGGCACCCAGTTCAGCTCGGCGTGCAGCGCGTGCTCGTTCCCGGCGCAGGCCACCAGGTCGCCCGCCTTGACGTCGTCGATCCCGGCGCCGACCTGCTCGACCACCCCGCACAGCGAGTACCCCAGCGGCGTGTACGAGTCCAGCTTGCCCATCACCTTGCGGTAGGTGGCGGGCACCCCGTTGGTGGCCACGCTCTGCACGACCTTGGCCACCTGGTCCGGCCTCGAACGTGCCTTGCCCAGCATCGACATGCCCGCCTCGGAGACCTTCATCAGTTCGGTCCCGGTGGAGATCAGCGAGAAGGCGGTCCGCACCAGCACACCGCCCGGCTTGCAGCCCGGCACCGGCACGTCGAGCAGCGCCAGCTCGCCGCTCTTGTAGTTCTGCACAACCTGTTTCACCGAAGGTCCTCTTGTCTCTCTGCTGGTCTGGGTGCGGGAGGGTGCCGGGGTGCTACGCCGTCGGCGGGGAGTGGTGGCCGGCCCCCGAGGTAGCGCCGCGGTACCAGTACTCGAGGGTCAGCACGTGCCACAGGTGCTTGGAGAAGTCCCGCTGCCCGGCGGCGTCCTCGGCGACGAGCCGCCGCAGCGCGTCGCGGCGCAGCAGCCCGGCCCGGACGAGTTCGCCGTCGTTCACCACTTCACGCACCAGCGGTGCCAGGTCCCGGCTCATCCACGCCCGCAGCGGGGCGCTGAACAGGCCCTTGGGCCGGTAGACGATCTCCCGGGGCAGCACCGA
Source organism: Streptomyces mayonensis (assembly GCF_018982965.1). Taxonomy (GTDB): domain Bacteria; phylum Actinomycetota; class Actinomycetes; order Streptomycetales; family Streptomycetaceae; genus Streptomyces; species Streptomyces mayonensis. Next base: position 13,404 of record NZ_JACBYP010000056.1, on the reverse strand, counting down.
GACGGCCGCCTCCTTCAGGACGGCCTTGCCCTGCCGCCCGACGATCTTGCGGTCGCCGGGCACGGCGAACGCCGCCCGTACCACCTCGACGTCCACGTACGGCACCCGCACCTCGGTCGAGGCGGCCATGCTGGAGCGGTCCGTGTAGGCGAGGTTGAGGCCCGGCAGGAACATCCGGGCGTCGCCCAGGCACATGCGGTTCACGAAGTCGTCGAGGTCGTTGTCCTCGTAGACGTCCGCGTGCTCGGTCAGCACGTCCTCGACCGTCCCCGCCAGGTCCGGGCTGAGCAGGGCGAGCAGCTCCTCCCGGTCGTACATCGTGTAGCTGCGCCGGAACGCGGTCTCCTCCGGCAGGTCGGCGAAGGACAGGAACCGCTTCGCGAAGCGCACCGACCGCAAGCCCCGGCGGCTCGTGGCGACAGGCAGCCGGTCCACGGCCGCGGACACCCCGCGCCGCAGCGGCCGCGGGACGCGCTGGTAGCGCAGCGCCAGCACGTTGGCCAGGTGTTTGCGGTACCCGGCGAACAGCTCGTCGGCGCCCATCCCCGAGAGCATCACCTTGACCCCGGCCTCCCGGGCGGCCGAGCAGATCAGGAAGGTGTTGATGGCGGCGGGGTCGCCGATCGGCTCGTCCAGGTGGTACGTCATCCGCGGCAGCAGGTCGAGCACGTCCGGGGCGATCTCGATCTCGTGCAGGTCGACGCCGAACCGCGCCGCCACCCGGCGGGCGTGGCGCAGGTCGTCCGGCATCGCCTCGAACCTGGCGTCCTCGGCGCGGAACCCGATCGTGTAGGCGCAGATCCCGGGCCGCTCGCGGGCCGCCAGCGCCGTCAGATAGCTGGAGTCGAGCCCGCCGGAGAGGAAGGTCGCCACCGGCACGTCCGAGAGCAGGTGGCGCCGGGCCGACTCCTCGACGACGGCCGCCAGGTCCGGCTGCCCGCCGCTGCGGGCCCGCTCCCGGCCTTCCGCGGCGACGTCCTTCAGGTTCCAGTACCGGCCGCGCTCCACCCGGCCGTCGGGCCGGCACCGCAGCCAGCTCCCCGGCGGCAGCTTCTCCGCCTCCCGGAACGCGCACCGCGAGTCCGGCACCCAGTAGTACAGCAGCGACGCGACCAGCGCCGCGTGGTCCACCTCCAGCGACCCGCCGGTCACGGCCGCGAGCGCCTTCAGCTCGGAGGCGAACACCAGGCCCCCGCCGCGTCGCAGCAGGAACAGCGGCTTGACGCCGAGCTGGTCGCGGGCGAGCACCAGGTCACCGGTGCGCTCGTCGAAGACCGCGAACGCGAACATGCCGCGCAGCCGGGGCAGGCAGTCCGTGCCCCAGCGGCGCCAGGCCTCCAGGAGGACCTCGGTGTCGGAGGTGCCGCGGAAGCGCACCCCGGCGGACGCCAGTTCGGTGCGCAGCTCGGGCGCGTTGTACAGCTCGCCGTTGTACGTGAGGGCGAGGCCGCCGGAGACCATCGGCTGGGCGCCGGTCTCCGACAGGTCGATGATCGCGAGCCTGCGGTGCCCGAGCTGCACCTCGCCGTCGCCGACGGGGTGGCTGTACCGCCCCGCCCCGTCCGGCCCGCGGTGGGCGAGGACGTCGGTGAGCCGGTCGGTCACCGCCTTCCCGTCCCGCCACCGGTAGGTGCCTGCGATGCCACACATGATCTACCGCGCCTCCCGCTCGCCGTCCGCGCCCTGTGCGACCGGTACCGGAGGCCGCTCCACCCGGGTCCGGGCCTTGCCGTTGTGCCGGTTCGGCCGCTCGTCGCGGCCGCGCGCCGCGGTGCGCCGCCCGTCCCACAGCGTGCCGTCGGTCCGGTCCCGCGGATCGGGGTCGATCAGCACCACTCCGAGGACCGTGACCCGCAGGTCCGCGAGCTGCCGCGCCACGGTGTGCAGCCACGCCGTGCTGCCGTGACCGGCGCGCACGACGAGCACGGCCTGGCCGCCGAGGCGCGGAAGGTCGGTCCAGGCGGTGCCGGGCGCCACCGAGCCGACGCCGATCCGGCGCACCTCGGGCGGCTCGGCCGCCGCGCGCTCGGCGCCCATCACGGCCGGCCCGCCCGACTTCGGGAGCCCGCGGGCGAGTTGCGGACCGGGCAGGCCGTCGACGACGACCACCGGGCCGTCCGCCGCCAGGGCCCCCGCGACGTTCAGGGCGATCAGACCCGTGCCGCGCGCACAGCCCAGCTCCAGCATCGACACGGGTTCGGCGGAGCCGCGCACCGTGCGGACCAGGGTGGCGGTGAGCCGCTCGCCGGCCGCCCGGGTGCGGCGCCGCCGCCACCGTCCGGCCGGCCGGCGGGGCACGCGGCGCAGCTCGGCGATCACCGAGGCGCCCAGGTGTGCCGCGACGTCCCGGCGCAGCACCGGGCGGTCCGCCACCACCGAGCCGACCGCGGCCAGCGCCAGCCCGAGGACCAGCCCGAGGGCGAGCCCGATCCCGGCGTCGGTGGCGGCGGTCCTGACCAGGGAATGCCGCACCGCGTGCGGGGCGTCCACGATCTGCGTACCGGCGACGACCGTGGGCGTGCCCGTGCGGGCCTCGGCGGCGCGCTGGTCGAACTCGGCGATCCGCGAGTCCAGTTCGGCCCGCCGGGCGAAGAGCGACTCGATGCTCGCCGACGCCTTGGGGTCGCTGCTCTCCGGCGACCGGCCGCCGATCGCCTCGTTGACCTCGGCGAGTTCGTCCCGCATGCGGTCGCGCTGGTCGAGCAGGGCGTCGGCCTCGGCCTCGGCGGTCTGGCGCATCCGCCGCACGTGGTCCGCGACGAACGCGTCGGCCAGCGCCTTGGCCCGGGCCACCGCCTGGGCGTCGCTGTCACCCGTCACGTCGATCCGCAGCAGGTTGTTGGTCACACCGGTGCCCCGGTAGTCCCGCATGAAGTCCTCGGGCTTCTCGGAGGAGTCGAGGGCCCGCAGCGCCTGGCTCGCGATCCGCGTGGTCCCCAGCAGTTCGACGTCGGTACGGATCAGCGTCCCGGTGTCGTTCGGCTGGTCCTCCTTGTGCGCGACCAGCACCTGCGTCACCGCGGCCGGGGACGGCGGCAGCAGGACCGCCACCGCCGCACCGGCCAGCAGCCCCAGCAGCGCCAGCGAGCACCACAGACGTCGGCGTCTGCGCACCGCCACCACCAGCGCGTGCAGGTCGAGCAGCGGAGCGGCGGCCGGCGCCTGCGCGGCCGTACCCGTCACCGCCGTACCGCCCGTGCTTGCCGCACCCGGTGTGCCTGAAGTGCCTGATGCGTGTGAAGAGCCTGATGTGCCTGATGTGTCTGACGCATCCGCGGTACCGCCCCCCGTGCCGGCCGTACGTGTCCCGGCCGTCGTGCCCGCCGTGCCCCTCGTGTTCGTCGAGTCCGTGTCCGCCGTCACCCGGAACCCCCCGTCGCGCCGCCCCCCACCGCGACAGCCGCGGTGCCGTTCTGCGCGGGCCGTTCGGCGGGGCGCGCCGTACCGGCCCGTACCGGTCCGGCGACGACGACGCCGACGACCTCGTGCCCGCCGTCCGCGCAGGCCCCGGCGAGGTCGGCGAGCTCCTCCGCGGTCCTGCTGCCCGCGCCGAGCACGACCAGCGCGCCGGACTCCGTCTCGCGGTCCGGCACCATCGGCCGGTCCACCGCGACCTCCACCACCCGCAGCACCGGATCGCCGCCGGCCTCGGCGACGAGCTGCCGGGCGGCCCGGCGCGCGACCTCGTCGCCGTCCGGTACGACGACCAGCAGTCCGCGGGCGGCCGGAAGCCGCTCCCGGAGGCGGGCACAGACCCTCCGGTACCGCAGCCGTCGGCCGGCCTCGTCACCGGACGCCCGAGGGACCGGCACGTCCCACCGGGTGTCGGCACCCAGCAGCCGGCGCACCCGCGCCCGCGTGCCGTGCGCCGTCGGCCGGTCCGCGCGCCCGCCGACCGGCACGTCGACGGCACCCAGCGGCACCGAGCCCAGCGCCGCCGCGATCTCCTCCCCGGTGCGCGGCCGGCGGCTCACCCGGGCGGCGGCGAGCTGGCCGACCACCGCGAGCAGGAAGAACAGCAGCGCCCCGGCGGCCACGAACTGGACCCTCGTCGGTGGTGCCTCGCCGGCCGGGCGGGTCGCCGGCCCCATCACGACCATGCCGGCCGCGTTGTTCGCCGGGTCGGCCTGCTCCAGCTTCTGCATGGCGTCCTGCAGCGCGGAACGCAGCTTCTCGAGCTCCGTGCGCGCCTGCACGCTCTCCACCGTCTGCCCGGGGTCCGCCGCGTCGGCCAGGTCGCTGATGCGGCGGTTGGTCTGCGACACCTGCTGCCGCAGCTCCTCCGGCCCCGCCGCCGCGCCGGCATCGGCGTCGCCGCCCGCGACCCGTGCGGCGAACGAGACGAACTGCCGGGCCGCCTCGTCGGCGAGCTCCTGCGCCCGCCCGGGGGCGTCGTCCGTGCCCGAGATCTTGATGATGTTCCCGTCGGCGGCCTCGGCACTGACCCGCTCCCGCAGCTCTCCGCCGCCGGCTCCCGGCCGGTCCAGCGTTTCCGCCACCCGGTCGGCCACCGCGGAGCTGGTGGCGATCTCGACCTGCGTCACCAGCTCGCGCTCCTCCCACTGCCCCGGCAGCAGGACCGACGCCGACGCGGTGTAGCGCGGCGGGAAGAGCACCGACACGCCGTAGCCGGCCACCGCGCCGACCACGGCGAGGACGGCGAGGAACCTCAGGCGGCGACGGAGCAGCCGCCCGATCGTGACCAGCCGTATCGTGTCATCGCTCACCGGTGCGGCCCCTTCCCGGTCCGGGCCGGGGCACCGGCGTCACCGGGGTGCGGTCACCGCACGCGGCGGCGTACGCGCTGAGCAGCGCGGCCTGTGAATTGCGCCAGGCGAGACGCCCGTTGATCCGCTCCTGGCCGATCCTGCCCATCCGGGCCCGCTGCTCCGGATCGTCCAGCAGCCGCGCGACGAGCCCCGCGAACTCCGCCTCGTCGTTGGCGGGCGCGTAGAGGGCGGCGTCCCCGGCGGAGACCCGGGCCTCCCTGAGGTCGAAGGAGACGATCGGGCGGCCCATCGCCATGTACTCCAGGACCTTGTTCATGGTCGACACGTCGTTGAGCGGATTGCGCGGGTCGGGGGAGAGGCACACGTCCGCGGTGGAGAGGTAGCGCACCAGCTCGGCGTCCGGGACGCGCCCGGTGAACTGCACCTGCTTGTCGAGACCGAGCGACCGGGACAGCTCCACCATCGCGTCGAAGGCGTCGCCGGAGCCGACGAACACCGCGTGCCAGTCGGTCCGGCCGAGCTCGTCGCGCAGCTTCGCCAGGGCCCGCAGGGCGTAGTCGACACCGTCCTGGGGCCCCATCACCCCCAGGTAGCACAGCAGATGAGGCTTGCCCTGCTTCAACTCCGGCTCGGGCGGCACTGGTTGGAACCGGTCCGTCGCGGGGGCGCTGCGCACCACGAACACGTCGTCCGGCCGCCGGCCGCCACGGCGTACCGCGACGTCCTTGTAGCTCTCGTTCGTGGCGAGCACGACGTCCGCGGCCCGGTAGGTCAGCCGCTCCAGCCCGCACACGGCGCGGTAGAGCAGGTCCTTGCCGCGCCCGAACCGGGAGAGGTACAGCTCGGGTATCAGGTCGTGCTGGTCGAAGACGAACCGGGCTCCGCGCCGCTTCAGCCACAGGGCCGGAAGGAACAGCAGATCGGGCGGGTTGCACGCGTGGACGACGTGGACCGGCCCGACCCTGCGCGCCAGCCGCACCGTGTGCCACAGCGCCGCGCCGTACTCCCGCAGGTATCCGGCGGGGCCGCCGGTCGCCGCCCGCAGCGGGTAGCGGTGGATGTGCACCCCGTCGATCTCCGCCTCCGGCTCGGTGTCCCGCTTGCTGCCCTGCGGGCAGATGACGTGGACCGTCCAGCCCGCGTCGCGCAGTGTCGTGCACTCCTGCCAGACCCGCCGGTCGAAGGGCACCGACAGGTTCTCCACCAGGATCAGCGCGCGCCCTCCGGGCCGTCCGCCGGCGGCCGTGCCGGCGGCGGCGGACGACGCGCCACGGGCGGCCGTGCCACCCGGGCCTGTGTCACCGGGCGCTATGTCACCAGGACCTGTGCCACCAGGACCTGTGCCACCGGGCGTCGCGTCTTTGGACTGTCTGTCACCAAGCAAGGCCCACGTACCCCGGTTCGGCCCGGCGCGCGTCGGCGTCGGGAAGGTGGATGAGGTCGATCAGCGTCGGGCCGCCGCCGTGCGGCAGCGCCGACAGCACGGCCGGGTCCTTCGTCCCGACCAGGCACACCTCGGCGTGCTCCAGCACCTCGCCGACGGAGTCCGCGAGCAGTTGCGCCAGGTGCGGCAGCCGGTTCTCGACGTACTCGCGGTTGGCGCCCAGCAGCCGGGACAGGCTGACGTTGGCGTCGTGGATCCGCAGGTCGTAGCCCTTGCCGAAGAGCCGTTCCGCCAGCTCGACGAGCGGGCTCTCGCGGAGGTCGTCGGTGCCGGGCTTGAAGGACAGCCCGAACATCCCCACCCGGCGCTTGCCGGTGCGCTCGACCAGTTCCACCGCGCGTTCCAGGTGAGCGGAGTTGGAGGGCAGCACGTGGGAGAGGATGGGCACCGAGACGTCGGCCCGCCGCGCCGCGTGGACCAGGCTGCGCAGGTCCTTGGGCAGGCAGGAACCGCCGAAGGCGAAGCCGGGCCGCAGGTAGGCGGGGCTGATGTTCAGCTTGCGGTCGGCCAGGAACACGTCCATCACCTGGTGCGAGTCCACCCCGAGCGCCTGGCACACCGCGCCCAGCTCGTTGGCGAAGCCGATCTTGAGGCCGTGGAACGCGTTGTCCGCGTACTTGATGGCCTCGGCCGTCGGGACCGGCACCCGGAACACCTCGCCGGGCAGGCCGTCGTACAGCGCGGTCACCACGTCGCCGCTCGCCCGGTCCAGTTCGCCGACGACGGTCTTCGGCGGGTCGAAGAAGTCCCGCACGCTCGTGCCCTCGCGCAGGAACTCCGGATTGACCGCGACCCCGAAGTCCGCCCCGGCCGTGCCGCCGACGTACTTCTCCAGGATCGGTACCAGCAGGTTCAGGCAGGTGCCGGGGAGCATGGTGCTGCGGTACACCACGGTCTGCCGTCCGCCCCGTTCCGCCAGGGCGGCGCCGATCTGCTCGGTCACCCGCTCCAAGTAGGTCGTGCAGAGGCTGCCGTTGGGTTCCGACGGCGTGCCCACGCAGATCAGCGACACGTCGCTGTCCGCGATCGCCTCCCGCACGTCGGTGGTGGCGCGCAGCGCCCCGGTCCGCACGGCCGCGGCGACGAGCTCGCCGATCCGCTCCTCCACCACCGGGGCCCGGCCCTCGTTGACCAGGTCGACCTTCACCCGGTTCACGTCCACCCCGACGACCTCGTGCCCCATGTCGGCCAGGCACGCGGCCGACACACAGCCCACGTAGCCGAGCCCGAAAACGCTGACCCTCATGACCCGTTCCTCCCCCCGGGCAGGCCCTGCCGGCCTGCGGTGCCTGCGCCGCTCCGACGCTCCCCGCGCATCCGTGCGCCGCTCCGGCGCTCCTCGCGCATCAGTAGGCCCCCTGTCCGAGGAGCACCGCGCGCAGCGTCTTCCACAAGATCACCGTGTCCAGCGCGAGCGACCAGTCCTCCACGTAGCGCAGGTCCAGCCGGACCGCCTCCTCCCACGGCAGGTCGCTGCGTCCGCTGATCTGCCACAGGCCGGTGAGCCCGGGTTTGACCAGCAGCCGTCTTCGGATGTCCGGGCCGTACGCGGCGGACTCCTCCGGGAGCGGGGGCCGCGGGCCGACGAGCGACATGGATCCGGTCAGGATGTTGAAGAGCTGCGGGAGTTCGTCGATGGAGTACCGGCGCAGCACCGCCCCCACCCGGGTCACCCGCGGGTCCCGGCGGAGCTTGAACAGCAGCCCCGCGCCCTCGTTGCGGTCGGCCAGCGCGGCCCGTGCCCCGTCGGCCCCGGCGACCATGGTGCGGAACTTGACGATGGTGAACTCCCGGCCGCCCTTGCCGACCCTGCGCTGGCGGTAGAGGACCCCGCCCCTGCTGTCCACCAGGACGAGCAGGGCGACGACCACCATCAGCGGTGCGAAGAGGACCAGCAGGAGCGCCGCGCCCACCCGGTCGACGACTCCCTTGACCGCGCGCCGGCCTCCGGTGAAGGCCGGCATGCTGACCCGCAGCAGCGGGATGCCGAGCACCGCGTCCACGTGCAGCCGGGGTCCGGCCACCTCCATCAGCACGGGGGCCACGACCATCTCGGCGTCGCTGCCCTCCAGGTTCCACGCCAGCCGCTGCAGCCGGTGCGGCGACCAGTGCGGGTCGGGTGTGACGGCGACGACCCGGTAGCCGTCGCGGTGGACGTGGTCGGCGACGTCGGCCAGCCGGCCGACGACCGGTACTCCGTCCAGCCGGGCACCGGCCGGTCCGGAACCGTCCGTCAGGCACACCGCGTCCACGCGCCACCCGAGGTGCGGGAATCGGCGGGTCCGGGCGATCAGGTCGCTGACGGTGGCCGGGCTCCCGGCGGCGAGCACCGGTCTCAGGCAGCGTCCCTTCTTGCGCTGTCGGTGCAGCCGGACGCGCAGCGCGTAGCGCGCGACCATGGTGACGACCGCGATCGCGGGAACCGCGACGAAGATCCAGAGTTTGATGTTGCGTGAGGTGAGGGCGATTCCGCCGAGCGCCAGCACGACGGTCGCCATGAACAGTGAGCGGCCCAGCCGGCGGAATTCCTCGGCGCCCTGGCCGAGCACCGCCGGGGCCCACGACCGGCTCACCGCGAGCGCTCCCAGCACGAGCACCTCGGTGCCGAAGGCCAGGATGACCCACTTCTCGTGCCAGTCGGCGGCGTCCCGCACCCCGAAGAAATTGCCGATCGAAGCCGCCACGACGGCGGTGGTCACGGTGTCACTGGTGATCACGGTACGGCGGTACCGCTGCTCCCAGTCGTGCTCGGGGCGGTCCACCGCCCCGTTCGCCACATGCCCGCCCGCGGACAGAAACGGGCTGAGCAGTCCCCCTTGTCGCACAGAACCCCCCAGGTCCCCAGTGGTACGACGTGTTCGCCCAACACTGTTTTGTGCGTCTCGGAAGGCCCCCGCCCTCCGCGCCGCGCCGCTCCTCCCCACGGGAGGCCCCCGCCTCCCCGCGCACGACATTCCGCTGTTCCCCACACCCGGCGCCGGGACCCGGCCACCGACTTCGGAGAGAGCTGAACCGATAGATCATCATTGGTCGACTCATGTCCGAACAGCTGAAGCACGGTCAATCTAGAGCATCGCGACCAGTATGTAGAGAGGATGTGTGTAATTCGTGCGCAAGCTTTGAGACTTGTTGCGCCGGAGGCGGGCGGCTGCTCGCCGCCCCGTCCGCCGCGCCCTCGCGTCGGTGCCGCGATCCGCTGACGCCGATCGCGGCACCGGCCGCTCGCTCCGCCGGGTCAGTGGTGGCCGTGCGGGCGCAGCCACCCCGGCCGGTGAGCCGTCGCCCGGCGGTGTCCGGCGGGCTCGTTCTCGGCGTCGGTGGTCGAGCCGCGGCCCTCCAGGCGGCCCGCCAGCACGTCACGCTCGGTAGCGGCCTGCCGGGCGGTCTCGCGGTCCCTGCGGCGCTTCTTGGTCCGGTGGCGCGCCAGCGCCGTTCCGGCCAGGAGCATCCACATGCCCAGGCCGAAGATCAGGGTCAGGGCGATTCCGCCGAGAAACGCTCCGAGCGTACTGATCGTGAATGGCTCGCTTCCCAGGAGAGTCACCGTGTAGTCCGGCCCGCCGGACAGGTTGTACGCGATCAGCAGGCCCGCGAAGGCGGCGGCGCCCGCCATGAGCAGGAGACCCAGTACCAGCATGTTCCTCACCTCGTCGCATGTGGATGTCCGCCATTCGAGTCTCCAGTGAGGAAAAGGGCAAAACCCCTCAAAGGGTGTGGAGGTCAGGAATGTGCGGGGCGACGCCGGCCGGTGACCTTCGAGGGCGGCCGGCGTCCCGCCCTCGACGTCCCGTTCAGCGTGTCGCCGTCGACCCTCACGTCGAAGGTCAGATTCAGCCGCAGGGGCTTGGTGACGCGCTGCTTCCACGTGAGCCGGTCACCGTCCAGGACGACCCCGCTGAGTGCCACTTCCTCCCCCTCCCCACGGGCGGTGCCGGTCAGGGTGCCGCCCTCGCGGCGGAACTCGGCCACCGCCCGGATCCTGCCGACGGGGGTCGATACGGACAGGTCCCAGGCGCCTTCGACTGCCATGTCGCTGTACTTCCTCGGGTTCGGACGTCCGGAGTCCGGATGCTCGGACGTCCGGATGCTCGGATGCTCGGATGTGTGGGCTGCGAGAGGTGGTGCCCTGAGTGCTGTGGGGTGACACGCGCGTCAGAACGGGGCCGGCTCGGGGCCCTCGGCGCGCCAGACGGTGCCGCGGCGCTCATGGGCGAAGAGTTCCTCCACGGCGTGCGCGATGCGGGGGCCCACCTCCCGTTCCAGCAGGTACAGGCCCAGGTCGAGCCCGGAGGTGACCCCGGCGCCGGTGACGAGGTCGCCGTCGTCGACGACACGGGCGCGCACCGCGTGGACGCCGGTGGCGTCGAGCATGTCCAGGCCCATGTGGTGGGTCGTGGCACGGCGTCCCTCCAGCAGTCCGGCCATGGCCAGGACGAGCGAGCCGCCGCAGACGCCGGCGACCACCACCTCGGGACGGTCCATCGCCTCCTTGAGCAGCGCGGGCAGGGCGGTGCCGAGGGTGCGGCCCAGCAGTACGGGCACGGACTCCTCGCGCCCCGACGGCCCCGGCGCCCCGGCATCGTGGCCGGGAATGTCGGCGGGGTCCCCGATCGGCCCGGACGCGCCGGGGACCAGGACCAGGCCGGGTTGGTCCGGGGCGAGGGCGGCCGTGGCGCGAAGTGCCAGCCCGCCGGTGCCGCTCACCACCTCGCGCGGTCCCTCGGCGGAGACCAGCTCCACCGTCACCGCGCCCCCGGAAGCGCTGCCGCCCGCGGCCAGCACCTCGAAGGGGGCGACGACGTCGAGCGGGTCGAAGCCGTCGAACAGGACGATCTGGGCATGCATAAGGAGAGCCTCCGGGGTGGATCGGTATGGAGTCGGGGGAGGGACGGTTCCGGTCCGGGTCGGGTCGCGGCGGCCGGGTGGGTCGGCCGGTCGGCGGGTCCGGACCGTGCCGGGTGTTTCCGAACGTAGAGGGCGGCCGGCCCTCCTCCCAGAGGGAAAAGTGACGGTTGTCGACGGGATGAGGTCAGACGGGGTCACGGGCCGGGCCGGGCCGCGTCGGGCCGTGGCGTGGCGTGCCGTGTCGCCGTCCTGCCGGTGGAGTCCCTCGGTAAAAAATAAATTACTAATAAATATTGACGAGGGAGTCGTGACCGGGAGAGGGTCTACGCCATGACTCCTTACGCCCGTCGCGGCGTGCACGGCCAGACCGTGGAAGCCCTCGCCCGCCGCATTCTCGGCGGACGGATCCCCGAGGGCGCGACGCTCGACCTGGTCGCGCTCCAGGGCGAGCTGGACGTGAGTCTGACCGCGCTGCGCGAGTCGCTGAAGGTACTGGCCGCCAAGGGCATGATCGACGCCCGTCAGAAGCGCGGCACCTTCGTCCGTCCCCGCGCCGACTGGAACCTGCTCGACGCCGACGTACTGCGCTGGCGATTCGAGGGCGACGCGGGTGACGAGGGCGAGGGCCGCGACCGGGCGCTGCTGCGCGACCTCGCCGAGATGCGCGCGATCGTCGAACCGGCCGCCGTCCGGCTCGCCGCCGCCCGCCGTACCGGCACCGACCTCGCCGCACTGGACGCCGCGCTGGCCGCGATGGGGGAACGGGACGCGGGTCCGGCCCACGCCGTGGACGCCGACCTCGCCTTCCACCGTGCCCTGCTCGCGGCCACCCACAACGAACTCCTCGACCGCATGCGGCTCGTGCTCGAGTCCGGACTCGCCCACCGGGACCGCATCGTCCACGGCTCCCCGGACAGCGGCGATCCGGTACCGGCGCACCGTGCGGTCCTGGACGCCGTTCGCGACCGCGATCCGCACGCGGCCGAGGCGGCGATGCACGCCCTGCTCGACCAGGCACACCGCGACCAGCACCGCATCAGCAATGCCGGCCCCGACGAGACCCGCGACATCGAAGGCACCCCCCGGCACCGGTGAAACCACCGGCCGGGGCGCCGCAGAACCCGACGACACGGAAAGGCTGTCCGGCCAAGTGAAGATCACCCGCATAGAGACATTCCTCGTTCCGCCCCGCTGGCTGTTCTGCCGGGTGGAGACCGACGACGGAGTGGTCGGCTGGGGCGAACCCGTCGTCGAGGGCCGCGCCGAGGTCGTCCGTGCCGCCGTCGACGTCCTCGCGGAACACCTCGTCGGCAAGGATCCGCTGCGCATCCAGGACCACTGGCAGGTCCTCACCAAGGGCGGGTTCTACCGCGGCGGCCCCGTCCTCTCCAGCGCCGTCGCCGGACTCGACCAGGCCCTGTGGGACATCGCGGGCAAGACCTACGGGGCACCCGTGCACGCCCTGCTGGGCGGTCCCGTTCGCGAACGCGTGCGGGTCTACGCCTGGGTCGGCGGCGACGAACCGGCCGCGCTGGCCGAACAGATCGCAGCCCAGGTGGACGCCGGGTTCACCGCGGTGAAGATGAACGGCGCCGGGGCCGTCGCACCGCTGACGACCCCCGCCGGGACCGCGGCCGTCGTCGCCCGGGTGGCCGCCGCCCGCGAGGCGCTCGGGCCGGACCGGGACGTCGCCGTCGACTTCCACGGCCGGTTCACCGCCGCCAACTCCCGCCGGGTACTGGCCGAACTGGCAGCCCTGCACCCGCTGTTCGTGGAGGAGCCGGTCGTCCCCGAACAGAGTCACCTGCTGTCCCGGCTCGCGGCGGCCACCGACATCCCGCTCGCCACCGGCGAACGCCTTTACAGCCGGGGCGAGTTCCTGCCCGTGCTCGACGCGGGCATCGCCGTCGCACAGCCGGACCTGTCCCACGCCGGCGGCGTCTCCGAGGTGCACCGCATCGCCTCGCTCGCCGACACGTACGGCGCCCTGCTCGCCCCGCACTGCCCGCTCGGTCCGATCGCGCTCGCCGCCAGCCTCCAGGTCGCCTTCGCGACCCCGAACTTCCTGATCCAGGAACAGAGTCGCGGCATCCACTACAACAAGAACGCCGATCTGCTGACCTACCTGATGGACACCGAGCCCTTCCGCTTCGTGGACGGCCACGCCGCCCGCAACGACGCGCCGGGCCTCGGCCTCGACATCGACGAGAAGGCCGTACGCGCCGCCGACCGCGCGGGGCACGCCTGGCGCAACCCGGTGTGGCGGCACCCGGACGGGTCGTTCGCCGAATGGTGACCTCGGCCCCCGTGCCTGCCCCCGCCCCGCCCCAGACGCAGCTTCTGGGCGGGGCAAATATGCTGGGGCTCGGCATGGAGGGTGCCAAC
>NZ_JACBYP010000055.1 GCF_018982965.1 Streptomyces mayonensis | reverse complement strand
GGGGGGGGGGGGGGGGGGGGGGGGGGGGGGGGGGGGGGGGGGGGGGGGGGGGGTGTTTTTGGGGCCCCCCCCGGGGGCCTTTTTGTTCTGCTCTGTCATTTTGGGGGGGGGGGGGGGGGGGGCCGGGCGCCCGGGGGGCCGGGGACGCCGCGCCGTTGACAGAGGGGCGGGAGGGTGGGGCGGAGAGAGGCGGGCGTCAGCCGAGGACGGCGAGCGCGTCGATCTCGATGAGGAGCCCCGCGGGCAGTCCGACGTAGACGGTCGTGCGCGCGGCGGGCGGCTGGGTGAGGCCCTGCTCCTCGAAGTAGGCGTTGTAGAGGGCGTTCATCTCGGCGAAGTGGTCCACGTCCGTGAGGTAGACGCGGATCATCATCACGTCGTCCCAGGAGGCGCCGCCCTCCTCCAGGATCGCCTTGACGTTGGCGAGGGTCTGGAGGGTCTGCTCACGCAGGGTGGGGCCGGCCGGGGTGGGGGCCTTGCCCTCCTCGTGCGGGAGGAAGCCGACCTGGCCGGCGACCTGGAGGATGTTGCCCTTCTTCACGCCGTGGCTGAACTTCGCCGGGGGGACGGTGTGGGTCGCGGGGACGAGAGCGATCTTGTCGGTCATGCGGTGGCTTCCTTGACTGGGGTTCTGCCGGAGTACTCGCCGCTGATCGCGTCCGCCGTACGGCGCACCAGCGGGAGCAGGGTGAGGAGTTCGTCGGCGGTGACGACGACGTTCGGCGCGGAGACCGACATGGCGGCGACCACCCGGCCGTCCGCGCCCCGGATGGGCGCGGCGACGCAGTTGATGGACTCCTCGTGGCCACCGAGGTCGGTGGCCCAGCCCTGTTCGCGCACCTTGGCCAGTTCCTTGAGGAATCCGTCGGCGTTCGGTGTCGAACGGGCCGTGTACAGGGGGTAGTCGAGCTTCTCGGCCACGGACCGCAGCTCGTTCTCGGGGAGGTCGGCCAGCAGCAGCTTGGCCACGGCCGCGACGGTGATGGCGACGGGCTTGCCGATCCGGGAGTACATGCGGACCGGGTAGCGGCTGTCGACCTTGTCGATGTAGACGACCTCGTCCTCCTCGTGGACGGCGAGGTGGACGGTGTGTCCGACCTGTTCGTTGAGGCGTACGAGGTGGGGGTGGGCGATCTCGCGGACGTCGAGGTTCTCCATCGCCTCCTGGGCGAGGGAGATGAGCCGGGCGCCGAGGCGGTAGCGCTGGTCGGCCTGGCGGTAGACGAAGCCGTGCTCGTGGAGGGTGCGCAGCAGGCGCAGGGCCGTGGACTTGTGCACGCCGAGGCGGTCGGCGACCCGGCCCAGGTCGGCGGGGCCCTCGGCGAGCAGCGGCAGGATGCTGAGCGCGCGGTCGACGGTCTGGCTCATGACGTACGTACCTCCTCGTCGGCCCCTTCGCCGGACCGGCCACCGGCCCGGTCGGCGGTCCCGTCATGGGCCGCTCCACCGGTCCCTTGGGCAGCCGTTGCACCGGGACCGTCACCGGCCGTTCCACCGGGACCGTCACCGGTCGCCCCACAGGCCCCGTCACCGGTCGCCGGGGCTCCGGTCGTCGGGTCACCGCCCCGCGTCCAGCCGGGGCCGAGTCGCAGTCTCCCCCATGCGGCGTCGTCCAGGGCGGCCAGGCGGTCGGCGTGGTCGCGCGCCGGAGGTGCGGCGAGGTCGCCGGGGACGGTGAGGGCGGCGGCGGCCATGAGGTGCCCGTGGCGCAGCCGGTCGCGCACGGGCAGGCCGCGCAGCGTCGCCGAGAGGAACCCGGCGGCGAAGGCGTCGCCCGCGCCGACGGCGGCGACGACGTCGACGGCGAGGGAGGGCACGGAGGTGACGCGGGTGCCGTGGAAGGCGGTGGCGCCCCTCGCGCCCTGCTTGACGACGAGCAGGTCCGGCTCGGGCAGCGCGGCGCGTACGGCCTCGGGCCCGCCCAGGTCCCAGGCCTCGTCCTCGCCGACGAAGACGAGGTCGGCGCCGCGGGCCAGCTCCAGCAGGACACGGGGGCCGTCCCCGGTGTCGCGCCACAGGCCGGGACGGTGGTTGACGTCGAAGGAGACGAGGGGGCGGCCGGGACGGCGGGCGGTCAGCTCGCGCATCAGGCCGAGGCAGTCGGCGGAGAGCGCGGGCGTGATGCCGGACAGGTGCAGTACGCGGCCGGAGCGGATCGCGTCGAGGTCCATGGTCGCCACGGACATGGCGGAGGCCGCCGAGCCCGCCCGGTAGTACGCCACCTCGTGGGCGTCGGTGGCGCGGTCGCCCGCGGTGCGGAAGTAGACGCCGGTCGGACGGTCGGGGTCGCGGCGCACGGCGGAGACGTCGACGCCGTAGGCCCCGATCGCCTCCACGAGGTGGTCGCCGAAGCCGTCGGCGCCGACCCGGCCGATCCAGCGGACGGAGTGTCCGGCGGCGGCGAGCACGCAGGCCACATTGGACTCGGCGCCGCCGATGGCCCGCTCGAAGGAGGGGACGTCGGCGAGGCGCCCGGGGCGGGAGGGCAGGAAGGTGACCATGGACTCGCCGAGCGCGACGACGTCCGCGACGTCGGGGGCGGTGCTGCGGGGTCCGTCGGCGGTCACGATGGTCCTGGCTCCTCTTCGCGTCCTGCGGGCGGCGGCTCCGTTGACCCCGCGTTCGCCGAGATGTTAGACAGCAGTGAGCGATATACGCAACGATCGTTGCAGAATTTGCAACGCATCGGTTCGATGGATCAGATCATGGAGGCTCCATGGCCCTCGACTCCGGTTCCGAAGCCCTCGCCGAGCTGGCGGAGGAGCGCGTCGACCACCGTTTCAAGGGCCTCCCGCCGGACGCCGCGGGACTGACCGTCGCGGAGCTGGCCGGACAGCGCCGCAACCTGTTCACCGGCGGTTTCGCCACGCCGGTGCTCGCCCTGTCCGCCGAGCGCCTGGAGCACAACCTCGCGCTGATGGAGACGTACGCCGCCCGGCACGGCCTCGCCTTCGCGCCGCACGGCAAGACCTCCATGGCCCCGCAGCTCTTCCAGCGCCAGATCGAGCACGGCGCGTGGGGCATCACCCTGGCCGTGCCGCACCAGGTGTGGGTGGCGCGGGCCTTCGGCATCGGGCGGATCTTCCTCGCCAACGAACTGGTCGACGCGGGCGCCCTGCGCCGCCTCGCCGCCGAGCTGGACGCGGACCCGGACTTCCGCTTCGTCTGCTACGTCGACTCCGTGCGGGGCGTCGAGCTGATGGACGCCGCGCTGACGGAGGCGGGCGCCGGCCGCCCGGTGGACGTCGTGGTGGAGCTGGGCGCCGGTGCGGGCGCGCGGACCGGGGCGCGCACCGAGGAGGACTGCGCCGCGGTCGCCGACGCGGTGGCCGGCACGCGGACGCTGCGGCTCGCGGGAGTCGCCGGGTACGAGGGCGAGGTGCCGGACGCCGACCCGGAGCGCGTGCGCGCCTGGCTGCGGCGGCTGGTCGCACTGGCCGTCGGCTTCGACGGGGCCGGGCGCTTCGAGGGGCTGGAGGAGATCGTGCTGAGCGCGGGCGGCAGCGCCTGGTTCGACGCGGTGGCCGACGTGTTCGCCGAGGTGCCGGACCTCTCCCTGCCCGTGCTCAAGCTGCTGCGCTCGGGCGCCTACGTCTCCCACGACGACGGGCACTACCAGGCGGTGACGCCCTTCAACCGCGTCCCCGCCGAGGGCGCCCTGGAGCCCGCCTTCCGGCTCTGGACGCAGGTGGTCTCCCGCCCCACCGCCGAGCAGGCCTTCGCCAACGCCGGCAAGCGCGACGCGGCGTACGACCTCGACCTGCCCTTCGCCCAGGTGGTCCGCCCCTCGGGCGGCGGCCCCGAGCGCCCGGCGACCGGCGTCGCCGTGAGCGGCCTCTCGGACCAGCACGCCTGGCTGCGCACCGCGCCGGAGGCGGAGCTGGAGGTCGGGGACTGGGTGGGCCTGGGTCTGTCCCACCCGTGCACGTCCTTCGACAAGTGGCAGCTCATCCCGGTCGCGGAGGCGGACGGGACGGTCGTCGACTACATCCGCACGTACTTCTAGGAACCCCGGAGCATCCGGGAGAGGGAGCGGGACATGGAAGAGCTGGTCATCCGGGACGCCGACGTCGTGGACGGCTCCGGCGCCGACTCCTACCGCGCCGATGTCGTGGTCGACGGCGGCCGGATCGTCTCGATCGTCAAGGAGGCGGCGGCCGCCGGCTGCCAGCGGCCGAAGGCACGCCGCGAACTGGACGCCGAGGGCCTGGTCCTGTCCCCCGGCTTCATCGACATGCACGCCCACAGCGACCTGGCGCTGCTGCGGGACCCGGACCACAGCGCCAAGGCCGCGCAGGGCGTCACCCTGGAGGTCGTCGGGCAGGACGGGCTGTCGTACGCGCCGGTCGACGACCGCACCCTCGGCGAGGTGCGGCGCGCGATCGCCGGGTGGAACGGCCCGGGCGACGACGTCGACTTCGACTGGCGGTCCGTCGGCGAGTACCTGGACCGCCTCGACCGCGGCATCGCCGTGAACGCCGCCTACCTGATCCCGCAGGGCACGGTGCGCGCCCTCGCGGTGGGCTGGGACGACCGGGAGGCGACCGGCGCCGAGCTGGACCACATGCGGCGGCTGGTCGCCGAGGGCATGGAGCAGGGCGCGGTCGGCATGTCGTCCGGGCTGACGTACACGCCGGGCATGTACGCCAAGGACGCCGAGCTGACCGAGCTGTGCCGGGTGGTCGCCGAGTACGGCGGCTACTACTGCCCGCACCACCGCTCGTACGGCGCCGGGGCCCTGGGGGCGTACGAGGAGATGGTGGAACTGGCCCGGGAGGCGGACTGCCCGCTGCACCTGGCGCACGCCACCATGAACTTCGGCGTGAACAAGGGCCGGGCGTCCGAGCTGCTGACCCTGCTCGACGACGCGCTGGACGGCGGCGCCGACATCACGCTCGACACCTACCCCTACACCCCCGGCTGCACCACCCTCGCGGCGCTGCTGCCGAGCTGGGCGAGCGAGGGCGGCCCGGAGCAGATCCTGCGGCGGCTGGCGGACGACGACACCGCCGAGCGGATCCGGCACCACATGGAGGAGATCGGCTCCGACGGCTCCCACGGCGTGCCCATGGAGTGGGAGACCATCGAGATCTCCGGCACGGGCGACCCGGCGCTCGCCGAGTACGTCGGCCGTACGGTCCGGGAGTCGGCGCGGCTGCGCGGCGAGAGCCCGTGGACCGTCGCCCGGCACCTGCTCCTCGCCGACCGGCTGGCGCCGACCATCCTGCAGCACGTCGGCCACGAGGAGAACGTGCGCGCGATCATGCGGCACCGCGTCCACACCGGCGGCTCGGACGGCATCCTCCAGGGCGCCAAGCCGCACCCGCGCGCCTACGGCACCTTCCCGCACTACCTCGGGCACTACGTGCGCGAGCTGGGCGTGCTCCCGCTTCAGGAGTGCGTCGCCCACCTCACCTCGCGCCCGGCGGCCCGGCTGCGGCTCCCGGACCGGGGGCTGGTGCGCGAGGGGTACCGGGCCGACCTGGTGCTCTTCGACCCGGCGACGGTCGCGGCCGGCAGCACCTACGAGGAGCCGCGCCGACTGCCGACGGGCATCCCGTACGTGCTGGTGGACGGCCGGTTCGTGATGGAGGACGGGCGGCGCACGGAGGTACTCGCGGGGCGCTCGGTGCGCCGGAGCCCCCGGTGAGTGACGAAATCCGCCCATACCGTGCGTCTCAAGTGGCGGATCACACGACCCATGGAGCGTAACCGGGTCGTAAGCTCACGAACATGCAGGTGATCCAGTCGACCAAGCTCGCCAACGTCTGTTACGAGATCCGGGGCCCGGTGCTCGAGGAGGCGATGCGGCTGGAAGCGGCCGGGCACCGCATCCTGAAGCTGAACACCGGCAACCCGGCCGCCTTCGGTTTCGAGTGCCCGCCCGAGATCCTGGAGGACATCCTCCGCAACGTCTCGACGGCGCACGGCTACGGCGACGCGAAGGGCCTGCTGGCGGCGCGGCGCGCGGTCGTCATGCACAACCAGACCCTCGGCATAGAGACGGACGTCGAGCACGTCTTCATCGGCAACGGCGTCTCCGAGCTGATCGTGATGGCGATGCAGGGGCTGCTCGACGACGGCGACGAGGTCCTCGTCCCGGCCCCGGACTACCCGCTGTGGACGGCCGCGGTCTCGCTGTCCGGCGGTACGGCGGTGCACTACCGCTGCGACGAGCAGTCCGACTGGATGCCGGACCTCGCCGACGTGGAGCGGAAGATCACCGACCGCACCAAGGCGCTGGTGATCATCAACCCGAACAACCCGACGGGCGCGGTCTACGACGACGCGATGCTGCGCGGCCTGACGGACATCGCGCGCCGGCACAACCTGCTGGTCTGCTCCGACGAGATCTACGACAAGATCCTCTACGACGACGTGACGCACACCGCGACCGCCGCGATCGCCCCGGACCTGCTGACCCTGACCTTCAACGGCATGTCGAAGGCGTACCGGGTGGCCGGCTACCGGGTCGGCTGGATGTCGATCTCGGGGCCGCGCGCGCACGCGGAGTCCTACATCGAGGGCCTGACGGTCCTGGCGAACATGCGGCTGTGCGCCAACATGCCGGGCCAGCACGGTGTGGTCGCTGCGCTCAGCGGGCGCCAGACCATCAACGAGCTGGTGCTGCCGGGCGGCCGGCTGCGGGAGCAGCGGGACGCGGCCCACGAGGCACTGACCCGTATCCCGGGCGTGACGTGCGTGAAGCCGAAGGGGGCGCTCTACCTGTTCCCGCGGCTCGACCCCAAGGTCTTCAAGATCAAGGACGACCGGCGGATGGTCCTGGACCTGCTGCGCCAGGAGAAGATCATGGTCGTGCAGGGCACCGGCTTCAACT
This sequence comes from Streptomyces mayonensis, assembly GCF_018982965.1. Lineage (GTDB taxonomy): Bacteria > Actinomycetota > Actinomycetes > Streptomycetales > Streptomycetaceae > Streptomyces > Streptomyces mayonensis. The sequence goes on along the minus strand of NZ_JACBYP010000055.1, from coordinate 44,004 downwards.
GGCCCGAACCCGACCACTTCCGCGTGGTGACCCTGCCGACGGCCGGTGATCTGCGCGAGGCGGTGGACCGGATCGGCACCTTCCTGGACGGCTACAGCCAGCCGTGATCTCACGATCCGTACGCACACAGTCCGGTTTTGTGAACGGCTCAACTTTAGACGAGATCTAAGCTAGGATGGCTTCCTGAAGAACACAGGAGGCCGTCCCATGTACGAACCGATCCGCGCCAAGTCGGTCCACAGCACGACGGCCGGCACCACGGACTTCCCCCACCGGTCCCGGGAGGAGGAGCTGGACATCCAGCTCGCGGGCCACCTCGCGGCGCTGCTCGCCATCACGGACGAGCTGCGCGCGCTGGCACCCGCCGCCGACCTGGACACCGCCGCCGAACGGCTCGCCGCGCAGGTGGCCCGGCTGCGGGGAGGTCAGGCGCCGGTCCGTCTGACCGTGGCCGCCGCCCGTCCCGAGCCGCGTCCGTCGGCCCTGCACCGGCGGGCGCACACCCTGGCGGGCCGCGCCCTGGTGGTGGCCGCCTCCCGCGCCGACACGGCGGTCGCCATCCTGGCCGCCGAGCGCATGGACGCCCACGCCGCGGCCCTGGAGCCGCGCGAACTCGCGTCCCACTGAGCCTCTCGGGCTCCCTCTCACGGCCCCGGTCCGCGCGCACCCGCAGCGACGCGCGGACCGGGCGCCACAGCCGGACGTCCGCGCGTCGCCGCGGGACCGGACCACGACAGGCGGTCAGCCCGGTCAGCCCATTCAGCCCGGTCAGCCGAAGATCACCGTCAGCACGACGAACACCACGATGACCGCCAGGACGATGCCCCACACGGGCCAGTTCCCGCGCCGGTGCGGATCCTCGGGGCCGCCGCCGCGCGGACGGTCCTCCTCCAGGGGCGAGTCGTCCGGCCGGTCGCGCCGATAGAAGTCACCACCGTCAGCCATCGCACACCCTCCGTCCCCGGGTCGTCGTACCGTCCCTGTGTCGTCCGGCCCTCCGGGTACCGCGTGCGGGGCAACGCATTCACGTGGCCCGCGCCCCCGGCGACGGGAATGCCGAAGGGCCGGGTCCGTCGCACGCCGTTGTGCGGGGACCCGGCCCGAGCGGGATCGGCACGCGCTCCGGATACAGAGAGCTACTGGAGCGCGCGACGACCCCCTCGTGACCGGCCTTCGTGACGACTTCGCGGGTCAGGGCTAGTCGGACCGGCCACGGAGCTGGGTGCTGGTGGTAGTGGTGGCGGTGCTCAGCCCAGGCGCTGCACCAGGGCCCGGTACTGGTCCCACAGCTCGGTGGGCGTGTGGTCGCCGAAGGTGTTCAGGTGCTCGGGGACGAGCGCCGCCTCCTCGCGCCACACCTCCTTGTCGACGCTGAGCAGGAACTCCAGGTCGGCGTCGCCGAGATTGAGCCCCGCGGTGTCCAGGGACTCCTTGGTCGGCAGCACGCCGATCGGCGTCTCGACACCGTCCGCCCTGCCCTCGAGCCGCTCCACGATCCACTTCAGGACGCGGCCGTTCTCGCCGAAGCCGGGCCAGACGAACCTGCCCTCGTCGTCCTTGCGGAACCAGTTGACGTAGTAGATCTTGGGCAGCTTGGCCTGGTCCTTGTCCTTGGCCACGTCGATCCAGTGGCCCATGTAGTCGCCCATGTTGTAGCCGCAGAACGGCAGCATGGCGAAGGGGTCGCGGCGCAGCTCGCCGACCTTGCCCTCGGCGGCGGCGGTCTTCTCGGAGGCCACGTTGGCGCCCAGGAAGACGCCGTGGTTCCAGTCGAAGGACTCGGTCACCAGCGGTACGGCGGTGGCGCGGCGCCCGCCGAAGAGGATCGCCGAGATCGGCACGCCCCTCGGGTCCTCCCACTCGGGCGCGATGATCGGGCACTGCGCGGCGGGCGTGGTGAAGCGGGCGTTCGGGTGCGCGGCCGGCGTGCCGGACTCGGGCGTCCAGTCGTTGCCCTTCCAGTCGGTGAGGTGGGCCGGGGTCTCCTCGGTCATGCCCTCCCACCACACGTCGCCGTCGTCGGTGAGGGCGACGTTGGTGAAGACGGAGTTGCCCCACAGCGTCTTCATCGCGTTGGCGTTGGTGTGCTCACCGGTGCCGGGCGCGACGCCGAAGAAGCCGGCCTCGGGGTTGATGGCGTACAGGCGGCCGTCCTCCCCGAAGCGCATCCAGGCGATGTCGTCGCCGATGGTCTCCACGGTCCAGCCGGAGATGGTGGGCTCCAGCATGGCCAGGTTGGTCTTGCCGCAGGCGGAGGGGAAGGCGGCGGCGACGTACCGGGGCTGCCCGGTGGGCGGCGTCAGCTTCAGCACCAGCATGTGCTCGGCGAGCCAGCCCTCGTCGCGCGCCATGACGGAGGCGATGCGCAGCGCGTAGCACTTCTTGCCGAGCAGGGCGTTGCCGCCGTAGCCCGAGCCGTAGGACCAGATCTCGCGGTCCTCGGGGAAGTGCGAGATGTACTTGGTGCTGCTGCACGGCCAGGGAACGTCCGCCTCGCCCGCCGCGAGGGGGGCGCCGACGGAGTGCACGGCCCTGACGAAGAAGCCCTCGTCGCCGAGCTCGTCCAGGACCGGCTGTCCCATGCGGGTCATGGTGCGCATGGAGGCGGCGACGTACGCGGAGTCGGTGATCTCGACGCCGAGTGCGGAGAGCGGGGAGCCGAGGGGGCCCATGCAGAAGGGCACGACGTACATGGTCCGGCCGCGCATCGCACCGCGGAACAGACCCTGCTCCCCCGTGAAGATCTCCCGCATCTCGGCGGGGTCCTTCCAGTGGTTGGTCGGGCCTGCGTCCTCCTCCTCGGTGGAGCAGATGAAGGTCCGGTCCTCGACGCGGGCGACGTCGGAGGGGTCGGAGGCCGCGTAGTAGGAGTGGGGGCGCTTGATCGGGTCGAGCTTGCGGAAGGTGCCCTTCGCCACGAGCTCCTCGCACAGTCGCTCGTATTCGGCCTCGGAGCCGTCACACCAGACCACTGCGTCCGGCTGGGTCAGTTCGGCGATCTCGTGCACCCACGAGATCAGTTCCTGATGGCGGGTGGGGATGGGGGGAGCCGCGATGTCGCGCGCCACGATTGCTCCTAAATGAGGGGTTTTTTGTTGAGAGGCCCCGTGGGGGCTGCGACCCGGATGCGTGACGTGTGCCCCGCGAGGCGCTCATCCGGTGCCGACCGCACTCATTTGATCATCCGACGCGAGTGCCCATCTGTCCAGAGGGCGTCACACCTGAGCGGAGTGAGCATCGCCACGTGCCGTCACCGGAAGGTGACACCGGGGCACCCGTACCGCCGCCCGGGGATGCGGGGCCGGGTTTCCCCATGAGACGATGACCACTCGCCGTAGCTCATACGTTCGTACTGATGCGTAACTTACGGAACCGTAGGTACGATGCGCCCATGACTGCGTCCGTCCCCGACGCGCCCAGGGAGAAGCCGGCCGCCGGCCGCGGCCCTGTAGCGCTCTCGCTCCCGCACCCGGTGAAGCCGAAGCTGCGCGGCTGGCTGCACCTCGGCATGTTCCCGGCCGTTCTCGTCGCCGGACTGGTGCTCACCGCTCTCGCCCAGTCGACCGAGGCCCGCATCGCCTGCGGGATCTACGTACTGACGGCCTGTCTGCTGTTCGGCGTCAGCGCGCTCTACCACCGGGGCAACTGGAGCCCGCGGATGGACGGTGTCCTGCGCCGCCTGGACCACGCCAACATCTTCCTGATCATCGCGGGCACCTACACCCCGCTCACGATGCTGCTGCTGCCCGGCGCCAAGGGCCAGTGGCTGCTGTGGGGGATCTGGGCGGCTGCCGCGGCGGGCATCGTCTTCCGCGTCTTCTGGGTCGGCGCCCCGCGCTGGCTGTACACCCCCTGCTACCTGGCCATGGGCTGGGCGGCCGTCTTCTACCTGCCCGAGTTCATGCGGGCCGGCGGCATCGCCGTCCTCGTCCTGGTGATCGTCGGCGGCCTGCTCTACAGCGCGGGCGGCGTGATCTACGGCCTCAAGCGCCCCAACCCCTCACCGCGCTGGTTCGGCTTCCACGAGGTCTTCCACTCCTTCACGCTGGCCGCCTTCATCGCGCACTACGTGGGGATCTCACTGGTCGCCTACTAGGCACTCCGCGGCGGGCCGGCCGACGGGCGGAACCGGCCACCGGACGGGTACGGCCCGGCGGACGGGTACGGCCACCGCCGGGCAGACCCCGGCCACCGGGGCGGGACCGGTGCCGGGCGCCCGTGGCATCCTGACCGGGTGAACGGTCCCGAGATCCGTGTCGAGTTCGCCCCCGAGCTGCACCTGTTCGTGCCCCGCGCCCGGCCCACCGGCGCCACCCGCGCCGCCACCGACGGCGTCTCCACTCTCGGGCACGTCGTGGAGTCCCTCGGCGTCCCGCTGACCGAGGTGGGCGCCCTCCTCGTCGACGGCCGCGAAGTCCCGCGCGGACACGTGCCGACGGGCGGCGAGTCGGTGCGCGTACGGCCCGTCGCGCACCCCCAGGAGGTGCCGGGCGCTCCCCTGCGCTTCCTGCTCGACGTCCACCTCGGCACCCTCGCCCGCCGGCTGCGGCTGCTCGGCGTGGACACGGCGTACGAGTCGACGGACCTCGGGGACCCGGCGCTCGCCGCGCTGTCGGCGGCCGAGAGACGCGTCCTGCTCAGCCGCGACCGCGGCCTGCTGCACCGCCGCGAACTGTGGGCCGGCGCCTTCGTCTACAGCACCCGACCGGAGGACCAGCTCCGGGAGGTCCTGGACCGCTTCCGGCCCGAGCTGCACCCGTGGACGCGGTGCACCGCCTGCAACGGACTGCTGGAGGCCGCCACCAAGGAGGAGGTCGCCGACCAGCTCAAGGGCGGCACCGAGCGGTCGTACGACGTCTTCGCGAAGTGCGGCACCTGCGGACGCGCGTACTGGAAGGGCGCGCACCACGAGCAGCTGGAGGCGATCGTGGAGCGCGCCGTGAGCAGGAGTACTCAGAGCGGTTGAGCAGACCGGCCGATCACCGACGGCCGCCCGGCGCGGTGTGATGTCCGCATGACCGCCTCGTCCGGCCTCCCGGCCTCGCCGCTCCGCCACACTCCGCCGTCCGCCCGCGCCCTGACCCTGGGCTCCGTGGCCGGACTCGCCCTGCTCCTGCCGACCGTCGTCCTCGCCTGGGTCGTCGTGTCACGTCCGAGCGCGGCAGCCGCTGCCTGATGTACGGCGAGCAGTGCTCGCGCGTTCCCGGCGACGCGCTGTGGGCCTGCTTCTGGGTCTCGGCCGCCCTGGGCGTCCTGGCCCTGGCCTGGCCCCGCGCCCGGTGGGCACCCGCCAGGCGGGCGGTCGTCGTCCTGCAGTGGGGCGCGCAGCTCACACTGGGCGCGCTGATCCTCGCCGGGGCCTGATGTCCCCTGCCGGCCGGGCCGGCGCGCGCCGTCTTCAGCCGCCCTGGGCGGCGCCGCCCAGCGCGGTGCGCAGCCGCTCCGGGTCGGTGGTCGGTGCGTCGCAGGTGAAGTTGCGGCAGACGTACGCGGCCGCCGCCCCGCCCACCAGGGGCCGGTCGGCGAGCAGCGGGAACTCGTCGCTGCCCTCGGTGCCGAAGGCCACGACCGTCCCGGGCGCCGTCCCCAGCAGCGCCGTGCGGTGCAGGCCGCGTGCGGCGCCGTCGGCGGGCGTCGGTCCGACGACGGCGACTTCCCGGGGGCCGTCGAGCAGTGCCTCGGCTGCGGCCAGTCCCCAGCCGATGAAGCGCGGGACGCGCGGCCCGAGCGCCTTCACCACGCCGAGGGCCTGCTCGGCGGCGGTGCGGTGCGGCTCGGAGCCGGTGTGGGCGGCGTAGGTGAGCAGGGCGCCCGCGGCGGCGCTCCAGCCGGACGGGGTGGCGTTGTCGGTCGGGTCCTGCGGGCGGCGGATCAGCTGCTCGGCGTCGGCCGCCGTGTCGTACAGCGACCCGGACTCGTCCCGGAACCGGGTGAGGACGTGGTCGAGCAGCAGCCCGGCGAAGTCCAGCCAGACGCCCTCCCCGGTCGCCGAGGCCAGCGCGAGGAAGCCCTCGGCCACGTCGGCGTAGTCCTCCAGCACCCCCGTGTTACTGCCCGGCCGGCCGTCCTTGCTGGTCCGGGTGAGCCGGACCTGCTCGTCCAGGTGCAGCCGCACCAGCAGGTCGGCGGCGGCGACGGCCGCCTCGACCAGGTCGGGGCGCTCGAAGTACGCGCCGGTCTCGGCGAGCGCGGCGATCGCGAGCCCGTTCCAGGCGGCGACCACCTTGTCGTCCCGGCCCGGGGCGGGGCGCCCGTCGCGCGCGGCCAGCAGCCGCTCCCGGACCGACGCGATCCGTGCGGCGTCGAAGACGCCCTCCTGCTGCGGCAGTTGCAGCACCGAGGCCCCGTGCTCGAAGGTGCCCTCCTCGGTCACACCGAAGTACTGCGCGGCCAGCTCCGCGTCCTCGGCGCCGAGCACCTCGGCGAGCTGAGCGGGCGTCCACACGTAGTACGCGCCCTCGGCGTGCCGGCCCGTCCCGTCGTCGCTGTCGGCGTCCAGCGCGGAGGCGAACCCGCCCTCGGCGGTGCGCAGTTCGCGCACCATGAAGTCGGCGGTCTCCAGCGCGACCCGGCGCGCGAGGTCCGACCCCGTGGCCCGCCAGAGGTGCGCGTAGACGCGGCACAGCAGCGCGTTGTCGTACAGCATCTTCTCGAAGTGCGGCACGACCCAGTCGCGGTCCACGGAGTACCGGGCGAAGCCGCCGCCGAGCTGGTCGTAGATGCCGCCGCGGGCCATCCGCTCGCAGGTGTCGGCCGCCATCTGGAGCGCGCCCTCGGCGCCGGTGCGGGCGTGGTGGCGCAGCAGGAACTCGACCACCATGGACGGCGGGAACTTCGGCGCCCCGCCGAACCCGCCGCGCTGAGCGTCGTACTCCCGGGTGAGCCCGAGCAGTGCCTGGCCGAGCTGCTCCTCGCCGGGCGCCCGGGCGTCGCCGAAGGAGATCTCCCGCCCGGCCAGGTCCCGCACGATCTTCCCGGCGACCTCGCCGACCTCGTCGCGCCGCTCGGCCCACGCCTGCTGGACCCCCTGGAGCACCTGCCGGAAGGACGGCATGCCGTGCCGGGGCTCGGGCGGGAAGTAGGTACCGAAGTAGAAGGGCTCGGCGTCCGGCGTCAGGAACACGGTCATGGGCCAGCCGCCCTGCCCGGTCGCCGCCTGCACGGCCTCCATGTAGACGGCGTCGACGTCCGGCCGCTCCTCGCGGTCGACCTTGACGCTCACGAAGTGCGAGTTGAGGTACTCGGCGGTGGGCCCGTCCTCGAACGACTCGTGCGCCATGACGTGGCACCAGTGGCAGGCGCTGTAACCGACGCTCAGCAGCACCGGCACATCACGCCGGCGCGCTTCCTCGAACGCCTCCGGCGACCACGGCCACCAGTCGACGGGATTGTCGGCATGCTGAAGCAGATAGGGCGAGGTCACGCCAGCCAACCGGTTCATACGAGCCAGCCTCTCACGTGAGCCCTTACGAGAAGCCGTTCGCCTTCGACACGTCCGTCGCGCCCCGCACACGGTCAACGGCCCGGAACAGGCGGCGGCCGAAGTGCCCCCTCCCCCAGCCCCCCCAGCACCCGGACCACGGGGTGCGGGCCTGAGGTTCAGACGGGCCGGCGGACCAGGGGCAGAAAGATGTCGTCGACGATCTCGCGAATCGCCTCGTCACTGACCGGCTCCAGCGTCATGAGCCCTTCATGGACAGTGAGGTCGATCGGCAGCGAAACGATGCGCGGCGTGACGCGGTCCAGGTCGATCTCGCCCCGCTGGACACCGCGAGCCAGAATCCGCTGGACGAGGTCGCGTTCGCCGATCTGTTCCCGCAGGCCGGCGATGTTGGACCGCGCCGCCAGCAGATCCTCGCGCATGTCGATCACGAAACGCATCAGACTGTGTGGTGCGCGGTCGGAGAGCCGGCGCAGCAGCAACTTGAGCTCTTCCCGCGCGTCCCCGAGATCCGGGACATCGACCGGGTTGAGAGCGACGTACCGGGCGAGTGCCGCCGTCGCCAGACTTGCCGGAGTCGCCCACCGCCGGCTCAGGACCGGGCGGCTCGTGTTCGCCTGCTTCGCCACGGCCTCGAGGGTCAGGCCTTCGAAACCGCGCTCGGTGAGGACGGCCCACGCGGCATCCAGAATCGCCTCTTCCAGGGCCGAGCCCCGTCGCCGCACCGCTCTGTCCATCAGACCCCGCCTCAATAAAATACATTGCGCATCCTGTTCCAGACTAACAGCCGGCAATGATCACGCACCCGCGGGGAGCCCCGCCCTGGGCCCCAGACCACGCTCGATGCCCGCGGAACCGCTTGCCGCACCCGGCGGAGACACACCGCTGGACCGGCACAGGAGGCGGGACCCGGAGCCTTCCATGCGCTTGACGACTCTCCGAAATAAGATACAGACTGCATCGTATCGCTTCCGAGGTGGCACTCACCGGACGGAAGAGCGACTCACAACCCCTGCCCAGAAGCCCCCTGCCCAGAAGAGAGTGGAACGGCATGACAGAACAGCTGGACGGTCACTTTTCGGGCGTCGTCAGGCCGCTGAGCCTGGAGCAGTACTCGGAGAAGTACAAGGACTATCTCGTGATGAAGCGCGAGAACGGCATCCTCGAGGTGGCGTTGAGCACCGACGGGGGACCGTACGAGCACTCCTGGGGCGGACACGATGCCTGGAGCCAGGCATGGCTGGACATCGGCAACGACCCCGAGAACGAGGTGCTGATCATCACGGGCACCGGTGACAAGTGGTTCTCCATCCCGTACTCGAGCAACCCCGACACGCGCAGGAAGGAGGGAGACTGGAACAACCTGCCGTTCCGCGAGTGGTCCCCGGACGCCCAGCTTCGGCAGTACCGGGGCTCGTACAAGCTCCTGGAGAACCTGGTCTTCCAGCTCGACATCCCGACCATCGCGGTCGTCAACGGACCCGGCGCGCATGTCGAGTTCGCTCTCGCATGCGATCTCACACTCGCCGCCCCGGATGCGAAGTTCTTCGAGAACCACTTCATTTTCGGTGTCCCGCCGGGGGACGGGCTCTACCTCATCATGCAGGAACTGCTCGGACCCAAGCGATCCGCGTACTACATGTACACCGGCGAGGACATCAGCGGGCAGAAGGCCGTGGATCTCGGCCTGGTCAACGAGGTGCTGCCGCGGGAGGAACTCCTCGCCCGCGCCTGGGAACTCGCAGAGGACATGATGCGGCGTTCGCGTGCCACGCGGTACATCACCAGTCAGATCTCGAAACGACGCTGGAAGAAACTGTTCGTCGAGGACCTCGAGCACCATATGGCACACCAGCACCTCGTCATGGCGGCCGAACGGCAGACCGGGACCGACGAGCTGAGGAAGCTCCTGCCGGCCAAGGTTCCCTTCGTCCTCAAGGACTGACGCCGAACCTCGTGTGCCCGTCCCCTTCCCGACATGCCCGTCCCCTTCCCGGCCGGACTCGCGGGCTTCCGTGTGCCCCCAGGCGATCGACGGTCTCGGCCTCCCTGAGCGAAAAGGGTCATGATGAAGATCAAGGTCGACGTCTCCGCCTGCATTGCCGCCGGACAGTGCGCGCTGACGGCACCCGACATGTTCGACCAACGTGACGACGACGGCACGGTCGTTCTGCTGTCGGAGGAACCGGCACCCGCCCACGAGCACGCCGTACGCGAGGCCGTCTCGCTGTGTCCTGCGGCGGCGATCGATCTGACTCCCTGAGCACGTACAAGGCAGCAGCAGAGGCGGAACCGGCGAACTCGAAGCGGGACTTGCCGCGTTCCTGATGCTCGCGCGCCGAATCCACCGAGCATGCATCGGTTTCATCCCGTTGAGGAGATCCGCGTGACGACGACATCCGATCCGAGTGCACCGGGCGGTCCGAGTTCCGCGCCTGCCTATCCCGCCGCACGGGTACCGCGGTGTCCCTACCTTCCCCCAGTCCAGTACGTCCGCATGCGAGAGCAGGACGGGCTGACCCGGGTCCAGCTCCAACACGGTGACACGGCCTGGCTGGTCACCCGCTACGACGAGGTGCGAGCCGCGCTGAGCGATCCGCGGATCAGCGCGGACATCACCAATCCGCGACTGCCCGTAGCGGTACACGGCCGGCCCACCTTCGCACGCATGGACGACCCTGACCACGCACGGTTACGCCGCGTCTTCACCTCGGCCTTCACCGTGAAGAACGTGAACCTGATGCGTCGTGCGATCGAGACGGTCGTCGACCGGACCTTGACGGCCTTCGCCGGCGGACGGAACCCCGCGGATCTGATGCGCGGCTACGCCCTGCCCATCCCCTCTCAAGTGATCTGCCTGATACTCGGCGTTCCCTACGAGGACCATCAGTTCTTCGAGGAGCACAGCGCCACCTTGTTCGACCAGGGCCTGCCGGCGGATCGAAAGCAGGCCGCACTCACCGCCTTGTACACATACACGCATCGGCTCCTGACCGACCGGCTCACCGCACCGTCACCCGGCCTGATCGGCCAGCAGGCCGTACTGATCGCTCGTGGAGAACTGGATCTGGACGAAGCCGCGGTCAGCACCATGGCGCTGCTCGTCGCCGGACACGAGACGACGTCGAGCATGATCGCACTCAGCACTCTCGTGCTGTTGCAGCATCCCGACCAGCTGGCCCGACTCCGCGACTCCGACGACCCGACGGTCGTCGCACGAGCTGTCGAGGAACTCCTGCGGTACATCACCATTGCAGAGACAGCAGCCGTACGGGTTGCCACCGACGATGTCGAGATCGGGGGTCATCTGGTGCGTAAGGACGAGGGTCTGATGATGTGTCTGCCCTCCGCCAACCGGGACGGCAAGTTCGCCGGTGCGGACGACCTCGACCTCGGCCGTGACGCCCGCGGCCACGTGGCCTTCGGTTTTGGCGTACACCAATGTCTCGGCCAGAATCTGGCGCGGCTGGAACTGCAGATCGCGCTTCCGGTCCTGCTGCGCCGGCTTCCCGGGCTGAAACTGGCCGTGCCGCTGGAAGAACTGCGGATGCGGTTGGGAATTCTGAGCGTGGACGAGCTCCCGGTGACGTGGTGACCAGGCTCCCGTGACGGCCGCGGCCGGTGGTGGGTACCGACCCGCCGCCGGAGGTCCGGCCACGGACGGGACGGCGTACCGAGGACGTACGGTTGCCGGCCCGTCTCGCCGCCCCCTGCAGCCCCCTCCCCAGGGTCTCCCCGGCGCAGGAGACTTGACCCACGCATAACCGGGGAAGGACCCGGGGATGGGTCGGGAGGGCCTCTGGGACGTCCGGGGCCACCGGGATGCCGGGGGCACACCACAGGCCCCACAGGCCCCACAGGCACCAGGGGCACACGCGGCACCAGGGGCTCCCGGCACGACACCGATGCCGCCGGAGGGGGCGCGACATGCGGGACAGTCATCGGGCGGAGGCCGAGGGGCTGCTCAGGCGAGCCGTGGAGGAGGAGGTACGGCGCTCGGGCGGACGCACGGACGGGAACGTACTGCTGTCCCGGGCCCGCGCGTCCCTGGACGCCATGGCGGGGACGGCCGGCGAGGAGTACGAGGCCTACACCCACGCCCTCGACGAGGCGACCGCCGGTCAGCTCACCTTCCGCCAGCGCTACGCCCGCGAGGGCGCCGGCACACCCCTGCTGGTGGCCGCCGTGGCGGCGGTCGCCGCGGTGGTGGCCGACGTGGCGCTCGGCACCGACACCGGCACGGCCGTCGGTGCCGGGGTGGCGGTCGGGGTGATCGGCGCGGCGGCGACGGTGGTGAAGGTCGTCGGGGCCCATGTGCCGGCCGCCCACCACCGGGCCGGTGCCGTCAGCCAGCCCGGCGGGCCCGAGCAGCTGCGGCTGCAGTGGCTCACCGCGCTGGAGGTGCGCGGCATCCGCCCGTTCCTGGACCAGCAGCGGATGCTCGCCGCATCCACCGGGCCCGCCAAGCCCGGGCCGAAACTGCGGGGCGCCGACAAGAGCGCGGCGGCGCGCGGGCGCAGCGCACTGGAGCAGTCGTTCGCGCAACTGCCCGAGGCGGACGGCACGTTCGCCGGACGGCGGCAGGAGATGGCACAGCTGCGGCAGTGGGTGCAGGCGGCCCGCGCGAGCACCGAGACCAAGCCGACGGTGGTGGTGCTGCACGGGCCACCCGGCAGCGGCCGTACGACGCTGGCGGTGCGGGCCGTCCACGAGCTGCGGGACTACTTCCGCGGGGCGTGCCTGGTCGATCTGCGGGGGGCCGGTTCCGCCCCGGCAGGCCCCGGAGAGGGCGGCGGATCGCCGCTGAGCACCCGGGACGCGCTGCTGCACCTGCTGAACCGGCTCGGGGCGCCGCGCGAGCAACTGCTGTTCCGGGAGCGTTCCTCCGCCGACCAGCAGGTCAAGCGGCTCAGCGAGCTGTACCACCAGCATCTGACGGGCGTCCCCGTCACCGTCGTCCTGGACGACGCCGCGGACGCCGAGCAGGTGCGCACGCTGCTGCCGGAACGGTCGGACAGCCTGGTGCTGGTCACCGCGCGCGAACCGCTCGGGCTGCCGGCCGACCTGCCCGCCCGGGTCCACGAACTGCCGGTCGAGGCGCTGGACGCGGCGGGCGCGGAGGAGCTGCTGGCGGCCGCCGCCGCGGACAGCTCGGGCCCCTACGACGGTCCCTACGACGCCGAGTCCGGCGACCGGATCCGGGAGCTGTGCGGCGGGCTGCCGCTGGCGCTGCGGATCGCGGGCTCGTCGCTGGGCCCGCGGTCGCCGCGCGCGCTGGCGACCGACCTGGGCGCGTACGGGCCGGTGGAACCGGCCGAGCGGGCGCTGTGGCTGCGCTACACCGACCAGCCGGAGCCCGCCCGGCGGCTGCTGCGCAGGCTGGCGCTGGCGGGCCGCACCTCGCTGGGCGCCGCTGCCGCCGCCGCGCTCCTCGCCACGGACGAGACGGAGGCGACCCGGGAGCTGACGGCGCTGGCGCGGGCGGGTCTGATCGACCACGTCCGGGGCAGCCGCTACCGCCTGCACGACGTGGTGCGCGCCTTCGCCCGCGCCCGGCTCGCCGACGAGGAGGAGCCCGCCGACCGCACGGCCGCGCAGGAACGGCTCATCGCGAACTACGCCGAGCTGGCCGACTCCGTACTGCGCCTGGTCGACGGCAACATGTCGACCCGCTCGAACCAGTTCGGGCAGTACGGCTTCACGTCCCTGGACGAGGCGCTGCGCTGGCTGGACGACGAGTCGAGCTTCATCACGGCGGCGCTCAGACACGCGGAGGGCGTCGACCAGGGCACGGTGCTGAACCTGCTGGGGGCGCTGTGCGACTACTGCCTGCTGCGCGGCGACCTGTACCGGCTCGGTGAGATCAGCGAGCTGGCGCAGTCCGTGGACCAGGGGCTCCTGGTGCGTTCGGTGCAGTGGCGCACCGGTATCGCCGCCCGGCAGCTCGGCGAGCTGGACAAGGCGCGCACGACGCTGGCCTCCGTGGTCGACCTGTACCGCGACGCCCATCACGACGCCGGTGCGGCCCGCGCCCTGTGCTCGCTGGGGATCACGTTGCACCACCAGGGCAACCTGACCGAGGCGGCGGCGAAGCTGCAGGAGGCGCTGGACCTCCAGGCCTCGCCGGAGCTGGCCACGGACCGGGCGTGGACACTGCACGCGCTGGCGGCGGTGCAGCGCGACCGGGCCCGGCTGTCCGAGGCGCTCGACCTGCTCACCGAGTCACTGGTGCTGCACCGGGCGGGCGAGTCGGTGCACGGCCAGGCGTGGGCCCACTTCCAGCTCGGCCAGCTGCACCTGCGGATGGGCGACGTCCCCGGCGCGGAGGCGGACCTGAGGGCGGCCCTGGAGCTGTACGGCCGCACCCAGGACGCCCGCGGCGAGGCCTGGGCGCTGACCCAGCTGGCGCGGGCCCGGCTGGTGGACGGCGACGCCTCGGTGGCGGTGGACGAGCTGCGGCGGGCGACGGCCCGGCACCGCGAGAACGAGGACGCCCGCGGCGAGGCGTGGACCGTCTACTACCTCGGCCAGGCGCTGGAGGAGACGGGAGACCTGGACCGCTCCGTGCGCGAGCTGGAACGCTCCCGCACGATGTTCTCCCGGATGCGGGACGTGTACGGGCTGGCCTGCGCCCGGCACCACTCGGCCCGGGTCACCCGCGACCAGCGCGCCGCCCAGACCGGCTCGCTCCGCAATTCGGGCTTCGCCCGCCAGCTGCTCGTCGACGCCCGCGCCGACTTCCAGCGCATCGGCGTGGGACACGGCGAGGGGTGGACCTGCCTGGAGCTGGCGGTCGTCGACGCGGGCAACGCCCGTACGCCGCAGGCGCTGGCCCTGTGCGACGAGGCCGCCGCCCTGTTCGCCGCGTACGGCGACCGGCGGGGCGAGGACTGGGCGCGCTTCCTGCGCTGCACCCTGCTGCCCTACGCCGCCCCCGGCGGTGTGGAGATCGGCACGGCGGTGGCGCAGGAGGAGCTGAGCCAGCTCTCCCGCGCCCGCCACGGCGCCCGGGACCCCAAACTGGACGAGTACGTGGACGCGTACCGGTTGCTCCTGGAACGCGGCGTGCAGCTGGAGGCGGGCTGGCAGGCCTGGCGCCTGGGCATGGTCCCGAACCGCCACGCGAGGGAGGTCATGGGCGTGGCGGTACCGGCATGACGACGCCCGGCGCGACGGCACGCGGCCGCGCCGGGTGCGAGGCTGCACACCTGCCCGGCCGGCGGCGACGCACTCCGCGCGGGCGGCTATCCCTGCTGCGGCTTCGCCGTCTCGGCGGAGCCGTCGGCGTCCGCCTCCTTGAACTCCACCCTCCCCATGTGCCGGTTCATCGACTTCATCAGTCCCCACACCGCCAGGGCCATCACCGCGAAGACGATGAACCCGAGGACACCGGGGGTGACCTTGTCCTCGTCCAGCTCGGCGAGAGTGACGAGGTGCGTCATTGCCAGGCTTGCGCTTCCACTCATGTCAGGCATTGTCCCGGACGCCCGCGAAGAGGTCGTCCTCGGGGAGGGAGGTCTCCACGAGGGACTTCGCGAGCTCGTACTCCTCGGTGGGCCAGACCTCCTTCTGGATCTCCAGCGGCACCCGGAACCAGCCCCCGTCGGGGTCGATCTGCGTGGCGTGGGCGATCAGCGCCTTGTCGCGGATCTCGAAGAAGTCCGCGCAGGGCACGTGCGTGGTGAGCGTGCGCTCCTTGCGCTCGAACTCCACCCAGCGCTTGAGCCAGTCCGCGTAGGGCGACTCCAGGCCGCGCTCCAGCAGTGCGTTGTGCAGCGCCTCGGTGCGGGGCCGGTTGAAGCCCTGGTTGTAGTAGACCTTCGACGGCTGGTACGCCGTCCCGTACTCCGCCTCCGGGTACTTCTCGGTGTCGGCCGCGCCCTCGAAGGCCACCATCGTGATCTTGTGGGTCATGATGTGGTCGGGGTGCGGGTACCCGCCGTTCTCGTCGTAGGTGGTGATCACCTGGGGGCGGAAGGAGCGGATCTTGCGCACCAGCTCGCCGGCCGCCTTGTCGACGTCCTCGAGGGCGAAGCAGCCCTCCGGCAGCGGCGGCAGCGGGTCGCCCTCGGGCAGGCCGGAGTCGACGAAGCCGAGCCACTCCTGCCGCACGCCGAGGATCTCCCGGGCCTCGTCCATCTCCTTCTTGCGCACCTCGTGGATGTGCTCCTCGATGTAGGGGTCCCCCTGGAGCTTCGGGTTGAGGATGGAGCCGCGTTCCCCGCCCGTGCAGGTCACCACCAGCACGTCCACCCCCTCGGACACGTACTTCGCCATGGTGGCCGCGCCCTTGCTCGACTCGTCGTCGGGGTGGGCGTGCACGGCCATCAGTCGCAGCTGGTCAGTCAAGACTCATTCCTCGGGTCAGTCGGCGCCCGTATGCGTCGGCGCGATCCAATAGTGCCGCCCCGGAGGGGCATCGTTCAGGGGCGGCGGTCGGGTGGCGGGTGGCAGGCTTCTATAGTGACCGAATCGGGAGCGGAATAATTCCGGCACCCGGGAAGCCCGGCTCCTGCCGAGAGGACGATCATGCGTACGGCGAGCACGCGAGCGCCGCAAGCGCCCGAGGGCCGCTACGGCCGCTCCTCGGACGAGCGGGCCGACCGCACGCTCAAGGTCGTCGGCGCCGTGCTCGGTGCCGTCCTCCTCGCGGTGATCGGCTGGTTCGGCTATCACTACGTCGGCCAGAACAAGATCAGTGGCGAGCTGATCGGCTTCGAGCTCGCCGAGGACTCGGTACAGGTGCATCTCGAGGTCCGCAAGGACTCCGGGGTCACCGGCTACTGCACCGTACGCTCCCAGGCGGAGGACGGTGACGAGGTGGGCCGGGCCGACTTCCGCTTCGACGGGGACGCCACCCGCATCGACAAGGTGGTCACTCTGCGCACCAAGGCCGCGGGGACGACGGCGGAGCTGCTCGGCTGCCACCCGGAGTGATCCGGCGAGGCCCACTGGCGCCAATACAAGCCGCCTGACCTGCGGTGACAGGAATCTGGTGGCTTATGTCCTCCCCCTTTGCCCACCGAATTGTTAGGCTCGTGGTTTCGCCCTTCCGTGAAGGAACATCCTTCTGGGTAGGGCGTTGATTTGTATTCCCAGTACCAACGAGGAGCACCCGTGACCCAGACCAGCGAGAACGTCACCTGGCTGACCCAGGAGGCGTACAACAAGCTCAAGGAGGAGCTTGCATACCTTACTGGTCCTGCGCGCACCGAGATCTCTGCCAAGATCGCCGCCGCCCGCGAGGAGGGTGACCTCCGTGAGAACGGCGGGTACCACGCGGCGAAGGAGGAGCAGGGCAAGCAGGAGCTCCGTGTGCGCCAGCTGACCCAGCTGCTCGAGAGCGCCAAGGTGGGCGAGGCCCCGGCCGCCGACGGTGCGGTGGCCCCCGGCATGGTGGTCACGATCGCCTTCGACGGTGACGAGGACGACACGCTGACCTTCCTGCTCGCCTCCCGCGAGTACGCGAGCTCGGAGATCGAGACCTACTCGCCGCAGTCCCCGCTGGGCTCGGGCGTCATCGGCCACAAGGTCGGCGAGGACGCCCAGTACGAGCTGCCCAACGGCAAGCCGGCGTCGGTGAAGATCCTCAAGGCCGAGCCCTACGACGGCTGACCCGGCCCGGCGCTCTGCCCCGGTCGAGCCCTCGGCGTCCCCGTGACGCCGGGGGCTCGTCGCCGTCTCGCCGTCAGGCGGAGGCCGAGCGGTACTTGCGCACAGCGAGGCTCCGGAAGACCGCGATGATCAGGACGGACCAGATCAGTGAGGCCCACACCGGGTGCTGCATGGGCCAGGCGTCGGACTGGACGACTCCCGGGTTGCCGAACAGTTCGCGTGTCGCCTGCACGGTGGCGCTGAAGGGGTTCCACTCGGCTATGTGCCGCAGCCAGGGCGTCATCTGGCTGGAGTCCACGAAGGCGTTCGAAACGAATGTCACCGGGAACAGCCAGATGATCCCTCCGGAGGTCGCCGCCTCCGGGGTGCGCACGGACAGGCCGATCAGCGCTCCGATCCAGGTGAACGCGTAGCCGAGCAGGAGGAGCAGGGCGAAGGCGCCCAGGATCTTCGCGGCGTTGGTCGGCTCCGCCGACCCGGTGCGCCAGCCCACGAGCAGCGCGACGACCGCAAGGACGAGCACCGTGATGCATGTCTGGACGAGATCGGCGACGGTCCGCCCCGTCAGCACCGCGCCGCGGGCCATCGGCAGGGAACGGAAGCGGTCGACCAAACCCTTCTGCATGTCGTCGGCGATACCGGCCGCCGACCCCGCGGTGGCGAAGGTGACGGTCTGCGCGAAGATGCCGGCCATCAGGAAGTCCTTGTAGACACCTGCGTCGGTGGTGTTCCCGATCTTCATCGAGCCGCCGAAGACGTAGGTGAAGAGGACGACGAACATCACCGGCTGGATGATCCCGAACAGGACCATCTCCGGAATCCTGGTCATCCGGATCAGATTCCTGCGGGCGATGACCAGCGAGTCGCGTATGGACTGGCTCACGGGGTTGGCGGACGCCGTGACCGGCGCCGTGTCGGTGGCGGTGCTCACTTGGCGGCCTCCTTCTCCTGGTCGTGGCCGGCGTCGTCCGGCGACCCCTCCCCCGCTTCCTCGGTCTCGGCGACGTGGCCGGTGAGGGAGAGGAAGACGTCGTCGAGGGTGGGGCGGCGCAGGCCTATGTCGTCGATCTCTATGCCGCGGACGTCGAGTTCGCGGATGACCTCGGCGAGCAGCTTGGCGCCGCCGGTGACGGGGACGGTGAGCTTGCGGGTGTGCTCCTCGACGGTGGTCGAGCCCTTGCCGAAGGCAGCCAGCACCTCGGCGGCCGCCCCCATGCGGTCGCGCTCGTGGACGACGAGCTCCACCCGCTCCCCACCGGTGCGGGCCTTGAGCTGGTCGGAGGTGCCGCGGGCTATGACGCGGCCGTGGTCGACGACCGCGATGTCGTGCGCGAGGTGGTCGGCCTCCTCCAGGTACTGCGTGGTCAGCAGCAAGGTCGTCCCCCCGGCGACCAGCTGTTTGATCACCCCCCACAGCTCCTGCCGGTTGCGCGGGTCGAGGCCGGTCGTCGGTTCGTCCATGAACATGACGGGCGGGGAGACGACCAGGGCGGCGGCCAGGTCGAGCCGGCGGCGCATGCCTCCGGAGTAGGTCTTGGTGGGCCGGTCCGCGGCGTCCGCGAGGTGGAACTGTTCCAGCAGCTCGGCGGCCCGGGCCTTCGCGGCTCTGCCCTTCATCTGGTAGAGCCGGCCGACCATCTGCAGGTTCTCCCGGCCGGTCAGGTACTCGTCGACCGCGGCGAACTGGCCGGAGAGGCCGATGGAACGCCGCACCTCGTTGGGCTGCCTGACAACGTCGATGCCCGCGACGACCGCCTTGCCGCTGTCGGGGCGCAACAGGGTCGTGAGACAGCGGACGGCGGTGGTCTTGCCCGCGCCGTTCGGCCCGAGCAGGCCCAGGACCGTGCCCTCGGGGACGTCGAGGTCGACGCCGTCCAGAGCCCTTACGTCACCGAAGGTCTTGACCAGGCCTTCGGCATAGATGGCGCCTGGCATATGAGTCTCCACGTCGTCGGGGATTCTTCGAAAAGCCTAGGTTTGTACGTTTCGCCGCGCTCAGCGAGCGATTTACGACACACAGTAACGCGATGTATCGCGTCTCACAATGGAGTTTCTCGAACGAGTGACGGAGCACCTCCCCGAGCCCTGCTCCCCGAGCCCTGGCCCAGCTCGCGCCCCTCCCCCGAGAGGCCTCAGGCCACCCGTTCCCGAGAGGCCTCAAGGCCACCCGGCATACCGCGCTCAGCCACCCGGGGCGTACCGGGCTCCGCGACGGCTTGCGCTCACGGGTCTACCGGCTCACGGGCCCAGAGGCCCAGAGGCCCAAGGTCCCGGACACCGAGACGCCCAGAGGCCCAGGGGCCATCGGCCCTCGACCCTCGGCCGAAACCTCAGTCGATGACGGTGTAGCCCGCTTCCCGCAACGCCCGGCCGACCTCGACGCAGTGCTCCGGGCCCTTCGTCTCCAGGTGCAGTTCGACCTCCGCCTCCGTGAGCCCGAGCCGCGGATGGGTCCGTACGTGGCTCACGTCGAGGACATTGGCGTCGACCACTGACAACACCCCGAGGAGCGTGGCCAGGGCGCCCGGCCGGTCCGTCAGCCGCAGCCGAACCGCCAGGTAGCGGCCCTGCGCGGCCATGCCGTGCCGCAGCACGCCCTGCATCAGCACCGGGTCCACGTTGCCGCCGGACAGCACCGCCACCACGGGACCCGCGAAGGTGTCGGGCGCGCTCAGCAGCGCCGCCACCGGACTCGCACCGGCCGGTTCCACCACCAGCTTGGCCCGCTCCAGGCACAGCAGCAGGGCCGTGGACAGCTCGTCCTCGGTGACCGTGCGGACCTCGTCCACCAGGTCGCCGACGATCCGGAACGGCACGTCGCCGGGCCGCCCCACCTTGATGCCGTCGGCCATCGTCGCCGGGTTCTCGACGGCCACCGGGCGCCCCGCGACGAGCGAGGGCGGATACGCCGCCGCGCCCTCCGCCTGCACGCCCACGATCCGCACGTCCGGCCGCAGCGCCTTCACGGCCACCGCGATCCCGGCCGCGAGTCCGCCCCCGCCGATGCCGACCACGACGGTCCGCACCTCGGGGCACTGCTCCAGGATCTCCAGCCCGACCGTGCCCTGGCCCGCGATGACGTCGGGGTGGTCGAAGGGGTGGATGAAGACGGCGCCGCTGCGCTCGGCGTACTCCTGTGCGGCGGCCAGCGTCTCGTCGACCACCTGTCCGTGCAGCCGCACCTCTGCGCCGTAGTCCCGGGTGGCGCTGACCTTCGGCAGCGGGGCACCCTTCGGCATGAACACCGTCGAGCGCACCCCGAGCAGCGACGAGGCCAGCGCCACGCCCTGCGCGTGGTTGCCCGCGCTCGCCGCGACCACCCCGGCGGCCCGCTGCTCGGGCAGCAGGCCGGCGATCCGCACGTAGGCGCCCCGCAGCTTGAACGAGCCCGTCCGCTGGAGGTTCTCGCACTTGAGGTGCACCGGCGAGCCGACCATCTGGGACAGGTGCCTGCTGCCCTCCATCGCCGTCACCCGTGCAACGCCCGAGAGCATCTTCTGGGCTCCGCGCACGTCGTCGAGGGTGACGGGTCCGACAAGGGCGGCCGTGCTGTAGCTCATGTCCCCAGCATCGCAGTTCGGCGCCCCCGGGGCGGCCGTTGTGACCAACCTCCGGGCCCCGCTTCGCCCAGCGCGGGTACGCCCTGCCGCCCGGCCGCGTACCCTGTCCCCCAATTAGCAGCCCTCCACGAAGTGAGCCTCCGGCCATGCCCACAACACCTGAAATGTCGATGGACATGACGACTGCCGGTGACCCCGGTGACCCCGGTCTTCTCGAGACGCTCCAGCACGAGGTCGCGCTGTTCGCCCGGCGTGCGGAACAGACCCGGCTCGGCGGGGTCGGCCAAGTGCGCAATTCCATGGACCGAGCCGCCTACCTGCTGCTCAACCGCCTCGACAAAGAGGGCCCGATGGGCGTGAAGGCGCTCGCCGCGAGCATGGGGATCGACTCCTCGACGGTCACCCGGCAGGTGGCCCCGCTGGTCGACACCGGACTCGTCAAGCGGACCTCGCACCCCGAGGACGGACGCGCGGTGGTCCTCCAGCTGTCTCCGCGCGGCGTGTCGCGGCTGGAGGAGGTCAGGTCCTCCCGGCGTCAGCTCATGGCCGAGCTGACCCACGACTGGGCGCCGGAGGAGCGCGAGAGCTTCTGTGCGCTCCTCGCGCGCTTCAACGGCGCCCTGTCGGCCCGTATGGCTCCCTCGGGTGCCACGGCCACCGATGCGCCGCCGGCCTCCTGAGGCGACGTCCGCAGGCGACCGCAGGCGATCACAGGCGTCCTCGACGAGGTTTCCGGAGCGGTTCGCCCCGGACCCTTGACCGATGGGCCGCCCCTGGCCTGATATGAGACCTCAGGGTCGTCGCCGGCTGGGCGGGAGGCGCGGTGCGAGAACGGCATGCGTCCCAAGGAGCCCGCCGGGCCCGGGAGTTCGAGGCGTTCGTCGCGGGCGCGGCGGGACGGCTGCTGCATGCCGCCACCCTCCTCACGGCGGAGCCCCCGGGCGCCAACCCGCGCGCGCGGCGCCTGACCGCCCTGTCCCTGGCCCACACGTACGCGGCCTGGGACCGGTTGCACGGGGAGGACCCCTACGACCGGACCCGGCAGCACCTGACCGCCCGCTTCGCCCGCGAGGCCTGGCACCGGCACGGCGGCCTCGGCGGCGGCCTCGGCCGGTCCCGCCGCCCCTCCGGTCCCCTGGGTGGCCTCTCCCCGCAGGAACGCCTGGTCCTGGTCCTCAGGCTGTACGAGGGCGTCGCCGAGGAACAGACTGCCGCCCTGCTCGGCCTGCCCGTGGAACGCGTACGGACGATCTGCGACCGGGCCGTGGCCGCCCTCCTCCACCCGCCGGCGGCGCCGGCGCGTCCGGTGGCGCCGGAAGCGAAGACGGCGACGCCGTGACGGGCCTGGCAGGCGGCGCAGTGACCGACCCGGCGGGCGACGCCGTGACGGGCCCGGCGGGCGGCACGCGTGCGTGGGGCAAGCACGCGGACGGCACACGCGCGTGGGACACGCACGCGGGCGGCACGCGTACGCGGGACACACGCGACTGGGACCAGCACGCGTGGGGCTCGCGCGCCTGGGATCGCGGGCAGGCGGGGGCGCCGAGGTGAACCGCCCGAAGCGCGAGGCCGCCGCCCGGCGGATCCTGGAGCAGTCGCCGCCGCGGGTGCCGCCCGAGCTGTACGCGGAGGCCGTGCGCCGCGGCGCTCGCATGCTGCGGCGCAGGACCGCCGCCCGCCGTCTGATGTGGCTGCTGCTCGGCGCCGCGGCGGTGGCCTTCGCCGTGTGGGCGCTGACCGTCCAGCCCTGGGTGGAGCCGCCGTCGGAGACGACCCCGCCCGTGACCGGCTGGGAGGGCTGGTGAACCCGCTCGTGAGCGGGCTCCGGCCGGGAGGTGCGGGAACCCCTTAGCCGAGCGCCTGCTGGAGGTCGGCCAGCAGGTCGTCGGCGTTCTCGATGCCGACCGACAGACGCACCAGGTCGGCGGGGACCTCCAGGGCCGAGCCCGCCGCAGAGGCGTGCGTCATCCGGCCCGGGTGCTCGATCAGCGACTCGACGCCGCCCAGGGACTCGCCGAGCGTGAACACCTGCGCGCGGTCGCACACGTCGACGGCCGCCTGCTCGCCGCCCTCGACGCGGAACGACACCATGCCGCCGAACGCCTTCATCTGCTTGGCCGCGACCTCGTGCCCCGGGTGCTCCGGCAGCCCCGGGTACAGCACGCTCGTCACACGCGGGTGTCGCGAGAGCATGTCGGCGACCCTGGTCGCGTTCTCGGTGTGCCGGTCCATGCGCACCGCGAGCGTCTTGGTGCCGCGCAGCACCAGCCAGGAGTCGAAGGGCCCGGCGACCGCGCCCATCGAGTTCTGGTGGAAGGCCAGCTCCTCCCCCAGCTCCTGGTCGTCGACGACCAGCGCGCCGCCGACGACGTCCGAGTGACCGCCCATGTACTTGGTCAGCGAGTGCACGACGACGTCCGCGCCGAGCGCCAGCGGCTGCTGGAGGTACGGCGTGGCGAAGGTGTTGTCGACGACGAGCCGCGCGCCGGCGTCCCGGGCGACCTGGGCCACGGCGGCGATGTCGGTGATCCCCAGGAGGGGGTTGGAGGGCGTCTCGACCCACACGGCCCGGGTCTTCGGGGTGAGCGCGGCCCGCACGGCCGCCGCGTCGCCGGTGTCGGCCACCGACCACTCCACGCCCCATTTGGTGGCGACCTTGGCGAAGAGCCGGAAGGTGCCGCCGTAGGCGTCGTTGGGGATGACCACGTGGTCGCCGGGCCGCAGCAGCGTACGCAGCAGGCAGTCCTCGGCCGCCAGTCCGGATGCGAACGCGAGACCGCGCCTTCCGCCCTCCAGGGCCGCGAGGTTCTCCTCCAGGGCGGTACGGGTCGGGTTGGCGCTGCGGCTGTACTCGTAGCCGCCGCGGAGCCCGCCGACGCCGTCCTGCTTGTAGGTCGACACCTGATAGATCGGCGGGACGACCGCTCCCGTCAGGGGATCGGCGGTGTTGCCCGCGTGAATCGCGAGCGTCTCGAAGTGCTGACTGATGTGCCTGTCGCTCATGGGCACCGAGGGTAGCCGTGCGGAACGCTCCGCGCGTTTTCCACAGGACGGGGGACAGGTTGGCCAATTGTCGGCGGCGTCTGGTTCGCTTGAGACATGGAGATTCTCTGGGTCCTGATGGCGCTGGTCATGCTCGGTTTCGTGCTGCTCCAAATCTCGCGGCGCCGGCGCGGTGCGGTCGGCCTGGTGTCGCCGGGCCACCCGGACGCCGCCGACCCGGCGAACTACGGCTTCGCGCGCGAGGAGGAGCTGGACATCCGGATGCCGGGCCCGGACCAGGACCTGCTGGACGTCCTGGACCTGGTGCAGCGCTCGCAGGACTACCGGGGGGCGCAGCAGCTCCTCGCCGGTACGGAGGCGAAGGGCGAGCGGCGCTGGCAGCGCGTGCAGGCCTTCGCGGGTGCCGCGTCGCTGGAGCTGCGGCAGCGGCCCGGTGGCGTCGAGGAGACGCCCGGCGGGCAGTGGCTGCGGGTGTGGCGGTCGGAGGCTCCCAAGGACGCGGGCGGCGCGGCGGTGCACGCCGAGTTCCTGGTGCAGCAGGCGTGGCGGACGGCGACGCCGGGCACGGACGACTTCCGGATCATCATGGAGGAGGCGAAGGCGGCCTGCGGCGACGCGGCCCTGCTCGCGCCGGGGGACCCGGTTCCGTACATCGTCGAGCTGTCGGTGGCGCGCGGCCTCGGCTATCCGCGTGAGGAGTTCGAGCAGCTCTGGCTGAAGATCCTGGACCGCGCTCCGAACCACATGGGCGCCCACCTGGCCGCCCTGCAGTACTGGTGCGAGAAGTGGCACGGTTCCCGTGACCTGGCGTACGCCTTCGCGGAGGCGGCGGCCGCCCGTGCCCCGCAGGGCTCGCTCCTGGCGGCGATGCCGCTCTTCGCGGTCTTCGAGCACCTGCCCGAGGTCAACCTGGTCAGCGGTTTCTACCAGAGCGAGGTCGTCACCAAGGCCCTCCACGGCGCGCTGCACGCGGTGCACTCGGCCCGCCCGGACGACCCGATGCAGGCGCACGTCCGCCACCTGCTGGTCTTCTTCCTGGTCCGCAGCGAGCGCTGGGCGGAGGCGATGAACCAGCTGATGGTGATAGACGGCCATGTCGGCGCCCTGCCCTGGACCCTGTCCACGGACCCGGCGGCGGAGTTCGCGGTCTACCGCGCCCTCGCGGTGGCGGGCTACGAGGCGAACGGCGGCAGCCCCGCGACGCTGCCGCACTGAGCGCGCGGCGAAAACGCGGGGAGGTCCGGCCGGAATGCCGGCCGGACCTCCCCGAAAGCACCCCGAAAGCCCCCGAAAGCACCAGCGAAAGCGCTCCCGAAGATCTCAGGAGGTCTCGGCAGGTCTCAGCCCTCGGTACGCACGGGCAGCCGCCATCCCGGGCGCGGGAAGTGGCAGGTGTACCCGTCCGGGTAGCGCTGCAGGTAGTCCTGGTGCTCGGGCTCGGCCTCCCAGAAGGGGCCGACCGGTTCCACCTCGGTGACGACCTTGCCCGGCCACAGCCCGGAGGCGTCGACGTCGGCGATGGTGTCCTCGGCGATCCGCTTCTGCTCGTCGTCCACGTAGTAGATGGCCGAGCGGTAGCTGAGGCCGATGTCGTTGCCCTGGCGGTTCCTGGTGCTCGGGTCGTGGATCTGGAAGAAGAACTCCAGGAGCGCGCGGTAGTCGGTCGCCTCGGGGTCGTAGAGGATCTCGATGGCCTCGGCGTGCGTGCCGTGGTCGCGGTACGTCGCGTTCGGCACGTCGCCGCCGGTGTACCCGACCCGGGTCGCGGTCACGCCCGGGAGCCGCCGGATCAGCTCCTCCATGCCCCAGAAGCATCCGCCCGCGAGCACGGCCCTCTGTGTCTGCGCAGCCATTGCGGCCCTCCACCTGTCTGTCGACTCGATCACGCGGGCTCCCGGCCCGCACACGGCCGGGGTGCCCCGCCACCCACTGCAACGCACGAGGCCCCTCGACGATTCCACGCCGACCGCCCGGGACGCCTGCCGCACGCCCGACGACACCTCGTCCCCCGCGGCCGAAGCGGGGCCCGCCACAGGCGTCCCGCCCGGGGCGGGCAGGAGGAAAGGTTCCCCCCCTACGACGCCAGCCGGGGAACCGCCGGGTTCGGGTCGGTGCCCGCGAAGCTCAGCGCGATGACGAAGCCGGCGACTTCCTCCAGCTGGCGGACGCGGTCGAGCCCGCCGAGGACCGCGGGCACCGCACCGGCGGCGCGGACGAGGTCGCCGGTGACGCGCAGGGCCTGCGGGTGGTCGCCGCACATCACCACGGTCACCGGGTCCTCCGTGCGGCCGTTGGTCCACTGCCCGGAGGGGAAGAGGTGGAACGCCTTGACGACCTGCGCTCCCGGGGCCGCCGCGGTGATCCGTTCGGCCATCGCCTCGCCGGGGCGGGTGAGCAGTACGCCGGTGCCGTGGGCGACCGCGTTCGTGGGGTCGATCAGCGGCGTGCCGTCGAGGAGGCCGTCGGACGCGCCCGCCCGCGCGAGCATCTCCTCGGCGCCGTCCCAGGAGACGGCGAGCAGCACCGCGTCGCGCCCGCTCACCGCCTCCCGGGGCGGTGCCGCGAGCGTTCCGTGGCCCAGGCGCCGTGCCAGGCGGTCCGCCCTGTCGCGGGACCTGCCGCCGATCACGAGGTCGTGTCCGGCCCGGACCCATGCCTCGCCGAGGGCAGCCGCCAGGGTTCCTGTTCCGAGGATGCCGATCCGCATCGTCTCCGCCTTCAGTTCGCCGGTCAGGGGGGGAAGCCACCGTAGGCCGGGTGGTACGCACCGTTCGGTGCGTGCCGTACGCGCGAGGATGTGCGGTGAGATGACTGATCAGAATGCTCGGGAAGAGCGCCGTCACGAGTGGGTCGCCGACTGCCGTCTGCGCGCGGCCACCGACCTCTTCGCCCACACCTGGGACCCCGTGGTGCTCGCGGCACTTCGCCCGGGGGCCCACCGGCGCCGCGAGCTGCGTGCCGCGATCGGAGGCATCAGCGACAAG
The DNA here is from genome assembly GCF_018982965.1 of Streptomyces mayonensis. Taxonomy (GTDB): domain Bacteria; phylum Actinomycetota; class Actinomycetes; order Streptomycetales; family Streptomycetaceae; genus Streptomyces; species Streptomyces mayonensis. The sequence continues at coordinate 17,401 of NZ_JACBYP010000055.1, read as the reverse complement.
GTGCTGACCGACTCCCTGCACCGCCTGCTCGCCGGCGGACTGGTCGCGCGCGAGGCACACGCCGAGGCTCCCCCACGCGTCGACTACGCGCTCACCGGTCTCGGCCGGAGCCTGGTCGAGGGCCCGATGGCGGCGCTGGGACGCTGGGCGGTCGAACACGGCGACGAACTCCTCGACGCCCAGGAGATCAGTGCCGAAGGATTGTGAGTGAGGCTTGCCATGGATCAAGCCGTCGTTCGACCGCGGATCGTCAGTCCACCTCGACGCCGAAGCCGCGCAACAGCTCCTCCAGGCCGCCCGAGTAGCCCCTTCCTCCCACGACGAAGTCCCAGTCGCCGTTACTCCTGCGGCGGAAGGAGCCGAGGACCAGGGCGGTCTCGTGCGGGCGGCCGTCGGAGACCTGGAGTTGGCCCAGTTCCGTCAAAGACGGGTCGAGCAGGCGGATGCGGGCGTCTGCGAAACCGGACAGATCGGCGTCCGGGTTGACCTCCGGGTCGACGGCAGCCACCAGCACCAGGCGGTCGGCGTCCTCGGGCAGGGTGTCGAACGAGGCGCAGATCGCGGCCTTGTCGGGCGCGGTGGCGGGCAGCGTCCGTACGGAACCGTCCGGGGTTTGCGGGTTGTTGTAGAAAACGAAGTGGTCGTCGGTCAGGATCCGGTTGCCGCGGCACACCAGGGCGCACACGTCCAGGGCGACGCTCCCGGTCCAGGACATGCCGAGGATGTTGTACTCGTCGGGCAGCGACGGTTCCGGGAGGGGCGGGAGGACCGGGGCCGAGTCCCGGCGGCCGCCGTCGCCCAGGCGGCCGCGCAGGCCGTGGCGGCGCAGCAGGTCGACGAGTTCGGTCCCCGCGATCAGTTCCAACGGCTTGCCGTTGGCGAAGGTGCGCGAACCGGGGCCGAAGCCCGACGTGGTGACGAGGACGCCCTTGTTCGCCCCGGCGTCCTGCACTGTCCCGAACAGGTCGCGGACGGCGGCGGGCGGCACCGTGCTGCGGTACCGCTTCACCTGGACGACGATCTGGCCGCCCCGGATCGGCGTCGGGTCCAGTGCGTGGACGTCCACCCCACCGTCGTTGGAACGCCGTGTGGTGACCGCCCGCATCCCCATGGCCTCGAACAGCTCGGCCACGAGGCCCTCGAAGGCGACCGGGTCCATCTCGTACAGGTCGGGCTCCTCGTCGTCGCCGTGGGTGGCGACGCGATGCCCGACCTCCTGGGGCCGCCGACCCGGCCTGATCGCGACGAGTTGGTCCGGGCGGGGCGACACCTGCCCGCGCAGCGCGTCGGCCAGACAGCTTTCCGCGTCCACCTGGGCCAGATGCAGTTCCCGGAACGAGGAGCGCTCGGCCATGACGGTGGCCAGGAAGATGTGCTCCCGCCGGCCCGTCGTGGGGTCGTGTCCGTCGACGAACCCGTTGAGGGCCACCGATTCCAGCGCACCGGTCTCGTCGGCGGCGAACAGTTCGTGCAGGACGAGCAGCATGCACTGCGCGAGGACTTCTCTGTAGAGCGCCCTGCGCTGCCCCACCGGGCGGGGAGTCTCCCGGTACTGGTCGGCCGCGTACATGTACCGGACGTACTTGGACTGCGGTACGACGTCGCAGGCGGGCAACTCCCAGTCCAGCACCAGCTGCCGGGCCGCGGGGTCGTAGGTCATCGCGACCCGACGCGGGAACCCCTCGGGCCAGGCCGTCGAGGTGTAGAGAGCCGCGGAGAAGTACTCGACCACGGCGTCGGGCTCCCGGCGTCCGACGCCTGCGGTCACCGCGGCCAGGGACCGCAGCTCTTCGGCGTGCATGAGCGCGGAGGGCCGGAAGACCGGGGCCCGGCATCCCGTGGCCAGCAGGCCCTGGAGCACAGCGACCCGTGCGTCCAGCTCCTCCGTGCGGCGGATCGCCTCGGCCTGCTTGTACTCACGGTGGCTCTGGGCGGCGCGCCGCTCGTAGGCCCGCGCCTGCCGGGTCTCCTGTCTGCGCCGCCGCTCCTCGGCCTCGAACTGGCGCTGCCGCTGCCGCTGCATCTCGGCCCAGACTCCGACGTATCCCCTGGTGCGACGACTCATGGGTTGTCAGCCCTCCCCCCAGCACCGGTTGTCCCCACAACCAGTTGTAGCGGGTCGACTTTATCCAGCAATCGCCGCCGTGCACATCCGATCGCCGTCCTTCGCGGCCGGGCCGGGATCAGCCCACCCCGCGCAACCCCGCGACCAGCACCCGCACCAGCTCCCGCGCGTCGTACTGCGGGCTCGGGGTCTCCGCGCCGATGCACAGGTTGCCGACGCCGCGCATGAGGGCGTAGGCCTCGACGTCGGTGCGGATCTCGCCGGAGGCGGTCGCGGCGCCGAGGAGGTCGGTGCAGACGGGGACGAGGCGGTCGAGGAAGTACGCGTGGAGGGTCTCGAAGCCGGCGTTGTCGGACTGGAGGACCGCGGCGAGGCCGTGCTTGGTCACCAGGAAGTCGACGAACTGGTCGATCCAGCTCGCGAGCGCCGCGTACGGGGTGGGGCTGCTCGCCAGCAGCGCGGGGCCGGCCTCGGCACAGGCCTCCACCTGGTGCCGGTAGACGCCGATGATCAGGTCTGCGCGGGTCGGGAAGTGGCGGTAGATCGTGGCCGTTCCCACGCCCGCCTCGGCCGCGATGTCGCGCACGGGGGCCTCCACGCCCGACCTGACGAAGACTCCGGCGGCCGCGTCGAGGAGGGTCTTCTCGTTGCGCCGGGCATCCGCGCGCTTGGGCCGGGATCCGGCCTGCCCGGTCCCCGCCTCGTCGTCCTTCACCGTTCCGTCCCTCCGCCTCGGTCGCGGCCTCGGCCTTCGTCCCGGCCGCCTTCGTCCCAGCCCTGGTCATCGGTCGTCGCCCGACCGCGGTTGATAAACGGGACACCGTTCCGTATCGTCGGACGAGTAAACGGGACGCGGTTCCGCTTGACCTCTTCATGATGCCAGAGCGTCGAACCCGCCACCAAGTCACGCCTCGAACCGTCCCCCGTGGAGGACACATGCAGTACCGCACCTTGGGCCGTACCGGTGTGCAGGTCAGCTCGCTCGCGCTGGGCGCCATGAACTTCGGGCCCATCGGCCGCACCACCCAGGAGGAGGCCACCGCCCTCGTCGACGCCGCTCTGGAGGGTGGGATCAACCTCATCGACACCGCCGACTGGTACGGCGGCGGCGAGTCGGAGGAGATGGTCGGCAAGGCGATCGCCGGGCGCCGCGACGACATCGTGCTGGCCACCAAGGCCAACATGCCGATGGGCGACGAACCCAACCACCAGGGCTCCTCGCGCCGCTGGCTGGTCACCGAGCTGGACAACAGCCTGCGCCGCCTCGGGGTCGACCACGTCGACCTCTACCAGATCCACCGGTGGGACCCGAACACCAGCGACGAGGAGACGCTGTCCGCGCTCACCGACCTGCAGCGCGCGGGAAAGATCAGGTACTTCGGCTCCTCGACCTTCCCCGCGTACCGGATCGTGGAGGCGCAGTGGGCCGCCCGCGAGCACCGGCTGAGCCGTTACGTCACCGAGCAGCCCAGCTACTCCGTCCTCCAGCGCGGGGCCGAGAGCCACGTACTGCCCGTGGCCGAGCAGTACGGACTCGGGGTGCTGGTGTGGAGCCCGCTGGCCTCGGGATGGCTGTCCGGCGCGGTGCGGGCGGGCCGGGAGGTCGCCACCCACCGGTCGGTGATACTCCCCGAGCGCTTCGACCCCGCTCTGCCCGCCAACCGGGCCCGGCTCGACGCCGTCGAGAAGCTCGCCGTGATCGCCGAGGAGGCGGGGCTGACCATGGTCCAGCTCGCGCTCGGCTTCGTCACCGCGCACCCGGCCGTCACCGCCGCGCTCGTCGGGCCCCGCACGCTGGACCACCTGCAGTCCCAGCTCGACGCCGCCGGCACCGTGCTCTCCGAGGACGTCCTCGACGCGATCGACGCCGTGGTCGCGCCCGGTACGGACCTCGCCGCGCACGAGAAGTTCGACGCCACGCCCGCGCTGCTCGACCCGTCGCTGCGGCGCCGCCGGGCGGCGCGCTGAACCGGCGGCGCCACTCGTCGGGACGGGGACGGCGGACGCGCGCCCGCCCCGCCCGGACGTCCACCGACGGTGTCGGTGGCGGTACGGCCGGAGCGGGGCGGAGGGGCCGTCGGGCGACGGCCGGGGCCTGGGGGCCCGGGGGCCCGGGGGCCCGGGGTCAGATCGTCGCGGTGTCGATCACGAAGCGGTACCGCACGTCGCTGGCCAGGACGCGCTCGTAGGCCTCGTTGACCTCGGACGCGGCGATCAGCTCGATCTCGGCGCCGATGCCGTGCGCCGCGCAGAAGTCCAGCATCTCCTGGGTCTCCGCGATGCCGCCGATCATGGACCCGGCGAGGGACTTGCCGCCGCCGAGCAGCGCGAAGAGGTTGAGCGCGATGGGCTCCTCGGGGGCGCCGACGTTCGCCAGGGTGCCGTGCGGGCGCAGCAGCCCGAGGTAGGCGGCGAAGTCGAGCGGGGCGGAGACCGTCGAGACGATCAGGTCGAAGCTGCCGGCCAGCTCCTGGAAGGTCGCCGGGTCGCTGGTGGCGTAGTAGTGGTCGGCGCCCAGCTTCAGGCCGTCGTCCTTCTTGCGCAGCGACTGCGACAGCACGGTCACCTCTGCGCCCAGGGCGTGCGCGAGCTTGACGGCCATGTGGCCGAGACCGCCCAGGCCGACCACGGCGACCTTCTTGCCGGGACCGGCGTTCCACCGCCGCAGCGGGGAGTACGTGGTGATGCCGGCGCACAGCAGCGGCGCGGCCTCGTCCAGGGAGATGCCCTCGGGGATGCCGAGGACGAAGTTCTCATCGACGACGACCTTCTGCGAGTAGCCGCCGTAGGTGACCTCGCCGTCCCTGCCGACGGCGTTGTAGGTGCCGATGTTCCCTTCGGTGCAGTACTGCTCCAGGCCGGCCTTGCAGTACTCGCACTCGCGGCAGGAGTCGACCATGCAGCCGACGCCCACCCGGTCGCCGACGGCGAACCTGGTGACGCCGGGGCCGACCTCGGTGACGACGCCCGCGATCTCGTGGCCGGGGACCATCGGGAAGATGGCCTCGCCCCAACCCTCGCGAGCCTGGTGGATGTCGGAGTGGCAGATGCCGGCGAACTTGATGTCGATCAGGACGTCGTGTTCACGCACCTCGCGCCGCTCGATGGTGGTGCGCTCCAGCGGCGCCTTGGCGGCGGGTGCTGCGTACGCGGCGACAGTGGTCATTGCCGGGGTTCTCCGGGATTCTCTCGTCCTACTGGGGGATGCCTCCACCCTGCCTGGGAGCGGCGCGGCCACCCAGACCACGGTTTTGCGTACGTCCAGCGTGCGTACCACTGACGGGGACAGGCTCCTGTGCGTACGACCGGGAATACGTGCGGCGATACTGGAAGCATGGATGGACAGCTTGACCGGCGAGCCGAGCTCAGCGAGTTCCTGCGCACCCGCCGGGCCCGGCTGAAGCCGGAGGACGTGGGACTGGAGTCGTTCGGACGGCAGCGCCGGGTGCCCGGTCTGCGGCGCGAGGAGCTGGCGCAGCTGGCCGGGGTGTCGGTGGCGTACTACACCCGCCTGGAACAGGGCAACGGACAGAACGTGTCGGCGGAGGTCCTGGACTCGATCGCCCGGGCGCTGCGGCTGACCGACGCCGAGCAGGCGCACCTGACGCACCTGGCCAAGCCGAAGCAGCAGCGCAGGCGGGCGTCGTCGGGGTCGCGGGCGCAGCAGCGGCCGGTGCGGGTGGCGCTGCTCCAGCTCCTGGAGTCGATGGACACGGTGCCGGCGTACGTGACGGGCCGCCGCTCGGACATCCTGGCCTGGAACCGGATGGCCGCGGCCCTCTTCGGCGACTGGGGCGAGCTGCCGGCCCAGGAGCGGAACTGGGCGCGGCTGGTCTTCCTGAACCCCGACTACCGCACCCTCTTCGTGGACTGGGACCAGAAGGCCTACGACATGGTCAGCTTCCTGCGCATGGACGCGGGCCGGCACCCGGACGACCCGCGGCTGTCCGCGCTGGTCGGCGAGCTGTCGGTGAAGAGCGAGGAGTTCCGGCGGCTGTGGGCCACGCACGACGTCAAGGAGAAGGGCCATGGCGCCAAGCGCCTGCGGCACCCGCTGGTCGGTGACCTCACCCTGTCCTTCGAGACGTTCCACCTGATCGACGACGACGAGCAGGCCTTCGTCACGTACCACGCCGAGCCCGGCTCCCCCTCGGCGGACGCGCTGCGCCTGCTGGCGAGCTGGGGGACGGACGCGACGGCGGCCTCAGTCACGCCGTGAGCGTGCCCCGGCTCAGCGCGGTGACGAAGGGCGCCGCCCAGGTGGTACTGGCCGTCGGGGAGTGGCTCGAACTGGCCACGTGACCGGGCCACGTGCGCCCGGCCTCCCCCGGCTCACGCGGCCGGGGCCGTTTCCGACAGGAGCCGCGCAAGAGGACGACGGGAAGCCCGGGAAACGGCGGCGCCCGCCGCCCCGTCGAGGGGTGGCGGGCGCCCGTGCGAAGTGCTGTCCGTGCGGCGGGGGTTCGGCGTCAGACGGCCGAACCCGCCTTCCACTGGGCCCAGTCCATGTTCCAGCCGTTGAGGCCGTTGTCCGGGGCGACGGTCTTGTCGCCGGTGTTCTGGACGACGACCACGTCACCGACGATGGAGTTGTCGTAGAACCAGGCGCCCGGCGTGTTCGGGTCGCCCGCGCCCTTGGCGTCCTCCAGGCCGACGCAGCCGTGGCTGGTGTTGGCCTGGCCGAAGATGCCCTTGCCCCAGTAGTTGCCGTGGATGAAGGTGCCGGAGGTGCTCAGCCGCATGGCGTGGGGCACGTCCTTGATGTCGTACTCGCCCTTGCCGTCGTCGTCGGTGAAGCCGACGGTCGAGCCGTCCATCCGGGTCTCCTTGTACTTCTCGGAGATCACCATCTGGCCTTCGTAGGTCTTGTTGTCCGGGGAGCCGGCGGAGATCGGGATGGTCTTGACCGTCTTGCCGTCCTGGGTGACCTTCATCTGCTTGGTCTTGGCGTCGACGTAGGAGACCTGGTTGCGGCCGATCTTGAAGGTGACCGTCTTCTGCTGGACGCCGTAGACGCCGTCGGCGCCCTCGACCCCGTCGAGCGCCAGCTTCAGGGTGACGGTGGAGTTCTCCTGCCAGTAGTTCTCGGGGCGGCAGTCCATGCGCTGGGTGCTGAACCAGTGGCAGGCGACCTCCTGGCCGCTGCTGGTGTTGACCGTGATGCCCTTCTGGACGGCGGCCTTGTCGGTGATCTCCTTGTCGAAGTTGATCGACACGGGCATTCCGACGCCGACGGTCTTGCCCTCGTCCGGGGTGAAGTTGCCGATGAAGCTGTTCTCGGGGGAGACCGTGGTGAACGAGGAGTTCTCGTGGGCGGCGCGGCCGTCGGAGTCCTTCGCGGTCGCCGAGATCTGGTACTTGGTGGCGCGCTCCAGCTGACCGCTGGGCTTCCAGCTCGTCTTGTCGGCGGATATCTCGCCGTCGACCTCGGTACCGTCCGAGGCGGTCATCTTCACCTCGGTGAGCGTGCCCTTGCTCACCGTGACACCGGCGGAGTTGTTGATGGAGGCGTTGTCGGAGCCACCCTTGGGGGTGATCTTGAGCTGGGCCTCGGAGGTCTTCTTCGCCGCCGCCTCGTCGACATCCGCCTGAGAGGTGTTCCCGTCCCCGCCGGAGGTGCCGGCGTCGCCACTGGAACATGCCGAGAGCACCAGCACACCGCCGAGCAGTGCGGACGCGGCCGCCAGGCCCTTGCGCCGCTTACCGTCCGTCATCACACGCTTCTCCATCGTTGCCGATCCCGAAAAACCGGATACCCCGTCAATAACTTTCAACGCTACGACCGCTTCGTCCCGTTCCACATCGATCGCGGGTGTGGGGCATGCCACGTTTCACCATGAGGGCGAGGGGTGCGCGGGGCCGGTCCGTAGGCGTTCAGTGCTCACCGTGAGACGACGAAACCCCGGGTGGCGGTTGCCGCCCGGGGCCGGGATTTTCCCCACGCGGCGTCAGCCGACCCGCATTCCGTCGTCCTCCGGGCCGTTCTCGTCGTCATCATCCTCGTCGAGGTTCCAGGTGGGCGAGTCGGGGTCGTAGTCGATCCGCTCGCTGCTCCAGGAGGCCTGCTGCAGTTCGACCCCCGGCACCGCACTGACCAGGTCGAAGGGGTCGACGAGATGGGCGAGGGCCTCCGCCGTGTCCTCCGTCACAGCCTGCTCGGAGTGCGCCCGTTCCGCGTCCGGGAGATCGGTGTCGTCGGCGAGCGCCTGGAGTGCGGCTCCCGTGACGGCCTCCTCGTCGTCGATCTCGAGGACGAGCTCGACGCGAATACGCACATGTCGTGATGTCTCTGGAGTGCTCATGCCCGGAGCGTAAGGCCGAGGGGTCCCGTGACTTTCCTGTGACCCGCGACTTTCACTAACATCTGCCCACACGGCCAATTAGCCAGCGCCACAAGGGGATCGATATTCCGTGTCATCCGCTCGCCGTCCGTTGCTGACCGCCGCCGCCGCGGGGGGCCTCCTGTGCGCCCTGTGGTTCGTTCCGTCGGCGAACGCGACACCCGACACTCCTGTGCTCGAGTCCGCGGCCGCGACCCCGTCCTCGCAGGTCACCGCGCAGGCCAGAGCGGCGTCCGCGGACACCGCGACCGACAGCGCCGGCCTGTCCGACGGCGTCTCCACCCACGGGGACACGACCCGCCTGGCCGACACCGGCAGCTTCGACAGCACGCCGTACGTCGTCGGCGGCGCCCTCTGCCTGGGCCTGGGCGCGGGCTTCGTCGGCTACTCGGTGCGCAGGGAGCGCCTGGGCCTCTGACCCAGGGACTCCGTGCTGCCGACGAGGCCCCTGGGGAGAGCGTCCGCCCCCGTCCCGCTACCGCAGCGGCCCGGTGACCGTCTCCGCCGCCGCGACCAGGTGCCCCTCGCGCACGAACGCCTCCGCCGCGGCGAGGTCGGGCGCCAGGTGGCGGTCCGGTCCGGGACCTCCGACGCCTGCGGCCCGTACGGCGTCGACGACGGCCTGTGAGGCGGGGGCCGGGGTGAGGCCCTCACGCAGCTCGATCGCGCGCGTGGCGGCGTACAGCTCGACGGCGATCACGCGGGTGAGGTTGCCGACGGCCGTGCGCAGCTTGCGCGCCGCCGACCAGCCCATGGAGACGTGGTCCTCCTGCATCGCGGAGGACGGGATGGAATCCGCCGACGCCGGTACGGCGAGCCGCTTCAGCTCGCCGACCAGGGCGGCCTGCGTGTACTGGGCGATCATCAGGCCGGAGTCGACACCGGCGTCGTCGGCGAGGAACGGCGGCAGGCCGTGGCTCCGGTTCTTGTCGAGGAGCCGGTCGGTGCGGCGCTCGGTGATGGAGCCGAGGTCGGCGACGACGACGGCGAGGAAGTCCAGGACGTAGGCGACCGGGGCGCCGTGGAAGTTGCCGTTGGACTCCACCCTGCCGTCGGGCAGCACGACCGGATTGTCGACGGCCGCCGCCAGCTCGCGTTCGGCGACGAGTCCCGCGTGGGCCATCGTGTCGCGTCCGGCGCCCGCGACCTGCGGGGCGCAGCGCACCGAGTAGGCGTCCTGGACGCGGGGCGCGTCGTCCTGGTGGTGCCCGGTCAGGCCCGAGCTCTTGAGCACGGCAGCCATGTTGGCGGCGCTGGCGGCCTGCCCCGGGTGCGGCCGGATGGCGTGCAGCTCGGGGGCGAGCACCTTGTCGGGGCCGAGCAGCGCCTCCAGGGTCAGCGCCGCGGTGACGTCGGCGGACTTGTACAGGGTGTCGAGGTCGGCGAGGGCCATGACCAGCATGCCGAGCATGCCGTCGGTGCCGTTGAGGAGGGCGAGCCCTTCCTTCTCGCGCAGTTCGACGGGGGTGATCCCGTGTGCGGCGAGCAGTTCGCCGGCCGGCCGTACGGTGCCGTCGGGCCCCTCGGCGTCGCCCTCGCCCATGAGGGTGAGCGCGCAGTGCGACAGCGGGGCCAGGTCACCGGAGCAGCCCAGGGAACCGTACTCGTGCACGACCGGGGTGATCCCGGCGTTGAGCACGTCGGCCATGGTCTGCGCGACCTCGGGACGGACGCCGGTGCGTCCGGAGCAGACGGTCTTCAGCCGCAGGAACATCAGCGCCCGGACCACCTCGCGCTCGACGCGCGGCCCCATTCCGGCGGCGTGCGAGCGGACGATGTTGCGCTGCAGCTGCGCGCGCAGGTCCGGGCTGATGTGACGGGTCGCCAGGGCACCGAACCCGGTGCTCACCCCGTACACGGGTTCCGGCTTGGCGGCCAGCGCGTCCACGATCTCGCGGGCCGCGGCCAGGGCGGCCAGCGCCTCGCCGGAGAGCTCGACCCGGGCGCCCGCGCGCGCCACGGCGAGCACGTCGGACGCGGTGGCCCCCGACGTTCCCACCACCACAGTGTGCATATCCATATTCAGGAGCGTACGCAGTGAATGCAACGATGTCACGAGAGGTGGGCCGCCGGATACGTCACTGCCAGGAGGGGCGTGCACCCCTTACGGCACTCGAGTGCACCTCACAGCCACCGACGGCGCCCGTCACGGCCGTCCGCTACGGCGAGTGCCGCCCGCGGAAGCGCCTGCGCTCCCCGTCCTCCTCCCGCGACGGTTCGTCCGCGAGCCGTACGACGGGATCGTCGGGCCCCTCGCGGCCCGCGACCACCGGCCCGGCCGACCGCTCGGCCTTGGCCCGGTACTGGGCCGCGTCGGCGAGCCGGAACAGCCTGCGGGCGGAGCGCACGGGCCCGACCGGGTCCTCCGTGGACGCGACCCCGCAGGCCACCCCGTCGCCGAGCTCCAGCTCGGCCGCCCGGCGGCACAGCTCCTCGGCCGCCTTGACCACCTCGTCGGCGGCGGGACCGACCGCGAGCAGGCAGAACTCGTCCCCGCCGAGCCGCGCGGCCAGCGCCCCCGGCAGCATGGCCCCGCACAGCGAGAGCACCGAGCCGAAACGTTCCAGCAGTCGGTCCCCCACGGCGTGCCCGTGTGTGTCGTTGACCCGCTTGAGGCCGTTCAGGTCGCACACGACGAGGCTGACGGCGACGCCCTCCCCGCGGTGCCGTTCGACCGCCTCGTCCAGCGCGGCGTCGACGGCGCGGCGGTTGGCCAGTCCGGTGAGCGCGTCCGTGTAGGCGAGCCTGCGGACCTCCTCCAGCCGCTCGGTCTGCGCGATCCCCGCGGCCACGACCGAGGCCAGCACGGTGGCGAAGTCCGCGTCGCCCCGCTCGAAGACCCGCTCCCCGACCGGCCGGGCCGCGTACAGCTCGCCCCAGGCGCGGCCGTGCAGCACGATCGGCGCGACCACGCAGCAGCCCCGGCCCCGGCGGCGCAGCGCGGCGACCCGCTGGTGCACGTATCCGGCGCGTCCCGCGGCGGGCCCCTCGGCGGTCTCGACCCAGGCGTCGGGCTCGCCGCCACCGGCCCAGCGTTCGTGCAGGAACTCTGTGATCTCCGCGAACTGGTGCACCGGGTAGGACTCGTCCTCCGGGAACTCCTCCTCGTCCTCGGCGCGCTCGCCGACGTTCACGAGGACCCGGAGCCGGCCCAGCTCCCGCTCCCACACCGACAGTGCGGCGAAGCTGCCGCCCAGCGCCGCGCACGCACCGAGGGCCGCCGCCCGCCACGCCTCACGGGAGCTGTGCGCGGCGGCCATGCCCTGCGCCAGTGCCACCACGGCCGTGAGCCGCCTGTCGTCGCCCATCACTCCAGGTTAGGGAGATTTAACTAGAAATGGGATCCAAACATGGCGAACAGGGCAAAGTGGCCGACCCGCGGACTCCGGAGCCGACACACGGGATCAGGGCCCCGGTGCAGCGCACAGCAGCAGGACCCAGGATCAGGAGCAAGATGCAGCGCGCAGGATCAAGACCCAGGTGCAGCGCACAGGATCAGGACCCAGGCGCAGCGCACAGATCGGCGCCCGGGCGCAGCGGGCCGCGGCCGCACTCGGGACGGCACCCCGCGCCCTGCCTCACTCGCCCGGCCACCTGGGCGCCCGCTTCTCGTTGAAGGCCGCCACACCCTCCGCACGGTCCCCCGAGAACGCCACCGTCCGCCACGCCGCGTCCTCGACCTCGAGGCCGGCCCGCAGGTCGAGGCCGTGCCCGAGCCGCAGCGCCCGCTTGGCCGCCCGCAGGCCCACGGGCGAGTTCGCGGCCATCCGGGAGGCGAGGTCCAGGGCCTCCTCCCGGTCCCGCCCCTCGTCCACCAGCTGGTCCACCAGACCCAGCTCCCGCGCCTCCTCCGCCGCCACCCGCCGCGCCGTGAACACCAGCTCGGCGGCGCGCGCCGCCCCCACCCGGCGCGGCAGCAGCTGCGTACCGCCGCCGCCGGGGATCACGCCGACCGACACCTCGGGCAGCCCCACCACCGCCGTGGGGTCGGCCACGATCACGTCGCACGAGAGCGCCAGCTCGAACCCGCCGCCCAGCGCGAACCCGTGCACGGCCGCGACCGTCGGGACCGGCAGCTCGAGCACCGCGGTGTACGCCCCCCGCGACACCGGCCGCTGCCGCAGCAGGTCGGCGTCCGTGAAGGAGTTCCGCTCCTTCAGGTCGGCGCCGACACAGAACGCCCGCCCGTGGGTCGAGGTCAGCACCACGACCCGTACGGTCCGGTCCTCGCCCAGGGCGGCGCAGGCGGCGCCGATGGAGTGGGCCATCGCGGTCGACACGGCGTTCATGGCCTTCGGCCGGTCGAGCACGAGCTCCGCGACGTGCCCGTCCTCGTGCCGCCGCACCAGAACGAACTCTCCGAACCGCTCCTCGCTCATGACACCCTCCGGTTAACGGTGGTTAACGATGGACCGCCCGATCATCGCAGCCACCCCGCACGGACGGAAGACCGGCCCGTGGGGCCGGGGGAACCCGTGGGGCCGGGGTGATTGGACACTTTGTCCCGGCGACACGCCACCCGAGTCGCCTTTTCCGCGGGACAAACTGTCCAATCAGCCACCCATACGGATGCCGGGGGATGTCGGGGGGGCGGGTTACGGTTCTCCGCCGCCGTCGCCCCGGCGCGTGAGCAGCCACGGCTCGACCACGCCGAGCCCGCGTACGGGCCGCTGCCACATCGGCCGGAGCGCGAAGCGGTACGCCGGCGGCTCCTCGCCCTTCTTCTCCGCGGCGGCGGCCTCCTCGACGGCCGCCGCCTCCGAGGCCGGGGCGTCACCGGTACGGATCAGCTCCTCCGCGAAGGCGGTGTCGACGAGCACGGCGTCCTTGGGCGCTATCGAGGTGAGCCGGGAGGCGAGGTTGACGGTGGTGCCGAAGACGTCGCCCATCCGGGTGGTGACGGTGCCGAAGGCGATGCCGACGCGCAGTTCCGGCATGGTCTCGTCGTTGGCCATCGTCTCCACGAGCAGCAACGCGATCTCGGCGGCCGTGCCGGCGTCGTCGGCGGCGTAGAGGACCTCGTCGCCGAGGGTCTTGATCAGCCGTCCGCCGCGCGCGGCGACCAGGTCGGCGGAGGTGGTCTCGAAGGCCTCGACCAGCTCGCCGAGTTCCTCCTCCTCCATCCGGCGGGTCAGGCGCGTGAAGCCCACCAGGTCCGCGAAGCCGACCGCGAGCCGTCGGTCCACCATCTCCTCGTCGTCACCGGTCTGGACGACCCGCCCGGCCGACGCGGCGAGCTGGCGCCGCCAGACGTAGACGAGGAACTCCTGCAGCTCGGGCAGGAGCAGCTCGACGATCGGATACGTCACCTCGGTGCGCGTCATCCCGGGTTCCGGGGGCTCGGTCAGGCCCTCCAGGAAGGAGTCGATCTGCCACTCGGCCAACCGGGCGGTGGTCTGTCCCGTGGACCGGGCCACCTGGACGGCCATCGCCTCGCTGAGCAGCCCCGCCTCCACCAGACCGGCCAGCCGCCGCAGCGCGAGGACGTCCGCCTCGGTGAGCGCCTTGGCCTGCCCGATGTCGGCGAAGCCCATGGCCCGCCAGAAGCGGGAGGCCAGTTCCATGGAGACACCCGCGCTGCGGGCGGCCTGGAAGGGGGTGTAGCGGCGGTCGGCGCCCAGGATGAGCCCTTCGAGGCGCAGCGCGAGCGGGTCATCGCCGGGATCGGCGGAGTCCGGGGCGGGCTCGGGGTCCACCCGGCCGTCCCCGTCCGCGCCGGAGCCCGTGTCGTCGACGGTCACGCCTGCTGCCCTTCCGATCTGCCGCGGTCAGGTTCGACCGGCCCCAACTTTACGTCAGGTGTGCCCCAGCTCACTCCTGCTCGTCCCACACCCCGGACCCCTCCCCCGGCGAGCGCCGCGAGCCGCTGGTCGGCCCGCCCGTGCGTCGAAGGTCCCGGGCACAGCCGCCGAGCGGCCCTCACCGGCCCCCGCCGACCGCCACCGGCCCTCCGCCCCGGTGACACGCCGAACGCCGGGGGCCACCGTCCTTCAGCACGTCAGTACGTACGGGAACCGCCCCCGTATCGACACGTCCCGGCCCCGTCGCCGTAGCGACCGGCCGCCCCGCCCGGCATCCGCGCCCCGCACCGCCCACCAGGACACGGCCGGCGAGCGCCACCGCACAGCCGGCGAGCGCCACCGCACGACCGGCGAGCGTCGCCACCCGGCCGAGGGGCACCCCGCTCCGGCCCCACACCCCGGCCGAGTCCGTCGCATCCGTCGCCCCGCCCGCCCCTCTGCCTCCCCCTTCGCAGCGCCACTCGCCCGCACTCGTCCCCGCTCGCCCACACTCGTCCCGCCGAGAACCCATTCGCCGCCCACCGAGACCCACTCGCCCCGCCGGCCCGCGCTCACGCCGGCCGCAGATGCACGATGTCCCCCGCGCCGACCGGCTCCTGTACCCCCGCCTCCGTCGCCAGGACCAGTCGGCCGTCCCCGTCCACGGCGACGGCCTCGCCGACGAGCGACCGGTCGCCCGGCAGCTCGGCCCGCACGGTCCGCCCCAGCGTCGCGCAGCCGGCGGCGTACGTCTCCTGGAGCCCGCTGACCGCGGGGTCGCCCTCCGCCGCCCGCCAGCGCCCGTACCAGTCCTCCAGCGACCGCAGTACGCCGCGCAGCAGCGGGTCCCGGTCGGTGCCCGCGGCCCCGGCCAGCGCGAGTGAGCCCGCCCGCGGGACCGGCAGCTCGTCCGCGCGGAGGCTGACGTTGACGCCGACGCCGATGACGACGCCGTCGTCGCCGGCCCGCTCGGCCAGGATGCCGCCGGCCTTGCGCTCCTCGTCGCCGACGGTCACCAGCAGGTCGTTGGGCCACTTCAGCGCCGTGTCGACCCCCGCCACGCGGGACAGCCCGGTCGCCACGGCGACACCGGTGAGCAGCGGCAGCCAGCCCCAGCGGGCCACGGGCACCTCGGCGGGCCGCAGGAGTACGGAGAAGAAGAGCCCGGAGCGGGCCGGCGCCGTCCACTGCCGGTCCAGCCGCCCCCGCGCGGCGCTCTGTTCCTCGGCGACGAGGACCACGCCCTCCGCAAGGCCCTCCTCCGCGGCGCGGGCCACGAGGTCGGAGTTGGTGGACCCGGTGCGCTGCACCACGTCCACCTGCCGCCACAGCCCTCCCGCCCGTACCAGGCCCCGGCGCAGGGCCGCGGCGCTCAGCGGCGGCCGGTCGAGGTCGGACCACCGGTTGTTCGGGGAGCCGGCGGGGCCGGAGGAGTCTCGGGGCGTCATGCAACCCACCCTAGGTGTGGGAAAGACCGCACTGCCGAACGGAGGACCCCCTACTAGTCTACGAACGAGTAACCGTCCCCCCTTTTGAGCAGGCAGGGAGCCGCATCCCGATGTCCGAGCCGGAAGAGCAGCAGCCCGACATCCACACGACCGCGGGCAAGCTCGCGGATCTGACGCGCCGTATCGAGGAAGCGACGCACGCCGGTTCCGCACGCGCCGTCGAGAAGCAGCACGCCAAGGGCAAGCTGACGGCTCGTGAACGCATCGGTCTCCTGCTCGACGAGGATTCCTTCGTCGAGCTGGACGAGTTCGCCCGCCACCGCTCCACCAGCTTCGGCCTCGACGCCAACCGCCCCTACGGCGACGGCGTCGTCACCGGGTACGGCACCGTCGACGGCCGCCCGGTCGCCGTCTTCTCCCAGGACTTCACGGTCTTCGGCGGAGCCCTCGGCGAGGTCTACGGCCAGAAGATCGTCAAGGTCATGGACTTCGCGCTGAAGACCGGCTGCCCCGTCATCGGCATCAACGACTCCGGCGGCGCCCGCATCCAGGAGGGCGTGGCCTCACTCGGCGCCTACGGCGAGATCTTCCGCCGCAACACCCACGCCTCGGGTGTGATCCCGCAGATCAGCCTGGTCGTCGGCCCGTGCGCGGGCGGCGCGGTCTACTCCCCCGCGATCACCGACTTCACGGTGATGGTCGACCAGACCAGCCACATGTTCATCACGGGACCCGACGTCATCAAGACCGTCACCGGCGAGGACGTCGGCTTCGAGGAGCTGGGCGGCGCCCGCACCCACAACACCGCCTCCGGCGTGGCCCACCACATGGCGGGCGACGAGAAGGACGCCATCGAGTACGTCAAGCAGTTGCTGTCGTACCTGCCGTCCAACAACCTCTCCGAGCCCCCGGCCTTCCCGGAGGAGGCCGACCTCGCCGTCACGGACGAGGACGCCGAGCTGGACACGATCGTCCCGGACTCGCCGAACCAGCCGTACGACATGCACGCCGTCGTCGAGCACGTCCTGGACGACGGCGAGTTCTTCGAGACGCAGCCGCTGTTCGCGCCGAACATCGTCACCGGGTTCGGCCGGGTCGAGGGCCGCCCGGTCGGCATCGTCGCCAACCAGCCGATGCAGCTGGCGGGCTGTCTGGACATCACCGCCTCCGAGAAGGCGGCCCGCTTCGTGCGCACCTGCGACGCCTTCAACGTGCCCGTCCTGACCTTCGTGGACGTCCCCGGTTTCCTGCCCGGCGTCGGCCAGGAGCACGACGGCATCATCCGGCGCGGCGCCAAGCTGATCTTCGCCTATGCCGAGGCGACGGTCCCGCTGATCACGGTCATCACCCGCAAGGCCTTCGGCGGCGCCTACGACGTCATGGGCTCCAAGCACCTGGGCGCCGACCTCAACCTGGCCTGGCCGACCGCGCAGATCGCGGTGATGGGCGCGCAGGGCGCGGTCAACATCCTGCACCGCCGCACCATCGCCGACGCCGGCGAGGACGCCGAGGCCACCCGGGCCCGCCTGATGCAGGAGTACGAGGACGCCCTGCTCAACCCCTACACGGCGGCCGAACGCGGCTACGTCGACGCGGTGATCATGCCGTCCGACACCCGCCGCCACATCGTCCGCGGCCTGCGCCAGCTGCGCACGAAGCGGGAGTCCCTGCCTCCGAAGAAGCACGGCAACCGGGGGGGGGGGGGGGGGGGGGGGGGGGGGGGGGGGGGGGGGGGGGGGGGGGGGGGGGGGGGGGGGGGGGGGGGGG
>NZ_JACBYP010000054.1 GCF_018982965.1 Streptomyces mayonensis | reverse complement strand
GTCCTTCTGTGACGGTCCCCGGCCCGCCCGTCGGGCCGGGGACCGTCACAGAAGGACGACATGCCCGGACGACTCACGCCCCGCCGCCCCGGACCGCACCGCCGATCCGGCCGACTGCGTGCCACCGCACTCGGCGCCGCCCTCGCCACCGTGCTCGTCCCCGCCCTCAGCGCGTGCGGCGGCGACGCGGCCTCCGCGAGCGGCGACGCCACCCTCAAGTGGACCTCCACCTACTTTCCCTCCCACTGGGACCCCGTGGTCGGGGGCAGTGGCGCCCAGTTCCGTGAACTCTCCCTGGTCTACGCCTCGTTGACCCGAACCGACGAGTCCGGCAAGGCCGTCCCCGACCTCGCCGAGAGCTGGGAGTACAACGACAGGGGCGACCGGATCACCTTCCACCTGCGCCCCGGACTGAAGTTCAGCGACGGCGAACCGGTGGACGGCGCGGCCGTCAAGGCGGCCGTCGAACGGGCCCAGAAGCAGAAGAACTCGGCGCTCTTCGGCGACCTGACGTCGATCGAGTCGGTGGACGCCAAGGGCCTGGACGCCACCGTGAATCTCAACCAGGTCGACTACCAGATACCCCAGTTGCTCGGCCAGCGGGTCCTGCAGATCGCCAGCCCCAAGGCCGCCGCCGCGCCCGAGAAGCTGGACCAGAACCCGGTCGGCGCGGGCCCGTTCACCGTCACCCGGATCGTCCCCGGGACCAAGGCGGTACTGAAGAAGAACACGGAGTACTGGGACGCGGACAACATCCACATCGACACCGTGGAGCTGACCTCGGCACCCGACGCCTCCACGGTCGTCTCCGGACTGCAGACCGGCGTGTACAACTTCGCCGACATCGACCCGAGTCAGGCGGACGCCGCCAAGAAGGCCGGCCTCGACGTCTTCGTCCAGCCCGGTTTCAACGCCTCCAACATCAGCCTGAACGTCAACAAGGCGCCGTTCGACAACGACAAGGTCGTCGATGCCGTACGGCACGCGGTCAACCGCCAGGAGTTCGTCGACAAACTGACCTTCGGCTACGGCGAGGCGACCAACCAGCCCTTCCCCAAGGGTTACGTCGCCTACGACCCCGAGTCCGAGGACGCCCACCCCTACGACCCGGACAAGTCGAAGAGGCTTCTGGCCGAGGCGGGTTACCGGCCCGGGGACATCAAGCTCGACCTGGTCGTTCCGGAGGAGGACCCGCAGGCGGAGATCGTGCAGTCGCAGTTGGCCGCGGTGGGCATCACCGTCGACATCAGGATCGACAAGAACTGGGCCACGCCGTTCTTCGCCAAGGACCTCACCTTCTCGCTCTACGCCACCACCGGCCGGGACTCCGCGGCCCAGACGCTCACCGCCCACTTCGGACCCGACGGACCGCTCAACCTCAGCTCGCCCTACGAGCCGGACGGCTTCGAGGCGGCGATCGCCAAGGTGCGCGGGACCCCGCTGGACGCGCCCGAGTACCCGCAGGTGCTCCAGGAGGCGACACGGGCCGGACTCGCCAGCAAGGCACTGATCTTCACGCACTCCCGGCCCAACCTGGTCGCCAAGAGCAAGTCGGTCTCCGACCTGCCGAAGAACCCCGCCCACATCGACTGGACCGGCGTGACCATCGGCGGCAAGGGGGCGAACCCGTGACGGCCACCGAGGCGCCACCGGAGCCCGTCCCCGCCGGCGGGCTCGCCGCGAAGCGGACACGGCACGCGCTGGGCCGGGTCCTGGCCGTCCTCGCCAGGTCGGTAGCGATCTTCGTGCCGGTCTTCCTGGTGGCGACCTTCGTGACCTTCGCGCTGCGCTCGCTCAGCGGCCTCAGCCCCGCCCGGATCCAGCTGGGCGAGCAGGCCACGCCCGAGGCCGTCGCCCGGGTCGAGGCCGAGTGGGGTCTGGACCGGCCCTTCCTGGTCCAGTACGGCGACTGGATCGGCGGTGTCCTGCACGGCCGGCTCGGTGCGAGCTGGACCAACGGAGCGGACATCTCCACGCTCATCGGTCTCGGCCTGGGCGTCAGTCTCTCCGTCGCGACGTTCGCGCTGGTCATCGGTGTCGTGGTGGGCTTCGCGCTCGGCACCCTCGCGGCACTGCGCCGCACCACGTGGGTGGACCGTGCGGTCACCGGGTTCGTCACCGTGATCTCGGTGATGCCCGCGTTCGTGGTCGGCATCGTGCTGGTCGCCGTGCTCGCCGTACAGCTGCATCTGTTCCCCTCGGCCGGATACGTCCCGGCGGAGCAGGGATTCGGGCCGTGGCTCGCGCACATCACGCTCCCGGCGGTGGCGCTGAGCCTCGACGTCGTCGCCGACGTCGCGCGCCAACTGCGCTCCAGCCTCGTCGCCGCGTACCGGGAGAACTACGTGACGGGCGCGGTGGTGCGGGGGCTGAGTCCTCGGCGGATCTTCTTCGGGCACGTGCTGCGCAACGGCCTGGGGCCGACCCTCGCCACCCTCGGGCTGAAGTTCCCGTCTCTGGTGGGCGCCTCGGTGGTCACCGAGTGGATCTTCGGACTGCAGGGCTTCGGCCGGTTCGCCAACGACTCCGCCCAGGCCGGTGACGTACCGGCCGTGCAGGGCGTCCTCGTGGTGTCGATCGCGCTGGTCGTCGCCTTCAACCTCGTCGTCAACCTGGTGCTGGCGCGGGTCACGCCGGCCTCGCAGCGGGGAGTGTGAAACATGCTGCGTCGCGTTCTCTCCCTCACCTCCGGCCGCATCGCCGTGGCGATCCTGGCGGCGGTCGCACTGCTCGCGGTCCTCGGACCACTGCTCGCCCCGCAGGATCCGCTGGCCACCAGCGACAACGCGCTGGCCGCCGTGTCCGGCAGCCACTGGCTGGGCACGGACTACCTGGGCCGGGACGTCCTCAGCCGCCTGCTCGACGGCTCCCGGGTCAGCGTGCTCGGCGCGCTCGAGGTCGCGCTCACGGCACTGGTCGTGGGGGCGGTCCCCGGGATCCTTTCGGTGTACCTGGGGCGGGTCTTCGAGTGGGTCACCCTGCGGCTGGCGGACACGCTCGTGGCCCTGCCGTTCCTGCTGTTCGCCGTCGCCGTGATCGCCCTGCTCGGCAACGGGCTCACCCAGGCGATGCTGGTGACCGGCGTGCTGGTGTCGCCGCTGTTCTACCGGGTCTCCCGCGCCGCCACCCTGACCGTGGCCCGCTCGCAGTACGTCGAGGCCGCGCTGATCTCCGGCGCCTCGGTCGGCCGGGTGGTGCGGCGCCACGTCTGGTCCAAGGTGCTGCCGCCGGTCTCGGTGGCCTTCGCCCAGACCATCGGCACCGGTTTCGTCATCGTCTCCAGCCTGACCTTCCTGGGCATCGGCGTGCAGCCGCCGGAGCCGACCTGGGGCGGCCTGCTCGCCTCCGACCTCGGCTATCTCAGCCACCGGCCGTGGGCCCCGCTGGTCCCGGCACTGCTGATCATGATCACCGTCTGGGCCGGCAACCTGCTCGCGGACGCGATCCGCGACGTGTCCGGCGAGGCGGGCCGCGCCCTGCTCAAGGGCCGCGGAGCCCGCACCGGCCGGCCCGGACGATCCGAACCCGCTCCCGCAGGAGGCGCGTGATGACGACGGTTTCCGAGAAGCTCCTCACCCGGGCGGAGGAGACCGGCACACCGGGCCGGGCAGGCCCGCCCGGCAGTGCCGTGCCGCTGCTCTCGCTGCGCGGGGTGCGGATCGCCGACGGCAGCGACGGCCGCGAGATCGTGCACGGCGTGAGCTTCGACCTCACCCCTGGGAAGGTGGTCGGCATCGTCGGCGAGTCCGGCAGCGGCAAGACCCTCACATGCCGGGCCGCCCTGGGCATCCTGCCGCCCCACTTCGAGGTGACCGGCGGCTCGGTCGAGATCGAGGGCACCGACATCTCCACGCTCTCACCGGCGCGGTGGACGGCGCTGCGGGGGGCCACGATCAGCGCGGTCTTCCAGGACCCGGCGTCCTACCTGAACCCGTCGCTGCGGATCGGCAGGCAGATCGCCGAGGTCGTCCGGGTCAAGAAGGGCCTGGGGCGCCGCGAGGCGCGGCAGCGTGTCCTCGCCCTGCTGCGCGCGGTGCACCTGCAGGAGGCGGAACTCGTCCACGACCAGTACCCGTTCGAGCTGTCCGGCGGCATGCTCCAGCGCGTGCTCGTCGCGGCCGCGATCGCCGCCGACCCGCGGATCCTCATCGCCGACGAGGCCACCACCGCGCTGGACGTCACCGTGCAGGCCGAGATCCTCGATCTCCTCGCCGACCTGCGCGACCGGGCCGGACTCGCCCTTGTCGTCGTCTCCCACGACCTGGCCGTCGTCGCCCAGTTGTGCGACGAGGTGCTGGTGATGCGGCAGGGCGAGGTGGTCGAGCAGGGCCCCACCCGCAGGGTGCTCGACCACCCGCGGCACGACTACACGCGGATGCTGATCCGCGGGCACGAGAGCTACGGACTGGAGAAGTTCCTCGGACAGCCGAAGGAGGAGTCGTGACCGCCGACCGGCCGGACGACGACACCGGCACCGTGACCGGCGCCGGCGCCCGCCCCGTTCTGGACGTCACCGGGCTGGAGGTCCACTACGGCAGGCGCCGCAGGCGCCGCAGGGCCCTGCACGGCGTCTCCCTGACCGTCGCGCCGGGCGAGACGGTGGGCCTGATCGGCGAGACGGGCTCGGGCAAGTCCACCCTCGCCCGTACGGTGCTCGGGCTGGTGCGCCCCAGCGCCGGATCCGTGGTGGTGGACGGCGAGGACGTCACCGCCCACGGCGCCCGCCAGTGGCGTGACCTGCGCCGCCGCGGGGTGGTCCAGTACGTCTTCCAGGACCCGCTGCGCAGCCTCGACCCGGACCTCACCGTCGAGGCCTCGCTGACCGAGCCGCTGCTCGTGCGGGGCGCCACCCGGCCGGAGGCGGCGGCGCGGGTACGGGCGTTCCTGCCCCGTGTGCGGCTGCCGGAGGACCTCCTCGGCCGGTTGCCGGGCGAGCTCTCCGGCGGGCAGCGGCAGCGGATCGCGGTGGCCCGCGCACTGGTCACCGAGCCCCGGCTGGTCCTCCTCGACGAGCCGGTGAGCGCGCTGGACTCCGCCAACCGGGTGCAGGTCCTGGAGATTCTGAAGGAGCTGCGGGAGAGCGGCGTGGCCCTGGTCTTCATCTCGCACGACCTCGGGTCCGTGGCGGGGATCGCCGACCGCATCGCCGTGCTGTACCGGGGGGAGCTGGTCGAGGTCGGTGCCGCCCGCGACGTCGTGGGCCGGCCGGAACACCCGTACACACGGTTGCTGGTGGGCTCGGCACCCACCCTGCGCGGCACCTCCGCCGACCGGGGCGAACGCGCGGCGCTGCGTGCGCTCCTGCCCGCCTGACCCCCGCCCGCCCCGGTCGTCACAGTCCCTTCCCCGCGGAACACTCCACCGAGCAGCCCGTTCCCCACCGAGCAGTCCGTTCCCCACAGACAGGAAGACCCATGTCCCGAAGGATCCATCTCGCCCTGCATCCCTACGGTGTCGGCGGCCCCGGCCAGCACGGCCTGTGGAAGGACCCCCGTGTCGCCAAGAACGCCAGCGTCGACATCAACTACTACATCAAACAGGCCCAGGCGGCCGAACACGCCCTGTTCGACGCCCTGTTCATCGTCGACAGCCAGTTCATCAACGCCACCTACCCGGCGCACTACCTCAACCGGCTGGAGCCGCTGACCCTGCTGTCCGCCGTCGCCACGCACACCCGGCACATCGGCCTGGTGGGCACGGCCAGTTCGACGTACAACTCGCCCTTCAACCTCGCGCGGCGCTTCGCCTCGCTCGATCTCATCAGCGGCGGCCGGGCCGGCTGGAACGTCGTGACCAGCTTCGACACCGGCACGTCGCGCAACTACGGGCTGGACGAACACCTCGACTACGCCACCCGGTACGGCCGTGCCCTGGAGTTCGTGGAGGTGGCCCGCGGACTGTGGGACTCCTACGAGGACGACGCCTTCCCGGCGGACGTGGCGCGCAACGTCTTCCTCGATCCCTCCAGGCTGCACGAACTGAACCACGAGGGCGAGCACTTCAGGGTCGCCGGACCGCTGAACATCTCACGCTCGGCACAGGGCCAGCCGGTCGTCTTCCAGGCAGGTGTGTCCGAGGAGGGACGCGACCTGGCGGCGCGGGTGGCCGAGGGCGTCTACGCGCCGGGCGGGTCGCTGGAGCAGGCCCAGGAGTACTACGCCGACATCAAGAGGCGGACCGCCGCCCACGGCCGGGACCCCGACCACATCAAGATCTTCATCCACGGCGGTCCCGTGGTCGCCGCCACCGACGAGGCGGCCCGGCGCCGCGAGCGGGAGATCTTCGAGGAGGACAACGACTTCGACCGTCATCTGGCGCTGCTCGGCCGTTCCTTCGGCGCCTACGACTTCAGCGTGCACGATCTCGACGCACCGTTCCCGGACGTCGCGCACCTCGCCGAGAAGGGCGGCCGCACGGGCGCCGCCAGAATCATTGAGCGGGCCCGCAAGGAAGGGCTGACGCTGCGTCAGGTCGCGCAGTCCGTCGCCGAGTTCCGTCGCTCCCCCTTCGTCGGGTCACCCGAGACCGTGGCCGACACGATGGAGCGGTGGTTCGGCGCCGGCACGTTCGACGGCATCAACCTCGCCTTCCGCACCCAGGAGGAACTCGACTACTTCGTGGACGGCGTGGTGCCGATCCTGCAGAAGCGCGACCTGTTCCGCACCGAGTACGAGGCCGACACACTGCGCGGCAACCTGGGCCTGCCGGTCCCGGCGAACCGGCACAGCAGCAGGCGTACGTCCGTGGACGGCCGGGGGGACCGGACGTGACCAGTGGGCGACCCCGCTTCAGACTGGGCTTCCTCACCCATGTCCAGGGACGCGGCACCGACCTCGCCAGGACCTACCGCAACGCCCAGGACCTCTTCGTCGTCGCCGACGAACTCGGTTTTGACACGGGCTGGGTGGCTCAGCACCATGTGCCGCTCGGCGGTGGCGGGCTGTCCGCTCCGTGGGTCTTCCTCGCGCACGCCGCCGCGCGCACCACCCGCATCCGGCTCGGCACCGCCGTCACGGTGCTCCCGCTGGAGGACCCGGTCCGTCTCGCCGAGGACGTCGCGACCGTCGACGCGCTCAGCGGCGGGCGCGTCGAGCTGGGCGTGGGAAGTGGGTCCAGCGACCTGGAGTACGCCGCGTTCGGCCGGGACGTGGCCCGCAGACGCGAACTGACCAGCGAACACCTGGACGTGCTGCGGCGCGCCCTGCGGGGCGAGGAGGTCGGCGCCCCCGGCTTCCGCGTCCAGCCCGCCGGCGGCGACTTCACCGGCCGGATCTGGCAGGGTGTGTTCAGCGGGGGCGGGGCGGCGTACGCGGCGGGCAGCGGCTCGAACCTGCTGCTCAACCGGGCCGCCTACGGCCACGACGCGCCCACCGACGAGGTGCAGCGTCCCTGGGCGGACGCCTTCCTCGCCGCCTGGGACCGGCCCCGCAGGCCGCGCGTCGGCCTGTCCCGGCTGGTCTTCCCGGCGAAGGACCGCCGCACGGCGCTGCGGCACATCGGGGACGACGTGCACCGCGCGGCCCTGCGCATGGCGGAGCACGGGGCGTTCCCGAAGGGGCTCGGCGCGGACGAGGCGCTGCGTCGCTTCCACGCGTTCCTCGGGTCCCCCGAGGAGATCGTCGCGGCCCTCCGCCGGGAGAAGGTCCTTCCCCTGGCCACCGATCTGATCACCCAGTTCAACCCCGCCGTCCCCGACCACGACGCCACGATCCGCGCGCTGGAGCTCATCGCGACCGAGGTCGCACCGGCCCTCGGCTGGAGCCCGGCGGCCCGCGACGAGCCCGCTACCGCAGGAGTCCGACATGAGTGACCACACCGACCACTACGCCCCGAACGGCCTGCGCACCCGCGGCACGGTCGTCGTGGTGCCCGGCCGCGGCGAGACCCGGGCGACCTACGGCCGCCTCTCGGCCCGCCTCGCGGCCGACGCCTACCGCGTCCGCGTCGTCGACGCACCCGACCTCACCGTCCGGGACGGCGACGACAGGGGGGCGGCACTCACCCGGTTCGGTGCCCGTCTGGCGGAGGCGGTCGAAGGCACCGCGGACACCGACGGGGTGACGGAACCCGTGGTCCTGCTGGGGGCGGACGCGGGTGCCGTCGCACTCGCCGCGCACCTGGGACGCACGGGGCGGCTGCCCGGGGGCCGGCGGCCCGACGCCCTCGTCCTCGCCGGGGTGCCGGGCCGAACGGCCCCCGGCGTCGGCTCCTGGGACGAGGAACTCGACGTACGCACTTCCTGCCCCACGCACCGGGGCACGCTGAGCAACGACGCGCGGGTGCGGCGGGGTTCACTGGGCGAGGCTCTGCCGGATGCCCTGCTCGATGCCGCCTACGACGCCGAACTCGCCCTTCCCGTGCTGTTCCTGACCGGCGGCACGGACCCGCTCGCGGACCGGGCCGCCCTGCTCCGCACGGCCGAGTCCCTGCCCCGGGCCCGCCTGTCGGTGGTCCGGGACGCCCACCACGACGTCCTCAACGACGTGCAGCACCGCTCGGTGGCCGCCGAGATCGTGACGTTCCTGGAGGCCCTGCGGGGTCAACTGGTGCCGGTGGTCGCGGTGGAGACGAGCGCCTGGTGAGTTCCGCGCCCACCGTCACAGGCCGGCGTCACGGGTCCGGCCGCCCCCTCTGAATCCCGACCTCGAAAGGGTGCCCCCCATGGCCGCCATCCTGTCCGTTTCCGGAAGCCCCTCCCCCACCTCACGCACCGCGCGCCTGCTGCGCCACCTGGACGACCGGCTGCGGCTCCAGGGCCACGACGTCACTCCGCTGGACGTACGCACCCTGCCGGCCGAGGCACTGCTGGGCGCCGACTTCCGGCACCCGGCGATCACCGGTGCCACCGCCCTGTTCGAGCGGGCGGACGGGGTGGTGATCGGCACCCCGGTGTACAAGGCCGCGTACTCCGGGCTCCTCAAGTCGCTGCTCGACCTGTTGCCGCAGTACGCGCTGACCGGCAAGACGGTGCTCCCGCTGGCCACGGGCGGCAGTACGGCCCATGTCCTGGCCGTCGACTACGCGTTGCGCCCGGTACTCAGCTCCATGGGGGCGCTGCACGTCGTCCCCGGCTGGTTCACGCTGGACCGGGACGTCACCGTCGACGACAGCGGCGCGACGGTCGTCGCGCCGGGCGCCGCCGAGGCGCTGGCCCGGGTCACGGACCAGTTCTCGTCGGCGCTGGGCGGGCGCACGGCCGCACTCGCGTCGACGGCGTGAGCGCCGGTCGGCCAGTCGTCATCGGGGGCGCCGACGCCTGCGTGGATCCGTACGGTCGGGGAGCGCTCATGAACCCCAGCCGCCCCCGACGCCCCGGCTGGAGAGGAACGAGTCCCGCAGGGCCCGGCGCAGGCCGGGGACCTGCGTGTCGAAGTGGGCGGCGAGTGCCTTCAGCGACTGCTTGTGCTCCCGGCGCTCCTTGCCCGTGAACACGGTGCTCACCTCGCACTCGGCGGCGAGCACGGCCATCGTCGACGCCTGGGACGGGACCGCGGCCGGGGCGTGTCCGGACAGTACCGCCTCGCGCGCCGTCGCCTGGAGTCCGAGCACCTGTCCGGGGTCCGCCACGGTGACGTGGTGGGAGGCGAGCGGGGACAGGCGCCGCTTCTCGGGCGGTGCGACGGCGCCCGCCGCCACCAGCTGGGCGCGGACGGCGCCCTCCGCCGTGTGCGCCTTGTTGTGCACGAACCGGAGCCACCGCTTCGGCCGCTCGGTGGGCAGGTCGCTCCACACCTCGGCGGCGAAGGTGTCGGCCGGCGGTTCACCGGTGCGCCGCGCCACCTTTCCGCCGTCCGTGCCGAGCAGCCCGGCGAGAGCCAGCTCGGCCAGCGCGCCGGCGCGCAGCAACTGGCCACGGCCCTGGAGGTCCACGGCCCTGAACTTCTCCTGGTCCACGGTGTAGCAGAGCAGGTACAGCTTCTGGGGCAGCGTCAGGTGCATCGTTCTCCTCGGGTTCGGACGGGACGACTCCTTCCAGGCTGTCGTGAGCACGGCGGCCGCAGCAGTGCGATCTGCCATCGGTCCCCATGACATCTGTCATGCGCTGTGCTCCCCCACTCACTCGGACGCGAACGATGGCAGCGACTGTCATCGCATGTTACTGTCGATGACAGCGACTGACATCGACAGTGGTGCCCTGTCCGGCTTCGCGGGCAGGGGCGGTCGCAATGCGGGACGTACGACGTACCTGGAGGAATCTCATGCGTGTTTTCGTCACCGGCGCCTCAGGCTGGATCGGCTCGGCCGTCGTTCCCGAGCTCGTCGGGGCGGGTCACCGGGTCGTGGGGCTCGCCCGTTCGGACACCTCGGCCGACGCGCTCACGGCAGCCGGGGCCGAAGTGGTCCGCGGCACCCTGGACGACCTGGACGTCCTGCGGGGCGCCGCCGCCGACTCGGACGGCGTCGTCCACCTGGCCTTCAAGCACGACATCGCCTTCTCGGGCGACTTCAAGGGGGCCGGCGAGGCCGACCGGCGCGCGGTCGAGGCGATCGGCGAGGCACTTGTGGGCTCCGACCGGCCGTTCACCGTCGCGTCCGGGACGCCCGCGACACCGGGACACGTGGCGACCGAACGCGACGGCCACGACCCGGACCTGGCCGCTGCCGCCCGGGGCGACGCCCAGCACGTCCGGGCCGCCACCACCGAACTGGCCCTCTCCCTGGCCGCCCGCGGGGTGCGCTCGTCCGCGGTGCGGCTGGCTCCGACCAACCACGGCGAGGGGGACAACGGGTTCGTCCCGGGACTGATCGGGATCGCCCGGGAGAAGGGCGTCTCCGGGTACGTCGGGGACGGCACCAACCGCTGGTCCGCCGCGCACCGCCTCGACTCGGCGCACCTGTTCCGCCTCGCGCTGGAGCGGGCGCCCGCGGGCTCGACACTGCACGCGGTGGCCGAGGAGGGAGTGCCCGTACGGGACATCGCCGAGGTGATCGGGCGCCGGCTCGGCCTGCCGGTGGTGTCGGTCCCGGCCTCGGACGCGGGGGCCCACTTCGGCTGGCTGGCCGGGTCCGTGGCGGCCAACCGGGCCGCGTCCAGCGCGCTGACCCGTGAGTTGCTGGGGTGGGAACCGGTCCAGCCCGGGCTCCTCGAGGACCTCGAGCAGGGCCACTACTTCGCGTAGCCCCGCCTGTCACCCCGCCCCGCCCCGGCACACGCCGGTCCGGCCGGCGGCCGGTCCGCCGGGGCGCCCGCGCGGGGACTCACACGAGTTCGGGGCGGGGCTGTGCGGGCTTCGGGGGTTCCGGCACTGCCGGTGCGTCCTCCCGTTCCCAGGCCCTGGTGGTCCGTACGTGGCCGAGGACCACGGAGCCCGTCGCCAGGACGAGCAGCGGTCCGGCCGCCCACGGGTGTTCGGCCATCTCCACCGGCAGCAGGCGGTACGCGGCCAGGAGCGCGGCGAACACCGTGGTGCCGTGGGCGACCAGCACGGCGCCCGACCGGTCCCAGCCCCGCACGGACGCGCGCATCGCGGCCTCGACGGTCAGCGCGAAGACCACGCCCGCGATCAGGTCGGCGCCGTAGTGGTAGCCGAAGCCGAGCGTCGCGGTGAGGGTGGCGACCAGCCAGAACGCCCCCGCGAACCGCACCGCCCGCGAGCCCCTGCGGGAGTGGACGAAGAGCGTGGTGGCCCACGCCGTGTGCAGGCTGGGCATGCAGTTGCGCGGCGTGACCTCGTCGAACGGCACCGAGTGCGGGATGCCGAGCCGCGGCAGGACGTCCGGCCAGAGCTGGGCCACCGCCCACGCTCCGCCGTCGGCGCCGTAGGCGTAGACGGGCCCGACGACCGGGAAGACCAGGTAGACGGCGGGGCCGAGCAGGCCGATGACGAGGAAGGTGCGCACCAGGTGGTGGCTCGGGAAACGGCGATCGGCCGCCACGTGCCGCAGCTGGTACAGCCCGACCAGGGCCGCCGCCAGCGGAAGCTGGCCGTAGACGAGGTGGAGCAGGTGGCCGCCGACCGGCTCGGTGGCGTGCACGAACCGGCCGACCAGCCACGAGGGGTCGCCCAGCGCGTGGTCGGCGGTCGCCACGTACGGGTCGAGCACCACTCCGCGGGTCTCGGACGTGATGAGCAGCCAGGTGTCGCCCGTCTTGTGGCCGGCGACCAGCAGCAGCCCCAGTCCGACCCCCTTCAGCAGCAGCGTCCGCTCGCCACCGGTCCGGCGGGTGACGGCGACGACCGCACAGCCCAGCACCACCCACAGCGCGCCGTTGCCGAAGTTCATCTCGGCGCCCACCGCCCAGCGCACCAGCCAGAGCACGACGTCCAGGCCGACCGCGGCACCGGCCGCGACGAGGCGCTGCCGCCAGGTGAGCACGACCATCGTCAACGCGAGGCCGGCGTAGAGCAGCGGTCCCGAATCGGGAGCGAACACGACCTCGCGCGCCTGGTTGGTGAGCGGCCCCCGCACGCCGTAGTGGCGCGCGGCGAATTCCAGCGCGACGAGGAACCCGGCGGTCACCGCACCGGCCGCGCCCCACAGCACGGCCCGCGGCCGGCGCCGGGGGGTGAGCGGCCAGCCGCCGTCCCCTCGCGGGGGTATTCGTGTGGGTGTGGTCTTCAATTGTTTGGCCCGTTTGCTAGGGGTCGGACATCTGGTCAGTCGGACATCTGGTCACTCGTGCCGATCGTCACGAGTTCGAACATGCTAACGGCACGCGGTGCGGCACCCGATCGTCCGATCCGCCCTGTTCGGCGTCGTACAGGGCCTGGATCAGGGCGGTACGGGCCCGGGCGACGCGGGACCGCACGGTGCCGACGGGACAGTCGATCAACTCGGCCGCCTCCGCGTAGGGCAGTCCGACGAGTTGCGTGAGGACGAAGGCCTCCCGGCGCTCCGGGGGCAGCGCGTCGAGCAGTCCGGTGAGCGCGACGCCGTCGTCGAAGCCCGGCAGCCCCGGCTCCCGGGCCCGCTCGGCGGCGGCCTCCCAGTCGTCGGTGCGGGCCGGCCGGGGCCGCGCCGAGGCCTGTCGCCGGCTGTCGAGCACCGCGCGGCGGGCGATGGCCAGCAGCCAGGTGCGCGCGGAGGAGCGGCCCTCGAACAGGTGCAGGCTGCCCAGGGCCCGCAGGAAGGTGTCCTGGGCGAGGTCCTCGGCGGCCTGGGGGTCGGCACCGAGGTGGGTGACGAAGCGGCGGACGTCGCGGTGGAGGGCGCGGACGAAGTTCTCGACGGCCTCCGGGTCGCCGGTGCGGGCGGCCAGCGCCCAGCCGGTCGCGGGGTCGTCGCGCAGGGGGGACGTGGTGGGAGCGGTCACGTGCGGCCCTTCTCGTGAGTCCGGACGCACGGCACACGCGGTCCGGGGCGGGGCACCGGCGGGCGGCCTCGCGGCCGACGGCACACGGGGAGGTGCCGCCGGACCGCGCGCCCGCGCACCCGGTGGGGCGCGTGGACATGCGGGCGTCCGGTACCGGTCTCGCGGCCCTGCACGGGCACGCGGCGGTCCGGTGGGGCGGGTGAGTGGCGGGCGTACTCACGCGTGGCGGGCCTGCGCCCGTCGCCCGTCACCGTCCGGCGCCGGACGCCCGGCCGGTGACGGGGGTGGACCGGCTGCCTCAGACGGCAGCGGTGCCCGCGGGCGGCCCCCTGGAGGTGATCGCGTACACGAGGAGCAGTCGCCGCGGCCGGCGGGCCGCGCGGCCGCGGCGGGCTGCCGCGCGCGGGCGGCGCGCGGGTGCGGGGAGGGCGAGGACCAGCCGCAGCGGGGCGGCCAGCCGGGCGGCGGCCGCCCGCAGGACGCGGAAGGCCGCGCGTTCGCCGTACGCGAGCCACAGTCCCGTGAGCAGCGCGGCCAGCAGGTGGGCGGCGAACATGCCGGCGGAGGACGCCTCGGGCATCCCCGCCATGGCCGGGTCGGGGCCCGTCGCGGATCCCCCGGCGTGCACGGTGTGGCTCATGTGCGGCATCGACGCCGTCGGCGGCACCGGGGAGGCCGGCGGCCTCGGCAGTTCCTGCACGCGGGAGAACCACACGTGCAGCACCGCCTGGGCGGCCACCACGGCGGACGGAACGAGGAGGAGCCCGCGTTCCCGGCCGGCCAGCGACCACCCCGCGCCGCCGGTCACCGCGACCGCGACGGCGAGGACCCACCGGGGCAGCGGAGAGCCGGACATGAGGACGTGTCCGAGGGCGGCGAGCAGCACGCAGACCGCCGCGAAGACCGCGGCCCGTGTCGCGCGCAGGCACCACCCAGCAGTCATGGCGGCCCACCCTCGCATTCCCGGCCCCGCCGTTGGAGGGGGAATACGCAACTTCGCCGCCCGGCAATCAGCCCCGGGATGTGATTCACCTCACATGCACGAGTTTGCCTAACCTGATTAGGCAAGCCGATAATCGTCTGCGGTGCTCCGGAGGCCGGTCCGGAGGGCGACGTGGAGGACGCAGGTGGCACGCGTGGGGCTGACGACCGAGACCCTGATCAGGGCGGGGGCCGAGACGGCCGACGAGATCGGCTTCGAGCACACCACGCCCACGGAGCTGGCCCGGAGGTTCGGCGTCCGGACGGCGAGTCTGTACTCGCACGTGAAGAACGCCCACGACCTCAAGACCCGCATCGCGCTGTTCGCCCTCGAGGAACTGGCCGACCGGGTCTCCGAAGCGGTGGCCGGCCGGGCCGGCAAGGACGCGCTGACCGCCTTCGCGAACGTCTACCGCGACTACGCCCTCCAGCACCCGGGCCGCTTCGCCGCCACGCAGTTCCGCCTCGACGCCGAGACGGCGGCGAACAGCGCCGGTGTGCGGCACGCCCAGATGTCGCGCGCCATCCTGCGCGGATACGACCTGGCCGAACCGCACCAGACGCACGCCGTGCGGCTGCTGGGCAGCGTCTTCAGCGGTTACGTCACGCTGGAGGGCTCCGGCGGCTTCAGCCACAGCGCGCCCGGCTCGCAGGAGAGCTGGACCGAGATCCTCAACGCCCTCGACGCACTCCTGCGCACCTGGCCGACCGGCTAGTCCGGCCCGGCGATAGGGTCGGTGCCCAGCCAGCCCCGGACGCCACGGACACACGGATACACGGACAAGGAGTCGGCCATGGGCCCCCACACTCCCCAGGAGGCGCAGCCCGCCGAGGACACCGCAGCCCGGCTGAGGGCGATCGGGGACGAGTTGTCGGACCGCTTCTACGAACGGGCCGACGTGGTGCGCACGTTGCTGGTCACGCTGCTGGCCGGCCAGCACTCGCTGATCCTCGGCCCGCCCGGTACGGCCAAGTCCGAGCTGGCGCGGGAACTGACGGGCCGGATCGAGGGAGCGTCCTACTGGGAAATACTCCTGTCGAAGTTCACCGCGCCGACCCGGATGTTCGGCCCCATCGACGTCGCCGCGCTGGCCCGCGGCGAGTACCGCCAGGTCTACGACGGCCGCGCCACGACCGCCCATGTCGCCTTCATCGACGAGATCTTCAAGTGCTCCACGGCCGCGCTGAACGAGACCCTCGGCTATCTGAACGAGCGGATCTACCACCCCGAGAACGGCGGTGAGCCCGTCCGCTGCCCCCTGATCGGCGCCATCACCGCGAGCAACGAGCTGCCCGAGGGCGAGGACTCGGCCGCGATCTACGACCGGCTGCTGGTCCGGATCGAGGTCAAGTACCTGGAGGACCCCTCGAACTTCGCCGCGCTGGTCCGCTCCGCCGTCAGCCGGCCCGCGGCCCCGGCACGCACCACCGTGGAACTGGCCGCGCTCCGGCACGCCGTGGCCGAGCTGGTCCCTGCCGTGGACGTCCCCGACCCGATCGTGGACGCGGTGTGCACGCTGCGGGCCGCCCTGCGCCGCAGGGAACTGGTCGCCTCCGACCGGCGCTGGCGGCAGGCGGTGAGCCTGCTCCAGGCGTCCGCGTACCTCGACGGCCGCCGGTCGGTCGCCGACAGCGACCTGTCGGTGCTGACCCACGTGCTGTGGAACTCCCCCGCCGAGCGCCCCGCGGTGGAGCGCGAGGTGCTGCACCTGGTCAACCCCGATGCCAAGGAGGCCCTCGACCTCGCCGACACCATCGACGAGCTGGAGGCCCAGCTCGACGCGATGGCGGGGCAGTCCCGCGAGGCACTGAGCGAGTGGGTGATCAAGAAGGCCCACCACCAGCTCGCCACCGCGGGCAGGCGGCTCGAGAAGCTCCGCGAGGAGGCGGCGGGCGCGGGGCGCTCCACCGCCGCCGTCGACCGGGTCACCGGCCGTCAGCGTGCCGTCCGGGCCCGCGTGCTCACGGAGGCCCTCGGCGTCGACGCGAGCGCGGTACAGGCACAGCTCTGAGCACCGGGGCGGACGGAGGGCGAACGGACGGAAGGGCGGAAGTCCGGAAGGACGGAGAGGACGGAACGGAGAGGACGGAGAGGACCGTGGCGCAGACACCGGACCGGGCCGACGTGCCGGCGGGACCGGCCGACGTACGGCCCGGCCGTCCGCAGGCCGCGTCCACGGGGCACACCGGGGCGGTGGTCGCCGACCGCTTCGACCGGATGACGTGGCACGACACCTACGAGCAGGCCGCCGCCCTGCGTGAGCTGGCCGCGGAACTGGGCGAGCACCACGCCCACGCCGCCGACCTCCTCGCCGACGTCTTCCTGGCCGCCTACCGGGTCGGCCCACGCCTGCGCGATCCGGGCGGGATGGAGCCGTCCAGGCTGGTCAACCACCGGATCGTCGGCGCCCTGCTGGAGTCCCCGCGGTTCGCCGAACTGCACCGCGAAACGGCCGGCGACCCGTACGCCGCCGCCATGACGGTCCTCGCCCAGTCCGGCGCGCTGCGGCGCATGCTCGACGACTCGCGGCAGGCACAGGAGCAGGGCGAGCGGGCGAGCGCAGCGGCGCAACGGGCGAAGGCCGCGGCTGCCGCCGTGTCCGAGGCCCTCTCCCGGGCCGCCGAGGCCACCGGTGCCGACGAGGCGGCCGGTACCGACGGGGAAGGGGCCGTGCCGGGCCCCGCGGCCGAGGCGGTGCGGCGCGCGGTCGACGACGCGGAGGCCGCCGCGGAGCGGGCCGCGCAGGAGGCCCGTCAGGCCCTGGCCGCCCCCTTGCCCGGGGTCACCGCCGCCGCGCGGAGCGCGGTGGCGCGGTCGGCCGCCGCGGCCCGGCAGGAGGCCTCTCTGATGCGTGCCTGGGGCGTCGGATCCGGCGAGCTGGAGCGGATGCCGTTCGACGAACGCGCGGCGCTGGCCGAGCGGCTGCGCACCGGCCGGCTCGCCCAGTGGGCCGAACTGATCGGCCGCTTCCGGCAGATGGCCCGGGGCGAGCGCGCCCGCAAGGTCGAGAACGCCACCGGTGAACTGATCGGCGTCACCCTCGGCGACGACCTCTCCCGTGTCATCCCGTCCGAACTGGCGGGCCTCGGAGTGCCCGAACTGCGCGCGGTGTTCGCGGCGCGCTACGCGGCCGGGGAGCTGATGCTCTACGACAGCCGGGGCGAACAGGCCACCGGCCGGGGCGCCGTCATCGCGTGCGTGGACACCTCGCACTCCATGTACGAGGCGGGGCCCGGCGGCATCACCCGGGAGGCGTGGTCGAAGGCGTGCGCCCTGGCCCTCCTCGACCAGGCGCGCGACGCGGGGCGCGACTTCGTCGGCATCCTGTTCTCCGCCGCCGACAAGCTGCAGGTCTTCCGCTTCCCGGCCGGCCGGCCCGCCCCGCCGGCCCGGGTCCTCGACTTCGCGGAGAGCTTCCTCGGCGGCGGCACCAGCTACCAGCGGCCGCTGACGGCGGCGAGGGAAGTGCTGGAGGAGGAGTTCAACGACGCCGCCCGTGCCCGTGGCGACATCGTGATGCTCACCGACGACGACTGCGGCGTCACCGAGGAGTGGATGCGCGGCTGGAACGACGCCAAACGGCGTCTGGGGTTCCGTGTCTTCGGCGTCGGGATCGGTGCCCCGCGGGTGGCCGCGGCCGGTTCGGTCCTCGAGGCGCTGTGCGACAACCTCCGGTCCGTCGAGGACCTCACCGACGTCCACGCCGCGGCCGACCTCTTCCGCGTGATCTGAGCCCCGCGGAAGAGGTCCGGGCCGCTACGGCTTGCGGGCCACCGCGCCGTACATCGCGATGTCCTCGTCGCGGATGTCCTTCTCCCCGGTGCCGTCCGGACGCCACTGGTGGACCTGGACGATGCCCGGCTCGACCAGGTCGAGTCCCTCGAAGAACTCGTGGGCCTCGCCGATCGTCCGCAGCCGCATCGGCATGTCGCGGGCCGCGTACTCGCGGGCCACCCGGCCCACCTCGTCCGGGGCGAACTCGGCGGTGCCGATGGTCATGGCCAGGTAGCTTCCGGAGGGCAGCGGCTCCAGGAGGCGGCGCACGATGCCGACCGCGTCGTCCTCGTCGAGGACGAAGTGCACGATCGCGATCACGGTGAGCGCGACCGGCTCGCCCAGGTCCAGGGTCCTGCGGAACTCGGCGGACTCCAGGACGGCCTCCGGGTGCTGGAAGTCGGCCTCGATGTACGTCGTACGGCCCTCCGGCGTGCTGGACAGCAGGCCCTGGGACAGGGTGAGGACGATGGGGTCGTTGTCGACGTAGACCACCCGCGACGCGGGCGCCACCGACTGCGCGATCTCGTGCAGGTTCGGAGAGGTGGGGATGCCGGTGCCGATGTCGAGGAACTGCCGGATGCCCGCCTCCTCGGCCAGCCACCGCACCGCACGGTTCATCCAGTCGCGGTTGGCGCGCATGTGAACGGGCAGCGCGGGCCACTCCGCGGCCATCGCGTCCCCCGCCTCGCGGTCGGCGGGATAGTAGTCCTTCCCCCCGAGGATGTAGTCGTAGATCCGCGCCGAGTGCGCGTGCTCGGTGTCGATCCGGTCGGCCGGCCATCCGCTGTCGGACAACGTTCGCCCCTCTCCATTCGGTCGTGCTTCGGGTCGTACGGTACGAGTGGACCCTGCGGGCCGGCAGGCCTGTCGGGTACAGGAGTCCGGGCCGTTCAGAGGTCCTTGCGCAGCGCGCCGAGGACCTCCTCCGTTCCTCTGGCCGGCACGGCCTGGGCGCCCAGCCGGTCCAGGGCCTCCCGGTAGACCACGACGTCGTCGTGCTTGTCCAGGTAGACGGCGCCCACGAGGCCGCCGAGGTAGACGATGTCGGGCAGTTCCGGGGCCCGGAAGCGGAAGACGTCGTACGCGCCCGCCCGCAGGGCCGGGTGCGGGCCGGACCCGAACGGCATGATCTGGAGCGTCACATGGGGCAGCCGGCCCACCTCGATCAAGTGGTCCACCTGTTCGCGCATCACCCGGGAGCCGCCCACGGGCCACCGCAGAACCGTTTCGTCCATCACCACCCACAGGCGGGGCGGCGCGGGGCGGGCCAGGAGCTCCTGGCGCCGCATGCGCAGGGCCACCCGCCGCTCGGTGGCCAGGGAGGAGGCGTGCGGGTTCCCGGCGCCCAGCAGGGCCCGCGCGTAGGCCGGGGTCTGCAGCAGCCCGTGCACGAACTGGGGCTCGTAGGCGCGGATGTGCAGGGCCGCCTGCTCCAGGCTCAGGTAGGCCGCGAACCAGTCCGGCATGACGTCGCGGTAGGTGTGCCACCATCCCCGCTTGTTCGCCTCGCGTGCCGACTTCAGGAAGGTGTCGATCTCCTGCTGGTCGCGGACGCCGTACACCTGGAGCAGTTTCTCCACGTCCGGCAGGCGCAGCCGCGCCACCTTCGCGGCCTCCATGCGGCGGATCGTCGAGTGGCTCACCCCGATCGACTCACCGGCCTGTTCGAAGCTCAGACCGGCCCGGGTGCGCAACTCCTCCAGCTGTCTGCCGAGGATCATGCGCAGCACGGAAGGGGCACCGCCCCAGTCGGTCTCGGCGGTCACACCATCTCCCTCTCACCGTCTGCCGCGCCCGGGCCCCGGAGGCACAGTCTGTCATGCGGACACGTCCGCCCGAGGAGCATGCCGTCACTCAGCTGCAATTTTCAACTTGGCGGTTGCGCAGGGTTGTTGACGGATGACACAGTGGCTGCACCGCTCCCCGTTTCCTCCTTTCGCCAACCGGACACCAGACCCGTCCTGCAGATGACGCATCCCCCACCCCTGGGACGGTCGTGCATGACAACGTTCTCCTGGTGCTCCGCCGGTTGTACGCGCCGAAGGACACCCCCCATGGACCTGCAGCACACCCGTGACCCACGCCCGTCAGCGACCACCGCGCGTGAGGGAGCGTGCACGCCCGGCAGCGTCCATCCGCCGCTGCACCGCACCCCCGGCCCGGCCGCGCTCCGCCTGCCCGCCGGGCTGCGCTCCGGTCTCGGCCACGACGCGGTGGGGACCTGCCCGGAGCACGGTGAGCGCATCCTGGCCGCCCTTCCCCGCGCGGGCTGCGTCTTCGCCGCCGAGGGACGCTGGTGGTGGATCGTCCCCTCCGGATCGGACATCGGGGTGGCCTGGCCGCACAGCACCCACTACGTCTTCGGCGACCCTTCGTGGACCCGCCCGGCGGCCGCCGACCGGCCCTCCGGCCCGCGTCTGGTGCACGGCCCGGACGGCGACTCCCCGTACACGGCACCCATACCGCTCTACTTCCTCGTGTGCCGGCTCACCGGCGTACCGCCGCGCTGGTCCCTGACGCCCTGACGCCCCGGCCCCGCCGCCCGCGCCCCGACGGCCTCGCGGGGAGCTCCGCCCGGGGGAACCCCGCACTGCGGCCGGTGCCGCCCGACCGGCCCACACACACCGGCGGGCCCACGCACGCCGGCGGGCCCGTACACACCGTCAGTTCCACGCACGTCGGCGGTCCGCACGGGGAGCCGGATCCGCACGCGCCGGCGTCCGGGATCCCGACGGGCCCGGACCCTCGCTGACGGGCGGCGTGCCACGAGCGTTTCGCGGCCCCTTTCGGCCGGCTTCCGGGCAGGAACGGCATGTCCCTCCGCTTCCCCTTGCACAGATCGCCGTGGACACCGGCAGATCGGCGCGGACACCGATGGTACAGACCACCCAGCATCATAAGCAGCGGCGAACATGTCAATAACGGGGACCACAACGTCCGGTCTGTGGCGGGCACTTGCCCAATCGAGGGCTTTGTCCGCTTCACTTCCCGAACCTGGAGCGGCTTCTTCCGATTGATCTCGTTCAACTAGTTGACATGCGCAGGGAAGGACTACAACCCTGCAAGTCCCCCCACACCAAGGAGGACCGTGTGCTTTCCCCACGCAAGCTGACGGCGTCCCTGGCCGTCGCGGCGTCCATCGGCGCCATCGCCGTCGTCGGCGGCCCGGCCGAGCACGCTTCCGCCGTGCCGGACACCATCCCGCTCACCCTGAAGAACGACTCGGGCAACGCCGAGCAGGTCTACGTCTACGTGATCGGCACCGAACTGGCTTCGGGCACGCAGGGATACGCCGACGAGAGCGGCGCCTTCCACGCCTGGCCCGCCGGTGGCGCTCCGCCGGTCCCCGCCCCCGACGCCTCGTTCGAGGGGCCCGCAAACGGCGGGTCAAAGACCGTTCAGCTTCCGAAGTTCTCCGGCCGGGTCTACTTCTCGTACGGCAAGAAGCTCGACTTCCGGCTCGCCGAGGGCGGCCTCGTGCAGCCCGCCGTCCAGAACGCCGACGACCCCAACCACGACACGCTGTTCAACTGGACCGAGTACACGCTCAACGACTCGGGTCTGTGGATCAACTCCACCCAGGTGGACATGTTCTCGGCGCCCTACTCCGTGGGTCTGACCGCAGGGGACGGCTCCACGAAGCAGACGGGTTCGCTGAAGCCCGGCGGGTACAAGGCGGTCGCCGACGGCCTCACCCAGCAGGGCGGCGGCTGGGAAGGACTCGTCCAGACCCAGGGCGACGGCTCGCCCCTGCGCGTCCTGGCCCCCGGCCACGGCATCGGCTCGGGCGACATCCCCGCCGACGTGATGGACGACTACATCAACCGTGTCTGGGACAAGTACGGCACGGACACGCTGACGGTGACGCCGTTCAAGGAGCAGCCGGACACGAAGTTCTACGGCAAGGTCAACGGCGACAAGATGGACTTCACCGACGGCAGCGGTGCGGTGGTGACCTCCTTCGAGAAGCCGGACTCCGACTCGGTCTTCGGTTGCTACAACAAGCTCGACGCCCCCAACGACCAGGTGCGCGGCCCCATTTCGCGGACCCTGTGCGCCGCGTACAACCGTTCCACGCTGCTCACCAACTCCGAGCAGCCGGACGCCGACAACTCCGGGTTCTACCAGGACGACGTCACCAACCACTACGCCCGCCTGATCCACGGCCAGATGCAGGACGGCCAGGCGTACGCCTTCGCCTTCGACGACGTCGGCAACCACGAGTCGCTGGTGCACGACGGCGACCCCAAGGACGCGGCGATCACGCTCGAGTCCTTCGACTGACCCGGCCGGCCCCACCCGCGCCGGAACAGCGCTTCATTCCCCCCACCTCCTCGGTGCCCGCTCCCTCCGTGGGAGCGGGCCCATGAAGGGAGAGACATGGCCTCCCCAAGACTGCTCCGCAGTTGCCTGCTCGCCACCCTGTCGGCCACTCTCGTGGCGGCCGCCGCGGTGGCCCCCGCGCAGGCGGAGCAGAAGCCGCAGTCCGCCCAGGCGGTGACGTTCTCCGACACGTTCGACGGACCCGCCGGATCCGGTGTCGACTCCGCCAAGTGGCAGCTCGAAACCGGTGACAACGTCAACAACCACGAGCGGCAGTACTACACGCCCGGCACCGACAACGCGAAGCTCGACGGGCAGGGCAACCTGGTCATCGAGGCCCGCCGGGAGAACCCGGGCAACTACCAGTGCTGGTACGGCACGTGCGAGTACACCTCCGCGCGTCTGAACACCTCCGGCAAGTTCACCGCGACCTACGGTCACGTCGAGGCCCGGATGAAGATCCCGCGCGGGCAGGGCATCTGGCCCGCGTTCTGGATGCTGGGCCAGGACATCGGCGAGGTCGGCTGGCCCAACTCGGGCGAGATCGACATCATGGAGAACGTCGGCTTCGAGCCGTCGACCGTGCACGGCACCCTCCACGGCCCCGGCTACTCCGGCGAGGGCGGCATCGGCGCGGGCTACACACTGCCGAACGGCGAGGCGTTCGCGGACGCCTTCCACACCTTCGCGGTGGACTGGGCGCCGGACAAGATCACTTGGTCGGTCGACGGCAACGTCTACCAGACCCGCACGCCGGCCGACCTGAACGGCAACGCGTGGGTCTTCGACAAGCCCTTCTTCCTCATTCTGAACCTCGCGGTCGGCGGCTACTGGCCCGGCGACCCCGACGGCTCGACCACCTTCCCGCAGCAGCTGGTCGTCGACGAGGTGAAGGTCACCACGAGCGACGGCTGACCCCACGGGGCGGCACCCCGCGCGGCGCGGGGGTGCGGGAGGGCTCTCGCCCGCTCGCGCCCCCGCGTCTTCGCGTGCCGCGGTCAGTGGGTGGTCGTCCTGGCGGCCTCGGCCCCCGGAGCGTTCTCGTCCGGGGCCGCGGGTGGCGGAAAGATGAGGTCCTCCAGCGCGTCGGCGGCGAAGAGGAAAGCCATCATCACGACGGGTAGGAGCAGCGCGAGCAGAATCACAGGACCTCCCGGCAGGTCGGTCTGTGGGCTTCGTGGCCCGGTCTCCAGGATGACCCCGAATGGCGGAGTGCGCACGGCGGGCGACGCGAGACCCGCGAGCACCCCACCGGTATCGAATACATGTTCACTCGCGCGCATGTCTCTCGCCCCTTGCCGTCGGCCGTCCGCCGCCGGTGGCGTCCGCGGGCCCCGGCGGTGCGCAATGCCCGCATGCACTCCCCCGCT
Organism: Streptomyces mayonensis; assembly: GCF_018982965.1. Taxonomy (GTDB): domain Bacteria; phylum Actinomycetota; class Actinomycetes; order Streptomycetales; family Streptomycetaceae; genus Streptomyces; species Streptomyces mayonensis. Next base: position 27,465 of record NZ_JACBYP010000054.1, on the reverse strand, counting down.
CCCGGCGCCGAGCGCCCGAACGCGCCCGGCTCGCTCCTCGCAGCCTCGCCGGTGTCGGCCTCGCCGTCCTCGATCCCGCCGGCCGGGTGCTGCCCGGCCTCGGTCACGACGGGCGCTGGGAGCCAACCGGGGTACGAGCGGGTTCCGACGAGTGCTGGAGCAGAAGCCGGAGGGGGGCGGTGCGGCCGGTTCGGTCCCGAGTCACAGACGCCGGGCGACAGCCCAGGTCCGAGCGCGGTCTTGCGCGTCGAAGAGGTCGGTGTGGGTGATCATGACTTCGGTGGCCCCGGCGTCGAAGTAGCGGCGCAGACCGGCAGTGACGGTGTCCTCGTCGCCGGCGATCAGCAGGTCCGCCGCACTCGACAGCCCCTCGGTCGCGATGACCTTCCGGTAGGACGGGATGCTGTCGTAGAAGCCGAGGGCGGCCGAGACGCGGTCGCGGGCGGCCGCTGCGTCGTCGGTGACCACCGCGGGCACCCCGGCCACGATCTGCGGGGCCGGCCGCCCGGCCGCGGCGGCGGCTTCGGTGATGGCCGGCACGATCTGTTCGGTGAGGGTACGAGGCCCGGCAAGGAACGGAATCGTTCCCTCGGCCAGCTCGCCCGCGGCCGCGAGGGCCTGAGGCCCCATCGCGGCCACCAGGACCGGGACCGCCGGGGAAGCCCCGGCCACGGCCGTCGAGCCGACCGGACGCGACGTCAGCGTCTCCCCCACGAAGGCGGCGTCGTCGCCGTCCAGCAGCGGGCGCAGCGCGGTGAGGTACTCGCGCAGGTGCTGGATCTGCGGCGGATACGGCAGGCCGAACTGCGGCTCGAGAACAGTGCGCGCGCCGAGGCCGACGCCGAGCCGGAAGCGCCCTGCGGCAGCCGCCTGCGCCGTCTTCGCCGCGGCCGCGAGCAGCAGCGGATGGCGAGGATACATCGGCACGACCGAGGTCCCTACGCGGACCCTGGGCTCCGCCCGGCCCACCAGCCCGGCGAGCTGGGGCGCGTCGTAGTCCGCCGCCTGCCCGAACCACACGGTGCGCACCCCGGCGTCCGCCACCTCGTGCGCGAACTCCACAGTCCGGTCGACAAGGTTGGCCATGCCGGGTTCCTGCGCGAACGTGCCTCCCAGAAACGCTCCGACCCTCATTCCGGCAGTGTCCATCACGAGCTCCTTCGTGATCCGCTTCACATGACTCACGTCGTCTTCGCAGCCGCGGCCTCCGTCGTCCCGCAGCACCACAGTGATTACAGGTTCTGCAATCACTGTACAGCTTGATTGCAGTCTCTGTAGTCACTACTCTGCGTGTCATGGGACGATGGCCGGGCGGCACGCAGGAACGACTGCAGAAGGCCGCGATCGACTTGTTCACCGAGCGCGGCTACGAACGCACGACCGTCGCCGAGATCGCGACGCGCGCCGGCCTGACCGAGCGCACCTTCTACAACCACTTCGCCGACAAGCGCGAGGTGCTCTTCCCCGAGCAGGACTCGTTCATCGCCAAGGTCCGCGAAGCGGTGGGCGCGGCGCCCGCCGAGCAGTCCCCGCTCGACGCGGTCAACGCGGCATTCATCGCCGGCAGTGACTGGTTCGACCAGCGCCGCGAGGCAGCACAGCGCCGCAGGCACATCCTCGACGCACATACCGATCTGCGCGAACGCGAATGGGCGAAACTGGCGGCCCTCGGTGAGGCGATCACCGCCGCGCTGCGCACACGGGGCATCCCCGACCCGGCGGCCACGCTGACCGCCGCGGCCTCCGTCGCCGCATACCGGCTCGCCGCGGCCCGGTGGCTGGCCGATCCGCAGTACGGCACGCTCGGGCATCACCTGCACACGACCTTCGAGGATCTGCACCGCACCGCACGCAGCTGGTAACGCCACCTCGATACCGGCTGCGGCCGTCGGGAACCTCACCGCCGGACGGCCGGCGCCAGACGCCTCATTCCGCGGGGTGTTGTCGGCCAGGGGGTGCGGAGAGGTCGCCGGTGGTGTGGACGTGGCCGGCGACGGCGGTGGGCTCGGACGTCCAGGACTCCTTCGGCTGCGAACCCGCCATACTCATGGCTGCCGGTGAACCTCGCGCGCCAGTTCCTGCGACACCCCGGCCAGAAATCGGCGAACCCGCCTGCTTCGCCGGGGCGCCGACGGGGTCCGGCACCACGAGGTGACCTCCTCCTCGTAGTCAGCCCGCCGGTGACGGGGCGGCCCGGCGGCAGCAGGGCGGCGCCCGGCGGCGGGAGCACGGTCCCCGACATTGACATGGACGCGCCCCGGCGCGACTCTGAGAGCGCTCTCAGGATCGGTACGGACCAATTCCCCCACACCCCGCACGGAGGTGGAGAGTGCTCTCGAGACTCAGACGCCGTCTGCTCGCCGTGGCCACGGCCGCAGGTCTGGCCGGCGCCCTGCTCACGTTCGGCGGCGCACCGGCCGCGGACGCCGCGGTGCCCGCCACGATCCCCCTGAAGATCACCAACAACTCCGCCCGCGGCGACGCGGTCCACATCTACAACCTCGGCACTTCGCTGACCACCGGACAGCAGGGCTGGGCCGACGCCAACGGCACCTTCCACGCCTGGCCCGCCGGCGGCAATCCCCCCACCCCGGCACCGGACGCGTCCATTCCAGGACCGGCGGCCGGGCAGACCAAGACGATCCGGATCCCGAAGCTCTCGGGGCGCATCTACTTCTCGTACGGCCAGAAGATCGACTTCCGGCTGACCACGGGCGGCCTGGTGCAGCCCGCGGTCCAGAACCCGAGCGACCCCAACCGCAACATCCTGTTCAACTGGTCCGAGTACACGCTCAACAACGACGGGCTGTGGCTGAACAGCACCCAGGTCGACATGTTCTCCGCGCCCTACACCGTCGGCGTGCAGCGCGCCGACGGCAGCGTGACCAGTGCCGGGCAGCTCAAGGCCGGCGGCTACAACGGGGTGTTCGACGCGCTGCGGGCGCAGCCTGGCTGGGGCGGGCTGATCCAGACCCGGCCCGACGGCACCGTCCTGCGGGCGCTGGCCCCTCTGTACGGAGTGGAGACGGGGGCGTTGCCCGCCTCGGTCATGGACGACTACATCAACCGCGTGTGGCAGAAGTACACGACGACCACCCTCACGGTCACGCCCTTCGGGGACCAGCCGAACACCAAGTACTCCGGCCGTGTCTCGGGCAACGTCATGAACTTCACCAACAGCTCCGGCGCGGTCGTCACGAGCTTCCAGAAGCCCGACGCCTCCAGCGTCTTCGGCTGCCACCGGCTCCTCGACGCACCCAACGACCAGGTGCGCGGGCCGATCTCCCGCACCCTGTGCGCGGGCTTCAACCGCTCGACGCTGCTGAGCAACCCGAACCAGCCCGACCCGTCGGCGGCCGGCTTCTACCGGGACTCGGTGACCAACCACTACGCCCGGATCATCCACGACCGGATGGCCGACGGAAAGGCGTACGCCTTCGCCTTCGACGACGTCGGCAACCACGAGTCCCTGGTGCACGACGGCAACCCGGCCGAGGCACGGCTCACCCTCGCCCCGCTCGACTGACCGACCGGTCCGACGCGAACCCGCCCCCTCCCACCGCCGACGCGGCGGGCGGGGGCGGTCCCCGCCTCGACCGGCCGTCGGTTCACGCCGTGGGCGGGGCGGCGGGTGAGAAGTCGTACAGGCAGAAGTCGGTCACCGGCCGGTAGCCGATGCGCTGGTAGAGGCCGTTGCTGGTGGGATTGGTCAGGTCGGCGAAGAGCACGAGGTCCGTTGCTCCCCGGGCCAGCGCGGCCCGGCTCGCGGCGACCGTCGCGGCGCCGCCGTATCCGCGACCGCGCAGGGGGGCGGGGGTGTAGACGGGGGCCAGCCGGACCTGGCCGGCCACCACGGGGCTGAGCCCCGCCATGGAGACCGGCTCGCCGTCCGGGGTCTCCCAGAGGGTGACGCGCTGGCCCGCGATGCGCTCGTCGGCCCACCGGGAGGCCCCGGACGGGACCGCACGCGTGGCGGCCGCGAACTCGTCGTGCCAGGTGACGAGTCGGGCGCGGTCTCCCTCACCGGCGACCCTCGCCCGCCCTTCGGGCACCGGCGTCGGCGGTGTGAGCGTGTCCAGGCGGTAGAGGCGGTGCCGCTCGGCGAGGTCCGGGGCGGCACCGGTGTACCGCTGCCAGGCCCAGGCGAAGGCGGTGGCGGTGGGTTGGTCCGCGTTCACACCCGGCAAGGGGTGGCCGAGGGCGGACAGACGGGCGGCGAGAGCGTCGGCCTCCCCGGGGGAGAGCGGGGTCACGCTCAGGTGGCGCGGCGGAGTGCGGAAGAAGGAGGCGACGACCTCCCCCGCCCGCTCCAGCCACCCGAAGACGGGCGCTGCGGTGCCGAACATGTCCATCCCCTGGGTACGGAGCGACTCGGTCACCGTCAACTGCAAGGTGTGCAGGCCGGGTCGCGAGCGCAGGAACGCTCCGGTGCGGGTCAGGAAGTCGTCGAGGTCGTGGGTGAGGTACCAGTCGTCCGGATGCATGCCTCATGCTTCCAGGCGCGGCCGCCACGGCGCCCCCGGTTTTCCGGTCGGGTCCGCACCGTACGGCTGTGGGGCTGTGCGGCTCCGGCGACTCCTCAGCCGGTGTCGGGGAGCACGTCCGGACCGGTCCCGTCCGTTTGGCGGCGCGCCCGGCGGGCGTTCTCCTCGCGCCACGCGTCCAGCCACCGCCACGGTCTGATCTCGTCCAGGGTGAGGCCCGGACAGGCCAGTTGGTGGGGGACGCGGCAGGTGGTGCCGGGCGGGGGTTCCTCCAGGCCGCCGTTCCCGGCCTGGCCGCCCGGATCGACGTGCCACCGGTGCCCGCCGGGGACCAGGTGGGCCGGGACGGTGAGCCGGGGTTCGAGGAGCACGTGCTGCCCCGTGTAGGTGCGGCGGCGTTCGCCGCGCAGGCCGCAGTACGGGCAGACGGGCCGGGCCGGCGGCTCGGGTCCGTTGGCGCCGTCGCGGACGGCCTGCCGCCGGTCGGCGCCCTCCCAGGGCCGGGGCACTCCGGCGGGCGGCTGCCGGTGTCCGTCGGGACCTGGCACCGGGAAGAGGTTCGGTTCGTGTGTGTCCCCCATGGACGTGAGTGTGCGGCGCCGTACCGTCGCAGGGCAGGGCGCAGAACGGGCGCACCGGCGGCACGGCGGCGTCATGGCCGGCCTGGCCGGGGACGTGCGGGGCGGGAGAGGTGACGGGTGCCCGTGGCAGCCGGCTGGAAGTGGGACGGGACGCGGTTCTCCGGTACCGCCGTCCACCACCGCCCTCCACCGAGTCTCTGCGGGGCGGCGGCCGGCCAGCCCGCGGACTGCCCGGGGGCGGCACGCGCCGGATGCCGGCGGTCGCCCCAGCTTGCGGCGTCCCGGCGGCCGGGCGGCCGGTACGATGCGGCCGAACTCCTCGCCGGCGTCCGGCTTCCGGTGCGCCTCGGCCGACCCGGCCAGGGGCAGCACCTCGTGGACGACCGTCGGGGCCGCGCCGACGGAGGCCCGCGTCGCGGCCTCACGGCGCTTCGCCGCGCTGGTGATCCAGGCCTTCCGGGCCTCTTCGGAGCACGCGCCGCTTCCACCGGTGCCCCGGCCGGCGCCCACGTCGTCCGGCTGACCCGGTCGGCCCACGGCGGGCGTTTCCTCCCGGGCCGACGCTCGTTGGGGCGGACATGATCAAGAAGCTCGCCTGTGTCTCCGTCCTGGCCGCCGCCCTGCTGGTCTCCGCTCCCCTCGCCGAGGCCGCCCCCGTCCCCGTCCCCGAGCCGTCCGCCGGTGTACCCGGCGGTCCGCTCCTGAACGGTCTGCTCGGATCGCTGGAGGTGGGGCACCCCGCCACCTCCCCGCAGTCGCTGCTGCCCGCGGGCATCCTCGGCAGGTGACGGACGCCGGGCGGGCCCGGGCCGTCGCCCGCGCCCGCCCGGCGGTGGGCGGAACGCGCCGGCAGCAAGCCCCCGTTCCCCGTTCCTCCTCCTTCGCGCGGCGGCCTCCGGTGCGTCGGCCCATTGACACGGCCGCGATCCGTGCCGTCAACTGATCGTCCACACATGAGAACGACGACCACGTATGAGGATGGCATGCAGGCTGACACCTCCGAACGCATCGTCGACGTCACCGTGACGCCCGTGGCCTTCCGGGACCCTCCCCTGCTCAACTCGGTGGGCGTGCACGAGCCCTACGCGCTGCGCACCGTCGTCGAGATCACCACGGAGAGCGGGGTCAGCGGCGTCGGGGAGAGCTACGGCGGCACCCTGCACCTGGAGCGGCTGCGCCGCACCGCCGCCGGGCTGGACGGCCTGGACGTGTGGAACCTCAACGATCTGAACGCCCGCGCGAGGCGCGCGCTGGGCACCGACACCACCGGCGGCGACGGCATGGCCGGGATGGTCACCGGCAGCAGCACCGTGGACCGGGTCGTGTCGCCCTTCGACGTCGCCTGCATGGACGTCCAGGGCAAGCTCGTGGGCCGTCCGGTCAGCGACCTGCTGGGCGGAGCGGTGCGCCCCGCCGTCCCCTACAGCGCCTACCTCTTCTACAAGTGGGCCGGGCATCCCGGCCAGGAGGACGACGACTGGGGTGCGGCACTCGACCCGGCGGGCCTGGTCGACCAGGCCCGCCGCATGATCGAGGCCTACGGCTTCGCGTCCGTCAAGCTCAAGGGCGGCGTGTTCGCGCCGGACGAGGAGATGGCCGCGATCCGTGCGCTGCGCGAGGCGTTCCCGGACCACCCCCTGCGCCTGGACCCCAACGCCGTCTGGAGCACACGGACCTCACTGCGCGTGGCGCGTGAACTGGCGGGCGTACTGGAGTACCTGGAGGACCCGACCGCCGGCCTCGACGGCATGGCGTCCGTCGCCGCCGGGACGCCGACTCCGCTGGCGACCAACATGTGTGTGGTCTCCTTCGACGACCTCGCCCCCGCCGTGGCCCGGAAGTCGGTCGGCATCGTGCTCTCCGACCACCACTTCTGGGGCGGTCTGCGGCGCTGCGGTCAACTGGCCGCGATCTGCGAGACCTTCGGGCTCGGCCTGTCCATGCACTCCAACTCCCACCTGGGCATCAGCCTCGCCGCGATGACCCACCTCGCGGCGGCGACGCCCCACCTCACCTACGCCTGCGACACGCACTGGCCGTGGAAGCGCCCCGACGAGGACGTGGTGGACCCGGCCCCGCTGCGCTTCAGCGAGGGCGCCGTCACCGTGCCCACGGCCCCGGGCCTCGGCGTGGAGCTGGACCGGGACGGGCTTGCCCGCCTGCACCGCCAGTACCTCGACTGCGGGCTGCGCGACCGCGACGACACGGGCTACATGCGGCGCTTCGAGCCGTCCTTCTCCGATGAGATCCCCAGGTGGTGACCCCGACGTGCGCATCTGCGGGCGGGCTGCCCTTCCCTAACCGGGCTTGACCGCCCCGTCGTTGGCGCAGCGGAAGCCGAGGTTGCCGGACGACGACTCCGGGGTGTTGGAGGAGCGGGCGGCGACGCGGTAGCGGTTGCAGTACGAGTCGTGGCAGAGGTAGGAGCCGCCGCGCAGCACCCGCGCGGTCCCGGCCTCGGCGCCGCGCGGGTCCGCCTCGGGCGACTGGGAGTAGTAGGCGGGTGAGAACCAGTCGGAGCACCACTCCCAGACGTTGCCGGCGGTGTTCCACAGGCCGAAGCCGTTGGGCCGGTACGTCTTGACCGGCGCGGTGGTCACGTGACCGTCCTCGGCGGTGTTGACGTGCGGGAAACGGCCCTGCCAGATGTTGCAGCGCCACCGGCCGCCGGGCGTCAGCTCGTCGCCCCAGGCGTAGCGGCGGCCGGCCAGTCCGCCGCGGGCGGCGTACTCCCACTCGGCCTCGGTGGGCAGCCGCTTGCCGGCCCACCGGGCGTAGGCGGTGGCGTCGTTCCACGAGATGTGGACGGCCGGGTGGTTCTGCCGGGTGGTGATGTCGGACCGCGCGCCCTCGGGCCGGCGCCAGTGTGCGCCGCGTACGTTGATCCACCACGGGGTCCCGGCCGCGCTGCCCAGGACGTCGCTGGAGCCCGCGTCGACCACGAGGTGGAAGACCGCCGAGGAGCCGTAGCGTTCGGCGTCGGTCACATGGCCGGTGGCCTTGACGAACGCCGCGAACTGGGCGTTGGTGACGGCGGTGGCGTCGATGTGGAAGGGCGCCAGCCGCACCGTGTGCACCGGCGTCTCGCCGTCGGCGGGGTACCCCTCGCCGAAGGCGTCGCCCATCGCGAACTCCCCGCCGGGCAGGCTCACCTGCCCGCGGGTCGACCGCGGCCCGGCGGCGGGGCCCGGTGCGGGCGGGGCCACCGTGACGGCGGCGGGTGTCCCGGAGGGGGCGCAGCAGGGGCGGTGGTCGTGGCTCATGGTTCCTCGAAGCGGTCGGTTGCGGGGCCGGCGCCGGGACGGGCGCCGGCCCGGGGGCGGTCAGGCCTGTGCCGCACCGTCCCGGTAGGTGGACTCGTCGAGCCCGCTCAGTGTCGGGTCGTGCCCCACCTCGCCGACGTCGTACATCGACGTCATCCAGTGGTAGAAGTTGTCGCCGCGCTCGCGCAGCACGTCGTACAGCCTACGCATCATGCGGCTGCGGACCTCGGCCCGCTCCGGGTGGGCGTAGACGTTCTGCAGTTCGTCGGGGTCGGTGTGCAGGTCGTAGAGCTCGTTGACGGAGTCCGGGTTGACTACGAGCTTGTAGCGGTCCTCGCGCAGCATGCGCTGGGGGTAGGGGAAGTGGTGGCCGTGGAACTCGCAGACGATGTCCTGCTCCCAGTCGACCGTCTCGCCCCGCACGAGCGGCAGCAGGCTGCGCGAGTCGACGGCGGGTTTCGGGTCGGCGCCGGCGAGTTCGAGGATGGTCGCGGTGCAGTCGAGGAGACTCACGAACTCGTCGCGCACCTGGCCGGCGGGCGCGCCGGGGACCCTGAGCAGTCCGGGGGTGCGGTAGATGTCCTCGTACATCGCCGGGCCCTTGTCGTGCAGCCGGTGGGCGCCGGTGAACTCTCCGTGGTCGCAGGTGAAGAAGACCGCGGTGTCGTCCACCAGGCCGAGCCGTTCCATGGCCGCCGTGACCCGGCCGATCTGGGCGTCGATGAGGGCGACGTAGCCCCAGTAGACGGCGATGAGCTTGCGGGTCGTCTCGATCGGCATGGTGTCGAAGGTCCAGTGCGCGCTGTAGTTGCGCTGGACCGGCGGTTTGCCCTCGAAGGTCTCCGACACCGACCGCGGCAGCTCCACGTCCGCCGGGTCGACGAGGTCGAAGTACTCGTCCGGCAGGATGTAGGGCAGGTGGGGTCCGAAGAAGTGCAGGGCCAGGAAGAAGGGCTGTCCGTGTGCGCGGGAGTCCGCCGCGTACCGCTCCAGCTGCTCGATGGCGCGGGTGGCCAGGTAGTACTCGAAGGTGGCCTCGACCGGCTGGTGCAGGCGGGCGGCCAGCAGGTTGCCGGGGCCCCCGTTGGGCAGGGTGCCGCGGACCCGGTCGCTGATCTCGTACGGCGGCAGCCCGTGCTCGTCGAGGTACGCCAGGTAGTCGGGGTGGTCGACGGGGTTGTGCCAGCCGGGCAGGTCGGGGCCGTCGAAGCCGTAGTCGGCGGCCGTGCGCCTGGTGCCGGTGTGCCACTTGCCGAACAGCCCGCAGTTGTAGCCGCGTTCGCGCAGGGCGCGGGAGAAGGCGAACTGGTCCTCGGCCAGGTCCTCCAGGTAGCCGACGTTGCGTTCGTGGTTGGCGAGGAGCTTGTGGCGGAAGGGGGCCTGGCCGGTCAGGAGGCTGGCGCGGGCCGGGGTGCAGATCGCGGTGGGGGTGTACCAGCGGTCGAAGCGGGTTCCGGTCGCGGCCAGTTCGTCGAGGGCGGGCGTGCGGGCCAGCGGGTTGCCGTAGGCACCGAGGGTGTCCGTGCGGTGCTGGTCGGTCATGAGGAAGAGGATGTTCTTCCCGGACTCGGCCCCGGTCCCGGCCCCGGCCGCGCTCACTTGCCCGCTCCCGTGAAGAGGTCGCCGGTGTAGTAGGTCTTCGGGTCGACGGGCTTCTCCAGCTTGCCGGTCCCCTCGAAGTACTCGTTCATGCCCTGGAGCCACTTGACGACGGTGCCGTCCTCGGTCAGCTTGTCGAGTTCCCCGACGCTGAGCACCTTGTTGTTCGCGGCGTCGGCCTCGACCTGGTCGACGGGGATCTTCAGCTTGCCGGCGGTGATCTCGATCGCCTCGTCGGTGTGCTCGGAGCGGAAGGCCATGGCCTCGCGGAGTACGGCGAGGACCTTCTTGGTCTTCTCCGGCTGGTCCTTCACCACCTTGTTGCCCGCGACGAAGGCGGTGGGGAAGGAGACGTCCTTCTCGAAGTCGGCGTTCTTGGCGAGCTCTACCAGGTCGGGCACCTGCTTCTTGATGGTCGCCGCGGCCGGGTACCAGAAGCCCGCTGCGTCGACCTGCTGGGAGGAGAAGGCGGAGACGATGGTGGACGGGTCCATCGGGACCACCTTCAGGTCGTCCTTGGTCATCCCGGCCTTCTCCAGGGCGAGGCTCAGGATCATGTCGCCGGAGGTGCCCTCGGGCACGGCCACGGTCTTGCCCTTGAGCTGCTGCATGGAGGTGATGCCGGGCTGGGCGAGGACGCGGTCGGAGTTGCCGAGCGTGTTGACGGCGACGACCTTGGCCTGGCCGGAGGCGGGGAGCCACATGGCGCCGGGGCCTATGTAGCCGAAGTCGAGGTTGTCCGTGCCCAGGGCCTGGATCTGCAGCGGTCCGTTGGTGAAGACCTTGCTCTCCGCCGTCAGCCCGTGCTTCTTCCACAGGCCCTTGGCCTCGGCGATCGCGATCAGGCTGGCGCCGTTGAAGTCGTTGATGTAGCCGAAGCGGACCTTGTCCCCGGAGGAGCCGGAGGACGATCCGTCGCCGCAGGCGGCGAGCAGTGCCATCGCGGCCACGCCGGCCAGGGTGGCGGTCAGGCGCCTGCGGGTGGGGGTGCTGGACATGGTGGTGCGTCCCTTCCGGGTCATGACGGGGTGGAGGAGCGGGAACCGGAAAGGGCGGCGGTGCGGCCTTCCTGGTGGTAGACGGAGTGCCAGACCCGGTTGCGCAGGGCGGCGAACTCGGGGCTGAGCCGGAAGGCCTCGTCGCGCTCGATGGCGGGGTCGACCTCGATGACGTCGTAGACGCGTCCGGGGCGGGCGGCCATCACCACCACCCGGTTGGCCAGGAACACGGCCTCGTCGACGTCGTGGGTGATGAACAGCACCGTGCGCTTGTCCTGGCTCCAGGTCTTCAGCAGCTGCTCCTGGAGCTTGACCCGGGTCAGCGCGTCGAGGGCGCCGAAGGGTTCGTCCATCAGCAGGATCGAGGGGTCGACGGCGTAGGCGCGGGCGATGGCGCAGCGCTGGCGCATGCCTCCGGACAGCGTCTTGGGCAGGGCGTCGGCGAAGGCCTCCAGGCCGACGAGCTCGATGAAGTGCTCGGCGCGGGCGCGGCGTTCGTGCTTGGGCACGCCCGTGGTGCGCAGTCCGAACTCGACGTTCTGGCGCACGGTGAGCCAGGGGAAGAGGGCGTACTGCTGGAAGATGACGCCGCGTTCGGGCCCGGGGCCGGAGACGGGGGCGCCGTCCACCAGGGCGCGGCCGGAGGTGGGGGTCTCGAGTCCGGCGAGGATGTTCATCAGGGTGCTCTTGCCGCAGCCGGAGGGGCCGACGACGGTGACGAACTCGTGGTCCGCGATGTCGATCGAGACGTCGTCGAGGGCGGTGAAGGTCTCCCGGCCCAGCGCGAAGGTCTTGGTGACGCCCTGGACGGAGATCTTGGCTGTCTTGGCGGGTTTGCTGGTCATCGGCGTTCCTGCCATCGGGTGAGCCGGCGTTCGGCGAGGAGGAGGATCCGGTCCATGAGGAGACCGAGGACTCCGATCGAGATGAGGCCGACGAAGATGGTCGGCAGGTCGTAGTAGAGCTGGGCGTTCTGCATGCGGTAGCCGAGGCCCTCCTGGGCGGCGATCAGCTCCGCGGCGACCAGGGTCGCCCAGGCGGAGCCGAGGCCGACCCGCATGCCGACGAGGATGAAGGGCGTGGAGGCCGGCACGACGACGCGGGCGAAGATGGTGAGGTCCTTGGCGCCCAGCACCCGGGCGGCGTTGACAAGGGTGCGGTCGACGCTCACCACGCCCTGGAAGGTCGAGATCACGCAGGCCAGGAACGCGGCGAGGAAGATGACGAAGATCTTCGGCGTCTCGTCGATGCCCATGGCGACCACAGCCAGCGGGATGATCGCCAGCGGCGGGATGGTGCGGAAGAACTGGATCCAGGGTTCGATCAGTCCGCGCACGATGCCGTACCAGCCCATCAGGAATCCCACCGGGATCGCGACGGCCGTACCGAGGGCGAAGCCGGTCAGGACCCGGGTCAGGCTGGCCAGGGCGTCCGCGCCGAGCGTGCCGTCGCCGATCAGGGTCCGGGCCCGGGAGACGACCTCCGGCGGGGTCGGCAGCTTGAAGCCGGCGGACGCCAGGAGCCACCAGACGGCGATGCCGAGGGCGACGGACAGGGCGTTGAGGGCGAGGGTCAGCCCGCGTCGGCCGGAGCGTTCGCGCGTCCGTGCCGTCTTCGCGGCGCCCGGGCCGGCGTCGGACGGGGCACCGGACGGAGCCTCGGGCTGCTGTTCGGGCGGCGGGTGACCCGGGCCGGCGCCCCGCTTGTCAAGAACGGACATGGGCGGCTCCTTCGGAGGCGGAGTCGGGTGCATCGGAACGGCCCTTCACGTCGGCGGTTTCGGGATACCTCGCCAGGAGGGGAGAGCTGTGGAAGACCGCGGCGAGGGCGCCGAGGGCGCCGTCGTCGTCGGAGAGCCGGGCCGCCGCGACCGCGGGCCCCGCCGACGCGGTCGGGAAGATCTCGGCGGCGAGGGTGGCGGCGACCTGTTCGACGATCACGGGCGCCAGGCGGGTGATCTCGCCGCCCACGACCACCTTCGCCGGGTTCAGCATCATGGTGGCGGCGCCGACGACACGGCCCAGCGCCCCGGCGGCCTCCCGGAGCACCCGGTCCACGACGGGGTGGGCGCGGCGCACGGCGGCCGCGAGGTCGTCGAGGTTCTCCAGTTGCAGGCCGAACTCCCAGCAGGCGGCGAGGATGCCGGGCACCGAGGCCACGGTCTCCAGACAGCCCCGTTTGCCGCAGCGACAGGGACGGCCGGCGGGTTCGACGGTGACGTGCCCCAGCTCGCCGGCGAGTCCGGTCGAGCCGGTCACCAGCTGGCCGCCGACGACGAGTCCGCCGCCGACGCCGTCGGACAGGCGTACGTAGACGAGGTCGGCGACGCTGTCGGCGCCGCTGATCGCCTCGGCGAGGGCGGCCAGGCGGGTGTTGTTGTCGACGATCACGGGCGCGTCGAAGCGTTCGGCGAAGGCCACGTCGACGCCCTCGGGCGCCGGGCGCAGCACCGTGGCCGCGGTGGTGGAGCGCGGCCAGGCGGCCCCGTCCGGCGCGGGGTAGGGGCCGGGCACGCCGATGCCGATGCCCTGCAGCGCCCCGTAGTGGACCCCGGCCTCGCCGCTCAGCCGGTCGACCAGGCCCAGGGCCAGTTCGGTGCGGGTCCGCCAGGTCGCGGTGTCCTCGTACCGGACGGAGCCGGAGACCATGATCTCGTGGGCGGCGTCGGCGACGACGACGTGCACGCGCCGGTGTCCGAAGTCGACGCCCATGAACTGCGCCGACGCCGGGTCGAGCGCCAGCCGCTCGGCGGGCCGCCCGCTGCCCTCGCGCCGGTTCGCGTCGGTGTCGACGACGACGATGGCACCCCGCTGCAGGAGGTTGCCGGTGATCTCGGACAGGGTCGTGCGGGACAGGCCCACGACCCTCGCGATCTCGCCGCGGCTCATGGCGCCGTTCTCCTGCAGCGCACGCATCACTCGCTCTTCGTGGGTCCGCCGGACCAGTGCGTGCACTCCGCTGGGCATCTGCATGCCGGTCAACGTAGGGAGGCCCGATTATTCCGTCAACACTCCGGCAGAAAGACGAAATGAAGCGTTCACAATGCCTGGTGGGCCCCATCCTGTGGTTCTTCCAGGTCATGGATTATTCGTCCGCCCTGTTGACGTAAATGAGCGGGCGTTCGCATGCTGTGCGCCATGCCCCCGTCGCGGCGGCTCGTGCGCCGCCCCTCGGTTCCCGGACGGGGACGACGAAGGAGAACGCGACCGATGACCCATGCCGTGAACGGACCGCACCGACGATCCCTGCTGGCCGGCGCCGCCGGTCTCGGGGCGGCCTTCGCCCTGCCCGCCGGCGCCGCCCAGGCGTCCCCCGCGACGGAGCGGGGCGCGTCGTCGGGGCGGCACCCGGCCAACTGGCCCGACCCGGAGCCGTACGGCGTCGCGGACGTCCGGCCGGACCTGTGGCCGCGCGAGGACAACTCGTTCGTGCTCCCGCTGGAGCTGCGTCCCCGGGACGAGGAGCGCGGCACGGTCTGGATGCGGGACACCTACGTCAACTGCTTCACCGTGCAGGGCCGTACGGTCTACGTGGCCACGGGCACGACCCGGGTCCCGGGCCTGGAGGCCGCCGCGCCGTGGAACGACGGCATCTTCGTGTGGCTGGCCCCGTCCCTGAAGGGCCCGTGGCGGCTGGCCGACACCACCGGCATCCGGCCGGACGCCGAGAAGGGCAAGGTGTGGTCGCCGGAGTTCACCGGCGAGAACCGGCCCGGCCGCACGGTCGTGGCGCCCTGGCAGGAGTACTGGCACGACGAGGAGTTCGGCAAGCGCGGCCAGGCGTGGGCACCGGAGCTGCACTATTTCCGCGGCAAGTGGTACCTCGTCGCCTGCATGGGCGACCACTCCCGGAAGGTCGGCTCGTTCATGCTGGTCAGCGAGGGCGGTGCCGAGGGCCCCTACCGGCTGGTCGAGGGGAACCTGGAGAAGCCCTTCGGGGACTCCTTCATCGGCGGCCCGGCCTTCATCGAACCCGGCGCCTACCACCACATCGACGGCAGCCTGTACTCCGAGGGCGACGACGCCTGGCTCGTGCTCCACAACGACCTGTACGCCAGGTTCCGGGACGACATGGAGGACATCGTCCCGACGACGGACCTGCCGAGGTTCCGGCAGACGCCGTACTCCCCCGAGCCGTATCTGGAAGGCGCCTACGTCTTCAAGTACCGGGGCAAGTACTACCTGGTCCACGCCGCGTGGGACCGCACGTCGCTCGACGCGTACGGCAGCACCCGGCACGCCTACGACCCGCCCGGCACGGGCCGCGTGCAGTACCAGTACGACGCGGTCGTCGCCGTCTCGGACCACTTCGAGGGGCCGTACTCCGAGCGGTGGACGGCGGGGGTCGGCGCCGGTCACAACAACTTCTTCGTCGACCGCTCCGGCGACCTGTGGGCGACGTTCTTCCGCAACCCCAACTTCGGGTACTGGGCCGACCCGTCCCGCGTCGCCGACGCCGCCGTGCCCGGGGTCGTGCGGCTGGAGTGGACGGGCCCGAAGGACAGCCGTCTCTACGTGCAGCGCAGACCGGGCGGGCGGGACCGCTGACCGCTCCCCGCTCCTCCGTCACCTCGTACCGCCTCACATGACGTCGGAGGCGGTACGGGCGTAATGTCCAGGTATGCGCGACGTTCGGTGCGGCTGATGGAATCCGCGATGGCCGCGGTGGTGCGGGCGAGCGGTGCGTTCGGAGGGATCCTGTACGCGCTGCCGCCGGGCGACGACGCGCTGTGGCAGGTCCTGGTGGCGGGGGTGCCCCAGGAGATGGCCGCACCGTGGCGGCGCGTCGGTCGCGATGCCCCGATGCCGGTGGCGGACGCGGTCCGCGAGGGGCGCCTGGTGTGGTGCGGCGGCCGCGAGGAGATGGCCCGCCAGTACCCGCGGGTGGCTCTCGTCCTGCCGTACGAGTTCGCGCTGGCGGCCGCCCCGGTCGTCTCGGGCACCACGGTCCGCGGCGCGCTCGTCCTGCTGTGGCCCGGGGACCGCCCGCCGGAACTGGGCCCCGGTGAGCGCGAGGTCATCGGCACCGGCTGCCGTCGCCTGGCCGAGTGCCTGCGGCGGTCGGCCGACCGCGGCGACCCGCTGCGGCCGGCCGACCGGCCCCGTACCCTGCCGCCCCCGGAGCCCCGTATGCCCTCCCCCACCGAGGCCACCGCGCTCTCCGCCTTCGTGGAGCGGCTGCCGGGCGGGTCCTGCGCGCTGGACCTGGAGGGACGCATCACCTTCGTCACGCCGGGGGCCGCCGGACTGCTCGGTGCCGACCGGGCCGCGCTCGTGGGCGCCCTGCCGTGGGAGGCCCTGCCCTGGATGGACGTCCCGCACGTCGAGGACCGCTACCGGGCCGCACTGGTCAGCCGCCGGCCGCAGACCTTCACCGTGCTGCGCCCGCCGGAGACGTGGCTGTCCTTCGCGCTGTACCCGGACGCAACAGGGCTCAGCGTCCGCATCACGCGCGGCACGCCCGCCCCTGACCGGCTCCCCGAGGGGTCGGCGGCGGGCTCCGTGCCCAGCCGCGCCACCGTCCTCTACCACCTGATGCACCTGGCCTCCACCCTGACCGAGGCCGTGGGTGTGGACGAGGTGGTCGAGCAGACCGCCGACCAGTTGCTGCCGGCCCTGGGCGCGCAGGCCATGGTGGTGATGGCGCCGGAGGACGGCCGCCTGAGGATCATCGGCCACCGCGGCTACGGCGCCGGCGTCCTGGAGCACTACGACGCGGCACCGCTGACCCCGGACATCCCGGCCGCCGACGTGATGGCCACCGGGGTGCCGGGTTTCTGGACGACGTTCGCCGAACTCCACGCCGCCTACCCGGCCACCGTGCACGAGGACGGGATGGCCGCGTGGGCCGTGCTGCCGCTGATCGCCTCGGGCCGCCCCGTCGGTTCGCTCCTGCTCGCCTACGCCCGTCCGCACCTCTTCCCGCCCGGCGAGCGCGCCGCCCTCACCTCCCTGGCCGGACTGGTCGGACAGGCGCTGGACCGGGCCCGGCTCTACGACGCCAAGCACCACCTCGCCCACCGGCTCCAGTCCGCCCTGCTGCCGCACACCCTCCCCCGCCTGCCCCGGCTGAACGTCGCCGCCCGCTACCTCCCGGCCGCGCGCGGCCTGGGCGTCGGCGGCGACTTCTACGACCTCATCCGCCTCGACGAGCACACGGCCGGCGCGGCCATCGGCGACGTCCAGGGGCACAACGTGGACGCCGCCGCCCTCATGGGGCAGGTCCGCACCGCCGTGCACGCGCACGCCACCGTGGGCGCACCGCCCGACGAGGTCCTGGCCGGCGCCAACCGCCTGCTCACCGACCTGGACCCCGGGCTGTTCGCCAGCTGCGCCTACGTGCACCTGGACCTCGCCGCGCACCGGGCCTGCGTGGCCCTCGCCGGCCACCCGCCGCCCCTGGTGCGCCACGCCGACGGGCGCGTCGAGCAGCTGCGGGTGCCGCCCGGTCTGCTGCTCGGCATCGCACCGGACACCCGCTGCCCCGCGGTGGAGTTCCCCTTCCCCGCCGGCAGTGTGCTCGCGCTCTACACCGACGGGCTGGTGGAGGCGCCCGGCGTCGACCTCGACGACGCGATCGCCGCCCTCGGCGGGCTCATCGAGCACGGTGACCCCGCCGACCTGGACGGCATGGCCGACCTGCTCGTCCGGCACGCGCCCACCCCGGGCGACGACATCGCTCTGCTGTTGCTGGGGCCCCGCGGGTGACCGGCAGGCACTCTGCCGGGTGACGGATCGTTTGTACTGGTGAGAAGCACGGGAAGCCGGACCTGACAGGCCGGCAGCGGAGGAGAAGACCCTTCATGAGACACCAGAGGGTGAGCGATCTGATGAGCGACGCCGTGGTCCGCGTGCAGCGGGGCACACCGTTCAAGGAGATCGCCCACCTGTTGCTGGAGTACGACATCACGGCGGTGCCGGTCGTCGACGAGGCGGACCGTCCCGTGGGGGTGGTGTCCGAGGCGGACCTGCTGCAGAAGATGTGGGGCGGGGAGCCCGACGGCTCCGCCGAGTACGCCGAGTGGTCCCGGTCCGCCGGGGCCAAGGCGTCCGCCACGGACGCGGCCGGGCTGATGACCTCGCCGGCGGTCTGCGCCCGGGAGGGCTGGAGCGTCGTGGACGCGGCCCGGGTGATGGCGCGGCACCGCATCAAGCGGCTCCTGGTCACCGACGAGGAGGGACGGCTGACCGGGGTGGTCAGCCGCAGCGACCTGCTGCGGGTCTTCCTGCGCACGGACCGGGCGATCCGCACCGAGATCATCGAGGAGGCCCTGGTCAAGGCGCTGGGGCTGGCCCCGTCCTCGGTGCAGGTGGACGTGGAGCACGGACATGTGGTGCTCAGCGGCCGGCTTCCGGGCCATGTGCCCGCGCCCCTCCTGGAGGAGCACTGCAGGAGCGTGGACGGCGTCGTCGCCGTGGAGTTCCGGCCGGCCTGAGCGGCCGCGCGGTCCGGGCCGGGCGTGCGTCCGGCCCGTTCTCCGCCCCCTTCCGCGAACGTCTGGCGCGGCTCCCGCTGAACGCCGAGGGCAGCCTGCCGCCCGCCGCGCTCTCCCCCTTCGTGAGTGCGTAGGGCCACATCCACGGCCTCGTCGTGCTGGAGGTGTTCGGTCACACCTCGTTCCTCGAGGACCACCGGGCCGACGTCTTCCGCTCCTCGGTGCGGATGACGGTCGAGGACATCCACCGGCGGATCCCCGCGCGCTGAGCAGATCCGACCCGGGAGCGCGGTCTACGGGGTGTCGTCCGCGGGCTCGCGGGCGGGGGCGGCCGGGGCCGTGAGGGCGGGGATCTCCGGGTGGTCGCGGAGTGCGGCGATGACCGCGCCGACCGCCGCGCGCTGCGGGGCGCCGCGGCGGACCACGACGGCGACGTTGCGGTGCACCGCCGGACTGAGCCGGCGGGTGACGACGGCGTGGTCGGCCGTGACCGCCAGGGCCGGCAGCAGGGCGACCGACCCCGCGGTCTCGACGTGCCGCAGCAGCATCAGGTAGTTGCCGAACCGGCAGGCGACCCTGGGTTCGAAGCCCGACTCGCGGCACAGCCGTACGGTCAGGTCCGCCATGTACGACTGCGGCCGGTCGCACGCCCAGGACTCGTCCTTGCACGCCGCGAGGTTCACCGCGCCGCGGGAGGCGAGGGGGTGGCCGGGCGGGAGCACGAGGACGACGGAGTCGCTGCCCAGCGACATGATCTCCAGGTCCGTCCCCCAGGAGAGGCCGGCGTAGTCGGTGGTGGTGACGATGACGTCCGCCTCGCCCGACCGCAGGGCGGGGCCGCTCTCGTGCGGCTCCATCTCGGCCAGTTCGACGTGCAGGTGCGGGTGGGTGGTGGCCAGGCGGGCCGCCGCCGGGACCGCGAGGCTGAAGATCGCGCTCTGGAACACCCCGAGCCGGACGGTGCCGATGGGTTCGTCGTTCAGCGCGCGGAGTTCGGCCTCGGTGTCGGCCATCCGGTCCAGGATCTCCCGGCCCCGCCGGGCCAGCAGCAGCCCGGCCGGGGTCAGCCGCACCCGGCGTCCGGTCCGCTCGATCAGCCGGCACCGGGTCTCCGTCTCGAGCACCGCCAGCTGCTGGGAGACCGTCGACGCGCTCAGGTGCAGCGTGTCGGCGACCGCGCGGACGGTGCCGAGCGTGTCCAGCAGGCCGATCAGGTGCAGCCGTTGCGAGTTGAGCACCCGGGGATTGTACGGCTGTGGCGCACAGCCTCGTCGGATGTGTGCGATGGACGCGTGCAGCAGTCCGTCCCTACCGTCGGTCGCATGCCTTCCGAGACGCCCGGCGCCGATCCGGGCCGCCACCTGATCCGCTACTCCGGCCACGCACCGTTCTCGCCCGAGGTCGTCGTCCGCGCCGCGGGCACCTCGGTCTTCACCGAGGGCGGACGCGAGCTGCTCGACTTCACCTCCGGCCAGATGAGTGCCATCCTCGGCCACTCCCACCCGGCGATCGTCTCCACGGTGCGTGAGCAGATCGCGCACCTCGACCACCTGCACAGCGGCATGCTCAGCCGGCCCGTGCTCGAACTGGTCCGGCGGCTCGCGGGCACCCTTCCCGCGCCGCTGGAGAAGGGGCTGCTGCTGACGACGGGGGCGGAGGCGAACGAGGCCGCGGTACGGATGGCGAAGCTCGTCA
Source organism: Streptomyces mayonensis (assembly GCF_018982965.1). Classification (GTDB taxonomy): domain Bacteria; phylum Actinomycetota; class Actinomycetes; order Streptomycetales; family Streptomycetaceae; genus Streptomyces; species Streptomyces mayonensis. Next base: position 7,410 of record NZ_JACBYP010000054.1, on the reverse strand, counting down.
CCGGCCGCCACGAGGTCGTCTCGTTCGCCCGTTCCTGGCACGGCATGACCCAGGCGGCGGCGAACGCCACCTACAGCGCCGGGCGCAAGGGCTACGGCCCCGCCGCGCCGGGCAACTTCGCGCTGCCGGTGCCGGACCGCCACCGCCCCTCGGTCGTCGGACCGGACGGCGAGCTGGACTGGCGCCGCCAGCTCGACCTGGGCTTCGAGATGATCGACGCCCAGTCGGTCGGCAGCCTGGCCGCCTGTCTGGTCGAGCCGATCCTGTCCTCGGGCGGCGTGGTCGAGCTGCCGCCGGGCTACCTCGCCGCACTGGCCGCCAAGTGCCGGGAGCGCGGCATGCTGCTGATCCTCGACGAGGCGCAGACCGGGCTGTGCCGCACCGGCGACTGGTACGCGTTCCAGCACGACGGCGTCGTACCGGACATCCTGACGCTGTCCAAGACGCTCGGTGCGGGCCTGCCGCTGGCGGCCGTGCTCACCTCACCGGAGATCGAACAGCGGGCGCACGAGCGCGGGTTCCTGTTCTTCACCACCCATGTCAACGATCCGCTGCCCGCGGCCGTGGGCAACACCGTCCTCGACGTCCTGGTCCGCGACCGGCTGGACGAGCGCGCCCGGGAACTCGGCGCGAGCCTGCGCCGCGGGCTCGACGGCCTGGCCGCCCGCCACGAGGTGGTCGCCGACGTGCGGGGGCGCGGACTGCTGCTCGGCGTGGAACTGGCCGGCGACGGGGTGCTGGGCGAGGGCGGTGCCGACCGGCTGGGTGCCGAGGTCACCCGGCGCTGCTTCGAGCTCGGACTGCACATGAACATCGTGCAGTTGCCGGGCATGGGCGGCATCTTCCGCATCGCGCCGCCGCTGACGGCGGGCGACGACGAGATCGCCCGGGGCGTCGCCGTCCTCGACGAGGCGCTCACCGGGGCCACGCGGGGGTTGTGAGACGGCGGCCCCGGTGACCTGGGCGTCCAGGTCACCGGGGCCGTCCGCGCCGCACGAGCCCCGTGCGCGGGGGTCAGACGCCGGCCGTCTCCGGCTCGCGCGCGGGCTGCTCGGGCGGGGCGGTGTCGCCCAGCTCCCGGTGCAGCTTCTCGCCCTCTACGTCGACGTTGGGCAGCAGGCGGTCCAGCCACTTCGGCAGCCACCAGGCCTTGGTGCCCAGCAGGGCGAGCACCGCCGGGACGATGGCCATGCGGACCACGAACGCGTCGAAGAGGACGGCGATCGCGAGGCCGAAGCCCATCATCTTGATCATCGCGTCGTTCTCGAGGATGAAGCCGGAGAAGACACTGATCATGATGATCGCGGCCGCGGCGACGACCCGGCCGCCGTGGGTGAAGCCCGTGGTGACGGACTCGGCGGCGGACTGCCCGTGGACGTAGGCCTCCCGCATGCGGGTGACGAGGAAGACCTCGTAGTCCATGGCGAGGCCGAAGACCACGCCGATCATGAAGATGGGCATCATCGACATGATCGGGCCCGGCTGGTCCACGCCGAAGACGTCGGCGAGCCAGCCCCACTGGAAGACCGCGACCACCGCGCCGAGCGCCGCGGCCACCGAGAGCAGGAAGCCGAGCGCCGCCTTCAGCGGGACGAGGACCGAGCGGAAGACCAGCATCAGGAGCAGGAAGGCGAGTCCGACGACCAGCGCCAGGTACGGGACGAGCGCGTCGTCCAGGGTCTGCGAGAAGTCGATCGTCATCGCGGTGGCGCCGGTGACCAGCATGGTGGCGCCGGTGTCGGTCTCGATGCCGGCGGACAGCGAACGGATGTCGTGCACCAGCGACTCGGTGGTGGCGTCGCTCGGGCCGGTCTTCGGGACGACGGTGAGGACGGCGGTGTCGCCCTCCTCGTTGAAGGTGGCCGGGGTGACGGCCGCGGCCCCGCCCAGCCCGGTGATCTCCTTGCCGACAGCGTCGGCCGCGGCCTTCGGGTCGCCGGCGTCCCGGGCGTCGACGGTGACCATCAGCGGGCCGTTGAACCCGGCGCCGAAGGAGTCGGACAGCATGTCGTACGCCTTGCGCTGCGTGGTGTCCGGGGCGGAGCTGCCCTCGTCGGGCAGGCCCAGCTCCATTCCGGCGGCCGGCACGGCGATCACGCCGAGACCGAGCACCGCGGTCAGCAGCACGGTCACGGGACGGCGCAGCACGAAGCGGGCCCAGCGGGTGCCGAGCCTCGGCGCGGCGGAGGCGGCCCGGGCCGCGGCGGGTGCCTTGCGGTCCTTGCGGCTGAGCGCCTTCTTGCCGGCGAAGCCGAGCAGGGCCGGGGTGAGGGTGAGGGCGATCAGCACGGCGATGCCGACCGTGCCGGCGGCGGCCAGGCCCATCTTGGTGAGGATGGGGATGTTGACGACCGCGAGACCGGCGAGGGCCACGACGACGGTGAGTCCGGCGAAGACGACGGCGGAGCCCGCGGTGCCGACCGCGCGTCCGGCGGCCTCCTCGGGGGCGCGGCCGTCGGCTATCTCCGCGCGGTAGCGGGAGACGATGAACAGGGCGTAGTCGATGGCGACGGCGAGGCCGATCATCATGGCGAGGGTGGAGGTCGTGGCGGACAGCTCCAGCGTGCTGCCGAGCGCGCCGATGGCGGAGATGCCGATACCGACCCCGATGATCGCCGAGAGCAACGGCATCCCGGCGGCGACGAGCGAGCCGAAGGTCAGCAGCAGGACGACGGCTGCCACTCCGATGCCGATCAGCTCGGCGGTGCCGCCCATCTCCTGCTCGGCCACGACCGCGTCGCCACCGGTCTCCACGGTGAACCCGCCCGCGCGGGCCTCGTCGGTGGCGGCGGTGAGCGAGTCGCGGGCCTGGTCGGTCAGCTCCATCGCGTTGACCTTGTAGGTCACGGAGGCGTAGGCCGTGGTGCCGTCCGCGCTGACGGCGTCCGCCTCGAACGGGTCGTCCACCGAGGCGACCTGCGGTCCGGCCTTCAGGCCGGCGACCAGTTCCCCGACCTGGGCCCTGCCGTCCGCGTCGGAGATCTTGGCACCCTCGGGGGCGCGGATCACGACGCGGGCCGTCGCGCCCTCCGCACTGGCGGCCGGGAACTTCTCGTCGAGCAGGTCGAAGGCCTTCTGCGACTCCGTGCCGGGCATGGAGAAGGAGTCTTCCGGAGGGGCGGGCGCGGCGGACGAGGCGACGCCGGCGCCCACGAGTATGGCGATCCACAGCAGGGCGACGAGCCCGCGGCGCCGGAACGCCCGCCGGCCGAGTCGATAGAGGAACGTAGCCACCTTTTGGACCAATCCGTCGGGTTACGGGCAGGACGAAGACCCGGCACATGGGGGGAAGGCGGAGTCGCTCACCGGGGTACACATCCATGCTCGCCCGGGATCGGGGACGATTGATCAGACCCTGGGTCTGGACTGGCGTACTGCGAAGGGTGTAGGGCGTTCCGGCGCACCGCTCCCCCGGGTGGAGCCGACAAAGATGGGTGTACTCCGCATTCCGTTGCCGCGGGCAGCCGACCTCGCTCAGTCGGTGACGGGCGTCGCGTTCCCCCCGGCACCGCAGCGCAGGGTCCAGGGCCGGTCGGAGCGTTGCCCGCCCTCGTGGATCCGCACGTCGACCTCCGAGGCGGGCAGGTCGCCCGGGACGTCGGCGTAGGCGGCGGTGCAGACGAGCTGGCTGACCGCGGTCACGTCGAGTTCGCCGGTGCTGACCTGGAAGGGGACCACGATGTCGACGCTGCCGTCACTCGTGGTGGCGGTGATCCGGCCGCCCGCGACGGGCGCCACCTGGGTCTTCAGACCGCGCTCGCGCTCCGCCTCGTTGGGTCCGCCGAGGAGGAGTTCGAGCGCCTGCTGGGGGGCGAGGGGACCGTCCGTGCGCCGGGTGACGGGGCGGGTGCCGTACGGGCCGGCGAAGTACAGGCGCACGGTGGTGGCCTCGGCGCCGGGCCGCTGGACGCCGGACGCGGGTGCGCCGGCCTGCACGGCGCCCGTGGTGTCGATGCCGCAGCCGGTGGCGACGGCGGCGACCAGCGCGGTCACGGCGGGGGCGGCGCGCTTCGGGCGGGGCGCCGGGCGGCGGGTCATGTCGTTCCCGGGGAGGAGGCGGCCGGCGGCCGGACGAGCGGCAGGGTGAGGGTGAAGACGGCACCGCCGGCGGGGTGGTTGGCCGCGGTGAGGGTGCCGCCGTGCAGGGTGGCGTTCTCGTGGGCGATGGCCAGGCCGAGGCCGCTGCCGCCGGAACGGGGGCGGGCCGCGTCGGCCTTGTAGAAGCGTTCGAAGACGTACGGGAGCGCGTCGTCGGGGATGCCGGGCCCCCGGTCGCTGACGGTGACCTCGGCCCGGTCGTGGTGCGCGCGGACCGCGACGGTCACCGGCGGGCGTCCGTGGTGCAGCGCGTTGGCGACGAGGTTGCCGAGGACGACATCGATCCGGCGGGGGTCGACGCGCACGGGCGCCCGTTCGGGCAGGACGGCCCGGACCCGCTCGTCGTGGGCCCAGCCGCGCAGTTGGAGGGTTTTGACCACGAGGGTGCGCAGATCGACGTCCTCCCGGTGGACGGGGGCGGCCTTGGCGTCAAACCGGGAGACCTCCATCAGGTCCTCCACCATCCGGGCCAGGGTGCGGACCTCCTCACTGATCAGCCGGACGGCGTCCTCCGTGTCGACGGGCAGCACACCGGAGGCGGCGTCCTCGTCGAGGACCTCGGTGACCGCGGCCATGGCCGCGAGGGGTGTGCGCAGTTCGTGGGCGACGTCGGCGGCGAAGCGACGGGCGCCCGACTCGAGCCGGCGCAGCTCGGCGGCGTCGCGCTCCAGGGTCTCGGCCATGGTGTTGAAGGAACGGGTCAGCTCGGCGAGTTCGTCGTGGCCCTGGGCCGCCAGCCGCGTGTCCAGCTCCCCGGCGGCGATGCGTTCGGCGCCGAGGCGCAGCCGGCGTACGGGGCGCAGGACGCTGCGCGCCGCGAAGAGGGCGGGGACGAGGGCCAGGGCGAGCGCGGGGACGGCACCGGCCTGGGCGGCGGTGACCAGGGCGTCGATGTCGGCGTCGTCGTCGTCGAGCGGGAAGGACGCGTACACGGTCAGCCCGGTGAGCGAGCCGGAGTCGTTGCCCTTGGCCGTGGCCTTGGCCTTGTCTGCGGAATCTGCGGACTTGTCGTCCTTGCCCGCGGACTCGTCGGCGTAGGCGACGGGCATGCCGAGGGCCAGCCAGGGGCGGCCGTCGTGTTCGATCCGCTGATGGACGGCGCGTCCGGTGTCCTGGACGGTCTCGCGCAGTTCGTCGGGGACGGGAGGTGTGCCGGTGGAGGCGGAGACCGGTTCGCCGCCCCGGTAGGAGGCGGCGGAGTGCCAGCCGCGGGCCCCGCCGGCCTGGTCGATCTGCCGGGTGAGCCCGCGCAGGTCCTCGGCGTCCGGCGGGAAGCTCAGGTCGGGGGCGAGGGAGTCCAGCTGGATGCGCAGATCGGCGACGGCCGTCTCCTCCGCGCGGTCGAGGATGGCCCCGCGGGCCCGGTCGAAGGTGAAGCCGGCGGTGAGCAGGGCGCCGAACGCGGCGGCCAGGAGGAAGGCGACGACGAGCCGTACGCGCAGCCCGCGGGGCACGCGCGGCCGCAGCCCCCTCACAGCGGACCGAAGCGGTAGCCGAAGCCGCGCACGGTCTGCACGTACACCGGTTTGCGCGGATCGTCCTCGATACGGGCGCGCAGCCGCATCACGCAGGCGTCGACGAGGCGGACGTCTCCGTAGAAGGAGTGTTCCCAGACCTGCTCCAGGAGCTGCTGGCGCGAGTACACCTGGCCGGGGGTGGCGGTGAGGAACAGCAGCAGCTTCAGTTCGGAGGGCGCCAGCGGGAGTTCCGTGCCGTGCTTGGTCACGACCAGGGTGGTGCGGTCGACCGTGAGGTCCGCGTACCGCTCGGGGCCCGCGGCCGAGGGCTGCTCCGTACGGCCGTCCTGGGCGGGCGCGACCCGGCGCAGGACCGCCCGGATCCGTGCCTCCAGCAGCTCGGCGCCCGCCGGTTTGACGACGTAGTCGTCGGCGCCCGCCTCCAGGCCCACGACCATGTCGATCTCGTCGCCGCGCGCGGAGAGGATGATGATCGGGATCTGCTTGCTCTCCCGGATGCGCCGGCACACCTCCAGACCGCTCATGTTCGGCAGCATCAGGTCGAGCAGCACCAGGTCGGGCCGGTGGCGCTCCAGGCTCAGCAGGCCGGTCTCGCCACTGCCCGCGACGGCCACCTCGTGCCCCCGGCGTTTCAGCGCGAGCGAGACGCCTCGCTGCACGGCGGGGTCGTCTTCGATGAGCAGGACTCGTGCCATGTGGGTGTGCTCTTCTCCGTCTTCTCGGCCGGCCGGGCGGCCGTCTTCTGCCAGCCTGCGCGAAGCCTATGACGCCGGGTCCCGCGTCATGTGATGAAACGATGACAGCACTCCCCGGGCCGGGGGCGTGTGACCTGTGCTGGAGGCATGAACAACGAGATCAACTCCATCGGGCGGTCGCTGCCCGCCCGCCGCGTCGCCGGATACGCCCTCGTGGCAGCGGCCGTGGCCCTTTCGCTGACCGGCTGCCAGGACTCCGGCAGCGGCGTGAAGGAATCCGCCGGCGACAGCTCGGCGGCCGGCACCTCGGACAGTGCGAAGGACTCCTCCGGCGGGAAGAAGGGCGACAAGCCGCAACGCCTGCTGTGGATGGGCGACTCCATCGGCGAGGCCGAGGCACCGGCCCTCGGTGCGGCCATGAAGGCCAAGGGCGTGGAGTTCAAGTCGATGGCCTCCACCGGCGGCGGCGGTGTCGTCGGCGAGATGGCGGCCCCCACCTGGGACCGCCTCCCGAAGACCCTGAAGTCCTTCACGCCGGACGTCGTCGCCTACCAGATCACCACCTACGACTGGGAGAACCCGGCCACACAGCGCAAGGCCTACGAACGCCTGGCCGAGACGGTGAACAAGGCGGGGGCCGACCTCCTCCTCGTGTCCGCCCCGCCCTTCAAGCTCGACGACTTCTACAAGCCGCACAAGGCGGAGATCGAGACCGCGCCCGAGTCCGCGAAGGAGGTGGCCGCGGCCCACCCGGACACGACCGGCTTCCTCGACGCGTCCGCCCTGTGGGGCGACGACAACGGTGCGGACAAGGCGCAGCGCAGCAAGGACGGCATCCACTCCTGCCAGCAGGGCTCGGCCGCGTTCGCCGTCTGGTTCGGCGAGCGGCTGAAGGAGCAGTACGGCTTCGAGCCGGCGGACGCCGACGAGTGGGCCACCGGGGCGTGGACCGGCGACAAGGTCTACAGCAAGCTCGGCTGCGCGTAACCACCGCCGGCGGGGGAGGCCTCCCGCACGGAGCCGTCCCCCTCCCTCGGCCGGTGCGTGGACACCCCGCCTCCCCCCGCCAGGCGCGTCCACGCACCGCCGACTGCTTCCCCGACCCGACCCGACCCCCGCCGCCCCCGCCGGCGCCCGTC